>NZ_JBVIBD010000037.1:0-58331 GCF_055573595.1 Streptomyces sp. NPDC030165 | reverse complement strand
CGGACGAACTCCCACTCGGCATCTGAGAGCTCATGTCGACGTATCACCCGACCATGATCCACCATGCAAGATCATTTGAAGACACCGCCTAGGGCCGTCCGGCGCGCGGGGCTCCTCGCAGGGGCCCCGGAGCGGGCCAACCGGGGGATTGACGGGGGCCGATCGCCGTAGGCGCGCACGTCCCGGAGCCCGTGGTGCGCGAGGTGTTGGAGCCTGGACGCACGGCGGGGACCATGGGCCCTGCCGGCCCGTACGGGACGCGGATGAGAGGACGCCGATGGATCACGCGACGCCGCACGCGGGCCCGGTGCGTGTCCGCGCGTTCGCTCCCGGGGACGTCGGCCCGCTCGTCGCGGCGTGGGGGCGAAGCGTCCCGTGCGATCCCGTCACCCGGGAGCGCTTTCGCCGGTGCGTCCTGCTGGACCCGAACTTCGATCCTGCGGGGCTGCGTGTCGCCGTGCGGGACGGTGAGGTGGTCGGGGCCGCGTACGGTGTGCGCCGGACGGTTCCGATGGCCGGAGGTGACCTGGAACCGGGGCAGGGGTGGGTGCCGTTCTTCTTCGTGGATCCGGCCGTCCGCCGTGGCGGGCTCGGGCGCCGGCTGCTCACCGGTGTGCTCGACTGGCTCGCCGGGCATGGCTGTGACCGGGCCGACTTCGCGTGCTACACACCGCACTACTTCCTGCCCGGCCTGGACCGCAACCTCTATCCGGACGCCGGCCGGCTGCTGGCTGAGCTGGGCTTCCGGCCCCGGGGCGAGGCGGTCGCGATGGATCGCGGGCTGGTCGGCTACCGGATGCCCGACGCGGTGCGGGAGCGGGCCGCCGCGCTGGCCGCCGAGGGCTACCGCTTCGGCACGCCGCGGGAAGACGACCTGGTGGGGCTGCTGCGGCTGGCCGGCGACGCATTCGGTCCCGACTGGCCGTGGACGATCCGCCGGGCGCTGGACGGCGGCGCGCCCATGGACCGCGTCGTGACGGCCCGCGACCCGTCGGGCCGGGTCGTGGGCTGGGCGATGCACGGGGCGTACGAGGGGCTGACCGAACGGTTCGGACCGTTCGGGGTGCGGGCGGACCAGCGCGGCACCGGGCTGGGCAAGGTGCTGCTGCACCTGACGCTGGAGCGGATGCGGGCGGCGGGCGCGCACGGGGCATGGTTCCTGTGGACGGGCGAGCGGAGCCCGGCCGGGCAGCTGTACAGGTCGGCGGGGTTCGTCACGACCCGGACGTTCCAGATCTTGCGGCGGGAGGTGCGGTCATGAAGCGGCGCCGGGTGCTGGCGGGGCTGGCCGGAGCGGCGGTGACGGCGGCGGGCTGCGGCGCCCCGGGGCGGAGCGGGAGCGGCCGCCCCGGCGACCCGGTCGTGCTGACGCTGCTGTCGCACTACGCGACGGAGCCGCTGAAGTCGGCGCTGCAACGGGCGGTGGACACCTGGAACGCCGGGCACGACCGGGTGCACGTACGGACGACGGCGGTCCGGTTCCAGGACCTGCTGACCACCTTGATGGTCCGGCAGGCCGCGGGGCAGGGCGCGGACATCATCCACCCGTACAGCCTGTGGGCCGGGCAGCTGGCGGAGGCCGGGGTGGTGCGGCCGGCCCCGCAGGAGGACGCCGAGCGGATCACGCACGGCTTCGCCGGCGCCGCGGTCCGGGCTGCCTCGGTGCGCGGCCGGATCATCGGCTATCCGACGGAGGTGCAGCCCTACGCGCTGTACTGCAACCAGCGGCTGCTGCGTGCGGCCGGGCTGGACGGGCCGCCGCGTACCTGGCGGGAGCTGGAGGAGACCGCGTACCGCACCGCGCGGCGCGACCGGCACGGCAATACGCTCGTGCAGGGCTTCGGGCTGTCGCGGGCCGACGACGCGACCGTGGTGAACCAGACGCTGGCGCTGCTGGCCTCCCGTGGCGGATCGTTCCTCCAGCCGGACGGCTCGCGCAGCGCCCTCGGCTCCCCCGCCGGCCGGGCCGTCTTCGCGCTGGAGCGGCGGCTGATCGACCGGGGCGCGAGCGACCCCGGCACCGACCTGATGAAAGCCTTCCCCGCGGGCCGGGTGGCGCTGGCGGTCAGCGGCGCCTGGTGGACCGGCAGCCTGCGGCAGACGATGGGCCGGGACTACCGCGATGTCGCGGTGGCGCCGGTGCCGGGGCCCGCGCCCGGCAACCGGGGCACGGTCACCACCGGCTTCCTGCTCGGCGTGAACGCCCAGAGCCGGCATCCGCGCGAGGCGTGGGAGTTCCTGCGCTGGCTGAACGACGAGGTGGTGCCGGCCGGCCCGCGGGCGGGCCGGGCCGCCGCGGTGCGCGCCACACGGATGAGCGTCCTGCAGATGTCGGTCGGCACGATGACCGGCCGTACCCGCGACATGCGGAGCCTGCTGGCCGCCGGTGGCGATCCGAACCTGGGCCCGTTCGTCGACGCGCTGGACTACGCCACGCCGGAGCCGAACGGACCGCGTGCGCAGAAGACCAAGGCGCTGCTGCGCAAGAACATCGAGGAGATGTGGACCGGCCGCCGCACACCGGACGATGCCGTACGGAACGCCGTACGCCAGGTCGACCAGGAACTTGCCCGCTGACCGCCCGCCCCGCCCCACGGACCCTCACACGCCGGTCCGCCCGTCCCGAAAGGCTGGTGCTGCATGGCGACAACGGTCGGAAACGCGGACGGGGACGGCGGGAGAGACCGCACGGACGCCGGGCGGCGCGGCTACGAGGACGGCGGGCGGGGTGTGCGCACGGCCGGGAGCCGCGCCCGCGCCGCCGCGCACCGGCGACACCGACGGCAGACCGTCGCCGCCTACCTCTTCCTCACCCCCAGCCTGCTCTTCTTCGCGGTCTTCCTCGTCCTGCCGCTGCTGTTCGCGGTGCTGCTGTCGCTGTCCCGCTGGGCCGGCTTCGACCTCGCCGACATACGGCCGACGGGCACGGACAACTTCGCCGCCCTCTTCGCCCGCGGCTCGTCCTTCCTCACGCCGGTCCTGAGCAACACGCTGCTGTACGCGCTGGGCACCGTGGTCCTGGCGCTGAGCGGCGCCGTGCTGGTCGCCCACTGCATCACCAACCTGCGCTTCCAGGGGCTGTGGCGCACGCTGTACTTCCTGCCGATCGTCACGACCGTGGTCGCGGTCGGCAACGTGTGGAAGTACATGTACGAGCCGGGCGGCCTGGTCAACGGGGTGCTCAACGCGCTCGGCCTGCGGTCCGTGGCCTTCCTCCAGGACCCGGCGACGGCACTGCCGTCGATCGTGGTGGTCCAGGCGTGGGCCTCGCTCGGTTCCGCGATCCTCGTCCTCACCGCGGGCCTGAAGGCCATCCCCCGCGCCTACTACGAGGCGGCCGAGCTGGACGGGGCCGGGCAGCTCACCGTCTTCACGCGGATCACGCTGCCGCTGCTGCGGCCGTCGCTGCTGTTCGTGTGCGTGACCCAGTTCATCACCGGGCTCCAGTCGTTCGCGCTGATCATCGTGATGACCGGCGACGGCGGTCCGGGCGACGCGGCCGACGTCGCCGCCCTGGAGATGTACCAGCGGGCGTTCACGTACGGGGACTGGGGCTCGGCGAGCGCGGCGGCCCTGGTGCTGTTCGTCCTGATCCTAGTGATCACTCTGGCGCAGCTGTGGCTGTTCCGGCGGAAGGGAGCGGACGCGTGAGACGGCGCAGGCGATTTCCGTGGCTGTCGTACCTGCTGGTGGGGGTGGGCGCGGTGGTGACGGTCGTACCGTTCCTGGACATGCTGCTGACCTCGTTCAAGGGGCCGGGCGAGTACGGCAGGCTCCCGTACCGCTTCCTCCCGGAGGCCTTCGAGCTGTCCAACTACCGGGAGGCGTTCGTCCGGCTGGACCTGCCGCTGCTGTTCCGCAACAGCGTCGTCGCCACCGCCGTGATCACCGGTTCGGTGCTGCTGACGTCCTCACTGGCGGGCTACGCCCTGGCCAAGCTGCGCTTCCCCGGCCGCGACCTGATCTTCCGGCTGGTGCTCGCGACGATGATGTTCCCGCCGTTCGTCTTCTTCATCCCGCACTTCCTGATCCTGGTGCACTGGCCGCTGGCGGGCGGCAACGGCCTGCTCGGCGACGGCGGCGCGGGGCTGACGGTCAGCCTCGCCGCGCTGGTCATGCCGTTCCTGGTGTCCGGGTTCGGGATCTTCCTGATGCGGCAGTTCATCGTGTCCGTACCGGACGAGATGCTGGAGGCGGCCCGGATCGACGGTGCCGGGGAGTTCACGGTGTGGTGGCGCATCGTCGTACCGCAGACCAAGCCGGTGGCCGTGACCCTAGCGCTGCTCACCTTCGTGAGCGCCTGGAACGAGTACATCTGGGCCCTGCTGGTCTCGACCGCGAATCCGCGGCTGATGACGCTGCCGGTGGGCATCCAGACTCTCCAGAGCTACCTGGACCCCAACCGCATGGTGCCCGTGATGATGGCCGGGCTCATGCTGAGCGTGCTGCCGGTGCTGCTCCTGTTCCTGCTGTTGCAGAAGTACTACATCAGGGGAGTCATGCTCAGCGGCCTCAAATGAGAGACGGCCGCGACGGCCCGGCGTCAGGCGACCGTGTCGCCCCGGTTCTCCTCGAAGGTGAGCAGCGGCCTGGTGCCGGGCGCGGCGATCCCCGGCAGCAGGTACCGCCACAGGGTGATGATGCGCTGGTGCAGGTCGGCCCGGCCGGACGAGATCTGCGACAGCAGCTGCGTGCCGGAGTAGGAGCTGACCAGGACCCAGGCCAGGTCGTCCACGTCCACGTCCGCCAGCAGCTCGCCCCTGTCCCGGGCGGCGCGCAGCTGTCCGGCGAACTCCTGCACCCAGTACTGGTACGGGGCGTCGTCCTGGACGCCGAACTCGCCCTGCTCGATCGCCAGCCGCACCCCGGCCCGCAGCGCCGGGTTGGTCTGCAGCTGCCCGGCGAGGTACAGCGTGATGTCGATCAGCCGCTGCAGGCCGTCCTCACCGGGCGGCATCTCCAGTCCCTCGCCCTGCTCGATCATCACGGCGTGCGCCAGGGCCTCCTTGGACGGGAAGTGGAAGTACATCCCGCCCTGGGTGACCCCCGCCCGCTTCATGATCTTGCTGACACTCGCACCGCTGAATCCGAACTCGTCGAACACCTCGGAAGCCGCCCGGAGAATAGCCTCCCGGGTCTTGACCGCCCGCTCCTGCACTGACCGCACCATTTCCCTCGGCAAACACGTGAATGGTACGAAGAAAACGCGGGCCCTGCCGCATCGGTACCGGCCCCGCCCGTGATGTGGATCACTACGGGGGACCCCGGCCGGTCGCGGCCGCCGGTCCGGTGCCCGCTGTGCGCCCCGGCCGTGACCGCCGGCACCGCAGTCCAACTGCGCAGGTCGCGCAGACGGCCACCGCGCGGCGCCGCCGGCCGCCGTCAACCGTCGTCCAGGCCGGTTCAGGCCGGTTCAGGCCGGTACGCCCGGTCAGCCACGGCCGGCCGCTGCCACCGTCAGTCGGCGGGATCTCCGCACAGGTGGTCCAGCGCGAAAGCCCCGGCCCGCTCCTGCGTCTGCCGCTCGGCCTCCAGCTGCTCCAGCAGCCTCTTGAGGAGCCCGGCGTCCTGCGGATCCTGCAGGAACTCCAGTACGGCCCGCTGGAACGCTCCCCGCAGGGTCGACGGCATGGCGTCGGACGCGTCGAAACAGATCTTGTCCGCCGACCGGAAGAGCTTGCGCACCGCGGCGGTGCTCGCCGAGAGCCGCCCCTCGCCCGTGCTCCCGCCGGGGAAGAAGGGACGCGCCCCCGGGTCCGCCTTCGCGGCCCATACGGCGCGGGCCTGGCGCGAGGTCAGTTCCCGCAGCAGGTCCCAGGCGGCGTCGCTCGGCCGGAAGACGGCTGCCATGTCGCCGGAGACCTCGTACGCCTTGAGGTCGGCCGGCAGTCCGGGGACGAACGTGTGGGTGGGCGCGGGCAGCACCTCGTCGCCGTAGTGCCGGCGGATGAAGGAGCCCTGGTGCTCCAGGGTGCACCGGCCGCTGTTCAGCAGGCCGTACCGGCCGCCGCCCAGGCTCTCGAACTGGGTCGATATCGCCTTTTCACCCGCTTCGGGCCCGTCCTTCGCGAGCACGTCCCGCCACGCCTGCCAGGACCGTCTCACCTCCTCACTGGTCCACGGCAGACCGCCGGTGGCCCAGTCCTCGTACACGGCCGGGCCGAACTTCTGCAGCAGCAGGTCCTCGATCCAGTCCGTGCCCGGCCAGCCGGACGTGGGCCCCGACGCCATGCCCAGGCACCAGCGGGGGTTCTCGGCCGCCTTGAGGTCGCCGGGGCGGCTCCAGACGATGCTCTTGAGGTCCACCCGGATCGGCACCCAGTACGAGTGCCGCTGCCGCTCCCCCGCCGGGTCCTCCAGCGTGATCTGCTGCGACCACGGCCCCAGCGCGGATCCCGCCACGTCCTCCTCCAGCACCTTGGCGTCACCGCTCCGGGCGTACTCGGCCAGCTCGCCCAGGCCGTTGAGGACCGCCACGTCGGGCGGCGTCTTCGAGCGCAGCTGGGCCGCCAGGGTCTCCCGCAGGGAGCGGGTGCCCTCGTACTCGAAGGACCGCCCCGTACGCTTGCCGATGTCCTCCAGCATCCTGACGAACGGGGTCTCCTCCCCGTCCGTCCACGGGCCCAGGACCACCACCGTGCGGTCCTCCTCCGAGGAGCAGCCCAGCGGTACCAGGGCGGTGGTGACCAGCAGGCAGCAGGCCAGGACGGGACGGAGCAACCGGCGTGCGCTTCTCATGCCTTCCCCCAGTCGATCTTCCAGTGTTCCCGGCCGTACCGGCGGAGCGTGAAGCCGCACGCCACGGCGCCCGCCGCCCCGGCGGCCAGGGCCAGCACGGCCGCCAGCTCCCAGCCGCCCGGGTGGGTGCCGCGCAGCTTCGCGGCGAGCGCGGCGTCCTCCCGCTCGACCACGGCGTCCGGACCGCGCGGCGAATCGGCCTCCTCCGTGCCGTCACCGGACGGGCGGGGCACGGTGATCTGCCCGAGCCGGTACGCGGAGCTCTCCACGTCCCGCTGGGCCCGCTGTTGCGCGGTGATGCCGGACGGGAGCACCGCGAGCACCAGCAGCACAGGCAGCGCGTACAGCACCAGCAGCGGGCTGCGGACGTGCAGGCGGACCCGTACGTAGTCGAGCAGGCCGACGAAGACGAAGGCGAGGAGCAGTGCGGCCGGCAGCGCGGCCGACGCCGTGACGGCGAGCACGGTGCGCCGGTCCGACAGCTCGGCCACGGCGGTGCGCAGGTCCTTCTCCAGGCGGGTGATGCGGTGGAGTACGGCGGTCGGGCCGGTGCGCAGCAGATCCGTCGCGTAGTCCATGCCCGCCCTGCGCAGCGGCCGGCTGTCGTGGTGGCTGTCGGCCCAGCCGATCCAGCCGTCGTAAGCGGTCACCAGGCCCGACACCACACGGACCATCTGCTCCTGGGCCCTGCTCAGCGCTCGGGTCTGAACGACGTTGTTGAGGCTCTGCGACGCCTCGGTCACCAGGGCCGGGTATCTCTCGCCGAGCCCGACGAGACCGGTCTGCTTCAAGGGCTCGCTGTCGCTGGTGCCGAGCCGCTGTTCGGCCTCCTGCTGCGCGAGGGTCAGCGACACCCGGGCGTGGGCCAGGTCGACCAGTGCGGGGGCGTAGCGGTCGCGCTGTTCCTCCGTACGGTGGTGGACGTCGAAGAACGCCGTCCCCGCGAGCGCGAGCACCGCGAACATGGCGGCGGGCAGCATCACCATGCGGCTGAACAGGAACTTCCCGGTGGGCTTCAGCGCGCCTCCCGCGCCGCGGCCCGCCGACCAGCGCCACAGCGCACGGACCGGACGCCACCGCTCCCGGGGCGCCCCGGGCTGCTCGTCGGAATCCGGCGGGCCGGGTTCCTGCCGGTCGGGGTCTCGCCCGCCGGGTTCCTGCGGGCCGCTCCCGTCCGTGCCGGGCTTGCCCGGGTCCGGGCCGGGGCGGTCGTGGCGGTTCATCCTGGCCCCTCCGTGGCGATGTCCTCGTACGTCTGGAAGCCCCCGCCGTTCGCCCGGGCCCGCTTCCGGCGGCCCAGCCAGCGGCGGCGCTGGTCGCCGCGCCGGTGCCAGAGACCGAAGGGGCGGGTGTGGTAGGAGTTGTCGAGCAGCGCTTCGGCCAGGGCCCGGTCACGGCCCCGTTCGGCAGGCGGCATCTGGTACAGGAGCCGCCGGTAGCAGGCGGCGAGCTCTTCGCGCAGGACGCGCTCCGTCGGCGGGGCGGGAATCTTCTCGGCCCGGATGTCGGGTCCCGCGCACAAGACGCTCAGCGGGCCGGGGCCCGCACCGGCGGGCGCGGTCGTCACGAGCAGGAGCAGCAGTTCCTGGAGGTCGGCACGGAGCCGGTCCTGGGCGTGCCGGTCGGTCAGGCCCTCCTTCCGTGTGAGCCGGTGCAGGGCCACCCAGGCCTGCCGGGCCGCGGCCACGGTGGGCGGACTGCCGTCGGCGGGCGGTGCCGCGAGGATACGGACCATGGCCGTGCGGGCGGCGGTGCGGTGCCGCGAGTCGGCGGGGACGGCTTCGAGGCAGTCGAGGGCGAGCTGGGGCTTGCCGGTGGCGAGGTGGATGCGGGCCAGGCCGAAGGCGGCGCCGCCCAGGGCGTGGTTGCGGTGCCACACCGCTCCGTACAGGGCAACGGCCTCCTTCAGGTCCTTCTCGGCCTCGTGGCAGTAGCCGAGGGCCAGTTTCGGCGCGTACTCCCCCGGGATGGCCTCGTACACCAGGTCGAAGCAGGCCCGCGCGTCGGCCACCCGGTCGTGCACGAGGTGCAGCAGCCCCTCGTGCCAGTGCAGCCGCCAGTCGAAATCGGCGAGTTCGCCGACGGCCTTCCGGGCCCGGGCCAGCTCGGCCTCGGCGGCGGCCCGCTCCACGACGGCCTCCTCCGGGTGGTCGCGGGCGATCTCCAGGTGGAGCCGGCAGTGCAGCAGCGCCTTCTCCGGGGACTCCTTCCACGCGTCGCTGAGCTGGAGCAGACCGACCGGGTCGTCGTAGGAGGTGCGGTGCAGCTCGGTCCAGTTGCCGTCGGCGGCGCTCGGCATGGGGACCGGCAGGCCGAGGGCGACCTCGGCGGCGGCCGGCGGTTCCGCCTCCAGCTTCCGCTTGACGTTGCCGCCGTCCCGCCACTGGCCGAGCGGCGGAGCCTTGCCCAGCGCGCCGTCGAGGGCCGCGGACGCCGGGGCGAAAAGCGTCGAGGGCTCGAAGGCCGCCTCCTCGCCGAGCCGCAGCGAGCGCAGCTCCCGCAGGACGCCGCGGAGCTGGACGGACATCTCCCGGGCGTCGGCGAAGCGCTCCTCCGGGCAGCCGGCCGTGGCGCGGCTCAGCACCTTCAGCAGCGACCGGGTGCCGAGCCCCGGGGGCGCCTCGGGCACCCGGGCGAGCAGTTCCTCCAGCACGGCGCCGGCCGCGTACAGATCGGCCGCGACGGTCATGCCGGAGGAACCGTGCACCTCGGGCGCCGGGTACGTCACGGGACCCGAGGTGCCGATCGGCCGGACGCCGGCCACGTCGACGAGCTTGATGCCGGCGCCGCAGTGGATCACATTGGTGAGGGAGAGGTCGCCGTAGACGAGCCCGCGCTCCTCGTGGAGGTAGGTGAGCGCGTCCAGGACGAGCAGCCCGTAGGCCGCGACGAATTCGTACACCCGGTGGTCGTGGAAGGGCTCGGCGCGCTTCTCGATCTGTTCGGCGATCCATTGCAGCGGCGCCCCGTCGGCGAACTCCATCACGATGAAGCTGAGCTTGTGCTCCGAAGCCCCGGGCTCCCTGGCGTAGTTGAAGACCTTGATGATCGACGGGTGGTTGAGGCCGACCAGCCGCAGGCGCTCCTGCACGGCGTTCTTCACCGCCTGCTCGTCGTCGGGGTCGTGCACCCCTTTGAGAGCCACGGGCCGGCCGGCGAGCATCCGGTCGCGGGCGAGGTAGACCTGCCCGTAACTGCCCTGGCCGAGGCGGCCGACGACCTCGTACTGCTGGTGCAGCTGCTGGCCCCGGACGAGCCCGGTACGCCGCGCGGGGGCGGTCACCGGCACGGCGGCCGGCGGGCGGTCCGCACCGGGCGCCGACGCGGGGCCGGGCGGCGCGGGCGGGGGTGGATCGGGCGGCGGCTCCGGCTCGACGAGGGCGTCCGGATCGCCGACCGTGACGTGCGGCAGGTCGGTCAGCCCGTCGCCCGGCGGGAGGACGACGTAACCACGCGGGGCACGGGGCCGGTCGAGGCGCTGCAGGGCCTCCTCGACGTCGATGCCGATACGGAACAGGTGGTACGCGGCGCTCGCGCTGTTGCGCAGGGTGCCGCCTTGGCGCAGCGCCGCCAGCCTGCCGGCCAGCCGGGGCTGGACCGGCACGTATCCGTCGCCGGCCGCCGTCCGCCCGGTACGCGACCGCCGGCGCTGGTCCTCCAGGCCGGCCAGCACGGTCAGGCGCGCGGCGACGGCCTTCTCGTGGCGGTCCGCCCAGCCTTCGTCGAGGAGTTCGCCGACGACCCGGGCCAGCAGCGGTGAGCGCTGGTCACGGAAGACGAGCAGGAGCCGGCTGTGACCGCGCGCCAGCAGCGCGTGCAGCAGCGACATGACCGCTCCGTCGGCCCTCCGGGTCCGGTCGACGCTGAGCAGGGCGGCGGTCATCGGCGGGGCCTGTTCGGCGATCCGCGCGGTCAGGGCGGCGACGGCGCCGTCCTGTGCCGCCCCCTCGGGCACGCCGGCCCGGGCCGCGGTACGGCGGACCAGTTTCTCGGCCGTCCAGCCCGTCGCGTCCAGGGCCAGGTCGATCGAGCCCGCCCGCGGCGTGGCCGCGCGGCCACGCCGCAGCGACCACGGACCGCGCTCCCGGTCGGCCAGGACGAGCGCGGAGTGCAGGACGGACCGGGCCTCCACGTCGTCGTCGGCGACGAAGGCCAGCTCCACGGGTTCCGCCACACCCTCCGGGCGGCCGTGCCCCTGGACGGTGCCGCCCCAGCTGCCGCCCAAGGCCCCCGGCGTCCCCCGCCGCGCTCCGGTGTACCGGTCGGTGCCCGCACCGGTCCTTCTGCCGACGCCGGTGGCGCGCCCCGCGCCGGTCCCCCGGCCCGTGTCCCTGACCGTGGCTCTGCCGGTGCCCGGTCCTCCGTCACCGAGCCAGCGGGCGATCCAGCGGCGGAGTCCGACCGCCCGGTCCGGGCCGGCCGCTCCGGGGTCGAGCCGGATGGAGCCCGAGACGGCGCGGGCTCCGGTGGCACGGAGCTTGATCTTCTCGTCGGCCAGGTGACCCAGGACCGTCTCGGTCGGGATCATGTACGCGTGGCTGGAGGGCACGGGGAACTGCGCCGTGCCGTACTGGTGCACCAGGATGCCGATCACACAGCCCGTACGGTCGTGCACCACCCCGCTGCCGCTGAAGCCGTGCCGGACCACGTAGGGCGCCGTCTCCGGGTCGAGCTGCACCCACTCGGGGAAGCGGCCCGGTCCGCCGCGTCCCATGAGCCGGGCGGTGATGTGCTCGCCGCCCGGCAGGTCCTTGGGATAACCGACGGTGTGCACCCGCTCGTTGCGCGCCGGGACCTGCCGGTGCAGCACGGCGGGCTCCACCGGCGGCTGCTCGGCCAGCCGCAGCAGCGCGATGTCGGCGCCGAACTGCGCGGTGGGCGGCCACAGATGGCGGGTGAGCACCACTGCCGCCACCGGGTCGGGCACCGCGGGCAGGGCGCCGGGAAACTCCGCGTACACGTCGGCCAGCGGCACCGGCGGGCCGAGCGGCCGGCCGGTGCCGCCGGCGGTCCGACGGGCGGCCAGGACGACGTGCGCGCAGGTGAGCACCAGACCGTCGGGCAGCAGCACGCCCGCGCCGAGCGGCGGGGCGTCCCGGCGCTCCCCCTGGAACAGCCGGACCCGCCAACATCCGTCGTCTGAGTAGTAGTTGGAAGTTCCCCCGAGCTCCCTCATACTCCTGAACCATAGCCGCGGGGAGTGACGACCGCTCCCCGCCGTGTGACGAAAGGGCCAGCGATGGGCGGGATCGGCGGGCCGGGCGGCCCGGGCGGGGACGAGGGCGCGGAGACCGCCGGGCTGGCCGACGTCATCGGCCGTATCCGCGAGGAGCTGGAAACGGCGCAGCGCGAGGGCGAGCGCAGCAGGCTCCGGTTCCTGGTGGACCGCGTCAATGTGGAGTTCGCCGTGCAGGTCCGCCGCGAGGGTTCCGGCAGGGGCGGCCTGCGGATCGGTGTGGTCACCGCGGAGGCGGGCGGGGCGCTGTCCCGCGAGAGCACCCACCGCATCGAGATCGAACTCAAGCCGCACGACCGGGACGCCCCTCCCGAAGGACCGGGCATCAGCGTGGGCGGGCCTTCGTAACGGTGGCCCTCGTAGCGATGGCCTTCGTAGCGGCGGCCTCCGCCGGGGCGGCCCTCAGGGACAGCCGGCCGGTACAGGCGGCCCGGCGCGCGGGCAGCAGGCCGGACCGTCACCGTACGCAACCATGACCCCGCCCGCGCAACCCGTTCGCCAGCCTCCGCGTGCGACGCGTTCCGAGCCGGGTGAGAGTCGTCTCAAACATTCCCCTCCCTGAGGAGAGACCATGCGTCGCACCGCGATAACCGCCGTCGGCATCATCGCCGCCGGGTTCCTCGCCGCCACCCCCGCAGCAGCCGCCACCGCCGGCGGCGGGGGCAAGCACCTGCACCACCGCACCGCCAGTCACCACCACGCCGCCTACGCGGAGGGGGTGAACGCCGGCGGGCCGGACGGCGTCACCGTCGGTGAGACCGGCGTCGCCTCGCACTCGAAGGTCAGCGACCTGGAGAAGCACAAGCACTTCTACCACCGCTGGGTGCGCTGACCGCTCGCCGCCCGGCCCCACCACGCTTCCCGGCCGCACCGGCCCCGCAGCCCTCCGTCGCCTGCCCGGCACGGAGGGCTGCGCCGTACCCGGGCGTACCGGCGCCGGCATCGCCCGCCTCCGCGCCGTGGGCGGTGCCCAGGCGGCCGAGGACGTTCCCGCCGGGTGCCGCGCGAGCCGTTTCGTCCCGGTCTTCAGGCGGCGGACCGGCACTCCTGCTCCGTGTTCCGGTCGACCTCGGCCCGCACCCGGGCCAGGGCCCGGCTGATCAGCCGCGAGACGTGCATCTGGGACAGGCCCAGTTCGGCGGCGATGGCGCTCTGTGTCATGTCCTTGAAGAACCGCAGGTAGAGGATGCGGCGTTCGCGTTCGGGCAGCCGGGCCAGGGCGGGCTTGACCGCTTCGCGGTCCTCGATGAGCCCGAAGCGGCCGTCGGCCGAGCCGAGGGTGTCCAGGAGCGTGTAGTCGTCGTTGTCACCGCTGCGGTCCAGGGCCACGTCCAGCGACAGGGAGCGGTAGGTCTCCAGCGCCTCCAGCCCGAGCACCACGTCGTCCTCCGGCAGCCGGGCGTGCTCGGCGATCTGCGCCACGGTCGGCGACCGGCCGTCCAGGGTGGTGCTCAGCTCCCGTACGGCCTTGCGGACCTTGTTGCGCAGTTCCTGGGTGCGCCGGGGCACGTGCACGTCCCAGGTGTGGTCACGGAAGTGCCGCTTGAGCTCGCCCGTGATGGTGGGTATGGCGAACTGTTCGAAGGCGTCGGCCCGCTCGGGGTCGAAGCGGTCGACCGCCTTGACCAGGCCGAGGGCGGCAACCTGCTTGAGGTCGTCGAGCTGCTCCCCGCGCTCCCGCAGCCGTACGGCCTGGCGGTGCGCCAGCGGCAGCCACGCGGTGATCACACGCTGGCGCAGCCGCTCCTTCCTGGGCCCGTCCGGCAGCGTGACCAGCAGCCGGAGTTCCTCGGTCGTGTCGGGGTCGTCGTGACGGCGCCCGTGGCGGCGCGCGATCATGGTGGTGGCCATCGCCGGCTCTCCTTAGACGCTGGTGGGCGGTTCGCAGGCATGTGAGTGGCCACTCACCGGAAGACGGCAGACTGGCCCCTCTGGGACGGGGTGCCTGCGGTTCCGAAGCACTGACGGTCTTGTGTCCCGGCATCCGCGGCTCACACTCCGAGAGCCGAAGTTTTTCTGGGCAGGGTTTCGCAGCGGGTGACATGATCCGGATCAGTCGGTGGACCGTGTGTCCGCACCGGTCGCCTGCGGGGAGACCCCTTCGTGTCCCCGGGCCCGGCAGATGGGCGGGTGATCCGGTCCAGCCGTGGTACGGAAGACCGTCACGTGGCCGGTACCTCCACCGTCGGCCCTTCATCCTTACGCCGGCGATCGCGCCCCGGACTCCTGAGGGAACCAGGCCCGCCCCGCCCGGACGCGGCCCCCCACACCACGATCGCCCGGCACCGCCCCATCCCCTACTCCTCCAACTCCAGCACCACCCGCCCGAACACCGTCGTCGTCAGCCCGAAGAAGTCCGCGTGGACGAGCCGCTGGGACACCGGGCGGGTGATGCCGTGGGCGGTGAGGGTGCCGGTGGCTGTGGTGCGGTCGGTGAAGCAGGTTTCGGACTCCTCGATGAGGAGGCGGTGGAGGCTGGGGGAAGGGAACCGGCCGGGGGGCGGGGTCAGTTCGCCGGACCAGACGAAGCCGTCGCCGCTGGGGGTGCAGGTCAGTTCGGCCGTGGCGGCGGTCGCCGTCCAGTCCAGCTCGTCCGCGGAGCGGGCGCGCTGCTGCACGGTCGCGGTGACGCGGCGGCTCGCCGCCATCCCCTCGCGTCCCGGGCCCGCGAACTCGCCCGTGTCGTTGGCGGCGGCCGGGCCGCTCAGTTCCAGGCGGATCCGGCCGTCGGCCGTCATCGCGGCGGTGACCGTGCGGTCGGGCGGCAGCTGGACGAAGTCCCCGGTGACCACCTTGGACAGGTGGAGGGGGTCGACGGCGTACGGCTGGTAGCGGGCGAACGCGGGCCGCAGGTGGGGGAAGTAGGCGGGGCTGTCGGCCAGGTCGCCGAGGTCCACGTCGATGTCGCAGGCCCAGAGCCCCAGTTGCTCGTCGTACACCGGCGCGTACGCGGCCACCGACACCTTCGCGGGCGTGCCGCCGACGGTCTCCGTCAGGAGCCGGTCGGTGGCGGTCACGGCGGCGTTCGGGAAGTTGGCGGGGCGCAGGCGCGGCAGGACGGAGTCGTCCGCCCATACGGGGTCGATGCCGCAGCGGGTGACGAGTTCGGCCGGGAGCCTGCTGCCGGGGTCGAGGACGACGGCGAGGAGTTCGTCGTCGCCGGAGGAGAACCAGGGGCGGCGGAGGTAGGCGCGTACGCCCGCGCTCCGGCGGGTCCTGGTCACCCGGTGCGCGTCGGTGTCCACCGTGCGTTCCCAGGTGAAGGTGGGAACGGTGTGGCTCACGTCGGGCGGCTCGGGGCGGCGGCCGGCCGGCACCGGCCAGCCCCGCCCGGAGGGGCCGGGGGCGGCGGGGCCCCGGCTGGTGATCAGTTCGAGCCGGTCGGTGATCGCCGGGTGGAAGTACTCGCGGAAGCGGGTGGTGGCGGTCGGTGTGTAGGTGATGTTGCGGTGGCGGGTGTCGCGGAACTCGTGCCGTACGTCGCCGAAGGGCAGGGTGTTCCGGTAGGGGCCGGTGGTGAGGTCGCCCACGTGGTCGTAGCCGGTCACGCGGCGGGGCGCGGGCTCCTTGACGTCGTCGAGCCACTCCTCCCAGGTCGCGTCGAGGTCGATACGGCCGCTGCTCTTCGCGTGCAGGGAGAGCGTGCCGGAGACCAGCGCGAAGGTCTCCCCGGCCGTACGGCCGAACCGGAGATCGGCCAGGGACGGCGGCGCGAGGGGCTTCTCGACGGCGTGGACGAGGGTGAGTTCCGTCCACGGGGTGATCATCCAGTTCTCGCCGGCCGCCGACGCCGCCGTGAGGTCCCGCTGCTGGTCCGAGGTCAGGCGCAGCGCGTCGTTCCACAGGGGGGAGGCGGTCAGCAGCCGCCAGACGCGGAAGAGCGGCAGGTCCTCCTCCGCGATGCGGCAGCTCATACGGACGGTCACGACCTCCGCCTTCGGTACGTACACGGTCAGGACGCCACCGGACGGCGGGTCCGGCGGGCGGTCCCCCTCCACGATCCGCAGCCGCAGCGGCCGCGCCTGGGGCCAGGTGCCGGTGAAGTCGTAGGTGCGGTGGGGTTCGTCGCCGGTACCCGGCAGTCCGCGCAGTGCGATGCCGCGCGCGGGGACGTCGGGCAGGTACGGCAGCAGGAGCTGAGCGGCGTCGTGGACCACGTACTCGCCCGTGTGCAGACCGTCGCCGCGCGCCACGGGCAGTTCGGTCAGGGGTGAGGTGTCGTGCGGGCTGTGCTTGGCCACGTGAATCTCCTCGGCGGCCTTCAGGTCGCGGGTGACGCGTGGGTCTTCGGGGAGGCTGACCACCGTGTCGAGGTAGCTGCCCGCCTCGCGGGACGCGGCCGCGAAGTACTGGCGGCGCAGTGCTTCCGGCTTGCCGGGCCCGAAGACGGCGTCGTACACGCCGTGCTGTTCGGCCATTTGGAGCGCGCTCTTGGGCGGGCTGAGGTGCCGTTCGTCGAAGGCACGGTAGCGGCGGTCGAGGCCGTCCGCCGGCGACCTCTTCTCGTGGTCGGGGACCTGCGGGTTGCGCAGGCCGGCCCACTCTCCGGGCGACAACGGCCGTCCGGAGCCGTCGACGGTGCTGCGGATGACCAGGTGCGGTTCCGACTCGCCTTCCAGGAACGGCCACCTCGGCACGATCACGGGCGGTGGTACGGGCTCCCAGCGGGCATAGGTGACCGGTTCGGTGGCGGTGCCCTCCACGGCGGGCGCGCCGGGGCCGAGGCTGTTGCCCGCGAGGTCGACCAGGCGGGCGCGCATCCGGTACGTACGGCCGTAGCGCAGGGCGGGCAGCGTGCCGGGGGTGGGGCGGAACGTGGCGGCGAGCGGGAAGCGGTCGCAGACCTCGGGGTCGGGCACCCGCGGCCGGTCGTCGGCGCCGAGGGTCCGGCCGGGCGGCGGGGCGGCCAGGCTCCAGCCGTGCCAGCCGAACAGCGCCTGGTGGACGTAGAGCTGGTGGTCGGCGGCGCGGTCGCGGGTGACGGCGGACGCCTTGACGTGACCCTCGTCGGGTGCGGCGGCGACCGGTACGGCCGGTACGCCGGGCCGCCTGATCGCGTACTCCCCCGTCCGCGCGCACAGCGGGTGCCAGGCGGTGACGCGCCCGGTCCGCTCGTCCGCCACGCCGACGTCGACGCGCAGGCCGCGTACGAGGTGCGCGGCGTCCAGGACCGCGGCGGCGACGGGCTGTCCGTCGGGGCCGACGCCTGCCGTGTGCCGGGCGTCGGCCTCCATCTGGTCGGCCAGCGTCCGGTCGCGGTCGTCGTGGACGACGGTCAGGCCCGCTCCGTGCAGGGCCGGTACGGCGGTGGGGTCGGCGGCGACGGCCTCGCCCGGCTGCTGCGTGCCGCTCAGGTACTGGTCGATGACGCGGGAGAACTCCACGAACTTCATCGCGGCGCCGTCGAGGTCCAGGTCGGTGGTGTGCACCTCGTCGGCGCCCAGCTTGAGCATCCGGTGGCCGTGGAAACCGTCGTCGGCGGCGTACGGTTCGAAGCGGCGGCCCGGGACGTGGCGCAGCGCCGTCCAGGGGCGCAGGGCGGCGTCGGTGTTCAGGTGCGCCTGGGCGGCCGTGAAGGCCACCCGGGCCTGCCAGCGGTCGGCGAGACCGGCCGGGGGTGTGACGAGCAGGTCGAGGGCGAGGCCGAAGCGGCGCAGGAGTTCGGGGTAGTCGGCGAGGAGGGCGCACGCGGTGTGGAAGTCGAAGTCCGGGCGCTGCGGGGGCGGTTCGGCCTCGGGGGCGGCCGGGGACGGTACGGCCGCGGAGGCCGCCGGGCGTGCGGTCCGGTCGTAGAACCGGTACATCTCCGCGAGTCCGAGCAGTGCGCTGTCCTGCGTGTAGTCGCGCGCGGCACGGTCCATGTGCCGGGGGCGGTAGGGGTTCGGGTCGGCGGTGGCGCCCTGCCGCCCGGCGGGCGGGGCGCCGATGAGATCGTCGAGCCGGGGATAGCTGGTGCCGACCTGGCCGGAGAAGGCCCGGATGGTGCGGGTCAGTACACCGGTGAGGTCGCTGCCCTCGGGGTGGTCCCAGTCGGCGGCCGGCCCGGTCGTCTCCCGTGGGCGCGCCGCCGCGAGGTTCAGCTCGCTGCCGCCGGCCGGCGGGTTGGCCCGGCGGTCCGCCGTCGCGCTCACCGCCGCCTCGTACAGCGCCGTGACCTGGTCGTGCACCGTCCCGGCGGGGAACGACCGCAGCACCGGGAGCTGTTCCGCCGTGGCGGCGAAGGCGCCGGTGGGCGCGTGGACCACCGTCTCGGGCTTGAACAGCTCGGTCCACAGCGCGCTGTCGGCCGGCGGGAAGCGTCCGGTCTGGGCCGTGACGGGGACGAGGACGCCCGGCCCGGTGGCGCCGGGCGCCCGGAACTCGGCCTGGAGCGCGGGCGCGTACGTCCGCAGGGTCTGCGGCCAGTCCCGGAAGCCGCGGAAGGCGTCGAGGCGGGTGCCGCCGGTGAGGCGGGGGCTGACCAGCACGGTCAGCCGGAGCGTGCCGTCGGGTGCCAAGCCGTCGGGCAGTACGGTCCACCGGATCGTCTCGGGCATGGCTCAGCTCACTTCCGCGAAGGCGGTGCAGTACTCGGTGACGGGGTCGCGCCGGGCGCCGGTGGCCGGGTCGGTGTAGGGCGCCATCATCTCGGCGAAGGTGGGCGGCCGGGGCGGCTCCTCGGCCGCCGGGCCGAGCGGGGCGGGGGCGGGCCCGCTGCCCACGAACCGCTTCTCGCACTCGATGGTGACCGACTGCGACCAGAAGCCGATGTGCACGCTGACGGAGATCCTGGCCCGTCCGTAGACCGTGCCGGTCGCGGTGTCGAAGGTGAGGTCGAGGTAGATCTCGATGGAGGCGGAGACGATGCCGAGGACGTCGACCTCGCCGCGGGCGCGGAAGTAGCCGGTCAGCCGGGACTCGCCGGTCTGCAGTTCCAGGCGGAAGTAGATGCCCGCCATGACGGACAGGCTGCCGCTGGCCACCCCGAAGTCGAGGGAGACGGCCGCGCCGAATTCCAGGGCCGCCTCCAGGACGGCCACCCGCTGGGGCGTCAGGACGATGCCGAAGAAGCCGCCGCCGCCGAGCAGCGAGACGGTGAGCCGGAACGGCGCCTGCCGGCTGCAGAAGGAGAAGCCGATCTCCAGTGACCTGCCGATGAAGGGCAGATCGAGGTAGGCGTCCAGGCGCAGGTTCTCCAGGCTGAACACGCCGATGGCCAGGTTCGGCAGCGGCAGCCCGTACCGGGCGACGATGCCGGAGGGCGTGACCTGGATGCCCGGCGGGTCGCTGAAACCGTCCACCGGGATGAGTTTGCGCAGCGTCTGGACGAAGGAGAGCGGGCCGATGAAGTCGACGCTCTTGAGGACGACGTCGATGTCGGGTTTGCGTCCGGCGCGTGCGACGAAGCGGACGTGCCGGAAGCTCAGCCGTAGCGCGTTGAACTTCGGTACGAGGATGAGGGAGAAGTTCTCCAGGCTGCAGCTGACGTCGGCGCCGACGCTGAGGTCCCCGCGCAGGGAGCCGCGCAGGTCGACCACGAGGGACAGCCGTCCGTCGGCATCCGGCAGGAAGACCGGGGAGCCGCCCAGGAGGACCGGCTGGATGTCCGGGTTCCACTCCAGGCGCGCGTTGACGGTCTCGGGCAGCCGGAAGCCGTTGGCGGCCCGCTGTACGGCGTCGCGCAGCGCGACGACCTCGCCAGCGGCCCTGGTCCAGGTGGCGATCTGCTGCTGGACGCGGGTGAGCAGGGTCCGTACGCCCGGATCGGTGCCGGCGGGCAGAAGGTTCAGCAGATTGGTCAGCGCGGCCGCGAAGGCGGCGAAGGCGTCGTCGACCTGCCGCATCGTGACCGGGCCGGTGCGGCCGGCGAGCCCCTGGGCCACGAAGTCGCCGACGACGGTGACGAACTTCTCCGCCGTGTCGGCGACCTGGCGGGCGGCGGGCGGGTAGCGGTCGGGTGCGTGGGTGAGCAGCTGCCGGGCGCGGCCGAGGTCGGAGAGGAAGCCGGTGACCGCGCTGACGGTCTCGGTGAAGAAGTTGGGTACCTTCAGGGCCTTGCCCAGCCCGTCCACACCGGCGATCACCTCGGCCAGCGGCACCACGCCCAGCAGGCTCGGGCCGACCGCGTCGAGGGCGCCCAGCGGGCGGAAGAACTCCTCGGGCCGGAACGTGCCGTTCGCGATGAGGTCGAGCGGGTCCTGCCCGCCGACCGGCGGGACGCCGGAGACCGGGCCGGTCAGGCGGGACAGACCGGACACGATCATGCTGGGCGCGGTGAGGCCGCCGGACCGGTCGCGCTGCCTGCCGAAATCCATCCGCAGCGGCTGGTCGGCGGGGGTGAGCAGGTTGAGGAAGACCTGCCCCGCGTTGGCCTTGCGTACCGGGCCGCCGACGGTGTCGAAGCCGGACAGGGCGTACCGCTTCGCATAGGCGACGGGGACGGTGGCATCCGTGCCGCTGAGCCGGCCGACGGCGGGCACGGCGGCCTGGGCCCAGCGCAGCTGCGGCAGGAACTGGGCGTTCTTCGACACGGCCGGGTCGCCCGGCGCCGGGTCGGCCAGCGCGGGCGGTGCCGCCATGCCCCACACCATCCGGGTCACGTCGAGCCGGGTGTCGTCGGGCCGGAGGGCGGGCGCGAGCGCCACCGACTGGCCGAGGAGGTCGGCGCTGGCCTCGGGCGGGTGCTCCACCGCGACGGCGCCGGCGGACGCCGTGGGATTCGGCGGGTTGCGGTCCAGGGCGTTGTACTCGGCGACGGCCGCGGCGAGTCCGGCGCCGGAGGCCAGCGTCTCATCGAGGAAGAGCAGCGGCGTACGGAACTCCACCGTGTTCCCGCCGTGGTCGACCGCGGTGACCTTGAAGTGGAACGGCTGCTCCGCGGGGGTCCCGGGAAAGAACTTCCGCCGGTCGGCGGGCGGCTGGAGGTTCGGCGTCTGCACGGTGTCGAGCCGTACGCTGGTGAAGGGGAAGAGAACGTTGGCCAGGTCGCTCGCCGGGTCCGGCCCGGCGGGCAGCGCGGTCTTCGGGTCGTACGTCCGCAGCGGCTGCCGTACCAGGACGAACTCCCGCTGGATCAGGTACGCGGCCCGGGAGTCGTCGAACTTGCGCTCGGTGACGCGGACGTACACCGCCTTGTGCCCGAAGGGACACAGGAATCCCTCGCGCATCACCCGGACGTAGTGGTCGCGGCCCATGGCGGCGCGGTGGCGCCATTCGGAGAGCGAGACGCCGCGCGGCCGCTGCGGCCAGGTACCGAGGCCGTCCAGCCAGCCGCCGGCCGTCGAGAGCATCAGCAGCCGAACGGCGACGGGCTGCGGGACGTACGGTGTGCCGTCGGGCTTCAGGAGTCCCGCGCCGGTGGTGAGGTCGACGATGTCCCGCCGGTCGTCCGGCTCCAGCGCCTGCCGGAACGCGTACGGCGCGCCGGGGTCGCCGCCGCGTTCGCGGTTCCAGACCGCGCGGACCGTTGCCGCGTCGAGCCGGGTGTGCCAGAGCGCGACGCGGGCGCCGGGTTCGGGTGACGCGATCCGGCCCGGGTGGATCCACCTCCCCTTCTGCGAGGGGGACAGGTGGAGCCGGTAGGGCAGTTCGACGCCGGTACGGGGGCGGGCGGGGTCGGCGAGCGGATCCTGCGGACCGGCGGCCGCGGCCGGCACTGCGGCTTCCGCCTCTGCCGCCCCTTCCACCACCGCTCCCGCCGCTTCGGCGAGGGCACGCGAGGTCTCCGGGCCGAAGCGGGCGGTGAGTTCGGTCGTCTTCCGCAGCAGCCGCACCAGTGCCATGGCGCGGGCCGCGGCGTCCTGGCCGTCCGGTGCCGCGGGCGGCGGGCGGAGTGCCGGTGCCGCGGGTGGTGTGTCCGGTTCGCGTGCCGCGTCCACGACGCGCAGCGGGAGCCTGCGCATGGCGTCGAGCAGCCCGTCCTCGGTGAACGGCACCGCGTCCCGCGGGCCCACCTCGAAGACGAGGACGCTGCGGCCGCTGATCAGGGAGCCCACCGGCAGGTCGCGGGACTCCCCCGGCACCTCGTCGCTGAACGCCTGCTCCACCGTGTGCTGCGGTCCGAAGGTGACGGTGATCCAGCCGTCCGCCTGCGCGTCCGCGCATACCAGCCGTCTGTCCCCGCCGTTCCCTTCGACGGTCAGCCCGGCGAAGCCGAACGACAGGTCCAGCAGGTCGGTGCCGCGCAGCAGCCGCAGCGCTGCCGGAGTACTCATGACGCCCCCTAGCCGTGCGCACCGGCCGGGCCTCCCGTCCTCGTGCGCAGCCCGCCTACCTCCTATCTCCAACGGCGCCCGCGCACCAGACGGTGTGCAGCGCTCCGCCAGGGCTAACTTTGTTCGGGGTCGTGCCCGGGGCCCTTCGAAGTCCGCCAGAGGCTTCGCGGCCGTCGTCCATGTGCTGGTCAGTGGCCGCGGCGGCGCTTGGCTGCGTTCTTCGCGTCGCGCACGTACTTCACGGTGAGGTCGTCACCCAGCTCGGCGATACGGGCCGTCGTCCAGCCGTACGGCTCCTCGGTCAGCGCGAGCACCGCATCCTGGAGGAACGGCAACGCGGTCTTCCTGCGGGCCGTGGCTGCGGACACCGTGGCGGCCAGCCCCGGCAGCCGCCCGGCGGCGTCCTCGATGTGCGGCACGCCGGCCTCCTCCGCGGCCGCGCACCGCTCCTCGGCGGTCATGCGCCCGTCGTCGGTGGTGAGGGAAGCCGACTTCTTGTCACCGTGCAGTGCCGCGCGTCGCATCTCGACGTACGCGTTCGGAAGGATGCCCAGCACCCGGTTGAGACCGCGGGTCCCGTCGTAGAACCACAGGCTGAGAGCGCACTGGTTGCGCTCGTCGACGTGCGCGGCGATCTCAAGGTCGGCCTGCTGGACGATCTCCCACGCCCGCTTGAACCGGTCGTCGGAACGGGCGAGGGTGCCCAGCTCCTCCTTGACCTCGCTCACGGCATTGGCGCGGATCTTCCCGTGGTCGGGGATCTCAAGGGTGTGGTGCGGGGCACGCTGGTGCGCGGCGGGCATGACTGGCCTCCGTTGGGTTGCGGCACCGCGCGATACGAATGCCGTGCGAAGGCTGGGGCAACCCCATGCCGAACGAACACCAGAAAATAGCACAGCACTGGGCATGGGTGGGCTTCGCAGACGGCCGGCGGCGCCGTTGAGAACGCTGCGGCCGAAATCTTCGAGTCGGGCGCGTCCGTACCCCTCCGATGGCCCCATCCACGCGCCCTGCCCGCGCAGACCCGGGCCCTGCGCGTCAGCCTGGAGGCACCCCCTCGTTCAGCTCCCGCGCGCGTCGAGGGCAGGTGTGGCGCCGGGCAGGGCGGCCCGACCGGGAGTGGGGCAAGTGACGTCCCTGCGATGCCGTGGAGTGCCGGTGGGGCCGCCGCTTCCCGGCACATCACAAGGAAGGCATGGACCATGACGGACACCCCGAAGTTCCTCGAAGAGGTGGGCGAGCAGCCTCCCGGTGTCGAGGAGGACCACAGCAAGCCGTATACCGGACGGAACGCGGAGGCGGCACAACCCACGACCGCGTTGTCCGACCGGGCCCCCGACGACCTCCCACCGATCGACCTCCCACCCCCGGTGGCGGGACAGAACCTGGAGCTGTGGAAGCTCGCCGCCGGACAACAGGGCCGGGGCCAGTTCTGCCGAGAGATCGCTATCTGGAACGCCTTGGACGAACCCTTGGCCCGAACCGGACACGGCAAGATCAACGGATGGGGCAAGTGGCCCAACGAAACGAGCGCACCGAAGCGGGAGGGCTGCCCACCCGAAGTGATCCAACCACACAGCGGCACCGCGATCGTCCTCCTCTCCGTCGACCTGTCGTCCGGGGTGGACGGATGGGTTCGATACGAGAACAAGGGCCGCACCGAAACGCTCCTGGTCCGCATGACGAGCTGGTACAGCTGGACGAATGGCACGGGCGCCTCCCGGTGGTACGTCGAGTACAAGGGCTCCGGCAAACTCGCCATGCTGGACCTCCAGGACAGATACCAGGAACTCTCCAGCGGATCGGAAAAGTGGCTCTACTCCTGGCAGGAGCCCCGCTGGGGCGCGGAAAAGAGCACAGACCCGGTGCTCTTCGTGGTCAACGTCGACGCCATCGGCGAGGTCAGCATCGGCACCGAACCCACCTTCGACGAGCACTGCAGTGAGTACAGACGTCAGTTCAAACAGGGCCTGCGCTCGGAACACTGGTTCTCCGGACAGGTCGGCGCGAAACTCGGCGCCTTTCTCGGCTACTGGATCCGCGGCTGCTAGAACGGCGCCGACCTCACGGCCCGCGCACCGTGAGATCACCGAGCTGTACGCAGAACCGAGGCCGGGGCCTCGCCTGGTCCGCGCCGCGCCGGCGGTGAAGAATCTCGCGGTCGCCGTGAACCCGAGCCGACGGGAGCAGCCGCAGGTGGCTGGTGGCCCGGTTCGAGGCCGCGAGGAACGCCGCGTACACGCCCAGGCCCGGCGCCCGAGGGTGATGGTGGGGCCGGCGACGCCGTACCGCCGCGTGCTATTTGTTGGAGGCGTAGCCGATCGCGAACCAGATGCCGGCCTCCACCGTCCAGGTGCCGATCGTCCAGCGGCCGAAGTCGACGAACCCGTCAGGTGAGCGCTTCACCGGCCCCCCGCAACTACCGGCCCTTCCTCCCCCTCGCCGCCGCCCTGTGCTGCTACAGACGCCTCGTCCGCCTCACCACGTAGGACACACGGTCTCAAGAGCCCCCGCACGCCCTGCGCGGCGCCTCGTCCGGCAGATACGTGGCGTGCTCGGCGGGCGTCAGCTCGCGGTTCACGGCGCGGCAGATCTTCCTGATCGACTCGGCGGGTCCGGGCAGGTCCACCTCCCGCAGGCGGACCACCCCGTCGCTGCTGCCGCTGGCCAGGGAGCGGCCGTCGGGGCTGAACGCCACCGAGCGGACGAGGCCGGTCTGGCCCGCGTAGGTGGCGCGGGAGTGGCCGGTGGCCACGTCCCACAGCCGTACGGTGCCGGTGTCGCGCCCGCTGGCGGCCAGGGTCCGGCCGTCGGGGGTGAAGGCCACCGCGCCGAGCGTGCCGATGGTGTGCCCGGCGATGGTGGTCCTGACCGTGCCGGTGGCCGTGTCCCACAGCCGTACCGATCCGTCGGCGCCGCCGCCGGCCAGGGTGCGGCCGTCCGGGCTGAACGCGACCGCCCCGGCGCCGCCGCGGGGGCCGGTGAGGACGGTCCGGGTCCGGCCGGCGGCCACGTCCCAGAGCCGTACGGGCCCGTGCGGCCTGCCGTCGGCCAGGGTCCGGCCGTCCCGGCTGAAGGCGACCGAGGTGGCCGGGCCGGTACCGGAGGCGGAGAGGGTGCGGGTCCGGTGGGTGACGGTGTCCCACAGCACCAGCGCTCCGGAGCCGCTGGTACCGGCCAGGGTGCGGCCGTCCGGGCTGAAGGCGACCGCTTCGCCCGTCAACTGCCGGAGGGTGGCGCGGAGTCTGCCGGTGGCCACGTCCCAGACGCGCAGGCCGGCGCGTCTGCTGCTGGTGGCGAGGATACGGCCGTCGGGGCTGAAGGCCACCGCGCGCACGCGCTCGCGCCGGCCGCCGTCGGCGGGCCCGCCGAGGAGCCGGCTGCCGCGCGTGGCCAGGTCCCAGACGCGTACGGTGCCGTCGTCGCTGCCGCTGGCCAGCGTGCGGCCGCCCCGCCCGTACGCAACCGTGCCCACCGGCCCGGAGTGGCCGTCCAGGGTGGTGAGCACGTCGCCGAGGGCGGTGTTCCACAGCCGGACCGTGCCGTCGTCGCTGCCGCTGGCCATCGTGTGCCCGTCCGGGCTGAACGCCACCGAGCTGACGCGGCGCGCGTGTCCGGGGAGGGTGCCGAGGATCGCGCCGGTGGCCACGTCCCACAGCCGTACGGTGCCGTCGTCGCTGCCGCCGCCCAGGATGCGTCCTGAGGGGGCGAACGCCATCGCGATCACGTACCCGGCGGGTCCGGCGAGGGTGGTACGAGCCGTGCCCGCGGTCACGTCCCACAGCCGGATCGAGGCGTCGTTGCTGCCGTAGACGGCCAGGGTGCGGCCGTCCGGGCCGAACGCCACCGCCCGGCTGCTGCCGGCGGGCCGGACGAGCCGGGCTTCGGCGGTGCCGGTGGCCGCGTTCCACAGGCGCACGGTCCCGTCGAGGCTGCCGGTGGCCACCGAGCGTCCGTCGGGGGCGAAGGCCGCCGAGACGACCTTCCCGGTGTGCCCACGCAGTGTCGCGGAGAGCACGCCGGTGGCCGCGTTCCACAGGCGTACCGTGCCGTCGGTGCCGCCGGTGGCCAGGGTGCGGCCGTCCCGGCTGAAGGCCGTGGCCGCCACCGGGCCGCCGTGCCCGCCGAACGTCGCGCGCGTGCGGCCGGTGGCCGCGTCCCACAGCCGCCAGCTTCCGGTGCGGGTGCTGCCGGCCAGCGTGCGCCCGTCGGCGCTGAAGGACAGGGAGACGAGGGTGTCAGCGGGCGCGGCGAGGGTGGCGCGGGCCGTGCCGGTGGACACGTTCCACAGGCGTACGGTGTTGTCGTGTCCGCCGCTGGTGGCGAGGGTGCGCCCGTCGGGGCTGAACGCGACCGCCCGCACTCCGCCGGTGTGCGCGGTGATCCGCAGCCGCAGCGGTATGTCCACCGCGCTGAACAGACCCGCGACGGCTTCCGTGGTGGGGGCGGTCCGGTAGGCGTGTACCGCCAGGAGGGAGGCCAGGTCCGGCCGGTCCTCCAGGAGGGCGGACGACTGGGCGGCGAGCTGCCGCGACAGGGAGACCCGCTGGGCGGCGAGCGCCGCGTCGCGCCGCTGTTCGCTGGTGCGGAACTGGTCCCAGGCGATCAGCCCCGCCGCCAGGGCGAGGGCGAGGAGGACGGACAGGGTGGCGGCGAACTGGCGCAGGCGGCGGGTGGTACGGGCGGCCGCGCGCCGCTCGCGGCCGCGCGCGGCGGCGCTGGCGGTGAGGAAGGCGCGTTCCAGCGGGGTGAGTTCGTCGGGGACGTCGGCAGGCGCCGGGGACGGACCGGCCTCCTCCGGGGGGAACGCCTCCTCGGCGGCGTCCAGGCGGGTGCCGCGGTACAACGCCCCGGGGTCGCGGTCGAGTTCGTCCCACAGTCCGGCCGCCTCCGTCAGCCGGCGGTGCACGATCAGGCGTCCGCGGTTCTCCTCGATCCAGCCGCGCAGCCGGGGCCAGGACGTGATCAGTGCTTCGTGGGCCAGGTCCACGGTGTCCTGGTCCATCGTGATCAGCCGGGCCCTGGCCAGCTGTTCGACGACCTGAGCGGCGGCCGGGTCACCGGCGTCCAGCTCTCCCCTGGCCGCGGGCCGGCGGGTGTCCGGGGTCCCTTCGCCCGGGGTGATCAGGCGCAGCAGCATCCGGCGGGCCGTCCCGGCCTGCTGCGGCGAGAGCCGTCCGTACAGGTGCTCGGCGGTCTGGGCGACCGCGCCGTGGACGCCACCCGCCGCCTCGTACGCCTGAAGTGTCAGGGTACGGCCGCGGCGGCGCCGCCAGGTCTCCAGCAGGACGTGCGAGAGCAGGGGCAGGCTGCCGGGTTCCTCGGCCATCTCCTCGACGAGGCGGGCGGTGAGCGTCCGTTCCACGATCAGCCCCTCGGCGGCCGCGGGCTTGACGATCGCCTCCCGCAGTTCCTGCGGTGACATCGGGCCGATGGGCAGGCTCGACTCCCGGATCACGTCGGCGAGTTCCCGGTGGGCCAGGCACCTGCCGTAGAAGTCCGCCCGTACGCCCAGCACCACCCGCAGCCGGCTCGCGGGGTCGTGGGCCGTCAGGACGCGGCGGATGAAGGCGTTCCGTTCGTCGGGGTCGGCGCAGAGGGTGAAGACCTCCTCGAACTGGTCCACCACCAGCCACGTGTCCCCCCGTGGCCCGGCCGGGGCGAACACCTGCCCGGCGTCGCGCTCGGGGTGGGCGCCGGGGGTGAGGATGCGGATCGCGGCGGGCGGGGGAAGGCGCAGCGGCGGGTCGGCGGCAGGCTGCCGCAGACGGGCGATGAGTCCGGCGCGCAGCAGGGAGGACTTGCCGCTGCCGGACGGGCCGAACACCGTGACGACCCGGCGTTCGCCCACCCGCCGCAGCAGTTCCTCGGTGAGCCGGCGGCGGCCGAAGTAGCGTGCGTGGTCGTCCGGTTCGAAGCGGGCCAGGCCGCGGTAGGGCGCGACGGCTCCGTTCTCGTCCGCTTCCAGGACGCGGGCGGCGTCCTCCCGTACGGCTTCGTGCCAGCGCCGCTGCCAGTGCCCCGCGTCCCCGCCGCACGCCGCCACGTACGCCAGGGTCACCGGGAGGGACGGCAGTTTCTCGCCCGCCGCCGCCTGGGAGAGTACGGCGGCCGAGTAGTCCGCCCGTTCCGCCATGGCCCGGTAGGTCGGGCTGCCCGCCTCCAGGCGCAGCTTGCGCAGTTCGTATGCGAACCGCTGTACCGGGCCCGCACCGGGGTCCACAGGTTTTTCGCGACGCCCCATGCGGCCCCCCGCCGTGCTGACCGGGCAAACGGCCACGGTACGGAGCGCGGCGGGGGCGCCGCAAGAACGGTTCCGGCCGTGCGCGCCATTGATTGCGCGCACGGAAACGGGCTGCCAATCAATGGGCGGCGCGGTGAAGTGGGCAGTACCTGCGCCGTCCTGTGGTGTCGCGTCTTCGGCACCGACGGGGACAGCGCCGGCGTACGACCGCACGCGGTGCGGCCGGCGGGTGGACGGGCATCCTCACGGGGGTGGGATGCCCGGCACCTCCGAGCGCCCCACCGGGCCCGCGGCGTGCCGGAACACGACCGTCCTGAACGGCCCGTCCGTCCGCGGCCGATCGACTGACGGAGACGCCAGGAACTCGACCTCACTTCAGGTCAAGGACGGGCGCCCTGGCACGCCTCCCGGGTCACGTCAGCCGCATCCCGTTGGCCGTGACGACCGCGTCGTAGGTGCCCTTCAGGCCGCCCTCACCCACGTAGCACCGGAATCCGCTGGGCTTGTCGATCGGCACCAGCTGCACCGCGGGGGCCTTGTCGCAGCGCAGCGACCTGGCCGCCTTGCCCCCGTACACCCCGTACTGCTTCCACGCCCGGGCCCGCATCCCTTCGGCGGTCAGCACGCCGCCCTTGGTCGGGGTGGCCGTGTACTGCATCAGGATGTAGCCGCCCTTGGTCTCGACGCGGAAGGGCACGTCGACGCCCATGTACTTCACGGTGCAGGTGAAGGTCTGGGGCTTGTCGCCGACCTCTTCGGTGTCGCAGGTGCTGCTGGTCGGCTTGGGGACCGCGCCGCCCATGGAGAGCACCCGGCTCTCCAGGTCGTACTTGATCTGTTCCAGCGCCGGCGCCTCCTTGCCGGGCGCGGGGTGCTCGGGCGCGACCTTCTCGGGCGCCGGTGCCGTCGGGCTCGGGACCGGTGTGCCCTTGGTGAGGGCCGGGTCCTCGGACGACCCGCAGGCACTGGCCGCCGAGACCATCAGGGCCACCGTCGCCGCCGTCGCCGCCGTACGTATCCACTTCTTGCGCTGCACTGCTGTTTCCCCGTCTCCCCGTTGCACGCGGGCCGGCCTGCGCCGACCTGCGCACGTTGTTCCTGGACCGCCCGATCCTAGGACGCGCGCGGCGAAGCGGAGGAAGCGGGTACGGATGGGGGCGGGGCGCGGGCAGCGGCCGGCCCGGCCTGGCTCAGCCCGACCGGGCCAGCCGGAATCCCAGGTCGTCGATGCGCAGGGCCGGGTGGCTCTTGCGGCGGCACGACGCACGGCAGCCACGGGGCGGGTCCTGCCAGCCGCCGCCGCGGAAGGTGCGGTACGGGCCGTAGACCCGGGGGTCGTAGATGTCCCAGCACCACTCCCACACGTTGCCGATCATGTCGTGCAGGCCCCAGGCGTTCGGTGTCCTGGTCGCCACGTCGTGCACCCGGCCGCCGGAGTTGTCCTGGTACCAGGCGATCTCGTCCAGGTCCCCGTAGCGGACGCCGGTGGAACCGGCCCGGCACGCGTACTCCCATTCCGCCTCGGTCGGGAGGCGGTAGCCGTCTGCCGACCAGTCGCAGACCACGTCCTGGGCGTCGGGGCCGTCGCCCGTCGCGTAGCAGGGCCGGAGTCCCGATGCCCGCGAGAGCCGGTTGCAGAACCGTACGGCGTCCGTCCAGGAGACGTCGGTCACCGGCGTACGGGCTTCCGCCGGTCCCGCGGCGGGCACCTCGCCGAGCACGGCGGTGTACAGCTCGCGGGTCACCGGCCAGGGCGCCAGCCGGAAGGCCGCGACCTCGGCCCGCCGGCTGGTCTTCGCGGCCTCGTCCCGCAGGACGACCTCGCCCGCCGGTATCGCGGTCAAGGGCCCGGGGACGGCCGTCGCCTGCCGCTGTGTCATTCCAGGGTTCGTCACGGGGCTCTTTCTACCGGAGCGGCAGCGGGTGCCGGTGCCGCTCCTCCGGCGGATCCGTACGGGCGTACGGGCCGTGCCGTACAGCCGACACGTGATGTTCACGAACCACCGCCTCCGGCCCTACCGCCGGCACACGGCGGGAGGACCAGGTGTAGCCCGACGGCGAGAGGGTTACCCATTCGGGGATCCCTGTGCGATCCGCCGGGGGAACCCTGTGAGGTGAGGCCTCCGATGTCGCTGTTGTCAGGGGTGCCCGGGCTGTCGGGACTGTCGGGGCTGCGCGTGCCGAGGCCGCCGCTGCCGGTGCCCGGCCCGGTCGTGGAGGGTGTGCGGGCGGGCGCCCGAGGAGCCTTGGAACTGGCCTGGCAACTGGCGGGGGTACCGAAGCGGGCGGTGTGGTCGCGGCCGGGGCGCTGCTACATCGCGGTGCACGGGGTGCAGACGGCGGACGGCGAACGGGTCGCGCGGCGGGTGGAGCGCGTGCTGGAGCGGCAGCCGGGGGTGGAGTGGGCGCGGGTGAACGGGCCGTCCGGGCGAGTGGTGGTGGCGCTGGGGCCCGGGGCGCCGCGGCAGTCGGAGCTGGTCGCTCTGGTGACGGAGGCCGAGGCAGGCCGTACGGGTGCGGACACCGCAGCGGACTCGGAATGTGCGGAGCACGGTGAGTGGTGCCAGGAACCGCACCACCCGTGTGAAGGCCCGCGGACCCGGCAGTCCATGACGGGCCTGGCCGCCGACGCGGTCGGACTGGGCATCGCCACCCTGACGCGTCTCGCTCCCTGGACCCCTTTGCCCGCCGAGCTGGGATCGCTGGCGGGGCTGTTCCAGCACCATCCCCGGCTGCGTGCGTGGGTGGCGCGGGGCCTGGCGGGTCCGGACCAGGCCGAGTCGCTGCTGCCGGCGGTCAGCGCGCTGGCGCAGGGCGTGGCCACACGGGGCGGGGGGCTGGTGCTGGACGTGGTGCAGCGGGTCGCCCAGTGGCGGGAGGCCGACGCGTACCGGAAGGCGTGGGAAACGGTGGAGCCGCGGATGGTGCGCGGCCCGCAGGACGCCGCCGCCGAGCCGATCGTGGTCGAGCGGCCGGTACCGGCGCCGAAGGACTCGGTGGACCGGTACACCGAAAGGTCCTCGCTCGTGGCGCTGGCGGCCGGGGTGGCGGCCGTGCCGTTCGCCGGGCCGCGCCGCGGGCTGGCCGTCGCGCTGGCCGGGGTGCCGAAGGCGCCGGAGGCCGGGCGGGAGGGGTTCGCGACGAACCTGGGCCGGTTCCTGGCGCTGCGCGGTGTGGTGGCCATGGACCGGGGCGTGCTGCGCCGGCTCGGGCAGGTGGACTGCGTGGTGCTGGACGAGGCGGCGCTGCGCGCCGACCGCTACGACTTGGCCGACCTGGAACTGCTGGACGACGCGGACGCGGACGCGGCCACCGGCCACCTCTTCGAACTGTTCGACGCCGACGATCCGCTGGAGATACGGCGGACCGCGGACGGCTGGGTCCTCGGCCCGCTGGCGGATCCGCCCTCCCCTCAGGACGGCGGTGCCGCGGCGGAAGCCGCCGTACGGCGCTTGCGGCAGAAGAAGTGCGACCACCTGCTGGGTCTGGCCCAGGACGGCCGGCTGCGGGCCGTGGCGGGGCTGGTGGCGCAGACGGCGCCGGGCGCCCAGGCCGTGGCGGCGGCCGCGCGCCGCGCCGGGGCCCGGATCGTGCTGGCCTCCGACCGGCCGGACCCCGAGTGCGGTTACGCGGACGCCGTGATGCCCGGCGGCAAGCGCCTCGTCGCGTCCGTACGTGAACTCCAGGGCAACGGCGCGGTGGTGCTGCTCGTCTCGGGCAACCGCCGGGCCCTGGGCACGTCCGACTGCGGCATCGGGGTGCACCGCAAGGGCAAGGCGCCCGCCTGGGGCGCGCACCTGCTGGTCGGCGGCGACCTGAGCGCAGCCGGGCTGATCGTGGACGCGGTGGCCGTGGCGGCACAGGTGGACCGGGAGGCCGCGATGCTGGCGGCGGGCGGCAGCGGCGTGGGGGCCGTGGCCGCCGTACAGGCCCGCCCGTCCCTCGCCACCCGGCGCGCCTCGGCAGCCGGGAACACCGCCGGGTCCGCCGCCTTCTGCCTCGGTGCCTGGCGCGCCCGGCAGTTGCTGAACCGTCCGCCGGTGCCGCCCGCGCAGAGCACGCCCTGGCATCTGATGCCCGCTGCCCGGGTCCTGGAGCGCCTGGCGGCGACGCCCGAAGGACTGGCGTCCCGCGAGGCGGAGGCCCGGTCCTCGCCCGCCGACCGCGCGGACGGCCCGCGGCACACCGGCCTCGGCGCCGCGTTCGTCGAGGAGCTGGCCAACCCGCTCACGCCCGTTCTGGCGGCGGGCGCCGCGCTGTCCGCCGCCGTCGGCTCACGGACCGACGCCGCGCTCGTGGCCGCCATCACCGGCACGTCCGCGCTGGTCGGCGGCGTCCAGCGGGTGCGTACGGAGAAGGCGCTGGCCGAACTGTTCCGGCGCTCCGCGATCAGCGCCCGGGTGCGGCGGGACGGCGGCGAACAGCAGGTCACCGCCGGTGAACTCGTCCCCGGGGACATCGTCGTGCTGGGCACCGAGGACGTGGTGCCGGCCGACTGCCGCCTCCTGGAGGCCGAGGGCCTGGAGCTGGACGAGTCCTCGCTGACCGGGGAGTCCCTGCCGGTGTCCAAGGACCCGGCGCCGGTGGTGGCGGCGCAGCTCGCGGAGCGGCGTTCGATGCTGTACGAGGGGACGACGGTGGCCGCGGGCCGGGCCACGGCCGTGGTCGTCGCCACGGGCGCGGCCACGGAGGTCGGGCGCAGCCTGGCCACCGCCCGGCAGGCGGCGCCCACGGCGGGCGTGGAGAAGCGGCTGGCCTCGCTGACCAAGGCGAGCCTGCCGATCGCGCTCGGTTCGGCCGCCGCCGTGGCCGGGGCCGGTGTGCTGCACGGCCGGCGTCTGCACCACACGCTGGCCTCGGCGGTGAACCTGGCGGTCGCCTCGGTCCCCGAGGGCCTGCCGTTTTTGGTCAGCGCGGCCCAACTGGCCGCGGCCCGCCGCCTCGCCGAGCACGGCGCGCTGGTCCGCAACCCCCGTACGATCGAGGCACTCGGCCGCGCCGACGTGCTGTGCTTCGACAAGACCGGCACCCTCACCGAAGGCACGCTGGAGCTGGCGGAGGTCAGCGACGGCGAACGGGCGCTGCCCGTGGGCCGGCTGGACGACGTCCGCCGGACGGTCCTCGCCGCGGCCCTGCGTGCCACCCCGTCGGCGCACTCCCCCGAGCCGATGGCCCACCACACCGACCGGGCGGTGGTGGCCGGGGCCCGCCGCCAGCACGTCACGGTACGCGGCGGCGCCCCGCGCTGGCGGCGCGCCGACGACCTGCCGTTCGAGCCGTCCCGCGCCTACCACGCCACCGCCGGGCACGCCTCGCGCGGCGCGCTGCTCAGCGTGAAGGGCGCGCCCGAGAACGTCCTGGCCCGCTGCACCCGACGCCGTACCGACGGTACGGCCACCCGCCCGCTCGACGACGCGGAACGCGCCCGCCTGACCGCGTCCGCCGAGGAGCTGGCCGGCGCCGGCCGCCGGGTGCTGGCGGTGGCCGAACGCCCGATGCAGCACGGTGAGCAGCTCACCGATGAGGCCGTGGACGGGCTGGTCCTCCTCGGCTTCCTCACCCTGTCCGACCCGGTACGGGCCGGAGCGCTGCCCGCCACCGAGCAGCTGCGCGAGGCCGGGGTGCAGATCGTCATGCTCACCGGTGACCACCCCGCCACCGCCGACGCGATCGCCTCCACCATCAGCCAGGGCGCCTCCCAGCACGTGTGCAACGCGGCGGACCTGGACGAGCTGGACGACGACGCGCTGGACGAACTGCTGCCCCGGGTCGACGTGATCGCCCGGTGCAGCCCGCACCACAAGGTCCGCATCGTGCAGGCGTACCAGCGCATCGGCCGGGTCGTGGCGATGACGGGCGACGGCGCCAACGACGCCCCCGCCATCCGGCTCGCCGACATCGGCATCGCGCTGGGCCGCCGGGGCACCCCGGCGGCCACCGCCGCCGCCGACCTCGTCGTCAGCGACGACCGGCTGGAGACGATCATCGCCGCGCTGATGGAGGGCCGGGCGATGTGGACCTCGGTCCGCGCCGCGCTGTCCATCCTCATCGGCGGCAACCTCGGCGAGATCGGCTTCAGCGTGCTCGCCGCCGCCCTGACCGGCCACTCGCCGCTGACCGCCCGGCAGATCATGCTGGTCAACCTGCTCACCGACCTGGCACCGGCGCTGGCCATCGCGGTCCGCGAGCCGCCCGGCGACGGCGGTGAACACCTGCTGCGGGAGGGCCCGGACCGCTCCCTGGGCACCGCGCTCACCCACGAGTTGCTGCTGCGCGGCTTCACCACGACCCTCGGTGCGACGCTGGCCTGGGGCGCGGCCCGGCTCACCGGCCGGCGCCGCCGCGCGGGCACCGTCGCGCTGGCCGCGGTGGTCGGCACCCAGCTCGCCCAGACGGTGCTCACCGGCGGGCCGGACCGCAGGGTGCTGCTCGCGGGCGTGGGGTCCGCCGCGGTGCTGGCGGCGGTCATCCAGACGCCGGGCGTCAGCCGGTTCTTCGGCTGTACGCCGATGGGCCCGGTGGCCTGGGGCATCGCGCTGGGAGCGATCGCCACGGCCACGCTGGCGAGCGTGGTGCTGGGTCCCGTCGTCCGGCGGCTCCCGGCCTCGCGGCCGGTGACGGGCTGAACTCCCGTACACGGCCCGGCTGCCGGGTCCGGGCGGGCGGCTGCCGCGTACCACCCGCCCGGGCCCCGGGTCATGCCCTCCGCGTCACGGTCACTGCACGCGCGCGGCCAGCGGAACCGGCTCGTGGCGGCCCAGCACGTACTGGCCGTCACCGGACTCGGTCCCGGACGGTGTGCCGGGCAGAGCCCGGATGCCGATGGTGTAGATCACCGAGATGCGGTCCCGGGCCGAGGTGTTGACGTGCGGGTTGCCGCGCACCGACAGGATCTTGCCGTCGGCCTCCAGCCGGCTGTCGAGGTTCCCGGTGACGGGCGGCTTGGTGTGGTAATAGCCGTACGAGGCGGCGCCGGTGAAGACGAAGCCGGTGGGCGCGATGAACTGCTGGCCGACCGTGCCCGGGTCGACCGGCCGGCCGTCCGGCGCGGAGATCTCCACGTTGAAGGTGCCGGTCCGGCCGGGCGCGAGCCGCGGCACCGACTCCTGGCGCACGGTGAGCCGCCGCTCGTCGCCGTCCTCCCCGGCCGCTTCCGTGACCCGGCCGGAGAGCTGGACGGGCGCGTGCTTGCCGATGACGGCGACCCCGTCGGTGTACAGGCCGGGCCGGGCACCGGACTCGGCCTGCAGCGGGAGCGAGTAGACCAGCGAACCGCTGTCGCTGAGAGTGGTGTTGAGGTGCGGGTCGGACTCCACGGTCAGCGTCCGGCCGCCGTCCGCGACCTGGTACGGGAGGTCCCCGGTCAGCACGCCGGCCGGGGTGTCGTAGTAGCCGTACACCGGCTGGCCGCTGAAGACGAAGCCGGTGGGCGCGTGGAACCGCTGGCGTACGACGCCGGGGCTGACCGAGGTCCCGCCGGGCGCGGTCAGCCGCAGGTTGAGCCGGGTGCGCCCGCCCGGGGGCACCTGCGGCACGCTCTCCTGGACGATGGCCAGTCGCGTCTCGTCCCCGGCCGAGCTGTCGGTGACGGTGATCAGCAGGGTCTGGACGTTGTCCTTCAGGTTCAGCTCGCCGCCGTACTGGACCTCCAGGGTGGCCTCGTACGTCGTGGCCGCCGCCGTGGGGAGCGCGGTGACCTGGAACACGCCGTCGAAGGAGCCTTGCTGCGGCGCCAGTTGCTGCCCGGTGAACGTGCGTGAACCGCGCTGCCCGCTGAACTCGGGGCCGCCCTCGAACGCGTCGGGCAGGGTCAGGACGACGGTGACGGCCTGGCCGTCGACCGTCGCCGGGCCCCGGTTCCTGATCCGGCCGCCGAGGTGGAACGGGATCCGGCGCCGCACGGTGGCCGGGGCCACGACCTCGCTGTACAGATCGGCGCCCGGTGGCACGGGCGGTACGACGCTCGCCACGCCCGCGACCTTGCGCACCCGGTGGTTGAACTCGTCGGCGATGTACAGGTTGCCCTGGTCGTCCACCGCCACGCCCCAGGGCTGGTACAGCTTGGTGGCGACGGCCGGGCCGCCGTCGGAGACGTACCCGGCATAGCCGTTGCCCGCCACGGTGGTGATGATGCCGCGGGCGTCCACCTTGCGGACGCGCTCGTTGTCGTCGTCGACGATGTAGAGGTTGCCGCCGCTGTCCACGGTCACGTCCCGGACCTGGCGGAGCCGGGCGGTGACGGCCGGGCCGCCGTCACCGGTGTAGTCGGAGTTGCCGTCGCCCGCGACGGTGGTGATGTTGCCGTCCCGGCCGACCTTGCGGACCCGGTGGTTGTTGTCGTCGGCGATGTAGACGACGCCGGACGCGTCCACGGCCACGCCGCGCGGGGCGTTGAGCCGCGTCGCGGTGGCGGGGCCGCCGTCGGACACGTAGCCCCACTGGCCGTTGCCCGCGACCGTGGTGATGATGCCACGGGTGTCCACCTTGCGGACGCGGTGGTTGTCGGTGTCCGCGATGTACACGTTCCCCTCGCGGTCGACCGTCAGTCCCCAGGGCTGGTTCAGGGGCGTGGCGGTGGCGGGGCCGCCGTCGGACACATAGCCCCACTGGCCGTTGCCCGCGACCGTGGTGATGATGCCGCGGGTGTCCACCTTGCGGACGCGGTGGTTGGAGGTATCCGCGATGTACACGTTCCCCGCGCCGTCGACCGCCACGCCCGAAGGGTTGTACAGCTTGGTGGCGGTGGCCGGACCGCCGTCGGAGACGTAGCCCGCCTGGCCGTTGCCCGCGACCGTGGTGATGATGCCGTTGGTGTCGACCTTGCGGATGCGGTGGTTGTACGTGTCGGCGATGTACAGGTTCCCGGCCTTGTCCACGGCCACCGACCGGGGGTCGTAGAGCCAGGTCGAGACCGCGGGACCGCCGTCCGACTGGTACCCGGAGTGGCCGTCGCCGGCCACCGTGACGATGTAGCCGTCCGGGATGGCGGACTGCGTGCGTGCGCTGAACTCCTGCGTCTGTGCCGTCACTGCAGCGGCTCCTGAGTCGGAGGGTCGATGACGAAAGCCCCCGCGCGCAGCCGTCCCGCATTACGGGGAGGGGAGAAGTCCCTCTCTTTTCTGGGACGCGGACGGAGCGACGGCGGGCGATACCGGCCGGAAGGAATTACGGAATTGCACCATGGCGCGCACTGCCGGAATGTTGAAACGGCCACCGGTTTTCCGCACCGGGCCCGTAAGACGTTCTCCCCATAGCGCTCTCCGGCAGCGTGAACGGGAATCCACCAGCCTGCCGACGACGCTAACTCCGCCCTCCCTGAAGGGGCAACGGCCCCGGTCCTGGCGGGTGGCTCGATCAGGCCACCAGCGCCTTGTCCGCGCTCCAAGTCTCCTGGTGGTCTCGCGCCGTCCGCACGTCCGTTCCCGCGCCGGACGGCGTGAAATCACCGACCGGCATCATTTTCCCGGCTCATCGGGGTCTGGTCCGCGATCGCATTCTGGGTGACAGTGGTCCACGTCCGATCTCCTGCCCCCGGCCCGCCGCGTCGCCCCGCGACCGGAATTCCACTTTCCGTCTGGAGGTGCCCCCGCGCCATGTACACCGGAATCACCTGGCCGGCGGCGGGCGGTGTCGCGGCGGTACGCGCCGGGCGCGGCGGCGCACTCGCGGCGGCGATCGGAGCGGCGGTGGTGCCCGCCGGGTTCGTGCTGGGGCGGGAGATCCAGCGCCGGCTGGACCGCAGACGGCGGGCGGTTCCGGCCCGTACACCGGTACGGCCCCTCGCGCCCGCCCCGCCGAAGAGCCCTGGCACCCGTCCCGCCGCGCCCCGCCGCCCCTGCCCGGCCACCGCCGCGGCGGCCGGACCGCCCGCCGTGCCGTCCCGCCGCCACCGACCAGGAGACCCATGCTGAAACACCGGCTCGTCAAGGCCGCCGACGCGGTCGGCCACACGGTCATCGCCATGTCGGCGGGCTACCTGGCCGTCGCCATGGGCGCGGGCCTGTTCGAACTCCGCCGCCAGCGAGCGCGGTTACGGGTCCAGGGCGACACGGCGTACGGCAGCCCCCACCGCGGCCGCCGGGACCACCGCCACCTGTACGCCCTGATCCCGTGCCTCGACGAGGAGTCGGTGATCGGCACGACGGTCGACGGGCTGCTCGGCCCGCGTACCACGGTCGTGGTGATCGACGACGGGTCCGACGACGGTACGGGCCGCGTCGCAGAGCGGGCGGGCGAGGCGGCGCGGGCCCGCGGGCGCGAGGGCGAGGTGACGGTGTTGCGCCGGGAGCTGCCGGACGCCCGCCAGGGCAAGGGCGAGGCCCTCAACCACGGCATCGCGCGGGTACGGGAACAGGTCGCGGCGCGCGGCCAGGACCCGGCCGAGGTGGTGGTGTGCGTCATGGACGCGGACGGCCGGCTCTCCGAACGGGCCCTGGCCCGGGTGCTGCCGCTGTTCGACGACCCCAGGACGGGCGGCGTCCAGCTCGGCGTCCGCATCCGCAACCGCCGCACCAACTTCCTCACCTGGTTCCAGGACTACCAGTTCTGGGCGATGGCCGCCGTCACCCAGTTCGGCCGGAACGTCACCGCCACCGTCAGCCTCGGCGGCAACGGCCAGTTCACCCGGCTCTCCGCGTTGGACGGGCTGGGCACCCGGCCGTGGTCGCGGTCGTTGACGGAGGACCTGGACCTGGCGATCAGCCTGGCGGTACGCGGCTGGCGGCTGCGTACCACCGCCCACGCCTCCGTCGACCAGCAGGGCGTCAGCGAGCTGCGCCGGCTGGTCCGGCAGCGCACGCGCTGGTACCAGGGCCACATGACGGCCGGCCGGCGGATGGGCGAGATCTGGCGGGCGCCCCGGCTGGGGCACCTGGCCGCGCTGGAGATGTTCGCGTACCTGCTGGTGCCGTGGGTGCTGGACCTGCCCTGGTCGCTGCTGTTCCAGTACTGCCTGATCTGGTTCCTGCGCAGCCCCAACGTCCTGGTGCTGCGCGGCCGCCCGGCCGCCGCGCTCGACGGGACCCGGCTGCGGTGGCCGGTCAATCTGCTCGCCTGGTACCTGCTCACCTTCGCGCCCGCCCTCGTCACGTCCTGGGCTTATCTGCGCCGGGACCGGTCGGTGGGCGTGGCCCGGGCCCTGCTGCTCGGCCACTCCTTCGTCGTCATGAACTACCTGTCGTTCCTGTGCGCCTGGAGCGCGCTGTTCCGGATGCTGCGCGGGCAGACGGGGTGGACCAAGACGGCGCGGGAGGCGGAGGCCGGGCCGGGACCGGACGCGGCTCAGCCGAAGTCGTGATCGAAGGTGTACGGGACGGACGGGCTGCCGTGCTCGGCCGTGAACCCGCCCGTGCCGCGCAGCCCGGTCAGCTCGCCGGTGGCCGAGCCCGGTACGACCTCGAAGGCGCACCGCACGCTCCCCCGGTCGTCGAACGAGCCGCGCTCCTCGACGACGAACGTGCCCCGGCGCCCGTCCACGCTGCCCTCCAGCAGTTCCATGCCGGTGAACGTGCCGGTCGTCTCGGTGGCATAGACGATCGTGTACTCGCAGATCGTGTGCGCTGCCTCGATGCCACCGGAGAAGGCATTGGTGACGGTGGCGTGCGCGAGGCGCGGGTACGCGCCGTCCCGGCCGAGCGCGCGTTCCTCCCAGTTGGCGTATGTGAAGTGCCCGGTGATGCGGGTACGTTCGGTGCCGGTCCGTGCGGCCATGGTGATCCTCTCGTCCGGCCGCGCGGTACGGTCCGCGCGGCGTGACCACAGCCTGACCGCCGTACCTGACACCTCCTGTCAGGTACGGCCGGACACCGCACGACAATGACCGCATGCGTGCCGACCGCCTGCTCTCCCTCCTGCTGCTGCTCCAGAACCGCGGCCGGATGACCGCCGCCGAACTGGCCACCGAACTGGAGGTGTCCCTGCGCACGGTCTACCGCGACGTCGAAGCACTGGGCGCCGCGGGCGTCCCGGTCCGCTCCGAACGCGGCCCGGACGGCGGCTATTCGCTCATGGACGGCTACCGCACCCGGCTGACCGGCCTGAACGACGCCGAAGCGGAGTCGCTGTTCCTGGCCGGTGTGCCGGGAGCCGCGCGGGAACTGGGCCTGGGCGCGGTGCTGGCGACGGCCCAGCTCAAACTCCAGGCCGCACTGCCGCCCGGCCTGGCCGACCGCGCCCGGCGCCTCCAGGACCGCTTCCACCTGGACGCCGCCGCCTGGTTCCGGCATGCCGACCCGGTCCCCCACCTGGCGGCCGTGGCGCGTGCCGTCTGGGAGCAGCGGACGCTGCGCGTCCACTACCGGAGGTGGGGCGGCGGTGAGGCACACCGGGAGCTGCGCCCGCTCGGCCTCGTCCTGAAGGGCGGCATCTGGTACCTGGTGGCGTGGAGGGACGGCGCCCCGCCGGACGACGGCTTTCCGCCGGGCGCCGCCACGCCGCCGCACGACGACACCGTACCGACCCGCACCTACCGGATCTCGCGCCTCGTGAGCGCCGAGACGACGGACACGGCCTTCGAGCGGCCGGCCGGCTTCGACCTGGCCGCCTGCTGGGCGGAGTCCTCCCGGCGCCTGGAGGCCACACTGCACCGCGGAACAGCACGGTTGCGGATATCACCACGCGCGCAGCGGCTGCTGCCCATGCACTTCGGTACGGCCGGCAGCCAGGCCCTGGAAGGCGCCGGGCCACCGGACCACGAGGGCTGGGTACTGGTGGACCTCCCGGTCGAGACCCCGGCCGTCGCGGTCGGCGACCTCCTCCGCCTGGGCACGGAGGCCGAGGTACTCGGCCCGCCCGAACTCCGCGCCGCCGTCGCCCGCACGGCGGCGGAACTGGCGGAACGGTACGCGGCGACATGAACTTGCCCCGGACCGGCGTCGCGCACGGACCTGCTCGAACCGGGAGCCGGCGCCCCGCCCACGGGCCGTCTCCCCCGCCTCACCCGCGCCGCCCCGAACCCGGCACCGCCACCGCCGAGTCCAGGTGTGCCGCCACCTCCCGGCCGATGCGGGTCAGCGGGCCCGGCTGGGTCATGGCGTGGTGGGTGCAGGCGATGTCGTGGTTCTCGATGTGGCCGGTGACCAGGTGGCGCCATGCCTCGGCGGTCGGTGTGTGCGCGGGCTTGCCTTCCGTGGCGTGGAAGTACAGCAGGTCGCCGTCGAAGATGCCTTCGGAGAAGGTGGGCAGCAGCTTCACCGAGTTGGTGAACACCTCGGTGACGGCGGTGAGCCGGTCCTCGCCGAGCGCGGGGTGCTGCTTCAGCGAGTCGAGCAGTTCCTCCCCGCCGCCCTGCCCGCGCAGCACCGCCGCCACGCCCGGGACGGTCAGCGGCCGCTCGAAGGTGTCCGGATCGTGGCCCGCCGCCTCCAGGAGCAGGGCCAGGATGTCGTGCTCCGTCACGGCGGAATCCGTCGTTCCGTGCGGGTCGATGGGGCGCGAGTCGAGCATGGCCAGCAGCGCCACCCGCTCCCCCCTGGCCTGGAGCCGGACCGCGATGGCATGGGCGAGCGCGCCGCCGAGCGACCAGCCCAGGAGGTGGTACGGCCCGGCGGGCTGGACGGCGCGGATCTGCCCGACGTAATCGGCGACCATCTCCTCGAAGGTGGCGGGCAGCGCCGCGCGCCGCTCCAGACCGCCGGCCTGGAGTCCGTACACCGGGACATCCGGGTCCAGGTGTCGCAGCAGACCGGCGTAGCACCAGCTCAGGCCACCGGAGGGGTGGACGCAGAACAACGGGGACCGGCTCCCCCGGGTGCGCAGCGGCAGCAGCGCCTCGAAGCCGTCCGATCCGCCGCCGGTCCGCAGCACCTTGACGAGGTCGGCGACGGTGGGTGCTTCGAACAGCGCGCGGATGGACAGTTCGGTGCCCAGGGCGGAGCGGATACGGCTGATGAGTTTGGCCGCCAGCAGGGAGTGCCCGCCGAGCGCGAAGAAGTCGTCGTCCACGTCGACCTGCCGTACGCCGAGCACCTCGGCGAACAAGGTGCACAGCACCTTCTCCTGCGGGCTCCGCGGCTGCCGCCCGTTGCAGGCGGCGGGCGCCTCCGGGGCGGGCAGGGCGGCGCGGTCCAGCTTGCCGCTGGAGGTCAGCGGCAGGTGGTCCAGGAGGACGAAGGCGCTGGGGACCATGTATTCGGGCAGGCGCGCGGCGGCCCAGGCGCGCAGGGTGTCCGCGTCGGCCGGCGCGGACAGGGCGGTGCGGTCGGAGCCGGAGCGGCGGGCGGCGGGGACACGGCCGACCGCTCCACCGCTCGCGACGGGCACGACGTACGCGGCCAGGCGCCGGTCGCCGGGCGTGTCCTCCCGTACGGTGACCACCGCGTGGGCGACCCCCGGGTGGCGGGCCAGTGCCGTCTCGACCTCGCCGGGCTCGATGCGGAAACCGCGTACCTTGACCTGCCCGTCGGCACGGCCGAGGTATTCGAGGATGCCGTCGGGCGTCCAGCGGGCCCGGTCACCGGTGCGGTACATGCGTGAGCCGGGCGCGCCGCACGTACAGGGCACTCCGGGGTCGCCGCAGGTGCCGGCCGCCGACCCGCTGCCCGCGTGGGCGAACGGGTTGGCGACGAACCGCTCCGCGGTCAGCGCGGGCCGGCGGAGGTAGCCGCGGGCGATCTGGTCGCCGGCCAGGTACAGCTCCCCCGGCACGCCGGCCGGCACGGGGTTGAGCGCGGCGTCGAGCACGTACGCCTGCACGTTGCGTCCGGGGCGTCCGATGACGGGCTGTTCCCCCTGGTCGGCGATGCGGCAGTACACGGCGTCGACGGTGCACTCGGTCGGCCCGTAATAGTTGTACGCGGTGGTGCCGGGCAGGGCGCGCAGCGTCTCCCACAGGGCGGCGTCGACGGCCTCGCCGCCCACCATGAGGATGCGGGGCCGGTGCCGTTCGCCGGTGAACAGTCCGGCGGCGAGCAGCTGGTGCAGGTAGGTGGGGGTGAGGTCCAGGAAGTCGATGCGCCGGTCGGCGATGTAGTCGACCAGGGCGGGCGGGTCGAGCCGTACGGCGTCCTCGACGAGGTGGAGTTCGTGGCCGGCGGCCAGGAACAGCGGGCCCTCCCAGGCGGTGTCGAAGGAGAACGCGGCGGTCAGCGCGGTCCGCAGGCGGCGCCGGGCCGCGGCCGTCTCCGGGTCGATCAGTTCGGCCTTGTGGTCGAAGAACAGGTTCGTCAGCTGGCGGTGTTCGACGACGACGCCCTTGGGCTGCCCGGTGGAGCCGGAGGTGTAGCTCACATATGCCGGGTGGCCCGGCGCCAGCGGGGCCCGCCGGTCGGCGTCCGTGGGGTCGGTGTCCGGGCGCAGCTCCAGCTCCCGGACGGCGGCCGGGTCGTCGAGGCACAGCGTGGCGGCGGTGCCGGGCAGCCGCCCGGCGGCCGCCGTGGTGAGGACGCAGACCGGGCGGGTGTCGGCGAGCAGGAAGCGGATCCGCTCGGCGGGCAGTTCCGGATCGACCGGTACGTACGCGGCGCCCGTCTTGAGGACCGCCAGCAGGCCCGCGAGGTGGTCGGCGGTGCGCGGCAGGGCCAGTGCCACGTACGCCTCGGGCCCGGCGCCGCGTTCGATCAGCGCGTGCGCGAGCCGGTTGGCGCGGGAGTTGAGCGCAGCGTACGACAGGGTGGTGGCGCCGCAGACGAGGGCGGTGGCGGTGGGCGTGCGGTGGGCCTGTTCCTCGAAGAGCGCGGGCAGGGTCGTGACCGGCACGGAACGGGCGGTGTCGTTCCACCCGGTCGTCACCCGGCGGCGCTCGGCGGCGGGCAGCAGGTCGATGCCGCCGACGGGCTGTTCGGGGTCGATGCCGGCCAGCGCGTCCAGCAGGGCCAGGAAGCGGCGCTGGTGGGCGGCGGTGGTCGCGGCGTCGTACAGGTCCGGGTCGGCCTGGAAGTCGATGCGCAGGCAGCCGTCGTCGGTCCGCTCGTAGACGTTGACGCCGAGGCCGGTGACCGGGCCGTTGGAGAGGTTGTGCAGGGTGGCCGGGTGCCGTCCGAAGCTCAGCTCCGGGTCGTAGCTCATGATGTTGATGCCCCAGTCGCCGAGGTGGCCGCCGGTGTGCGCGGCGCCCAGCTCCTGGACGAGGTACGGCGACGGGTAGCGCTGGTGGCGCAGCAGCCCGCGGGCCCGCTCGGAGGTGTGCCGCACCAGCTCGCGTACGGTCGTGTACGGGCCCAGTTCGACCTGGAGCGGCAGCACGTTGGCGACCATGGACGGCGCGCTGCGCGGTACGGCGCCGACGCGGCCGGTCACGGTCAGGTCCAGCGTCACCTCGGCGGACCCGCTCATCCGGTGCACGTACAGCGCGAGCGCGGCCATCGCCACCACGGGCAGCCCCGACCGGGTCTGCCGGGCCAGGGAGCGCAGCCGGTCGGCGGCGGGCGCGGGCAGGTGGCCGGTCTCGCGGACGAAGCGGTGCGGGACGGTGGCCAGCCGGCCGGCGAGACCGCTGTCGCTGGTCCGGCCGGCGAACCGCTCGGCCCAGAAGGCCCGGTCGCGGGTGAACCGTTCGGAGGCGTGGTACCCGGCCTCGTCGGCCAGCAGCTCCTCCAGCGTCCCCAGCCGGCTGGGCGGGCACTCCTCGCCCGCCTCCAGAGCGGTGTAGATCTCGGCGACGCGCTGGATCAGGAGCGAGAAGCCGTACCCGTCCAGGACGATGTGGTGCAGCGCCATGTACAGCACACAGTGGTCGTCGGGCAGCAGCAGTACGGCGAAGCTGAACAGCGGGGAGCGGCGCAGGTCGACGGGCCGGCGCAGCTCGGCCCACATCCATTCCTTCGCGCGGGCCCACGGGTCGGGCGGCGGGACCACCAGGGCCGGTCCGGGCGGCGGGCCGGCGGCGTGGTCCGCCGCGCCCCGCAGGTCGACGACGGGCAGCGGCCAGTCGTCCGCGAGGTCGGGCACCTGCCAGACGCCGCCCTCTTCGTCGGTCTCGAACCGGACGCGTACGGCGTCGATGCCGGCCACGGCGTGGCGCACCGCGGCGTCCAGCACGGCCAGGTCGACCGGGCCGTGGATGTCCACGTACTCCGCGGCACGGTAGATCGGGTTCTCCGCGTCCAGCTGCTGGGAGAACCACATCCCCGTCTGCGCGACGGTCAGCGGCAATCGGCGACCGCGGTGGCCTGGCTTCCTGTTCATGCTTGCCGTCTCCTGACGAAGGTGCTGGTGTACAACGGCGACCGGGCCGTGGCGGGGCCGTGCGACCGGCCGCGACTCACGCGCCGTAAGAGCCTGTGTCATGCCCCCGGCCGGGCCGGCCTCCCCCGGCTACCGCCGGAAGGTGCCGCCAGGCACGCACGCTCGCTGTGTTGCCAAAACGCCCGCGCAGCTCCTCCCCAAGGCCTTGAAGCCAGGGGGAACCCCACGAGGGCGCTCCGGCGCCTTGCAATCGCACGCACCGGACGACGTGCGCTGATCCGGCCGGAGTGATGACACAGGCTCTGAAGGGCCAACGAGCACCACGCGACGGGTGTATCGGTTCGTCGGCAAATCTCTTTGGACAGGTGTACGGAGACGGGGGCGGCCGATGGTCCGCGGGCCGCCCGGGAAGCCGTTGACGCGCAGCTCACGGGCGGAACAACGAGGGCGGCGCCGGGCGGTTCCGGGGACCGGGCGGCTCCCCTGAGACCGGCCCGGCGGTCATGCGTCCGTCGAATGCCTGCGCCAGAGCGGGCCGCCGGGGTCACCCACCGGGGCGTACGAGGTCCGACGGGTCGGTGTTGGCGCCGCACACCACGACGCACACCCGCTCCCCCGGCGCGGGCCGGTACGCCCCGGCCCGCAGGGCGGCGAAGGCGGCCGCCGTGCCGTGCTCGACCGCCAGCCTGCGGTCGTCCCACAGGCTCTGCCGCGCGGCCAGGATCGCCTCGTCCGGGACCAGGACCGAGACCGCCCCGGCCCGCCGCGCCCAGTGCAGCGCCATGTCGCTGACGCGGCGCGCGCCCAGCGAGTCGGCGGCGACGGAGTCCACCGTGACGTCGACGGCCCGGCCCGCCTCGACCGCCGCGTTCAGCGCCCGGCAGTTCTCCGGCTCGACGGCCACGACCCGTACGCCGTGGTGGTGCGCGGCCGCGGCGACACCGCTGAACAGGCCACCGCCGCCGACCGCGACCACGACCGTGTCCAGGCCGGGCAGCGCGGTGCGGATCTCCTCCAGCAGGGTGCCGGCGCCGGCCGCGATCAGCGGGTGGTCGTACGCGTGCGCCTCCAACGCCCCGGTCCGCGCGACGTGTTCCCGGGCCGCCTCCAGCGCGGCGGCGTACTCGGGGCCCACCTGGCGCACGTCGGCGCCGAGCAGGCGCAGCCGGGCGACCTTGACCGGCGGCGCGGTCTCCGGCAGGAACACCGTCGCCCGGATGCCGTGCCGGCCCGCGGCCCAGGCGCAGGCCAGCCCGGCGTTGCCCCCGGAGGCGATGACCACCCCGGCCTCGGGCAGGGTGCCCGTCTCGCGGTGCGCGGCGATGAAGTTCGCCGCGCCGCGGGCCTTGAAGGATCCGGTGTGCTGGGTGAACTCGTAGGCGAACCAGCCCTCGCCGGCGCCGAACGCCTCCGGGTCGGCCGGCGCGACGGTGACCGGGCGCACGTCCCCGGCGATCCGGTCGGCCGCCGCCTTCACGTCCTGGTAGCTGATGCTGCTCATCGCGGACCACTCTCCCGGGGTCGTAACGTCGGACGTCGTGTCACGTGCCGTCCGGCACGGGGCGGCGGGGCCGCTCTCCCGGCCGGGCGGCACCAGTTGATCACGTACGGCCTCCCGGGTGCCCGCCCTCCCCACTCCGGCAGGGGCGAAAGTCCCGCGCCACCAGGACTTTCCGCCCTTGGCGCACAGGGCCGCCCAGCGAAATGATCTTGGTATGCCGAGCCGGCGGCGCGTCCGAGCCGCCGGCCGACCGAAGGAAAGTACCCGCACGTCATGACATTACGTACGCCGGCCATGGTCGCCTCCGGTGCCGCGGTGACCCTCTGTTTGGGCCTGCTCCAGGCACCCGCCGCCCAGGCCGCCGGCCGGCCGCAGCCGTCCGGCGCCCGGGCACTGGACAACGTGCTGTGCATCTACAGCACCGAGATCACCGACCGCACCACCGGCGGCTACGTCTGGGACATCGGCAAGCGGGCCCACGCGCTGTGGAAGAGCGACGACTTCCGGAAGAAGTACGGGAAGCTGTCCTACGCCGAGCAGACGAACAAGCTGCTGTATGAACTGAACGTGAGCCGGCACGTGTTCGGCCACAGCTGGCTCGTGCACTTCAACACCGGCGGAAAGCTGCACCGCAAGCTCGACAACGGCGAAGAGGCCCGGTACGACACGTACTCCTTCCAGCCGGACGACCCGGACGGCACCAACGGCGACGGATCACCGGTCGACGGCATGTCCGTCAACTACACCGGCTACGACATCAACGTCCCCGGCAAGCCACTGGTCGAGTGGGACCGGCCGAGCCGCAAGCAGGACCAGGGCCAGGCGTACTCCCCACGCGCCGCGCGCTGCACGGCACTGACCGGCGCACAGCAGAGCAACTTCGAGCAGGAGATCCGGCGCCGCGCCGAACTCGACGAAAAGTACACGCTCCTGCCCAGCTGGAACTACCTCCTGACCGGCGGCTGGGCAGGCACGTCCGCCAGGAACTGCACCACGTTCGCCCTCCAGGTCTGGGACGCGACGATGAAGGACACCCCGTCCGAACGCATCGACGCACCCGGCGGCTACCCCGCGGCGGACATCGACAAGCTGGGCGGCAAGGTCCCCGCGGACCTGACGCAGAGCGAGTTCTCGGCGTGGATTCCCGCCCTCGCCGGCAAGTGGATCCGCGAGAAGAACGGCGGCCACAACGAGAACACGCAGGTGCCACGCTTCGCCGACGACGCGATCGCGCCGACCGCCGGCGCGCGGTAGGACGGAGAACGGAGAGCACCGCAACGGGCGGTACGGACGGCCACCGGCGTTCAGGTGTCCGCCCCGTCCGTCCCGTTCGTGCTGTCCGTCCTGTCCGCCCCGTCCGTCCCGTTCGTGCTGTCCGCCCTGTCCGCCCCGTCCGTCCCGTTCGTGCTGTCCGTACTGCGCTCCCCCTGGTCGGCGGCGCCCTGGGTCACGCTCGCGTCCCGGCGCGCCTGCCGTACCGAGGCGGCCACCTCCATGTCGATGGCCCGCTGTTCGTTCTCCTCGCGCGCTTCCGTGCGGTGCAGGGTGGCACCGGCCCGCTCAAGCTGGTCCTTGCTGGCCGCGATCAGGTCCTTTGCCCGGTCGATGGCCTCGGAGCAGCGCTGCCGATGGCCGGCGGTGCTCTCTCCCGCGGCACGGGACCGCCGGTCCGCCCGCTGCTCCTGCGAGTCGAGAGCGGCCTGACGCCGGTCGGCGGCTCTCTCCCGTTCGTCCGCACAACCGTCCCGCAGATCGGCCGCGTCCTCCCGCGTGTCCGCGAGGTGTTCCCGCCGGTCGGCGGCCTCGTCACGCCGGTCCGCCAGCCGGTCCCGCTCGTCGGCGTGGCGTTCGCGCCGGCCCATGGCCTTCTCGCGCTCTTCGAGCTGCCGTTTCCGCTCGGCGGGCTGTTGTGCGGCGGTGTCCGGCAGGCCCTCCGAAGACTCGTTGCTCACAGGTGCAGTATGCGCCGCGGCGCCCCGCCGTGCAGCGACGGTGCGTCGGCCGTGTGCACGGACCGGCCGAGCCGAGGGCTCCGGAGCGGGACGTCTCGCCGCTCCAGGCTCCGCGCGCCGGCCCACGCCGGCTGCCTCAGCCTTCCGTGGCGTCCAGGTAGGCGCCCAGCGGCTGGAGCGGTGTCCACAATTGCTCGAAGTAGGCAGCAAAATACGACATGTAGGTCGGGTCCTGCACGCTGAAGCCGTTCAGTTTCTGGCGGGCGCCGCCGGAGAAGGCCAGGAAGACGGTGCTGTCGTCGATCAGCGCCATGTTCAGGCCGTCGGCCGCCGCCGTCCAGCGCAGGACACTCGCCTCGTAGTTGAGGAGGTGGCCGGTCTCCTCGCGGTGCCGCCGGGCCCAGACGAGGACGTCCCGGTCGGGTACGCCGTCGGTCTCGGGGACACCGATGATGCGGCGGACGCTGCGCTGGTCGTCGGTGTCCTCGCGCGCCCAGGCCAGGATGGCCGCGAAGTAGTCGGCGGAGGCCTTGGTCGTGTACTGGTCGGGCGGGTAGCGGCGGGTGTACGTCACCCTGATCTCCGACCGGGCCGCCCGGACGCACCGGGCCGCCGCGGTGTAGAACTCGGGGTTGCTGCGGTACCAGGTCGCGGCGAGCAGCGCGTCACCGCCGACGTCCGGCAACGCCGCGGGACGCGCGGCCCCGTCCCCGCCCCCGGCCGGCCCCCTGCGCAGCGCGTCGAGGCGGCGCTTGGCGTCCCGCCAGCGGTCCAGCCAGTCCGCCGGCTCGGCCCCGCACGCGGTGACGAAGGCCGAGGTCAGCTCCCAGCTCGGGAAGCGGCGCCCGTTGAGCATCGCCGACACCGAGCTGCGCCCGCACTTCATCTGCAGGGCGAGGCTGGCCTCCGTCGGTTCGAAGCACCGCAGCCGCAGTTCGCGCAGCTGCACCGCGAACGCCTCCACCGGCTCGGGCACGGGCGAGGACACGGGCCGTTCGGTCAATGGATCATCATCCCCCGGGTGCGCGACGGCGAAGGTGCCACAGAAGTTCCGTGCCTGCCCGTCATTGTCCGCCTGTGCCACCGGTGTTCGCCAGTGCTCGCCCTCGCCGTCGTGGTGCTCAGGAATGCCTGCGCCCGTCTCCGGGCCATTGGCCCAGGTGAGCGCGGGGCCGACACTTCCGGTGTACGGGCTGCGCGGCTCCGCGCGGCGAGCACCGTGGGAAGGAGCACCCCGTGTGACCTGACCGGCCGTCACGACCGACCACCACGACCCGGCGGACGGAGCTTCCGTACCGCCACCGGCAAAAGAAAAGGCCGCCCCCTGGTGCTTCTGGCGGGAAGCAGGGAACGGCCTTCTGCCGAACTCACGAGACCCCGTGTTCTTCCACCCACTAGGAGACCTCATGTTCGTCGACTGCAGGATAGCCCTTCGCTGTACGGGCATCGCCTTCGTGGCGGTGCTCATCGTAGGTGTCACCCTGGTGACACCCTCCCCCGCCGTCCTCCCCGCCCCGCAGGACACCCTCTGGGTCCTGCTCCTGGCGTCGGCGCTCACGCCGGCCGCCGTACGGAGTGGATCGGGGCGGGGACGGTGAGCGGATCGCCGAAGGCGGCGTGCGACCGGTGCGGGGCTCCGGAGCCGCGCGCCTTCACCACCCCGGTCGTCGACTGCTCCGGCCGGCTGCTGATCGCCACGTCCGTGATCTGCGCGTGTGGCGCCACCACCCTGGTCGGTCTGCGGCCGGTCCGTACGGCGGTCGGGCGGGACGCGGGAGCGGGAACGGAACCGGAGGCGGGAGCGGACGGAACCCGCCAGCTCTTCCCCTTCACCCTGTACTGACGGGTTCGCCGGCGCCGGCGGGTCCGCCCGGCACTGCCGGTCCGGCCCCGTGACCGGCCGCGGACGGTTAGATCCGGCCGCGGCCGGTCACTCGTCCGCGTGCGACGGCGCGGGGCAGGTCTGGGTATCGTCGGCCGTCGGACCGGTGGACCACCGGTGACCGCAAGACGTCACGCGAAAGGTGCAGGCGCTGTGCGACGCCCTCAAGGCCGCGACCACGACCGCGGCCGCGAACACGGCCGGGACCGCGGGCAGGCCCGTGGCCACGGCCGTCCCCAGGACCGGCAGCGGGCCGACCGCCCGCAAGGGACCCGTGACGGTCTGGCCGGGGAGCTGCGCCGGATGGACGGCGCCTCGTACGGCAGGTACAAGGCGCTCCTCGGCTCCTGGTCGATGCCCGGCTTCACCCTGGAGGTGATCCGCGGGCAGTCCGACCCGTACGCGCCGCCCGCGCGGGTGGCCCTGCGCGTACCGGCCGAGGAGGCCGGGTTCCCCGCCGACCTGTGGGAGTCGCCCGTACGGCGGCGGGCGCTGGCGAGTTACCTGGCGCGGCGGGCCGCCGAGGCGGCGGACCACCGGTCGCTGCGGGTGGACGCCGGCGGTCAGGAGGTGCTGGAGCGCAGTTCCTGCCTGGTCGACGCGCGGGACGGCTCGGTGACGCTGCGGCTGGGCGTGGACCTGCCGGGGCACGGCCGCCGCATCGACGGGCACGCGGCGGAGCACGTGCTGTGCGGTCTGCTGCCGAGGGTCGCCGAGCGCGCGCTGCGGTACGCGGCGCTGGACGCCGACGACGTACGGGCCTTCGCGGACACCGTCGAGGACTCGGCCGCGCTGCGCGCCGCGCTGCCCGGTCTCGGCCTGGTCGCGTTCGTGGCCGACGGCGCGGTGCTGCCGCGGCGCAGCGGCGTGGACGACCGCCCGGCGACCGGCGGCGGAGTCGTCCCGTTCGCCTCCCCGGAGGAGCTGCGGGTCTCGGTCGGCCTGCCGCACGCGGGGACGGTCACCGGCATGGGCGTACGCGAGGGCGTCACGCTGATCGTCGGTGGCGGTTTCCACGGCAAGTCGACGCTGCTGCGGGCGCTGGAGACGGGCGTGTGGGACCACGTCCCGGGGGACGGCCGCGAGCAGGTGGTGGCCAGGCCCGACACTGTGAAGATCCGTTCCGAGGACGGCCGCCGGGTCGAGCGGGTGGACGTGCACGCCTTCGTGGACCACCTGCCGAGCGGCGCGGACACCACCGACTTCCGTACGGACAATGCCTCCGGCTCCACCTCGCAGGCCGCCTCCCTGTGCGAGGCCGTCGAGTCGGGCGCGCGGGCCCTGCTCATCGACGAGGACACCGCGGCCACCAACCTGATGATCCGCGACGCGCGGATGCAGGCGCTGGTCGCCAAGGAGCGGGAGCCGCTGACGCCGTTCGTGGACCTCGTCCGCTCCCTGCACCGGGACCACGGGGTCTCGACCGTGCTGGTGATGGGCGGGTCGGGGGACTATATGGAGGTCGCCGACCAGGTGATCATGATGGACGCGTACCTGCCGTCCGACGTCACCGGACGGGCACGCGCGCTGGCGGCGGTACCGACCGGCCGGACCGCCGAGGCGGACTCCTTCCCCGGCGTCGCACACCGCCGCCCCGACCCCGGCTCGCTCGACACGTCCGTACGCGGCCGGTCCCGCATCCGCGCCCGCGGCGACGACGGACTGACCTTCGGCGAGCACGACATCGACCTGCGGGCCGTCGAACAGATCACGGACGCGCGCCAGGTGGTGGGCATCGGCCTGGCCCTCGAACTGATGGTGCGACGCGGGTACGTCGACGGCAAGCGCACCCTGGCCGAGGCCCTCGACCTCCTCGACGGTGACCTGGCGGACGGCGCCCACCAGCTCCTCGCCGTCCGCGACGAGGACTTCGCCCTGCCCCGCCGCCACGAGGTCGCCGCGGCCCTGAACCGGCTGCGCGGCCTGCGGGTCCTGGGGAGGCCGACGGGGGCGGCGGAGGGCTGAGCGGCGCCGGGCGTGATGTCCGCATGCAGCGAGTACAGGCAGTACGGGCGGTGGTCGCGGTAGCTCCCGTTGACCGGCGCCGCGACCGGCCTTGTGCAGTTCTCGCAGGTGAAGCCGGTGATCTCGGTTGATCCGCTGATGATGCCGCTCCTCGGCGGGTCGAAGGGGCATTCAACTCTGAGGCGATGTCCCGTGTGGCCGGCCGTGGTCGGCCGCGGGCCGTTCCGGTGGCGTCACGCGTAACCGCTACGACGCCGGGGGCACCGGTTCGACGCGGCGGATGCGCGCCCTGCGGACGGCCTCGCGTCCCGCCTCGGCGGCCCGCCGTACGAGTGCGGGGCCGTCCCAGTGGGGTGGCCGGCCGTCCCACAGGCGCAGCCGTCCGGCGACGACGACCGCGCGGATCTGGTCGCGGCCCGCGAGCCGTACCAGTTCCCAGCTCAGGTCCCACGACGGTGTCAGTTCCGGTACGTCGAGGTCCACGACGAGGAAGTCCGCCGCCTTGCCGGCCGCGATCTCGCCGGTGACCCGGCCGAGGCCGAGCGCGTCGGCGCCGCGCGAGGTCGCGTGCTCCAGCCACAGCCGTCCGGCGCCGCACACCGCGTCGCCGGTCTGCAGGCCGAACGCCAGGCGCTGCGCGGTTTCCGCGGCGTCCATCAGGCGGAATCCGTCGCCGCGTGTGCCGTCGGTGCCGGTGCCGAAGCGCACGCCCAGGGCGGCCATGGTGCCGGCCTGCGCGACGCCGTTGCCCTTCCACGCGCTGGCGACGGGGTTGTAGCTGACGGCCGTGCCCGTATCGGCGAGCAGGCGCAGTTCACCGGGGGTGAGCAGGGTAGCGTGGGCGCCGAGCGTGTGCGGGCCGAGGGCACCGACGTGGTGGAGGTGTTCGACCGGGCGCCGGCCGACGCTTTTGAGGGAGCGTTCGACGGAGGCGAGGTGTTCGTTGACGTGCACCTGGAAGACGGCGCCCGCTTCGGCGCACAGCCGGGCCGTGCGCCGCAGCACCCCGGCGTCGGCGGCGTCCTCCGGCACGGGTATCGCCAGTGAGGGGTGGACCAGCCGGGACCCGTCCCAGCGGGCGAGGTGCCGTTCGCCGCCCTTCCCGTCCGAGCACACCCGGCCCAGCACGCAGCGGATACCGGCCTCTTGGGTGGCCTGTGCCAGGGCCGCGACATCGACGGGCGCACGGGTCCCGGCGTCGGCGACGGTGGTGAACCCGCCGCGCAGCGCTTCCAGCGCGGCCAGTTTCGCCGCCAGGTAGGCGCTCTCCTCGTCGAGCGCGCGTTCCAGGGGTTCCCAGACCGTCTTGAAGATCTCCGACGGCTGCCCGAACGCCTGCGCCTTGCCGAAACTCTGCGTCAGGTGGTGGTGCGCGTCCACGAAGCCGGGCATGAGCAGCGCGCGGCCGAGGCGTAGCGGCGTCAGGTGGTGGTGGGCGCCGATGAGCTTGCGCGCGGGCCCGACCTCCCTGAAGACGCCGTCGGCGACGCGTACGGCATGGTCCTTGACCGGTCCTGCGGGCAGGAGGAGTACTTCCGGGACGAGGAGGAGCTCGTCGCCGTCGAACTGCTCGGGGTGGAGCGCGGATGCGGTAGCGGACGCGGGGGCGGTGGCCGGCCCCGGGGCGGCGGCCGACGCGGGGCCCGCTGCCGTGGTCGCCGCCAGCAGGCCGCCTGCCCCGGTCAGCCCGGCGCGCATCAGGAAGGCCCGGCGGCCCGTCCCCTCCTCTTGGCGCGGCTCCTCCTCCGCGGCGGGCCGGCCGCCGCCCGCCACAAGCTCACCGCCGTCCGCCGCCCGCTCCCCCTCGTCCCCCGACCGTCCGGGCCGTTCCCGCCCTGCCTGGTTCGCCAACGCGCTCTCCTCAGTGGTCGGTTTCCCGCCGCCCTGGACCGGGCGGGCCGACGATAAAGGAGCCCGTAACGCGGAACAACCCTTCCGGCATACGGGAGATGTCTTGGCCGCACCGACGGCCCGCCCCGGGTGGCGGAACCCCCCGGCCCGGTGTGCAAACACCCACGTCCCAGCGTCGCCCCAGGTCAGAGCGGGTGGCGTAACTTCGAAGAAATGTCCGGACCCTAGGTTGGGCGAACGCCCGGCACCGTGTCGCCCGGCGTACCCCGAGCCGAGTTGCGGAGATCCCATGACCGCGTCGTCACCCGACCCGACCGCTCCGGCAGGCCCCCGCGCCCGGTCCCGCGCGGACCGGGCCCGGCAGGTGGCGGAGGTTCTGCGCCGGCAGATCGCCACCGGCGCCTTTCCCGCCGGAGTCCTGCCGGACGAACGCAGCCTGATCGCCGACCACGGCGTCTCGCGGAACACCGTCCGCGAGGCGCTGCGCGTCCTGCGCGACGAGGGCGTGGTGCAGCGGCGGCAGGGTGTGGGAACGGTGGTCCGGCGCCGTACGTACGAGCATTCGCTGGAGCGGCTGACCGGGCTGGCCGAGACCCTGTCGGCGTACGGGCCGGTCAGCAACGAGGTGCGGGTCGCGGACGTGATCCGGCCGCCCCGGGAGGTGGCCCGCAAGCTGTGTGTGCCGGACGGCGGGCAGGTGGTGTACATCGAGCGGCTGCGCCGCCTCGGTGAGGATCCGCTGTCGCTGGACCTGACGTATCTGACCACCGGCATCGGGCGGCCACTGCTGGACGCGGACCTGGCGGGCCGGGACCTGTTCAGCCTGATCGAGGAGTCCGTCGGCGGCCCGCTGGGGTCGGCGAGCGTGACCGTACACGCGGTCAACGCGGACCCCGGCACCTCGGCCCTGCTCGGAACCCCGCCGGGGCAGGCGGTGTTCACGGTCGAGCGGCTGACCCGGCTGCCGGACGGGCGCCCTGTGGACCTGGAGTTCCTACGGATCCGGGGCGACCGGCTGGCATTCCGGGCGGAGCTGGGCCGGGGTTCCGGAGTGACCGGAAGCCCGCCCGGCTGCCGGGGCGCCGCGGCGCCCGGAAGCCCACCCGGCTCTGCGGACACCGGGACGCCGGACGGCCCGTCCGGCTGCCGGGACACCGGAACGCCGGAGAACTCGCCCGGCTCCCGGGACGACGGGCCGCCGGAAAGCCCGCCCGCCGGCCCCGGCCCGACGGAGGACGGCCGATGACCCGCACCCCACCCACCGGAACCGCATCCGCCGGAACCGCTCCCACCGAAACCGCCCCCGCACCGACCCCCGGCCCCACCACCGGCCCGAACCGCATCACCGTCGCGGTGATGTGCCTGTGCGTCACCCTCGTCGTCGGCATGGTCTCCGCCGTCAACCTCGCCATCCCGTCACTGTCCCGCAGCGCGCTGCACCCCTCCGCCGAGGCGGTGGTGTGGGTCGTGGACGGGTACGTGGTGTTCTTCGCCTGCCTGCTCGTCCCGGCGAGCGCACTCGCGGACCGGCTGGGCCGCAAGGGCACGCTGCTCGGCGGAATGGCACTGTTCACAGCGGGGTCGGCGCTGTGTGCCGCCGCGCCCGGCATCGCGGTGGTGATCGCCGGACGGATGCTCAGCGGGGCCGGCGCCGCCGCGGTACTCCCCACCACGCTGGCCCTGCTGGTCGCGGACGCCGCGCCGGAGCGCCGGCCCCGCCTGGTGGCGGTGTGGGCGTCGATGACGGGGCTGGCGGCGGTCCTGGGCAACGTCGGGGGCGGGGCCGCCCTCCAGACCGGTTCCTGGCGGGCGCTGTTCCTGTGCGTCATCCCGCCTGCCCTCCTGGCCCTCGGCCTGATAGCCGTCTGCGCCCCGGTCGCCGTACGCCACGACCGCCCGGTCTCCCCTCTCTCGGCGGCCCTGCTGACGGCCGGCTTCCTGGCTCTGCTGGCGGGCATCGTCTCCGGGCCGGGGTCGGGCTGGCTGGGCGTCCGGACGGCCGGCGGCTTCGCCCTCGCCGCCGTACTGCTGACCTGCTGGGTACGGTACGAACTCCGGCGTCCGCACCCGATGCTGGACCCGCGGCTCTTCGCCCTGCCCGTCGTGCGGGCGGGGGCGCTCGGCCTGGCGCTGGCCTTCGTCGGCATGTTCGGCCTGTTCTACGTCAACGGCCAGTACCTCCAGTACGCACAAGGCCACTCGCCGCTGGGTGCGGGCGTACGTCTGCTGCCGATGGCGGCTGCGCTGCTGCTGGCCCCGCGCTGCGCGGTGGCACTGGAGCGGCTGCTGGGCGGCCGGGCCACCGTCGGTACGGGGCTGCTGGTGCTGGCGGCGGGGCTCGCCACCGTGTCGACGGTGAGCGCGCGCACCCCGTACGTCCTTTACGCCACCGGTGCCACACTGACCGCGGCCGGCTGCGGACTGGCCACGCCCCTGCTCTCGCACGGCATGATGTCGGCGCTGCCACCGGACCGCGCGGGAACCGGCTCCGGACTCCAGAGCCTGGCCCGCGAGTTGGGCAGCGCGCTGGGCATCGCGATCAGCGGCAGCGTCGTCACCGCGCTCTTCACCGCGCACCTGCCTGCGGTGCTGCACGGCCCGCACCCGCCGACGACGGTGGCCGCGGCGGAGCGGCAACCGAGCGTGTCCGGGCCCGTGGGCAGCGGCCTACGGGACGCGGTGCTCGACGCCTTCACCGGATCGCTCGACGTCGCGATGCTCGTACTGGCCGGGGTGGTCGTGGCGGGCGGGGCGCTGGTGATCGCGTGGTACCCGGGAGACCGTACGCGGGCGTGAGCGCGGGCCGGCCGAACGGGCCGGGTGTCTGACCGAACAGTCCCCCTACGGCCTTTGGCATCATCCACCCATGACCTCCCCCGCGTCTCCTCCCCCGCCCTCCCCGATACCTCCCGTCGTGCCCGCCGGCCGGATGCGGGACAGCCAGCAGCCCACTCTCCCGCTCTCCGCGGACGCCGAGTTGCGCCCGTGGCGGCCCGTCGACGCGCCCGTCCTGGTCGCCGCCTGTCAGGACCCGGACATCCAGCAGTGGAACCGGCCCGCGCAGGTCTCGTTGGAGGGCGCGCAGGCCAAGATCGCCCACTGGCACCAGCGGTGGCGCCACGAGCAGGCCGCCCTCTGGGCCGTCGCCGACGCGGCGGGCGGCGAAGCGGTGGGGCTGGCCGGACTCGGGGACATGGACCTCAAGGGCGGCAGCGCGGAGTTCCTCTACTGGCTGCTCCCGGCCGGACGCGGGCGCGGGCTCGCGGTGTCGGCGACCGTACGGATCAGCAGGTGGGCCGTCGAAGACCTCGGCCTGCACCGGCTGCGCCTGTGCCACTCCGTGGCCAACCCGGCGTCCTGCCGGGTGGCGGCCAGGGCGGGCTTCCGGCTCGAAGGCACCCTGCGCAGCGCCCTGCTGCACGCGGACGGCTGGCACGACGAGCACCTGCACGCGCGGATCGCGGGCGACGACTGGCCCCCGGACGCCTGAGCCACCGCCGCGGGCTGCTGATCGGCGGTGGCTCGGGCAGACGTCGTACGGGGCGGGCCGGGCTCAGCCGGTGGGGTGGCCGGAGAGGCGTTCGACGCCGCGCAGGAGGGCGGAGTGGTCCAGGTTGCCGTCGCCCTGGGCGCGCAGGGCGGCGACCA
>NZ_JBVIBD010000036.1:0-60599 GCF_055573595.1 Streptomyces sp. NPDC030165 | reverse complement strand
GAGCACGGTACGCCGGCCCGGGGAACCTCCCTGACGGTCGCGGACGTCTTGCAGGCGGAAACCTGGGCGCGCGCCCGCGCCCGTGAGCTGGCCGCCCGTGCGGCCCGTACGACATCGGAGGCTCGCGCATGACGACCTGGATGACCATTCTGGGCATAGTCGTCTTCGTCGTCGGCCTGCTCTTCTCGATCGCCTGGCACGAGCTGGGACACCTGTCCACGGCCAAGATGTTCGGCATCCGGGTGCCGCAGTACATGGTGGGCTTCGGTCCGACGCTCTTCTCACGCCGCAAGGGGGACACCGAGTACGGCATCAAGGCCATACCGCTCGGTGGCTACATCCGCATGATCGGCATGTTCCCGCCGGGGGAGGACGGCGCCCTGCAGGCCCGTTCCACCTCCCCGTGGCGCGGCATGATCGAGGACGCCCGTTCGGCCGCCTTCGAGGAGCTGCAGCCGGGCGACGAGAAGCGGCTGTTCTACACGCGCAAGCCCTGGAAGCGCGTCATCGTGATGTTCGCCGGGCCGTTCATGAACCTGATCCTCGCGGTCGTGATCTTCATGAGCGTGCTGATGGGCTTCGGCATCAACACCCAGACCACCCAGGTCGGCTCGGTCTCGGACTGCGTCATCGCGGCCTCCGCCAAGACCGACAAGTGCACCGCGGGTGCCAAGGACTCCCCGGCCAAGGCCGCCGGCCTGCGCGCCGGTGACAAGATCGTCGACTTCGACGGCAAGCCCGTACCGGACTGGGCGACCCTCCAGCAGAGCATCCGGGACACCACCGGACCCGCGACGATCACCATCGAGCGGGACGGCAAGCGGCAGCAGCTGCACGCGAACCTGATCGAGAACAAGGTCGCCAAGACCGACGGCCACGGCGCGTACGTGCCGGGGGAGTACGTCACCGCGGGCTTCCTCGGCTTCACCCCGGCCACCGGCGTCGTCCCGCAGACCTTCGGCCAGTCCGTGGACCGGATGGGCAGCATGGTCGAGCAGGGCGTCCAGTCGCTGGTCCACCTGCCCGCCAAGGTCCCCGACCTGTGGGACGCCGCCTTCAACGGCGGCGAGCGCAAGCAGGACTCCCCGATGGGCGTGGTCGGCGCGGCCCGCGTCGGCGGCGAGGTCTTCTCGCTGAACATCCCGCCGGAGCAGCGGGTGGCGACCATGCTCTTCCTGGTCGCCGGCTTCAACCTCTCCCTCTTCCTGTTCAACATGCTTCCGCTGCTGCCGCTGGACGGCGGCCACATCGCGGGCGCGCTGTGGGAGTCGGTGCGCCGCGCCTTCGCCCGCGTCTTCCGCCGCCCCGACCCCGGCCCCTTCGACGTGGCCAAGCTCATGCCGGTCGCCTACGTGGTCGCCGGGATCTTCATCTGCTTCACGCTGCTGGTGCTGGTGGCGGACGTGGTGAATCCGGTGAAGCTGACGTAAGGCGGGGCGCTGTCCCGCTCCCGGCCGCCCAAACCGCGCACATGGGTGCTCCTCCGCCCCCCCACGGGGGGCGGGAGGGGATCGATGTGCCCACGGCGACGGTCGTGCCGTAATCTCGAAGACCGGAGCCCGCCGATCTCGGGACCTAGATCCACACCTTGGGGTTGCTCGCCAGATGACTGCCATTTCACTGGGAATGCCGGACGTACCGACCAAGCTGGCCGACCGCCGGGTCAGCCGCCAGATCCAGGTCGGTCCGGTCGCCGTGGGCGGAGACGCACCGGTCTCGGTGCAGTCGATGACGACCACGCGCACGTCCGACATCGGGGCGACGCTCCAGCAGATCGCCGAGCTGACCGCCTCCGGCTGCCAGATCGTCCGGGTCGCCTGTCCGACCCAGGACGACGCGGACGCGCTGCCGGTCATCGCGAAGAAGTCGCAGATCCCGGTCATCGCCGACATCCACTTCCAGCCGAAGTACGTGTTCGCCGCGATCGACGCGGGCTGCGCGGCGGTCCGCGTCAACCCGGGCAACATCAAGCAGTTCGACGACAAGGTCAAGGAGATCGCCAAGGCGGCCTCCGACGCGGGGACCCCGATCCGTATCGGCGTGAACGCGGGCTCCCTCGACCGCCGCCTGCTCCAGAAGTACGGCAAGGCCACGCCCGAGGCGCTGGTGGAGTCGGCGCTGTGGGAGTGCTCGCTGTTCGAGGAGCACGGTTTCCGGGACATCAAGATCTCGGTCAAGCACAACGACCCGGTCGTGATGGTCAACGCGTACCGGCAGCTGGCGGCGCGGTGCGACTACCCGCTGCACCTCGGTGTGACCGAGGCCGGTCCGGCCTTCCAGGGCACGATCAAGTCCGCCGTCGCCTTCGGCGCGCTGCTCTCCGAGGGCATCGGCGACACCATCCGCGTCTCCCTGTCGGCGCCGCCGGCCGAGGAGGTCAAGGTCGGTCTGCAGATCCTGGAGTCGCTGAACCTGCGTCCGCGGCGTCTGGAGATCGTCTCCTGCCCGTCCTGCGGCCGTGCCCAGGTGGACGTCTACAAGCTCGCCGACGAGGTCACCGCGGGCCTGGAGGGCATGGAGGTGCCGCTGCGCGTCGCTGTCATGGGCTGCGTCGTCAACGGTCCCGGAGAGGCCCGCGAGGCGGACCTGGGCGTGGCCTCCGGCAACGGCAAGGGCCAGATCTTCGTCAAGGGCGAGGTCATCAAGACGGTGCCCGAGTCGAAGATCGTCGAGACGCTCATCGAAGAGGCCATGAAGATCGCCGAGCAGATGGAGAAGGACGGCGTGACGTCCGGCGAGCCCCAGGTCTCCATCGCCGGCTGACGCCCGTACGCTTCGGCGCCCTGCGCTCCCCACGAGCCCCGCCTCCGGACCACACCGGTGGCGGGGCTCGTGCGTAAACCGCGACAGGAGCGGTACCCGCAGCAGATCCGCTGCTCAGCCGCCGGGGAGGTAAAGTGCCAGGACCTGCAGTCGCCTGGCCTCCCAGGCCCGTAAAGGTGAGGCTTTCCGACACGTGCTGACGACGACGACCACCAAGGTGCTGGAGCCCGGGGAGCTCGACGACGCGCTGGCGGTACTGGACCGCGACCCCGTCGCCAACGCCTTCGTCGCCGCCCGCGTCCAGGTCGCCGGACTGGATCCCTGGCGGCTCGGCGGCGAGATGTGGGGCTGGTACGCGGACGGCCGCCTGGAGTCGCTGTGCTACGCGGGCGCCAACCTCGTCCCCGTCTGCGCCACCCCCGAAGCGGTACGAGGCTTCGCCGAGCGGGCCCGCCGACAGGGCCGTCGCTGCTCCTCCATCGTCGGCCCGGCCGGACCCACCGCCGAACTGTGGGCCCTCCTGGAGCCCCACTGGGGCCCCGCCCGCGAGGTGCGCGCGAACCAGCCCCTGATGGTCACGTCCGCCTTCGCGACCGAGGTCGAGCCCGACCCGTACGTCCGGCGCATCGGCAAGCACGAGATGGACCTGATCATGCCCGCGTGCGTGGCGATGTTCACCGAGGAGGTCGGCATCTCGCCGCTGGCCGGCGACGGCGGGCTGCTCTACCAGGCGCGCGTCGCCGAGCTGGTCGGTACCGGGCGGTCCTTCGCCCGTGTCGACGACGGCAAGGTGGTCTTCAAGGCCGAGATCGGCGCCGCCACCCGGCGGGCCTGCCAGATCCAGGGCGTCTGGGTGGCCCCCGAGTACCGCGGCAAAGGCCTCTCGGAGACCGGCATGGCCGCCGTGCTGCGCTACGCCCTCACCGAGATCGCGCCGGTCGCCTCGCTGTACGTGAACGACTTCAACACGGCCGCCCGGGCCGCGTACCGGCGGGTGGGCTTCGAGGAGACCGGCGCCTTCATGAGCGTGCTGTTCTGAGACACCCGCGGCCGGCCGTCGCACCGGGCCCGCCGGCCGATCGTCTTACGGCCCGGTGCCTTGTACGCTCCCGACCATGGATGACGTCGCGGTCGGCCCCCTGGATCTCGCTGCCCGCGTGGACGACGCGCTCGCCGTGCAGGCACTGGCGTTCGGACTGACCGACGACGAGATCGGCGTCCGCCGCCACATCGTCCTGCGGCACCTGGCCGACCCCGGGGCCCGCGCCCTCGGCGCCACCACCCCCGGCGGGCGCCTGGTCGGCTTCGTCTACGGGATGCCCAACAGCCGTACGCACTGGTGGTCCACGGTCGTCGAGCCGTACCTGCGCTCCCAGGAGCGGGACCACTGGCTCGACGACTCCTTCGTGATCACCGAACTGCACGTGCTGCCCGCCTTCCAGAACCGGCGCATCGGCCGCGAACTGATCACCCGCATCACCGACGACGCCGCCGAGCCGCGCAGCATCCTGTCCGCCATCGACACCGACAGCCCGGCCCGCGGCCTGTACCGCTCCCTGGGCTACCGCGACCTGGCCCGCCGCGTCCTGTTCCCGAGCGCCCCGCTGCCGTACGCGGTGATGGGCGCGCTCCTGCCGCTCGAACGCTGACGGATTCGCGGCCGGGCGGGGGCGGATCCCATTTCCGTGGGGCATGCCCCTCCGGATAACCTCGCGGCAGTCACCTTTCTTACGCAGGAGAATCACCATGGCCCAGGTCCAGCGCATGTCCCGGTTGATGATCAAGACGCTGCGCGACGACCCGGCCGACGCCGAGACCGCCAGCCACAAGCTGCTCGTGCGCGCCGGCTACGTCCGCCGCACCTCCGCCGGCATCTGGACCTGGCTGCCGCTGGGCAAGAAGGTGCTGGAGAACGTGTCGCGCATCATCCGCGAGGAGATGGACGCGATCGGCGCTCAGGAGGTGCTGCTGCCGGCCCTGCTGCCCAAGGAGCCCTACGAGGCCACCGGCCGCTGGGAGGAGTACGGCGACCAGCTCTTCCGGCTCAAGGACCGCAAGGGCGCGGACTACCTCCTGGGGCCCACCCACGAAGAGATCTTCACCCTCATGGTCAAGGACCAGTGCACGTCCTACAAGGACCTGCCGGTGATGCTGTACCAGATCCAGACCAAGTACCGCGACGAGGCCCGCCCGCGCTCCGGCGTGCTGCGCGGCCGCGAGTTCCAGATGAAGGACTCGTACAGCTTCGACACCACCGACGAGGGCCTGGCCGAGTCGTACCGCCTGCACCGCGAGGCGTACCAGAAGATCTTCCAGCGCCTGGGCCTGGACTACCGCATCGTCTCCGCCGTCTCCGGCGCCATGGGCGGCTCCGCCTCCGAGGAGTTCCTGGCCCCCGCCGCGGCCGGCGAGGACACCTTCGTGGACTGCCCGGCCTGTGACTACGCGGCCAACACCGAGGCCGTCACGGTCACCGTCCCGGCGGTGGACGGCTCCGCGCACGGCCCCGTCGAGGAGCTGGACACCCCGGACACCCCGACCATCGAGACGCTGGCCGGGCACCTGGGCGTACCGGCCGCCGCCACGCTGAAGAACCTGCTGGTCAAGGTCGACGGCGAGATCGTCGCGGTGGGCGTGCCCGGGGACCGCGAGGTGGACCTCGGCAAGCTGGGCGAGCATCTGGCCCCGGCCACGGTCGAACTGGTCACCGCCGAGGACTTCACCGGCCGCGACGACCTCGTGCGCGGCTACGTCGGCCCGCAGGGCCTGGCAGGCAAGTCCTTCAAGTACCTCGCCGACCCGCGGGTCGCCCCCGGCACCGCCTGGATCACCGGCGCCAACAAGGACGGCAAGCACGCGCGCAACGTCGTCGCGGGCCGTGACTTCGAGGTCGACGAATACCTGGACGTCGTCGTGGTCGAGCCGGGCGACCCCTGCCCCAAGTGCGGCGCGGGCCTGCGCATCGACCGGGCGATCGAAATCGGCCACATCTTCCAGCTGGGCCGCAAGTACGCGGACGCCTTCGAGCTGGACGTGCTCGGCCAGAACGGCAAGCCCGTGCGCGTCACGATGGGCTCGTACGGCATCGGCGTCTCGCGCGCCGTCGCGGCCCTCGCCGAGCAGACCTTCGACGAGTCAGGCCTGTGCTGGCCCGCCGAGGTCGCCCCGGCCGACGTGCACGTGGTCGCCGCGGGCAAGGCCAAGCAGACCGAGCTGGCCCTGGAGGTCGGTGACAAGCTCGGCGCCGCGGGCCTGCGCGTCCTGGTGGACGACCGGGCGGGCGTCTCGCCGGGGGTGAAGTTCACCGACGCCGAGCTGCTGGGCGTCCCGAAGATCCTGGTCGCGGGCCGCCGCGCCGGCGAGGGCGTCGTCGAGCTGAAGGACCGCTGTACGGGCGAGCGCGAGGAGCTGACGGTCGAGGAGGCCGTGGCCCGGCTGAGCGCCTGACCGGCGAGGAACAGCCCGGTGGCCGGGCGGGACCAGGAGACGGTCCCGCCCGGCCACCGGCCGTCAGCGCCCTTCTGCGGCCACGTGGCGCACTCCGGGAGCTACAGCCACGTGGCGAACTCCAGCAGCAGCTCGCCGCGCTGTGCGTCGCCGCCCGGCGTCGTCATCTCGCGCACCCCCGAGTCCACCGCCCGGTACAGCGTCCAACTGCGCAGGCGGTCGCGGTCCACGTCCAGGGAGTCCGCCAGCTTGGCCACCCGCCGCCGGGCCGCCGACGCGGCTCCCGAGCCGGCCGCCAGGTCCTCGAAACGGTCCAGTACCAGCCAGGCCAGGTCGTACGCCCGCTCGCCGACCACCGGCGCCGGACCGACGGCCAGCCACGGCGTCCGCTCCCCGGCCAGCACCTTGCCCTGCCGGAACGCGCCGTGCAGCAGCACCTCCTCGGGGGCGTCGGCCGGCAGCGCCCGGCGCAGCTCCAGGCTCTCGTCCAGCAGCGGCCCCGCGGCGGGGGTCTCCGACCCGAGGGCGCGCAGCTCCCCGACGGTCTCCTCCGTACGGTCCGCCAGTGACGCGAACGGGTGGCCGTCGGCCGGCGGCACCCACAGCCGCCGTACCGTCCCCGCCGCCTCCAGCAGCGCCTTCGCCTCCGGCAGCGAGCGCAGGGACACCGCGCCCTGCAAACGCTCCAGGAGCAGCGCACCGCTGTCCTCGTCGGTGCGCAGCAGGCGTGCCGCGCCCCAGCCGTCCCACTGCGCCAGCGCCGCGCCCTCGTGCGCCGGCGCACGGCCGGGCGCCGGGAACTTCAGCGCGGCCGGCGTCCCGTCGGCCTGCCGCACGTACACCAGCAGACTGCTGCGCCCGCCCGGTTCGTGCACCCGCTCCGGCGTCAACTCCCACGCTTCCAGGCGCTGTTGGACCAGGCCGGGCAGAGCTTCCAGCCAGGCACCGGCCGGTCCGTCCGGATCGCCGCCGAGCGCGCTCACCAGCCGTCGCGGCGGTTCGATGGGTGCCGTAGCCATGCCTGTGCTGTCCCTTTCGGTGGACGTTCGGTGCCCCCCGGTACAGGGGCGGTCGTCAGTGCCGGTCCGCGGCGGCGCCGGGCGCCGCGCCGGACGGGGTGCCGGCGCCCCCGGCCCGTTCCGCGAGCCCAGGGAAGGCTACGCCGCTGCCGCGCCAGCGCACCGCACGCACCGCGGCCTCGCGCAGCGCCCCCGCCGCGTCCCGGCGCCGCGCGCCGTCACCGTCCCGGACGAGATCGGCGTACACGGCCGCCACCCGGTCCTCCAGCTCCGCGGCCAGCCGGGCCGCGGCCGCCGCGTCCGGCACCGGGAACGGCAGCTCGTACGCGGCCGCGGCGGCCTGCGGGGTGCCGCCCAGGTCCCGTACCCCGCGCCGGAGCGCGTCCCGGCGCGCGCGGTGCGCGTCATACCCCTCCCGCGCCTCCTCGCGCCGGTCCTCGCCGATCCGGCCGCCGACCACGCCGTAGCCGTACACGGCCGCGTGCTCGGCCGCCAGCGCGGCCTGGAGCGCCCGCAGCTCGGCGCCGCGCGCGCCCCCCTCCGCCGCATCGGTACGCGCCGCCCTGGTTGTCAGCATCGCTGTGCCCCTTCCGTGGCCGGGCCCTGCCCCGGCCGCTGTCCCGTCGTGCGGCCGCCCGCCGCTCCGGCGTGCCTCACGCGCCGTCCTCCGCGAGCAGGTACGCGTGCGCCGCGCCCGCCGCCGCGACCGACGCCAGCAGCCTGGCCAGCTCCGGCGGCGCGTCCACCAGGGCCGCGGCGCGGGCGTCCGCGGTACGCCGCTCCGCCGCCGCGAGGTCCGTACGCGCCTGCTTCTCGTCGGGCGGGACGGCGGGCGCGGAGGGGGCGGGGGAGGAGGCCGACGCGCCCGTACGGGGCAGCGTGGACGGACCGGCGGACGAACCGCCGGACGCGGAAGGCGCGGCAGGGGCACCGAACGCCGCCGCGTGCCGGGCCACTTCGGTCCGCAGCGGCCGCAGCCGCTCGCCGAGCCCGGGGTGCGCGGCGAGCGTCGCGTCGTACCGGGCGAGCAGCGCGGAGCTGTCCCGCGCGGCCTGCCCGCGCAGCCGGGCGTCCGCCGCCGCGTCCGCGTCCTTCCTGCCCGCGCCGGGCCCGGAATCCTCCGAGCAGCCGGTGAGCAGCAGCGCCGCCCCGCCGAGCACGGAGCCGGCCAGCAAGGTCCTCCTGCGCGTGTGCGCGACGTTGTGCACGTGTGACTTCCCGGGGTCTTCGGTGGGGGCGTCCGTAGTGATCACCGCAGGCGAGCGTATCCGTGACCGGCCACCGAATCGTCAGTACCCCGCCGGAACAGCTAGGCTTTGACCCGACACGCGACCTTCCCACAACAGCACACGCGGCCGAGGAGTCACCCGGATGAGCACCACCCAGAGCGAGAGGCTGCGCGGACTGCTTGAACCGCTCGTCGCCGCGCGAGACCTGGATCTGGAAGAGATCGAGGTGACACCGGCCGGAAAGCGGCGTGTGCTGAGGATCGTGGTCGACTCCGACGACGGCGTGCAGCTGGACGAGTGTGCCGAGCTGAGCCGCGAGGCGTCGCAGGCGCTCGACGACTCCGACGTGATGGGCGGCGCCCCGTACACGCTGGAGGTCACCTCCCCCGGAGCCGACCGTCCGCTGACCGAGCCGCGGCACTACCGCCGCGCCGTCGGCCGCCTCATCAGGGCTCAACTCCACGAGGGCGGCGAACTGGTGGCGCGTATCACCGCCATGGACGACGAGGGCCTGGACCTGGAGGTGCCGGGCGTGAAGGGGCGCAAGCCCACCGCCCGGCGGGTCGCCTTCGCCGAGATCGCCAAGGCGCGCGTGGAGATCGAGTTCAACCGCAAGCAGGACAAGGGGCGCGACGACCGCGCCGAGCAGAACGACGAGAGCCAGGAGGAGGCGTAGCCGTGGACATCGACATGAGTGCCCTGCGGGGTTTGGTACGGGAGAAGGAGATCTCGTTCGACCTGCTGGTCGCGGCCATCGAGTCGGCCCTCCTCATCGCGTACCACCGTACCGAGGGAAGCCGCCGCCACGCGCGGGTGGAGCTGGACCGCAACACCGGCCATGTGACGGTGTGGGCCAAGGAGGACCCGGCCGACCTCGAAGAGGGCGCCGAGCCCCGTGAGTTCGACGACACCCCGTCCGGCTTCGGCCGGATCGCGGCGACCACCGCCAAGCAGGTCATCCTCCAGCGGCTGCGGGACGCCGAGGAGGAGATCACCTTCGGCGAGTACGCCGGGCGTGAGGGCGACGTCGTCATGGGCGTCGTCCAGCAGGGCCGGGACCCGAAGAACGTGCTGGTCGACATCGGCAAGCTGGAGGCCATCCTGCCGGCGCAGGAGCAGGTCCCCGGCGAGGAGTACGCGCACGGCACCCGGCTGCGCTCGTACGTCGTCCGGGTGGTCAAGGGCGTGCGCGGCCCGTCCGTGACGCTCTCGCGCACCCACCCCAACCTGGTGAAGAAGCTCTTCGCCATGGAGGTGCCGGAGATCGCCGACGGTTCGGTGGAGATCTCGGCCATCGCCCGTGAGGCGGGCCACCGCACCAAGATCGCCGTACGGTCCACCCGCTCCGGGCTGAACGCCAAGGGCGCCTGCATCGGCCCGATGGGCGGCCGGGTGCGCGCGGTCATGGCCGAGCTGCACGGCGAGAAGATCGACATCGTCGACTGGTCGGACGACCCGGCCGAGCTGGTGGCGCACGCCCTGTCGCCCGCCCGGGTCAGCAAGGTCGAGATCGTCGACCTCGCGGCGCGCTCCGCCCGGGTGACGGTTCCCGACTACCAGCTCTCGCTGGCCATCGGCAAGGAAGGGCAGAACGCCCGGCTCGCCGCCCGGCTCACCGGCTGGCGGATCGACATCCGCCCGGACACCGACCAGGGCGCGGGACAGGAGTGATCCCGAGCCGCCGCCGGGACGGGTACGGCCCGCGCCCGGTGGCGGTCAGGGAGCGTAGGGGTGCGGCCGCAGCCGAAAATCGGTGGCAGCCCACCGGAATTTTGAGCGACCGTTCGGGCATTACCCCGTAGGGGTGAGGTCGGCGCGGGGAGGTAGACTAGAGCAGTGTCTGGCCGGACGCATGCCCGCGCACGCCCTGAGCGCACCTGTGTGGGGTGCCGGGAGCGAGCGGCCAAGGGCGATCTGTTGCGGATCGTGGCGATCGAGGGTGAGTGTGTCCCCGATCCTCGCGGTACGCTGCCCGGCCGGGGTGCTTATGTGCACCGAACCCGGGTCTGTCTCGACCTGGCGGTCCGCCGCCGGGTCTTCCCCCGGGCCTTCCGGGGCCGGGGACCGTTCGATGCGACGGCCTTGCGCCGGTTCGTCGAAGGGGCGCATGTTGATCAAGCCGCACCGGTTGATCAGGCAACACCGTAAGAAAGCACAGCGCACGGAAAACCGTGCGGTCAGGTACCTCGCGAGTCGGAAGTAGGTCGAGATTGCGATGAGCACTCGATGAGTACGCGATGAGTACGCCCATGAAGTAGCGACGGTCCGGTGGACACCCGGACCTAGAAGGAGCGAAGTGGCTAAGGTCCGGGTATACGAACTCGCCAAGGAGTTCGGAGTGGAGAGCAAGGTCGTCATGGCCAAGCTCCAAGAACTTGGTGAATTCGTCCGTTCGGCGTCCTCGACGATCGAGGCGCCGGTTGTTCGAAAGCTGACCGACGCTTTCCAGGCAGGCAACGGCAACGGCCGTGCCGCCGGCAAGCCCGCGGCGCCGCGCAAGAGCGCGCCCGCGAAGCCGTCCGCGCCGTCCCCGGCGCAGGCCGCACGTCCGGGTGCCCCCAAGCCGGGTGCCCCCAAGCCGGGCCCCGCGGCTCCGGCACCGGCCGCCCCCGAGGCGACCCAGACTCCGGAGGCCCCCGCGGCCCCCGCCGAGGCCCCGAAGTCGGCCCCGGCCCCGGGTCCCCGTCCCACGCCGGGCCCCAAGGCCCCGGCGCCCAAGCCCGCTCCGGCCGCGCCCGCGCAGCCCGAGTTCCAGGCCCCGCCGTCGGCCCCGGCTCCCAAGCCGGGCGCCACCCCCGGCCCGCGTCCGGCCCGCCCGCAGGGCGGCCAGGGCGGCGGCCAGGGTGGTCAGGGCCGCGGCAACGCACCCCGTCCCGGCGGCGACCGCCAGGGCGGCGCCCCGCGTCCCGGCGGCAACCGCCCGTCCGGCCCGCGTCCGGGCAACAACCCCTTCACCTCCGGTGGCTCCACCGGCATGGCCCGTCCGCAGGCTCCCCGTCCCGGTGGCGCGCCGCGCCCCGGCGGCCAGGGTGCTCCCGGCGGCCCGCGCCCGCAGGGCGGCCAGGGTGGCCAGGGCGGTCCCCGTCCGCAGGCTCCCGGAGGCAACCGTCCGACCCCGGGCGGCATGCCCCGTCCGCAGGGCGCCGGCCAGGGTGGCCCGCGTCCCGGCGGCGGTAACCGCCCCAACCCGGGCATGATGCCCAAGAGCCCGGCCGCCGGCCCGCGTCCGGGTCCCGGTGGCGGCGGCGGTCGCGGTCCCGGTGGCGCAGGTCGTCCCGGTGGCGGCGGTCGTCCCGGTGGCGGCGGCTTCGCCGGTCGTCCCGGTGGCGGCGGTGGCGGTCGTCCGGGTGGCGGCGGCGGTTTCGCCGGTCGTCCCGGTGGCGGCGGCCCCGGTGGTGGCGGCGGCTTCGGCGGTCGTCCCGGCTTCGGTGGCCGTCCGGGTGGTCCCGGTGGCCGTGGTGGCACGCAGGGCGCCTTCGGCCGCCCCGGCGGTCCCGCGCGCCGCGGCCGCAAGTCGAAGCGGCAGCGCCGTCAGGAGTACGAGGCCATGCAGGCCCCGTCGGTGGGCGGTGTCATGCTGCCCCGCGGCAACGGTGCGACGGTCCGCCTGTCGCGCGGTGCCTCGCTGACCGACTTCGCCGAGAAGATCAACGCCAACCCGGCGTCGCTCGTCCAGGTCATGCTGAACCTGGGTGAGATGGTCACCGCGACGCAGTCCGTCTCCGACGAGACGCTCACGCTCCTCGGCGAGGAGATGAACTACGTCGTCGAGATCGTCTCCCCGGAGGAGGAGGACCGCGAGCTCCTGGAGTCGTTCGACATCGACTTCGGCGAGAACGAGGGCGGCGAGGAGATGCTCGTCGCGCGTCCGCCGGTGGTGACCGTCATGGGTCACGTCGACCACGGTAAGACGCGACTGCTGGACGCGATCCGCAAGACGAACGTCATCGCGGGCGAGGCTGGCGGCATCACCCAGCACATCGGTGCCTACCAGGTCGCGACCGAGGTCAACGACGAAGAGCGGCGCATCACCTTCATCGACACCCCGGGTCACGAGGCGTTCACCGCCATGCGTGCCCGTGGTGCCAAGTCGACCGACATCGCGATCCTCGTGGTGGCGGCCAACGACGGTGTGATGCCGCAGACGATCGAGGCCCTGAACCACGCCAAGGCGGCCGACGTGCCGATCGTGGTCGCGGTCAACAAGATCGACGTCGAGGGCGCGGACCCGACCAAGGTGCGCGGCCAGCTCACCGAGTACGGCCTGGTGGCAGAGGAGTACGGCGGCGACACGATGTTCGTCGACATCTCCGCGCGCCAGGGCCTGAACATCGAGGAGCTGCTGGAGGCTGTGGTCCTGACCGCGGACGCCTCGCTCGACCTGCGGGCCAACGCCGAGCAGGACGCGCAGGGCATCGCGATCGAGGCCCACCTCGACCGTGGCCGCGGCGCCGTGGCGACCGTCCTGGTCCAGCGCGGCACGCTGCGCGTCGGTGACACGATGGTGGCCGGCGACGCGTACGGCCGCGTCCGGGCGATGCTCGACGACAAGGGCCAGAACGTGCAGGAAGCGGGTCCCTCGACCCCCGTCCTGGTGCTGGGTCTGACCAACGTCCCGGGTGCCGGCGACAACTTCCTGGTGGTCGACGAGGACCGTACGGCCCGCCAGATCGCCGAGAAGCGCGCCGCCCGTGAGCGCAACGCCGCGTTCGCCAAGCGCACCCGCCGGGTGTCGCTGGAGGACCTGGACAAGGTGCTCAAGGCCGGCGAGGTGCAGCAGCTCAACCTCATCATCAAGGGCGACGCGTCCGGTTCGGTCGAGGCCCTGGAGTCCTCGCTGCTCCAGCTCGACGTCGGCGAAGAGGTCGACATCCGGGTCCTGCACCGCGGCGTCGGTGCGGTCACGGAGTCCGACATCAACCTGGCGTCCGGCTCCGACGCGATCGTGATCGGCTTCAACGTCCGCGCCGAAGGCCGCGCGACGCAGATGGCCGAGCGCGAGGGCGTCGACGTCCGGTACTACTCGGTCATCTACCAGGCGATCGAGGAGATCGAGGCGGCCCTCAAGGGCATGCTCAAGCCGGAGTACGAAGAGGTCGAGCTCGGTACGGCGGAGATCCGCGAGGTCTTCAAGTCGTCCAAGCTGGGCAACATCGCGGGTGTTCTCATCCGCTCCGGCGAGGTCAAGCGGAACACCAAGGCACGCCTGGTCCGCGACGGCAAGGTCGTCGCGGAGAACCTCAACATCGAGGGTCTGCGCCGCTTCAAGGACGACGTCACCGAGATCCGGGAAGGCTTCGAGGGCGGTATCAACCTCGGAAACTTCAACGACATCAAGGTCGACGACGTCATCGCGACGTACGAGATGCGGGAGAAGCCGCGCGGCTGATCACGCTCTCACCTCCGGGGCCGGTCGGCGGAAGGAAAATTCCGTCGATCGGCCCCGGCCGTTGCATGTACGGTTCGAACAGTTCGTACATCTGCATCTAGTGCCCCACGGGTGGCCTTACCCGCACCGCATGTACGTAGGGACACTGTCCTTCGACCTCCTCCTCGGCGACGTACGGTCGCTGAAGGAGAAGCGCTCCGTCGTCCGCCCGATCGTCGCCGAACTGCACCGCAAGTACGCGGTCAGCGTGGCGGAGGTCGGCGAGCAGGATCTCCACCGCAGAGCCACCATCGGACTCGCGGTGGTGTCCGGGGACACGGGGCACCTCACAGACGTACTGGACCGCTGCGAGCGCCTGGTCGCCGCACGGCCCGAAGTGGAGCTGCTGTCGGTACGGCGGCGGATCCACGGCGACCATGACGACTGAGCGGGTCGTCGGCGCCACATGCACCATGGTGAAAGACACAGAAGGAGACGGACCAGTGGCCGACAATGCGCGGGCGAAGAAGCTGGCGGACCTCATCCGGGAGGTGGTCGCCCAGAAGCTGCAGCGCGGCATCAAGGACCCGCGGCTCGGCAGCCACGTGACCATCACGGACACCCGGGTCACCGGCGACCTGCGGGAGGCGACGGTCTTCTACACGGTCTACGGCGACGACGAGGACCGGGCCGGCGCGGCGGCCGGACTGGAGAGCGCCAAGGGTGTGCTGCGCTCCGAGGTCGGCCGGGCGGCGGGCGTGAAGTTCACGCCGACCCTGACCTTCGTCGCGGACGCGCTGCCGGAGAACGCCAAGACCATCGAGGACCTGCTCGACAAGGCGCGGGCCTCGGACGCCAAGGTGCGCGAAGCATCCTCGGGCGCGAAGTACGCGGGCGAGGCGGACCCGTACCGCAAGCCGGGCGACGAGGACGAGGACACCACGGCGTAATGAAGCGCGAGAACACCGGCGCGAAGCGCGTGGAGCGCACCCGCGCCAAGCAGGGGGCGCCGGACGGCCTGGTCATCGTCGACAAGCCGGCCGGCTTCACCTCGCACGACGTGGTGGCCAAGATGCGGGGCATGGCCCGCACCCGCCGCGTCGGGCACGCCGGCACGCTGGACCCGATGGCGACGGGCGTGCTCGTCCTGGGCATCGAGCGCGCCACGAAGCTGCTCGGGCACCTCGCGCTGACCGAGAAGGAGTACGTCGGCACGATCCGGCTGGGCCAGACGTCGGTCACCGACGACGCCGAGGGCGAGATCACCGCGTCCAAGGCCGCGCACGGCCTGGACCGGGCGGCGATCGACGCGGGTGTGGCGGCGCTGACCGGCGCCATCATGCAGGTGCCGTCCAAGGTCAGTGCCATCAAGATCGACGGCAAGCGGTCGTACTCCCGGGTGCGCAACGGCGAGGACGTGGAGATACCGGCCCGCCCGGTGACCGTCTCCTCCTTCGTCGTGTACTCGGCCGAGGAGGCCGAGGCGGAGGACGGCACGCCCGTCACCGACCTGCTGGTCTCGGTGGAGTGCTCCTCCGGTACGTACATCCGGGCGCTCGCCCGTGACCTGGGGGAGACCCTCGGCGTCGGCGGCCACCTGACCGCGCTGCGGCGGACCCGGGTGGGCCCGTACAAGCTCGACCGGGCCCGCACGCTGGAGCAGCTGCAGACGGCCGTGGACGACGAGACGGGCGGCGGCCTGCCGGTCATGCCGATCGGCGAGGCGGCGGCCGCGGCCTTCCCGCGCTGGGACGTCACGCTCGACCAGGCGCGGCTGCTCACCAACGGTGTGCGCATCCCGATGCCGCGGTTCGACGAGGGCGAAGGGCCGGCGCGGCCCGCGGCGGCGTTCGCGCCGGACGGAACGTTCCTGGCGCTGCTGGAGAACCAGGGCGGCCGGGCGAAGAGCCTGGCGGTCTTCGCGGCGTAGCTCAGGACCGTGGCCCAGGCCTCGGAGCAGTACGACGGGCGGTGCCGTGCTCATGGCGCCGCCCGTCGCCGTATCCGCACCGGGACGGCAGCTCCCCCGGTGTCCGCCGGGGCGCGGGCGGCGGTGCGTGCTCCGGCGTGCGGGTGACACGCGCGGGTCGGGACGGCGGAACGCGCGCCGTAGGGTGCCGCACTCCACAGAAGCGAGGTGACCCTTCCCGCGAAGCGATGCACGAGGCATGGCAGTCTTAGACCTGCGTAAGGCCGAGGGTGCCCGGATCCGACCGGGTTCTTCCCGGCGCAGTGACGGACGAGAGTTCTGGCGAGGAGCGGGCACAGTGCAGCGCTGGCGTGGCTTGGAGGACATCCCCGAGGGCTGGGGACGCAGCGTCGTCACCATCGGCTCCTACGACGGCGTGCACCGCGGGCACCAGCTGATCATCGGGAAGACGGTGGCGCGCGCCCGGGAGCTGGGCCTGCCGGCCGTGGTGGTCACCTTCGACCCGCACCCCAGCGAGGTCGTACGGCCCGGCACCCACCCGCCGCTGCTGGCGCCGCACGAGCGGCGCGCGGAGCTGATGGCGGGCCTCGGCGTGGACGCCGTGCTGATCCTGCCGTTCACCACCGAGTTCTCGAAGCTGGCCCCGGCCGACTTCGTGGTCAAGGTGCTGGTCGACAAGTTGCATGCGCAGCTCGTCGTCGAAGGGCCGAACTTCCGCTTCGGGCACAAGGCTGCGGGCACCGTCGAAACGCTCGCCGAGCTGGGCGGCACATACGACTACGCGGTCGAGGTCGTCGACCTGTTCGAGCGCGGGGCCGCGGGCGGCGGCGAGCCGTTCTCCTCGACCCTGACCCGGCGGCTGGTCGCCGAGGGCGACGTCGCGGGCGCGCGCGAGGTCCTGGGACGGCCGCACCGCGTCGAGGGCGTCGTGGTGCGCGGCGCGCAGCGCGGCCGCGAGCTGGGCTTCCCGACGGCGAACGTGGAGACGCTGCCGCACACCGCCATCCCGGCGGACGGGGTGTACGCGGGCTGGCTGCACGCGGACGGCGAGAAGATGCCGGCCGCCATCTCGGTCGGCACCAACCCGCAGTTCGACGGCACCGCACGGACCGTCGAGGCGCACGCCATCGACCGCGTCGGCCTGGAGCTGTACGGCCTGCACGTCGCGGTGGACTTCTACGCGTACCTGCGCGGCATGGAGAAGTTCGAGACGCTCGACGGGCTGCTGGAGCGGATGGCGGTCGACGTGAAGGAGACCCGCGAGCTGATCGGGTCGGCCGAGGCCGAGGGCTGACGGCGGCAGACGCGGCGTCCCTCGCGGGCGCCGGGAGACGGGAAGAGGCCCGGCACTGGGAAAGTGCCGGGCCTCTTCGTGTGCCGTGGTGAGGCGCCGCCGACGGCGCCTGCTGTCACTGCGGCGGGGGCTGCTGCGTCCACCCCGGCTGGAGGCCGGGCTGGCCGGGCTGCTGCGGTGCGTCCGGGGGCGGCTGCTGCCACCCGGCCGGCGGCTGCTGGCCCTGCGGCTGCTGGGTCCAGCCGCCCTGCTGCGGCGGGTACCCGGCGGGCTGCTGACCCGGCGCCTCCTGGCCCTGCTGCTGCGGGTACGCCTGCTGGCCGTACTGCTGCTGCCCGTACTGCTGCTGGGCGTTCGGGTCGCCCGGCTGCATCTGCTGCTGGGCGGCGGGGTCGTTCCAGGCGCCCTGCGCCTGCTGGGTCCGGGAGAAGTCCTCGGCCACCAGCGCGGACAGGTTGAAGTACGCCTCGCGGGTCTTGGGACGCATCATGTCCAGGTCGACCTCGGCACCGGCGGCCAGGTGCTCGTCGAACGGGACCACGACCACACCGCGGCACCGCGTCTCGAAGTGCGACACGATGTCATCGATCTTGATCATCTTGCCGGTCTCGCGGACCCCGGAGATCACCGTGATACCGCGCTGTACGAGGTTGGCGTAGCCGTGCGCGGACAGCCAGTCCAGCGTGGTGCTGGCGCTGGACGCACCGTCCACCGACGGGGTGGAGATGATGATCAGCTGGTCGGCGAGGTCCAGCACTCCGCGCATCGCGCTGTACAACAGGCCTGTACCCGAGTCGGTGAGGATGATCGGGTACTGCTTGCCGAGGACGTCGATCGCCCGCCGGTAATCGTCGTCGTTGAACGTCGTCGAGACGGCCGGGTCCACGTCGTTGGCGAGGATCTCCAGGCCGGACGGCGCCTGCGAGGTGAACCGGCGGATGTCCATGTAGCTGTGCAGCTGCGGAATCGCCTGCACCAGGTCACGGATGGTCGCGCCGGTCTCGCGGCGGACCCGGCGGCCGAGGGTGCCGGCGTCCGGGTTCGCGTCGATCGCCAGGATCTTGTCCTGCCGCTCGGAGGCGAGCGTGGCGCCCAGCGAGGTCGTCGTCGTGGTCTTGCCGACGCCGCCCTTGAGGCTGATGACCGCGATCCGGTAGCAGGACATCACCGGCGTACGGATCAGCTCCAGCTTGCGCTGGCGCTCCTGCTCCTCCTTCTTCGCACCCAGCTTGAAGCGCGAAGGCTGGGCGTTGGCGCCCGGCTTCTTCTTTTTGGGCTGGTTGCGGAGCAGGCGGTCGGAGGTCAGCTCGACGGCGGCGCTGTAGCCCAGGGGCGCGCCCGGGGCGGCCCGCTGCTGTTGCTGCTGCTGACCCGGCTGCGAGTACTGCGCGTAATTGGCGGCGGCGTTCGGGTCGGTGCCCTGGACGGGGGTGGGGGCCTGCGGCTGCTGCGGGGCCTGGGGCTGGGCCTGCTGGGGCTGTTGAGCCTGCGGCTGCTGGGGCTGCGGGGCCTGCGGCTGTGCCTGCTGCTGGCCGTACGCGGGGTATTGCTGCTGTTGCTGCTGAGCGGGCGCGGCTTGCTGTGGGTAGCCCTGGGCGGCCTGTGGGTAGCCGTAGGCGCCCTGCTGCTGCGGATAGCCGTAAGCGGCCTGCTGCTGAGCCTGGGCTTGCTGCGCCTGCTGGGGTGCCTGCTGCTGCGGCTGGGCCTGCTGAGGGTAGCCGTAACCGCCTTGCGCGGCAGCGGCATTGGGGTCTGCCGGTGCCTGCTGCGGCATCGGTGCGCCCTGCTGGGGATGCTGCTGCGGATATCCGTAGGCGGGCTGCGGGTAGCCGTACGCGGCCTGCGGCTGGGCCTGTTGGGGTGCCTGCTGCTGGGGCTGGGGCTGCTGTGCCTGCTGCTGCGGGTAACCGGCCTGCTGCTGGTACGGCTGCTGTTGGGCGTACGCCTGCTGCTGGGGTTGCGGCTGTGCCTGCTGCTGGTACGGCTGCTGCTGGGCCTGAGCCGTCCGCGGGTCCGCGGGCTGGTACTCCGGAGGCAGCGGCGGCAGGTTCGCAGGCGCACCTGCCTGCTGTCCGACGGCGCCGCCCCAAGGCGCACCCTGCTGAGGGATGCCCTGCTGCTGAGGCATCTGCTGCTGCGGCACCTGCTGGGGCGCGGCCTGCTCCTGCGGCATCTGCTGCTGAGGCGGCTGCTCCTGCGCTGCCTGCTGCTGGGGAACGCCCTGCTGCGGAGCTTCCTGCGGTACGTCCTGCTGCGCGGCCTCGGGCTGCTGCGGGGCTTCCGGCTGCTGCGGGGCTTCTGGAGTGGGCCGCTGTTCCACGGACTGCTGCTGCACGGGCGGTTGCGGCTCGGCGACAGGAACTTCGGCCTCCGGCGCGGGCTGTGCCAGGGGAGCGGGGGCCGGTGCCTCGGCCTCGGCTGCCCCGCCGGACGAGGCCGCCTCGTCGGCCCGCTGCTCGTCGGCGGCCGGCGCGGCCTCCACCGGGGCGGGAGCGGGGGCCGGTTCGGGCTCCGGGTCGTCGGCCCACAGGGACGCCGACGGGTCGGCGCCGCTGCCGGCCCGTACGTTTGCGGACGTGGCCGCTGCGGCCACGTCGGACTCCGCGGACTCGGCGGGCGTCTCCGGCGCGGCCTCGGCGACGGGCGCGGGAGGCGTCACGGGAGCCACCGGCTCGGGCGCGGGCGGTGCGGGTGCGACGGGGGCCGGAGCGACCGGCGGCGCGGTGGGCGCGGGCGCCGGAGCGGTGTCGGCGGCGCCGCCGTCGGGACGCAGCGTCGGGAACCCGGGAGGCGCGGCAGGCGGTGCCGCAGCGCCCTGTGGGGCTCCTTGGGCCGGTCCGGCCTGCGGGCCGGTCTGGCCGGGACCCGCCTGCACGGGACCGCTCAGCGGCGCTCCGGTGGGCGGCGTGGAGGGTGTGGCGGCGGGAGGTGTGGCCGGAGCGGCCGCGGCCGAACCGCCGCCGCTGGTGTCGTTGCTGGCGTACCAGGCCGGAGCCGCGAAATCGATCTTGAATTCACCCGTCAGATCGAACTCGGACTGGTCGTCGTCAGGATCGTTCCCGTCCGGACGGAAAGCCTCCTGCTCCCTCACTGTGCCTCCTGGTGTACTGAAACGCACCTGAACGGCAGGACCGGATACAGGCGGATCAATCGGATGTCGGACCACACCACCCCGGGTAGCGCCAACACTAACTGTCTCCATCCCCGTATCGGCAGCCGCCGGTGTGCTCTTGCGGCTCTCCGACACAGCCTAATCAACAGTCGGCCCCGAACGGCAGTCGATGTCATCTCGTCTTGGCAACCCGACGGCACACCGGCAGCACACCGGAGGCCGCACCACGCACCGCTCCCGTGCCGGGCCGGCCCGCCGAAGGCTCCGGCGCACGGTCCCGCGTACGAAGCACGGGCGCGGGCCCGCGGACACCCCCAAGAGGTACCCGCGACAGCCCGCGCCGTACGTGTACCGCTCCGTCAGTCCATCCGCCGCGGGCCGCCGAGCAGATTCGTCTCCGCGTCGGTGGGCTGCGTCATCACGAACTGGTGGCTGTCCCGCGTGCACCAGAGCATCGCGTTGTCGCTGAGCGTCGGCAGCACTCCGCCGATCTGCGCCGGGAGCCGCATGATGCGCGTCACGACCTCGGCCTCCTCCGGCGACAGCCGCTGCAGGCAGACCAGGTCGGCGCGGGCCAGCATCTGCGGCGACCGCGGGCCCAGGAAGGGCAGCACGGTCAGTACGGACTGCCAGGGCCCCGGGGCGAGCTGGTTGCGCGGCGGCCGCGCGCCCATGTCCCGTACGACCAGGACCGGGCTGGAGACCGACGGCCCCTGCGGCGCGATCTGCCGTACGTCGTGCACCGAGACGCACTGCTGCCCGCCGCCCGCCGCCTGTGCCATCTGCGCCCAGGCCGGCGGCCGCGCGGTCTCGACCGCGACCCGCGCGCCGGTGGCGACCGTACGCAGCGACAGCACCTGCGCCAGCCACATGCTGCCCACCAGCACCACTTCGAGCGGGCTGGGCCGCAGCAGGCTGAGCACCGCGGGCTGGTTCTGCGGGTCGATGCCGATGACGACGCCGTCCTCGGCGACCGGCAGCGTCAGCGAGCCGAGTGACTCCGGCGGCAGGACGTGCGGACTGCGCCGCGGGCCCTTCAGGCCGAAGCCCGGCTGCGGGCGCGGGCCGTTGGACGCGGACTGCCGCTCGTCGGGCCGGGGCTCGTGCGAGAGCCGCCGCCCGCCGCCCGCGGGCGTGCCGCCGATGGGGGGATTGCGCCAGCCGTCGCTGCTCGGGGTGGCGCGGGGCTGGTAGGTGGGCGTCGCCATCAGCGGGTACCTCCGAGGGGAAGCGTGGCCAGCAGGCCGGGCAGCTGCTCACGGTCCAGCCGGACGAGCCCGACCTTCGCGGAGCCGGAGCGGCGCTCCAACTCACCCTGTGCGGCGCTCAGTTCGTTCTCGCTGCGGGTCGAGAGGCGGACGTAGCCCGAGATGGCGGGTGCCCGGCCGCTGCCGTGCGAGGCGGTCAGCGAGAAGGTGCTGGCCATGGCCGGGGTGCTGCTCAGCAACTGGACGACGCCCGCCAGCGGCGTACCGCCCTGCCCCAGCTGGGGCCAGCGGCCGATCCAGTACGTGGTGTGCCAGCGGTCGTCGCAGCGCATCGCCCGCACCGTCTCCTGTGTGCGGCGCGCGGCGCGGCCGTCGCGGCCCATCGCGCCGTTCGCGGCCCGCGGGCTGACGCACACCGCGGTGCCCACCGCGGCCACCACCTCGCGCTCGGCGAGCACCTTGGCCCGTACACCGTGCGCGGACAGCCGGCTGACGAGCTGGTCGGCAGCGCGCAGCAGCGACCGCTTGGCGCCGTCGAGACCGCCGCCGCGCGCCTCGATGGCCTCCGCGCACAGTTCCGGGTCCAGCTTCAGCGCGATCCAGGTGAGCTGCAGGGCGGGCGTCTTGGTCTGCGCCTGGAGCGGTGCGTAGGAACGGGCGGCGACGGCCTGCTCGGGCAGATGCGGGGCCGGGGCGGGCTGGGTGTACTGCACGAACTGCACCGATTCGAGGTGGATGTCCTCCACGTCCAGCGCGGTGTGCAGTACGTCCATCGGCAGCGCGCGGCCGCCGCTCGCCGGGCGCAGCGGCTCGTCGCGGCCCTCCAGCTGCACGACGGCGGTCAGGAACGTGCCGTCCCCGACGAAGCCGATCGCGCGCTGCTCGGCGTCGGTGTACTCGTACGTGCGCAGCGCCGGATCGCACTCCACCAGCGGCGCGAACGCCGGGTCGACACCACCGGAGCCCGCGGCCGAACTGCTCCGCCTGGCCCGGCGCTTCATCGCCCGCACCGTCGTGATCCACTCCGGCAGCGGGATGCGCCGGCGCCGGCCGAGGGCGAAGACGACGAGTACGGCCGCCAGCACCGCCGCGACGGACAGGGCCACGGGATGGATCGCCCACCCCACCAGCACCAGCGCCGCGGCGATCTCGATGATCGCGAGCTGCTGGACGCGGACGCCGCCGATGCTCCCGGCCTGCGTGCGCAGCCGGGGTGCCACCGGCCCGGCCGGCCGGTCCGCGGCTCCGCGACCCTGATTTCCTCCATTGCCCGGAGCTATACCGTTTTGGCCCGCATTTCCCGCGTAATGCGGCGCAACGGAAGGCTGTTGCTGTTGCTGCCGCCCATTGCGGCGTCGAGCCCTGGTGGCGCTGGACATCCCCCGGCCTGCTCCTCTACTGGTGGTGTGGCTCCGAGCATTGTGCCTCTGAGCGGTATGTCTTCCCGGCCTCAGTACCGTCGTCGAGACTGGTGCACCGGAAGGTGGCACCCGTACCGTACGGGTCGATCGACACACGGCATAGTAGAGGGCGCTGCGGCCCGAGTGCCGGGGGCGGTCCACGGTGGATCCGACAGGCGGGGAGAGAAAGCAACAATGGCATCACGTCGGGACGAGCTGAATGCGTATTCGTTCGCTCGAAAGCGGACGACTGCGGCATTTCTGAAGCCGCTACCGAACGGCTCGATCGAGAGCGCGCCGCGGCCGCTCAAGGCGGTGCTCCCGAGCATCCTGCTCGGCCTGGTGGTCACCGTGGGCTTCGGCGCCTGCGGCATCCTCAAGCCGGTCGCCCCGAAGGGCTGGGACACGCCAGCGCAAAACGTCATCGTCGGCGACAAGTCCACCACCCGGTATGTCGTACTGAACAGCAAGGGTGAAAACGGAAGCAATCAGAAACTTCTGCACCCGATCCTCAACCTGGCCTCCGCCAAACTCCTTCTCGACCCGAAGAAGTTTCAGGTCGTAAAGGTGAAGGAAGAGGAACTCGACGGAAAGATCCCGCACGGCCCGGCCATCGGAATCCCGTACGCCCCCGACCGGCTGCCCACCGAGAAGGAGGCCGGCACTCCCAAGATCTGGGCGGTGTGCGACCGCCCGGGCAGCGGTGAGAACAGCAAGTCCCAGCAGGCCGTATTCGTCCTCGGCGGCAAGGACAAGGCCAAGGTGCTCGACCACGGCAAGCTCGACCTGCACCAGGCGCTGTACGTCCAGGACCCGGAGGGCGAGAAGTACCTCGTCGACGAGAACGGCGTGGCCTTCAAGTTCGACGCCCTCGCCGGCAAGGCCCCCTCGCCGGCCGTGAAGGAGCAGCAGGACGACAAGCTGCGCCAGGTCATCTTCGGCGACGCGCAGCCGCAGCAGGTGACCTCCGAATGGATGAACACCCTCATCAAGAGCCAGATGCCGCTCACCATGCCCCGGGTGGAGAAGGCGGGCACCCGGATGGCCGTCGAGGGGGTGCCGAGCGAGTTCAGCGTCATCGGCAACATCCTGCAGGCCGGCGACAACCAGAAGTACGTCGTCACCGCCGACGGCCTGGAGAAGGTCACCAACTTCCAGGCCAAGCTGCTGCTGGAGGGACCGAACGCGACCGCCGTCAAGAAGGGCGGCGAGAAGATGGACGCGATCAAGGTCTCCACCGACAGCATCACCCCCAAGCGTGACGACAAGGACCAGGTCGTCCAGTTCGGGTCGGAGTACCCGGGTACGGCCCTGTGGCCCTCCGAGGCCGTCACCATGGCCAACGCCGCCGCAACGCAGCGCAGCTCCGGCATCGGCGACTCGGGCAAGGGCGCGGACGTCGCCTGCAGCGTCTACCACGGCACCAGCACGGAGTACGCGAACGGCGCGGGCAAGGCGCTCGGCTTCAGCGGCGCCGTACCGAAGATGACCACCTGGGTCGGCAAGGACTACCCGGCCACCATCGCCTCCGGCTCGGCCTCGTACGTGACGCCCGGCAGCGGCCTGCTCTACCAGCAGGTGACGGGCAGCGCCAAGGAAGGCACGCTGTTCCTGGTGACCGACACCGGCCTGCGCTATTCGGTGCCGCGCAGCAACGACAGCGCCACCAAGGCGGGCAATGCGGAGAAGGCGCGCGACCAGGCACAGATCCACCTCGGATACGAGAGCGTGCGTCCGCCGACGGTCGACAAGGCGTGGTCGCAGCTGCTGTCCGAAGGGCCGCAGCTGGATGTCGACAGCGCCAAGAAGCCACAGAGCTCCTGATCCCCCGGACCCGCACTGCACCTTCACATCCGAGGACGCTGCTTCACCTTCCCGCTTGACCGAAACAAAGGCATCTGTCCGTTTCCATCGAATTGGCATTCGCGGTCGGCCAGTTGCCTTTGTTGTGATCCCGTCACAACCACCCACCCGCTGTTGGGAACAGGCGTATGGAGTGGTTAAAGTGACGGAAGGCGTCAACAGAAGATGCCGACCGGGGGCTTGCTTCACGCCAGTCCCCCGGCACGACGTACGAGTCTCATGGGGGACGTTGACTTATGGCTGGTCAGCAGTTCACAACCACTGAGGAGGAGATGGTCGCATTCAGCGGCCGTATCTCCTCCGTCAACCAGTCGATCCAGGGTGAGATCACTCGCCTGAACGGGGTCGTCGAGGGCATCACGTCCGGGTGGAAGGGCGCTGCCGCCACCTCGTACCACCAGCTGCAGACCCAGGTGAATGACGACGCCAAGCGCCTGAACCAGCTGCTGAACGAGATCAAGGAAGCGATCGACTCGACCACGAAGAACTACGTGGCCTCGGAAGAGGAGCAGGCTCAGTCGATGTCCCACGTCTCCGCGCAGGCTTCGCCCTTCGGATGACGGGACCGCGCCGCACCCCGCGGCGCGCCCACTTCGCCGCAGCACGCACCGGCCCACCGCCCCGGCGGACCATGGGCCGGCCCGCCTGCTGCGGCATGTGAATCGATCTCAGCTCAACTCCCCGAGGAGACTTCATGTCCGGCCAGATCCTCGTCAATTTCGCGACGATCTCCCAGGCCGCCTCCGACGTGCGCGGAACGGCCAACAACATCCGTACCCAGCTCGACGACCTCGAGTCGGGTGTCAAGAAGATCGCGGCCAGCTGGGAAGGTGCCGCGCAGGAGGGCTACCAGGCCCGCCAGCGCGAGTGGGACCAGCGCGCGGCTTCCCTGCACTCGACCCTGGAAGCCATCGCCAAGGCCCTGGACCAGGCCGCTCAGAACTACCAGAGCACCGAGTCCAAGAACGCCAGCATCTGGGGCGGCTGACCCGGCACCGTCCACCGACGGGAACGGACACAGCACAACGGCTGAGCAGCCACGAAGGCTCGCACAGTGGTGAATGAGGGCGGGCGCGCTGCACCAGTGCGCTCGCCCTCACGCAGTCCACCCACTTCTTCACCGCCTCCCCGGTTCCTCCCCCTCACCTTCCCGAATCCGCCACACACGGAGAGCAGACACCTCGTGGGATCTCGCGCCAATGGTCACCGAGCCGGCCACCGCCGACGCACGGCGGTAGCACTGGCCGGTGCTGCTTCGGCCGTCGCACTGTCCTGCGCCACGGCCGCACCGGCGATCGCGGACCCGAACGTGCCCCTGAACAGTGGCCAGTGCACGTTCGGCACCGACGACATCAAAGAGACCCCCTGGTCGCTGCAGCGCCTGCTCACCCGGCAGATGTGGGCCCACGGAGAGGGCGCCGGCGTCAAGGTCGCCGTCATCGACACCGGCGTCGACTCCGGCAACGAACAGCTGCGCGGCGCCATCAGCGGCGGCAAGAGCTACGTCGAGAAGGGCAAACCCACCGAGGACCAGGTCGGCCACGGCACCAAGGTCGCGGGCATCATCGCCGCCCGCCCGAAATCCGGCTCCGGCTTCTACGGCCTCGCCCCCAAGGCCACGATCATCCCCTTCCAGCAGACGGACAAGGAAAAGGGCGGCACGGCCGCCAGCCTGGCCAAGGCGATAGACGACGCGGTCGCCGCGGGCGCCGACGTCATCAACATCTCCCAGGGCACCAACGCCGACCCCGCCCTCCTGGGCAGCCTGCGCGCCGCGGTCACCCGCGCCGAGGCCAAGGACGTCCTGATCGTCGCCTCCGCCGGCAACGGCGGCGCGAGCGGCGCCGAACAGAGCATGTACCCGGCCGCCTTCGAGAACTCCAACGTCCTGGCCGTCGGCGCCTCCGACCGCAACAACGAACGCGCCCCCTTCTCCCAGGCCGGCGCCTTCGTCGACATCGCCGCCCCCGGCGTGGACATGGTCTCCACCGTCCCCAACGGCGGCAACTGCGTCGACCAGGGCACCAGCTTCGCCGCCCCGTACGCCGCCGGCGCCGCGGCCCTCCTGATCGGCCGCAACAAGGCCGAGCACCAGACGTGGAAGCCGCGCGAGATCATCTGGCACCTGGAGAAGACCGCCGAACGCGTCCGCAAGAACCGCGACCACAACATCGGCTGGGGCGTCGTCGACCCCGTAGCGGCCCTCAACGACACAACCAAGCCGACCGGCGAACCCAAACCGGACACCGACTCCGGCGCAGCCGACACCGGCGCCAACATCCAGCCGGCCGTCCTCACCATCGGCGAATCCACCGAGGAACGACAGGCCCGCATTGCCATCTACATCATCGGCGGCGGCGCCCTAGCCGTCGCCACGGTCGTCGGCACCTCGATCGCCATGCGCGACTGGCGCCGCAAGACCGGCTACAACTCGAACGGGGAGGCCAATCATGGCTAACGATTCCTACCGCGTTGATCTTGACCGGTTGGACGAAGTGGTGAAGAAGCTCAGAACTGTCCTCAAGGACATGCAGGGAGCCTCCGGCAAGGCGAAGAGTGGGACTCACCTGCCGGAGGGAGCGTTGGGGAAGGGGTTTTCGGAGGAGACTGAACTCCGTAACACCCACAACGAAATGAAGACGTACATCGAGACGAAGGTCCTCAAGAACCTTGAGGATCTGATCGACGACCTGACGAACAAGACGTCCAAGACTCACGGCGCCTACCAGGACCGTGAGCAGGACACAAGCAACGCGATGCGGCAGGGCCAGTCCGCCGGCGCGAACAAGTATTCCTGAGCGATGACCATGGACACGGGGATGTCCGAGAAGAAGAGGGGACAGGGCCATGGGTAGCTACGCGAATTCGAAGTACACGCCGAAGGACAAGTGCTACGCGATCGAGAACTCGACGAAGTTCCACGAGCACGACTTCGAAAGCCTGAAAGCCATGGTGGCCAATGCCAAGCCCGAAGAGGTCGCGGGCGTCGGCCATGCCTGGGAACAGGTACACAACCGTCTCGTCAGCGACAACGGCGGCGGGATCAAAGCCTTTTTCGACAAGGCCATCAACGAGGTGCTGGAGCACTGGGAAGGCGACGCTGCGAAGGCGTTCCGGGACCGTGCTGACAAGATCAGCAAGAGCATCGACCACGGCGCTCAGTACGCCAAGCATGTCGGTGAGGGAATGAAGCGCTCAAGTGAGGCGCTAAGCGAGTATAAGAAGCACCTCGATGGGATGGAGTGGCCGAGCTGGGGCAACCGCGCCTGGGACTGGGCCACGGACAGCGTCGGTCGCGACGATTCGAAGGCCAATTCGCAGCTGTCGAGTGGTAAGAGCGCCGCGCAGGTCGTCGAGGACAACGAAGACGACCTTTCCGCCGGCAAGGAAGCACAGCTCAAGGCCGCGGCGACCATGGAGTACCTGGGCGCTGCATACCGTACGAACGCCGCAGCGATCGGCAGGCTGCCCGGCCGGTCGGATGAAAATTCCACCGAGGTTCCGCCGCCGAACGTCGGCCCCGCCGTTCCTCCTGTACTGCCGCTGCCTGCAGCTGTTGCGAAGAAGCCCAAGCCGCTCGTGGGCGGACCGGGAGGCTCTTTGGGGAAGGGCCCTGGTTTCTCCTCCGATGGACTCAAGGCCCCTAAGACGGACGGTATTCACGGTGGCGTGGGATCCGTACAGCCGGGCAAGGGCGGTATGCCCTCCAACATCGGTACCGGCCTCGACAGTTTCAACCCGCCCAGCACTTCGGGTCCGGGGGGCGGCCTGGCCGGCACCGGTCCCGGCGGTGGCTCTGGCCTGGGAACACCCTCCGGCGGTGGCGGACACCTCAACGGTGGGCCCGGAGGCGGCGGACACCTGGGCGGCGGTCCGGGTATGCCCGGGATCGCCGGTGGCGGTAAGGCCGGTGGTACTTCCGGCGGCAAGTCCACCAGCCGCATCGGGGGAACTGGTCCGACCGGCGGCTCCGGAAACACCGGTGCGCGCAGCGGGCGTCCGGGGATGCCTGGCATGGGCGGTGCGGCAGGTGCCGGCGCCGGGGCACGCGGCGGAGGCGCCGCGGCAGGTCGCGGCGGTGGGCTGGCCCGGCAGAAGGGCGGCGTGGTCGGCAGCACCAGCGGCAGCAAGACCGGTGGCGGAGCCCAGGGCGGCTCGGGTCTGCACCGCAGCCGCGGTGGTGCGCAGGCAGGCACCGGAGCAAGCGGCCGCCGCCCGATGGGCATGGCGGGTGCTCCGGGTGCACACGGCGCCAAGGGCACGGACGACAAGGGCCAGAACGGACAGCGCCCTGACTACCTCGTCGAGGACGAGGAGACCTGGACGCCGGAGCGTAATGTGGCGCCCAAGGTCATCGAGTAGGGACCAGTCGGTCTGACAGCCGGCGAAGACGAGACGGGGCCCGCAGTCCTCGGGCTGTGGGCCCCGTCCTGTTTCAGGAGAGGTGTACGGCATGAGCTTCACGCGGACGCTGCGTGCGGTGGGCGGCGCGGTCTTGGCGGGAGCGCTGGTCATCGGCACCGCACCGGCTGCTTCGGCGGACTACATCAGGGACGGGCAGTGGGCGCTCGGCGCGTTCGGGCTTGACAAGGTACGACAGCAATCCACGGGTAAGAACGTGACCGTGGCAGTTATCGACAGTGGAGTCGACGCAACCCATCCCGACCTGAAGGGAAATGTTCTGCCGGGGAAGAGCTTCACCCGCGAGGGCGGGACCGGAGACCACCCGACCCAGGATGACCACGGCACTGCGATGGCGGCGCTGATCGCCGGTCACGGGCACGGTGCCAATGGTTCTGCTGGAATCATGGGCCTGGCGCCGGGCGTGAAGATTCTTCCAGTCATGACGGACAGCCCTGAAACCGCCGTGACGACCCGAGGTTTCGCGGAGCCGCTCCGGTATGCGGTTGACCAAGGAGCCAAGGTCGTCAACATGTCGTTCGGTGCGGGCACCATCGACCCCGACGAGAATAAGGCGATCAGCTACGCCCTGGAGAAGGACGTACTGCTCGTTGCCGCGACAGGAAACGCCGGCACTTCCTCACCTCAGTACCCCGCAGCTGCCCCGGGGGTGCTGGCGGTTGGTGCAGTGGCCAAGGACGGACAGGTATGGCGCAATTCGAACTACGGTGAGCACACCCGGCTCCTGGCGCCAGGCGAAGGTATTTACTCGGCTGGTCTTGATGGGAAGTACCGGCAGGCGGACGGTACATCCGATTCCGCTGCCTATGTGTCTGCCGCCGCCGCGCTCGTCCGTTCCAAGTTCCCGAATCTCACCGCCGGTCAGGTTGCCAATCGGCTGACGAAGACCGCTATCACCCCCGACGGTAAGTCGGACATCAGCACGCCGAGCCCCAAGTACGGGTACGGCACCATCCGTCCGTACCGTGCGCTCACCCAGGACATTCCGGCCGGGTCCAAGTACGGTCCGCTCAAGGCCCCGGAAGTTACGGATTCGGCGTCTGCCGGGAATGACGGTGCCACTGCCGGCAAGGCCGGTGAGCAGAAGGCAAGTGGCAGCAGCGGTTTGGGGGTTCCTCCGATCGTCATTATCGGGCTGGTGCTGGTTCTGCTGGTGGCGGCTCTGGTGGTTGTCATTGTCATGGTGCGGCGTAAGAAGAACAACGGTGGACCGCCGCCGGGTGGCCCTGGTGGTTACGGAGGGCCCGGGAGTAACGCCGGCTTTCCGCCGCACCAGGCTGGGCCGTACCAGCAGCAGCCGAATCCCTACGGGCAGCAGCCCAACGCCTACGGTTCCTACCCGCCGGCGCCGCCTGCTCAGCCTCCGGGGCAGTAGCCGCATAGTGTGATTGGAGAAGGGGCCCGCAGCTTGCTGCGGGCCCCTTCTATGTGTGTGGGTGCGGAGGGAGCGGGGTGGCGGCGGCGCGGTGTCAGCGGCATGCACGGTGTTCACTCGGATGAGTTGTGATCGATTTTGATTAGAGTGAGGATTGTTTGTTGAGGGTTGGGGGCTGTGGGGGAGTGGTTTTGTGGGTGGGTGGTTGGAATTTGTTCGCGTGGGTGGGGGGCGAGAGGGGCGCGGTAAAGGTTTCTTCGGATTGTCTGGGCGGTGGGGTGTCGGGGTGTTGGGTCGCGTGTGCGAGTGGGGTGGATGAGGGGAGATTGTGGGTTGGGTGTTTGCTGCGCTTTCGGTGGGATGGAAGGCTCGCGGCACTCAATTCGGCGGGCGAGTTCGGTCGCTGATTCCTGCGATGGTTGATTGTTCGAGTGGGGGTTTGTGTGGTGGGTGAGGCATTTGATGTTGATTTGGATGGGATCAGGTTGCAGGGGAGGGAGTTCGTCGATATCGGGGCGGAGTTCGGGGCTGCTTCGAAGCGGTTGCAGGACACATTGAAGGGGCTGGGGAAGCCATGGGCGGGCGCTGAGTTCGCGGAGGTGTTCGCCATGGTTTACGAGCCGGTCCGGGACGGCATGTTCGAGTCCATGGATTCGCTCGGGAAGCGGATGGAGGGAATGGGGGAGAAGCTCCAGGAGATGGCGCGGAGGTACGAGACGGCTGAAGGTGCGGCGGGGCGGTTCGTCGGTCAGGTGTCGGGTTCGTACTCGTCCCCTTGGGGACCGTGATGGGGGCGAGTACCAGGGGAGGTGCGGGGCGTGGCGCTGACGCTGCCTGGTGAGGTCGTGTGGGTGCTCGATCTGCTCGGGTACAACTGGCCCGAGGCGGACGAGGACAAGCTCATGGAGTGCGGGCAGGCCTGGCTGGAGTTCGCGGCCCAGGTCGGGCGTACCGACGGGCGGGGCGGATCAGCAGTACGGGAGGTCGTCAGCGGCAATTCGGGCGAGGCGGTGAGCCGCTTCACGGGGGAGTGGAAGGACTTCTCGGGCGGGCCGGGTTCCTACCTGACCGATGCGCAGATCGCGGCCAATGTGATCGGTATTGCTTTCGAGGTGGCGGCGGCCGCGGTGTTCGCCGCGAAGGCCGAAGTCATCGTGCAGCTCGTTGTCCTGGCCGTCGAACTCATCGCGGCACAGGCTGCCGCGCCGTTCACATTCGGGCTGTCGGAGGTGGGCGCGCTGGGGGTGACCCAAGCCACGCGGCTCGTCGTGCGACGGCTCTTGGACACGCTGAAGCGGGAGGTCGCCGAAGCGGTCACCAAGGCGATGGCGGACGCCGCCGAGAAGGGCGTCAAGGAGATCGCCTCGGACGTAGTGAAGAACCAGGTCAAGGACTTCGCGACGGACTATGCGAGGAAGACGGTCAGGGACATCGTCGTCGACCCCGCCAAGGAGGTCGCCACCAACATCGTGACCGGGGCTGGGCAGAACATCGTTCAGCAGGGCATCGAGAGCCATTTCGGTGCTCGTGCCGGGATTGATGTGGGGGACACGGTGGATGGCGCCAAGAAGGAATTCGGCAAGCAGTTCGGCACGGTCCAGGGTGGGGAATTCACGGCCGGTGAGTACGTCGTCGGCACGCCGAGTGGCCCGGGGGAGAGGGAAGGGGGTTTGGCCGGCCTCCTCGACCCTGCCACTCATCGCGACCGTCTGCTCGACGGCGCGACGGAGGCGGGGGCCAGTGCCGCGGCGGGGAGGGCGCGGGAGGCCGTTGAGAGAGGGAGAGGAGGTGGGGGCGGGAGGGAAGAAGCAAGTGGAAGTGGAAGCGGAAGCGGTGGTGGAGGTGGAGGTGGGAGTGAGAGGAGGGCTGGCGGTGCCGAGGATGTTCGTGCTGTTTTTGGGTGAGGGGTGGTGAGGGGGTGAGGGGCTGAAGGTCCGGGGCCTGCTCCCGGGCCTCACCCGAACACGGCTTGTACCGAATCCCTCGCGCCGTCGGTGACGCTCTGGTGGCGGGTCGCGGCGCCGCCTGTGCGGTTGTCCGTGTGTTTCTGGGCCGCGTCGAGGCCGCGGTTGGTGAGGTCTTGCCTGGCATGGTCGACGTACGTCTGGGGGTCGGCCAGGCTCTGGGCGCCTTCCTTGAGGCCGTCGGCGTATTCGCCGGCCTTTTCCTTGCCGATGTCGGCGGTTTCGCCCCAGTCCATGCCGTCGCGGGCGCCGAAGTGGTGCTCGATGCCCTGCTGGGCAATGTTCTGCCCCATTTCTGTGGCGGCTTCGGTGGCTTTCGCCTTGCCGTCCTCGACGACCTTGTCCTGGACGGTCTCCTTGACCGTGTCCTTGACCGTCTTCTTGGCGTAGTCCATCGCCAGTTGCCGGGCTTCCTTGGAAACCGCCTTCTTGGCGAGCTTCTTGATGGCGTCCATCGTCGCGTGTTCCATGGTCTTGGTGGCGGCCTGTACGACCTCCTGCTTGATCTTGTTCAGGATCTCGCGGACGGCGACGCGGGTGATTTGTGTTGCGCCCGCCGCGCCCGCTTCGGACAGCCCGAAGGTGAAGGGGGCGGCGGCTTGTGCGGCGATGAGTTCCACCGCGAGGACGACGAGCTGGGCGATGATCGCGATCTTGCCGGTGAGTACGGCGATGGCCGCCGCGTCGAAAGCCAGTGCGATGGTCTCGGCCGCGATCTGGGCGTCACGCAGATAGTGGTCGGAACCCGAGCTGCCGGAAAAGGCGCCCCATTCCTTGTGGAATCCGTCGACGGCTTCGCCGGTGTTCGCCGCGGCCACCTCGTTGGCCGCCGACGTGCCCTGCGAGGCCGCCTGTTCGACCTGGGCGGCGAAGTTCCGCCAGGTCTCGGCGCACTTGAAGAGCGCGTCCTCGTCGGCCTGCGGCCAGTCGTAGCCGAGAAGTCCGAGGACCCAGGCGACCTCGCTCGGCAGTGTCAGTGACACAGTGATCGTCCCCCGTGCGGTTGCAGCCGTGTGCGGCTGGAGTGATCGTGATCGTGGTGTTGGTGCTGCTCAGAGGCATGAGAGGCGTGAGAGGCATGAGCAGCGTGGGCGGAATGGGTGCGGGTGAGAGCGGGAGTGGAGGGTGGGGGACGGGCAGGTGCCTGTCGGCTGCCGGGGCGGTGGGGCGTACGGATGGAACGTACGGGCCAGGTCGCGTGTCAGCGGGCCGTACGGTGACGAGCGGCGAGCACGGACGGTCGTACGGCGGGACGCGCTGACGGCCGTACGAGTGGGCCGTGCGCCTCAGACCGCGGGGCGGGGGACCGAGCTGACGACGTGGACGCCCTGCTCGTCGGAGGCCGTGTAGGTGCGGGCCATGCCCTGGAGTTTGTCGCCGATGTCCTCAAGGCGTTCGCCCAGCGAATCCATGGAGGTGAACATGCCGTCGCGGATCGGGGTGTAGATGACGTCGAAGGCGGCGCCGAAGTCGGCGTCCTCCCAGGGCTTTCCGAAGCCCTCCAGGTCGTCCTTGAGTTTCTTGGCCGCCTTGCCGAACTCCGTGCCGATGTTCATGAACGCGTGACCCTGTGTGCGCAGCACCTCAGGGTCTACGTCGAATGCCTTGTCCGCCACCACGGCCCCCGTCATTGCCCTGTCATTCGTGCTTGGCGTGTTTGACCCTCGACACGTCCAGCGTGACCACTTTATGTGTCCTTAACGCAGGCATGTCAAGGCGGGTCCTCGCGGGCGGCTGCCGGGTCGGCGGCCCGCGCCCGGCAGCGGACAGTGGCGGTGAAATGGGTTTCAACGGGGCGTCGCTGACGGGCCGTTGAGGTATATGCGTGGAGTGATTCCGCTCGAATGCGGATCGAATTCGGGGGGATTGACCGTGCTGGGTGTTGGCGGTGGCCGGAATGCGGGGCGGGAGGGGAGTGGTGCGGAAGGGGAAAGAGGTGGTTAAGTTTCGGTACCTGCCCGGTCAAGAGGCCGCGCGCCACGGGTGGTGCGCGTTCCCGCGCCGTACGGCTGCCGGGCAGGGCCGGCACTGTCCCCACAGCAACGCGGTCCCTCCATGCCAACGCAGCCCTTCATACGCACGCGCCCGTCGGCCGTGCGTACGCGCTCGTCGGCCCGGCTGCCGTCCTCGGCGGGCAGGGTCGTGGGCGCCGGTCTCGTCCTCGCCGGGCTGTTCTTCGGCGGGATGACCGCCAAGGACATGGGGTACGCGAACGGCCACCGGGGTGACGCGGGCACGCTCACCGTCCAGGAGTGCCGTACGCAGTTCGACCGTGCCGGGTCGTCCCGCCACCGGCACGCCCGTCCCGTCGTCACCTGCACCGGTACCTTCCGGGACGACCGGGCCGGCACCGCGGCCGAGGATGAGACGGCCGAGGATCAGACGGTAGAGGGCGCGACGGTTGAGAGTGCGGCGGGCGAAGACACGACGGTCGAAGGTGCGACGGTCGAGACCGGAGCCAAGTTCGAGCCGGGCAAGCAGTTGGCAGTCCAGAAAACGGACCACAAGTTCGTCATGATCGACGAGCAGTGGTTCTGGCGAAGCCTGGCGGTCGTCTGCGTCTCGGTGTGCGCGCTCGTGGCGGGCGTGTTCTGCCTGCTCACCGGGTTCGGTACGCGTCGAGGCCCGGGTTTCCGGGACGCCTGGCGGCGGGTTCCCGGCGGCATCGCGGTCCGTGCCGTACTGGCCGGGTTCGGCGGCCTGGCCGCCCTCGGGGCCGGTGCGGCGCTGCTCGTCGACGGGATCGTCTGATGCCGCCGCCGGTAGCGCACCGTACGCCCCTCGCGTCACTTCGCTCTCTGAGCCGGATCCTGGCGACGGTGACCGGTCACCGCGACGCGGCCCGGTATGTGGTGGGGCGGGCCGTCGGCCTCGTCCTGGTGGCACTGGGGGTGATGGTTTGTGTGATCTCGGTCGGGCAGACGGTGCTCGCCACCGGATCCACGGGCACTCACGGGGCGTACACCGTCGAGGAGTGCCACGAGCGCCACGCGGCCGTCGGCAGCGGCCGTCACGGCAGCCGGACGGTCACCTGTACGGGCACCTTCCGGGCAGACCGGGGCGGCGAGGAGGCTCATCGGGGCGGCGAGGACGCCCATTGGGACGGCGAGGACGCCCCTCAGAAAAGCGGGGAGCCTCATCGGAGCAGCACCGTCAGCAGCGACGGCCTTGGTGATGTCAATTCTTTTGGAACGTTCCACCCCGACACGGTGTACCCGCCGGGTACCCGTGTCCCCGTACAGAGCGGTGACGGCGGAACGTACGTGGTCTTCGGTCGGGAGCAGGTGTGGGGCGATGTCGCCGGAGTGTTCGTGTCGCTGCCGATGCTCGCGGCGGGCGCTTTCTGCCTGCTGACCGGCTTCGGCGCTCGCTGGGGACGGTCGTTCGGCGACAGCTGGGACGGGCTGCCCGGCGGGGCGGTGCTGCGGCCGCTGCTGCTGTCCGTCACCGGGGTGGGCATCCTTGGTGCAGCCGTCTTTCTCTTTTTGCAGCATTACGGGTGACGCTGCGGACCGCCTGGCCGGCCGGGCGGGTGCGTCCGGGCCGTAGGCTCGGCACATCGCGGAAGCACGCACACCCCGTACGCGTGGCATGTCCGGCATGCCGATGCGTGCATCGTTCGTCCTGCACCTTCGCACGCCCCTGGAAAGGATCGCTGACCATGGCAGCACAGTCGGAACACACCAGGTCAGGCGCGTCCCATGCATCCGGTGTGGGCGACGCGCCGGGTGTGACGGACGGGGTGAAGCGCGGTCTGGGGCGGCTGATCGGCGTGGGCGTTGTGCTGGCCGCGCTGCTGCTGATCGCGGTCGGCGTCTACGTGGGCCCGTACTCGGTGTGGGTGGACGGCAGCCCCGGCAAGATCACCGTGGAGGCGTGCGCCACGGACTACCACTACGCGAACAAGCAGCACTCGGGGAACCGGACGCGCGACATCCAGTGCTACGGCACATTCCGGTCGGACGACGGCAGGACGAAGGACCTGAACGCCAGTGTCGACTCCTGGCACCGCTTCAAGGAGGGCGACCTGATCGAGGTACGCCAGGTCGGCCGCTCCAGCTACGTCCAGCACAGCTGGAACCGGCTGGCCAACGGGGTGCTGTGCCTCTGCGGCGGACTGGTCGTCCTCGTCCTGGGCGTGCTCTGCACGGTGACCGGCTACCGCTTCCGAGGCGCCCCGACCTTCGACGACGCGTGGCGCTCGGTCGGCCCGGGCGTGCTGCGGACGCTGATGGTCGGGCTGATGGCCGCGGGGCTGATCGGCGCGGTGCTGTCGGGCGCGGTGCTCTTCTTCACATAGCGCCGACCGGGAGCGCCGACCGGGAGCGGAGCCGGGATCCCGAAGCGCGGGGAGCAGGGGCCGGGAGGCCAGGGGGCCAGGAGAAGGCCGAGGGATGCGAACGCGGTCGTACGGGCCCGAACAGCCGTCCCGTACCATTCCCGCTCATGGACGCACCCGCCGACGCCGACGAACAGCCCCTGCCCGCACGCCGCGTGCACCTGACTCCTCGTCAGGCCCGGCGGGTGCGGATCGTCCTGGCCTCCGCGCTGATGGCCGCGATGGCGGCCGTGCTGGTGGTCCGCCTCGCGAGCCGCACGTCGGTCCTGGTCGTCGGGGTGTACGGCGCCGCGCTGATCCTGTGCGGGATCGTGATCGAGCTGAGCCGCAACGGGCGTACGCGGCTGGGCAGCTGGCTGCTCGGCCTGGGACTGGCGGCGGCGCTCGCCGCGGACTGGCTGCTGCTGCCCTGAGCGGCGGGCCCGCACCCTTCCACGCGGGCCCGCCGCCCCGGCCGACGCTCAGGTCAGGCCCCGGCCGACGCTCAGATCAGCCCGGGCTGCATCTGCTCGACGCTCAGGGACCACCGGTTCTCGTCGCTGTCCAGGGACCACGCGTCGATGGCGACCAGATGTTCCTGGAAGGCGGCGACCGCCGTTCCCGCCGCGCGCGGGTCCATGCCCCGCATCCGCTGCCGGGTGGCCGTCAGCAGCATCAAGGGGCCTCAGGAACGCCACGAGGGAGGCGTTGACGAACCCGGCCGCCGCCCGAGGACGGCTGGACGCCCACACCGCGCCGAACAGCGCCTGGTTCTCCTCCGGTGCCGTGCACTGCACGCTGATCAGGCAGGCGCCGGCCGTACCGATGCGGACATGGCCCGCCAGCTTGCCGAGCGTCACGTCCCGTACGGCTCGGCCCGCGGCACGCTGCCGGGCGACGGAACCGGCAGCCGGTGCGGTCGCGGCGGCTGCTGCTGTCCCGGGAGCTGGTGCATCATTTCGGTATGGCGGTGCCGGACGAGGCGGGGGCCGGTGTGGCGTCCGTGACGGCGGTACCGGACGCGGCGGTGGCCGACGTGCCATCCGCGACGTCGGGAGCCGGTACGGGCGCGGGCAGCGGGAGCTGCAGCGCCTTGACGCCGCGCTCCGTGGCGACGACCAGGACACCCTCGGGCGAGAGGTCGGCGTCCGTGAAGGGGATGTCGCTGACCAGGGCGGCCACCACCTCCTCGCGCTGCCGGTCCCACACCCGGACGCAGTCCGTGCCCCGGCTCAGCGTGAGCGGCGTCGCTGCCCGCACGTCCTCCGTGGGGCGCAGGACCTGCGCCGGATCGGCGTCCACGAGCCCGGGGCCCAGCAGCTGGTGCACGAGCACGGCGGAACCGCCCGCCCCCTCGGTCCCGGTCCCGGCCCCGGCGGGGACCGTACGGGATCCTGGGGTGCCTTCGGGAACGACGAAAGCGGCGACCGGCAGCGCGGCGGCGCCTGACGTACCCGCACCGCCCTGGTCCGCACCGGCCGCGTCCGCGTCCCCGGCGGCCGGGGCCTGCGGCAGGCTGCCGACCGTCACGCCGGTGACGCCGGGCAGCGGCACGCTCCACAGCGTGCGCCACGGCAGGCCGAGGCCGAGCGCGTGCACCGCGTCCGCGTACGGTCCGAGGCCGTCCTCCACGAAGGCCGTCTCCAGGAGCGCCGCACGCATGGCGACGGACGCCTGGGTCCGGATGAGCAGCGGGGCCGTCCGCAGGTACGTACGGGCGGGAGCGCCCAGGGACTCGTACGGCACGGCCTCGATCGCCGTACGCAGCGACACCGGGTCGGCGTGCGCGAACAGGCCCGGGTCGGTGAGCAGTTGCGGAAGCAGGCCGGCGGCCAGTGTGTGCGCGGCGAGGCGGTCGCGTACGTACGGGTCGGCGCGGGACCAGTCCTGCTGCGGTACGGCCTCCAGGAGCGCCATGGCGATGCGGGTCTGCGCGTCGCGCGGGTCGGCCAGCCCGGCACGTACCGCGTCCGCGACACCGGGGTGTACCAGGCGCAGCAGCTTACGGGCGGCGGCACCGGTGCTACCGGTGCCACCGGTGTCTTCGGAGGCCGAGGCCGGGGTCGAAGCCGAGGTCGAAGCCGCATCGGCAGCCGGCACCGGGCCCGCACCAGGACCCGAACCCGAACCACCCCCCGAACCCGGTGCCTCCCCGGCCCCCGGCTCAGCAACCGGTTCCACGAACGGCCCCGCCAGCAGCATCCCGTCCGCGATCTCCCCGGTCGTGTCGCGCCCGGCGACGGCGGACGCCAGCGGTCCCCACAGCCCGAGAGGCAGCCCGTCCCCTTCGGCGAGCGCCAGCGGTGCCAGCATCAGGCGCAGCGTCTGCGGATCGGCACCCAGCCGCCGTGCGTGCAGGTCGAGCGCCTCGTCCACGCTGCCCGGCAGGTGCGTCGGGTCGGCCGGGTCGAAGCCTTCCGGCCGCATGAGGACGCACCGCACCGCGAGCTGCGCGGTCAGCCGGCTGCCGTCGGCGCGCTCCGCGACGGCCTCGGCGAGCGCCCGGCGCGCCCCGGCGTCTTCGGTGTACGGCAGCGCCGGCGCACCGGCCCCCGGGTCGAGCGACGTCTCCACCTGGCGGACCAGCCCCTCGGGGTCGGCCCAGCGCGGCTCGTCGAGGTCGATGATCTGCCCGTGGCCGGACGGCAGTGACGCGATGACCTCGGCGGCCAGTGCGCGCGGCACGTCGGCGAGGAGCTGGACCGTGCCGGTCTCGGCGAGCGGCTTGAGCACGTCCCGCACGAGGCGGGCGGGTTCGTCGGCGGCCCGCACCGGACCGGCCCGGTCGACGTCCGGGACGACGACCGTCACCGGGGCGGCGGCAGCGGCGAGTTCGGGGACGATGTCAGCGCGGCGGGTGGCTTTGAGACCGAAGTGGCCGGCGATGGTCCACAGGACCTGGTCGGCGGTGCGGCCCTGAGGGGCCGGCACGGCGGGCGCGGGCAGGTCGGGCGGTACGGTCGTCGGATCCAGGTCGTCCAGCGGCAGGCGCTTGCGATGCTCCGGGTCGCACAGCATGAGGAAGCCGGCCACCAGGTGCGAACGCCCGCTGCCGGGGCTCCCGGTGACCACGACGACCCGGGGCGCGCCGGGCCACTGCATACGCCATGCGGCCAGCGCACGCAGGACGGCGGTACGGCCGCCGATGTACGGGTGCGGCGTGTAACCCCCCGTACTGCCGTGCTCCTCGTCCGAGGCGTGCATGAATTCCTCGTCCCCCATGAGTCCTTCGCCCTCCACCGTCGCGGATCGCCGCGTGTGCGTGCCGGCCGACCTGCCGTGCTGACCGTGCTGTTCCCGATGCCCGCGCGGTGAGCGCCGCCTGCCCGCACTCCCGCGCTGCCCGAACTCCTGCTCCGTTCCTCGATTCCCGTGCTGCGTTCCTCGACGTTCTTCGACTCCGGGCCGATCCTACGATCCGCCACTGACACCGGCGCCGCTGCCCGTCGAGGCCCAGGTCAGCCCGCGGGTGGCGGGCCGAAACCGCCCTGCGGCGGCGGATGCCCGCCGGGCACCGGGGTACCACCGGGGCCCGGACCCGGGTGTCCACCGTGCGCCTGGAACCCGCCCGGCGCCGGATATCCCGGAGGCCCTGGAGGCACCTGATGCCCCGGAGGCCCGTGATATCCACCGGGCCCCGGAACGCCCGGCGCCAGCCCTCTGACAGGCCCGTACGCGGGTGCGCCCACGGGCCCCGGCGCGTAGTGCCCCGGCGCACCAGGAACCGCGAACCCCGGCGCCCCCGGCATACCCGGCCCGGTCATCCCGGGCACCGCCGACTGGACCGGCACCCCGCGCCGCCCCATCAGCACCAGAACCACCACCGAACCCACCAGTTCCACCAGCATCTGCACCCGGCCCAGCAGCGCGCCGCCCGGCGCGGCGTCGCCCAGCTCGAAGAGCGTTCCGGTACGGAGCGAGCCGCACAGGGCCAGGAAGGCGACCGGCAGCAGGACCAGCGCCGGTCCGAGGGCGAAGCCACGGGCGGAGACCCGGCGGGTGGCGGCCAGCAGCGCGCCGGCCGCGCACAGCGGCAGGAAGGTGAGCCAAGCCCAGCCGGGTGCCATGCCCAGCATGGCCGTCAGCACGCCGCGCCCGGTGAACAGAACGTCCAGCGGCGCTCCGTACCCGCTGCCGAGGGACTGCACCAGCGCGTAGCAGATCCAGATCACCCACAGGAGCGTGAGCGCGCCCAGCACGATCGCGGTCACGGGGCCGGCCGGTCCGGCGGGGCGCACCGGAGGCAGACCGGGCGCCGCGCCGGGCCGCGGCCAGGCACGGATGCCGGCCGGCAGCACGACGGCCGCGACGAGGGTCAGCGGCACCAGCAGGCCCGCGGAGAGGAAGACCGCCATGAGGGTGGAGTCGTCGATGTCGCCCGCGCCGAGGAACCAGCGGTTGGTCGAGGTGTGGCTGCCGGTGCTGACGACGGCCTGCACCCGCAGGGAGAGCGTCAGCGCCGTCGCCACCGCGAGCAGGCCGCCGGCCGTCCGCCGACCGGCGAACGCGGCCCCCACGGCGGCGCCTTGGAGCAGGGCCAGGCCGACCTCGTACGGAGTCGTGACCGGATAGGCGGCCGCCGGAGCGCCGCCGGGACCGGAAGCGCCACCGGAACCGCCGGAAACGGGAGACGCGCCGCCCGTCCACACATCCCACATGACGCCCGGGCCGAGCGTCACAAGATCATGGCCCAGCCAGTACAGGGTGTACAGGAGGAAAAGCAGGCACAAGGTGCCCGCCGTGATCCGCGCGCCCTTACCGAGCACCCGAATATGTGGCATTTTGCTCCGCTCTCTCCCGCGTGCGCTTCTCCGGCACGCGATCGCGCACGAGAGCAATGCCGGTCGAGATCACCTCAGGGGCCGGCAGGCACCATCCAGAAACGATCACGTACCGGCGAATGCGATCAAGCGTCGGCCGGAAAGAGCGGACAAGCGGGAAAATATGGTGTCGATTCAGGTCCCGAGACGCGTCGGATACCCATCAGGTCTCACGCCGCGTTTCGGAACCGAGGAGTTTGCGGCACCGAAGGATGCCGGCGGTCACGGCGACGGTGTCGAAGGCGTCGGCCGTTACGGCGACGGCACCGGAGGCACCGACATCCCGCGGCCCCGTAGGCGCCGGAGAAGGCCCGTACCGAGCCGCACCCCGCAGAATCAGTGCCGGTGGCCCGTGCCGCCGCCCCGCCGCGGCCCCGTCACCAGGGCGCCCGAGGGGCCGTCGCGCTCGGCGCGCTCCCGGTCCTCCTGCTCCTCCTGCTCCTTCTGCCACTTCGCGAACTGCTCGCGGGAGGCCTCCCGCTCGGCCTGCGTCTGGTTCTCCGCCGCCCGCCGCATCTCGTTCATACGGTCGCCGATGGCGCCCATGTACTCCTCGGACTGGATGGCGTCCTTCATGCCGATCCGCCCGGAGAGCACCTCCTGGGCCATCTCCTGGAGCTTTCCGCCGACCTTGGGGTTGGTGGCCAGTGTCTGCAGGGCCTTGCGCAGCCGGTGCGCCTGCTCGGGATCCTGGGCGACGTCCATCAGATCCTCGTCCTGGATCTGCCGCTCATTGCCCATGCCGCTCATACCGCTCATGTCTTCTGCCCCCGGTGAACTCGGTGGTACAGCAACCGCGTGTGCTGCACCGGCGTCATGAGTCTAATGACGGATCGGAACCGCTCGTCAAGGAGGGTTGTTGGCATTGCGGGATATTGGTCCCTTTTCCCGCTCCGCGATGCCGTCCCGCCGCTTCGGACGCGGCAGTCGGCCGCTATCCGGGTGTGCTAGACCTGGGGTCTTGTCCGTCATGCCGTCGGTGCTTTCGAGCGCGTCATTCGAGCTGCGCCAATCAATTCGGGGAGAACGGGGAGAAAAGATGTCAGACGAGGTCCGGATCAGTACCGAGGAGCTGCACAAGCTCGGTACCAAGTTCGAGATATCCGCGGACGACCTGGGCCGTCAGCTGACCGCTTTCAGACGGCGCAGTGACGCCGAGGCGCTGCGCGACGGGTTCGGCTCGCGCGAGGCGGCCCGGCCGTACCTGGAGGTGTACGAACAGGCCGAGCGCGCCCTGGAACAGCTGCGGGAGCGGCTGGCGGAGGTCGCCGGCGGCATCAGGGAGACGGCCGTGACGACGGACGCGGCCGAGGAAGAACTCGTCAAGACGATCCGGGGTGTCCAGTGACCGAGCAGCGCAACCCCCACGCCCTGCACGAGGCGGCGGCCGGCTGGCGGGACATGGGCCGGCATCTGGACGGCCTGGTACGGGACCTGGACCGGCACGTGGGCAAGGCGGCGGCCGCCAACTGGCACGGCCCCGCGGGCGAGGCGTTCGCGGCGGAGTGGCATCAGCTCAAGCGGTCCGTCGACGAGACGCTGCCGGCGTTCGAACTCGCCGCCGCCGACCTGGAGAACGCCGCCTTCCAGGACGCCTCCCAGGACAAGGGGGCGCACGCGGGCGCGGGTTCCGGCGCGCACGACTCCGCACCGGCCGCCTCCCAGAATGACGGCTCGCAGTCGTCCGGTACGCAGACCGCGTACGGCTTCATGGCCCTGGGCCAGCTCGCGACGTCGCTGGGCGGCGTCTTCCGGGGCAAGGGCGGCAAGGGCGGCCAGGGACAGCGGCCCCCGCTGACCGAGCGGTGGGAGACTTCCAGCGCGCCTCAGGGACCCGACCCCTTCGGACCGCCGCGGGCCACCGACACGAAGAACGCACGGGGCGGCGCGGGCGTGGCCAGGGGCGTGCGTACGGGAGAGGCCGCGGCCGCGGGGGACGCCTCCGGGGAGACGCCCATGGCACCGGCCAGGAAGGCCGGCGCCGCGCCCTCCACCGGCGCGACGGCCCCGGGCCCGGAGAAGGCGACCCCAGGCCCAGGCCCCGAGAAGGCCGCCGCCGAGAAGCCGTCCGCCACCGAGGACCAGCCCGGCACCGAGAACAAGAACGACAAGGGGGACAAGGACAAGAACGCCCAGGGCGCCAAGGGCAAGGACGACGAGGACACCAGGTCCCCGTCCCCGAACGTCCGCCGCCACGGCGCCTTCGGCTGAGGCCCGGCCCCTCACCCGTAACTCCCTCCGAAATGGCGGTGGGGCGCCCCTCCCGAAGGAGAAGCGCCCCACCGCCTTCCGCCTGCCCGTACGGCGGCTGCCCGTGCGGCGTCCGTCCGTACGGCACCGGAGAGGCGCCGTACGAATCCGTACGGACCCGTCAGCCGCTGTGCGCCGGCAGCCACCCCGTCTGCACCAGCTGCGCACCGCGCTTGCGCGTGATGAAGTGCGCACGTCCCGGCGTCAGGCTGGTCGCCTTGATGTTGCCCATCAGCGGGCCCTCGCCCGGGTCGCCCGACAGGATCAGGCCCTGGGCGCCGAGTTCCTTCGTCCGCTGCATCACGGGCTCGAAGGAGGACCGTCCGGCCCCCGAGGAGCTGCGCGCCAGGATCAGGCGCAGGCCCAGGTCACGGGCGAACGGCAGGTACTCCAGCAGCGGCTGCAGCGGGTTGCCGCTGCTGGTCGCCACCAGGTCGTAGTCGTCCACGATCACGAACGCGTCCGGCAGGTCGTACCAGCTGCGGTTGCGCAGCTGCTCCGGCGTGACGTCCGGGCCCGGCATACGGCGGCCCAGCGAACCGGCCAGTCCGGTGATGACCTCCTGGAGCTGCGGTCCCGCGGCACAGTACTTGTACATGTGGCTCTCGGGGATCTCGCCGAGCAGCGCGCGCCGGTAGTCGGAGACCACCATGAGCGCCTTGTCCGACGGGTAGCGCTCCGCGATCTGCTTGGCGATCAGGCGCAGCAGCGAGGACTTGCCGGACTCGCTCTCGCCGTAGATGACCAGCAGCGGGTCGGTCTCGAAGTCGATGAACGCCGGCGACAGCGTGGTCTCGTCGACACCGATCGCGATGCCGTGCTCCGGGTAGTCGCTGCCCTTGGGCAGGTCGCTCGCCGGGAGCAGCGTCGGCAGCATCCGCACCTTCGGGGCGGGCTCGCCCTGCCAGTGCTCCTTGACGGTGGCCACCAGGTGCGCCATGCCGTCGCTGAGGCTCTCCGCCTCCTGGACGCCGTCGATACGGGGCAGCGCCGCCAGGTAGTCCAGCTTCTCCGGGGACAGACCGCGGCCGGGGCGGCCCATCGGCACGTTCTCCGCGCGCTTGCGGTCGAACTCCGACTCCATCGGGTCGCCGAGCCGCAGCTCGACGCGGTTCAGGAGCTGGTCGCGCAGCGCGGGGCGTACCTCGGTGTAGCGGGAGGCGCCGAGGATCAGGTGGATGCCGAAGCCCAGACCGCGGCTGGCGATGTCCAGTATGACCGGGTCGAGCTGTTCGTAGTCGGTCTTGAAGGTGCCCCAGCCGTCGATGACGAGGAAGACATCGCCCCACTTCTGGTCCGGGAACGAGCCGGCGGCGCGCCGCTGGCGGTAGGTGCCCATGGAGTCGATGGAGTTGGCGCGGAAGAACTCCTCGCGCTCGTTGAGGATGCCGACGACCTCGGCGACCGTACGGCGGACCTTCTCCGCGTCCAGCCGGGAGGCGACACCGCCGACGTGCGGCAGTCCCTCCATGGCCAGCATGCCGCCGCCACCGAAGTCGAGGCAGTAGAACTGCACCTCGGACGGGGTGTGGGTGAGCGCGAAGCCCGCCATGGCGGAACGGATCAGCGTCGACTTGCCGGACTGCGGACCACCGACGACCAAGCCGTGACCGGCGCCCGCGGAGAAGTCCAGGTACATCACGTCACGCCGCTGCTCGAACGGCTTGTCCACGAGCGCGACCGGCACGACCAGCTTGCCGAGCGCCGTGTACTCCGGGGCGTGCACGCCCCGCTCGGGCGTGACGGCGAGCGCCGGGAGCAGCTGGTTGACGGTGGGCGACTCGTCCAGCGGCGGCAGCCACACCTGGTGCGCCGGCGGGCCCTGGCCCTGCATCCGCTGGACGATGACGTCCAGGACCGTGTCGGCCAGCGCGTCGTCCTGCTGCTGGGTGAGCGACGGCTCCTCGGCGATGATCTCCTCGACGATCGGCGCCAGCACCGGCGACGCCGTGAACGGCACCGGCATCCGGTTCGTACGGCCGCCACCGCCGCCACCGCCGGCCCCGGGACCGCGGTACGGGCCCGACACGTACGCGGCCTTGAACTGCACCATCGTCTCGGTGTCGTACTTCAGGATGCCGGAACCCGGCACGTTGGGCAGGTGGTACGCGTCCGGCACACCGATCGCCGTACGCGACTCGGCGGCGGAGAAGGTCCGCAGACCCAGCCGGTAGGACAGGAACGTGTCCAGGCCGCGCAGCTTGCCCTCTTCGAGGCGCTGCGAGGCGAGCAGCATGTGCACACCCATCGAACGGCCGATCCGGCCGATCTGGATGAACATGTCGATGAAGTCCGGCTTGGCGGTCAGCAGCTCGGAGAACTCGTCGAGCACCATCACCAGCGAGGGCAGCGGGTCCAGCGGGGCGCCGGCGGCACGTGCCTTCTCGTAGTCGGTGATGTTGGCGTAGTTGCCCGCCGAGCGCAGCAGCTCCTGGCGGCGCTGCAGTTCACCGGTGATCGAGTCGCGCATGCGGTCGATCAGGCTGACGTCGTCGGCCAGGTTGGTGATGACCGCGGCGACGTGCGGCATGTCGGACATGCCGGTGAAGGTGGCGCCACCCTTGAAGTCCGCGAGGATGAAGTTCAGCGTCTCCGAGGAGTGGGTGACCGCGAGGGCGAGCACCAGCGTGCGCAGCACCTCGGACTTGCCGGAACCGGTCGCGCCGACGCACAGGCCGTGCGGGCCCATGCCCTCCTGCGAGGCCTCCTTGATGTCGAGCATGACGGGCTGGCCGTCCTTGTCGACACCGATCGGTACCCGCAGCCGCTCGTGCAGCGTGCGCGGGCGCCAGGTGCGCGAGACGTCCACCGAACCGGCGTCGCCGATGTTCATCAGATCCGTGAAGTCCAGGTTGGACAGCAGCGGCTCCTCGCCGTCGGCGCCCGAACCGGCCCGCAGCGGTGCGAGCTGGCGGGCCAGCGACTCCGCCTCGGAGACCGACAGGGTGTCCACGACGCCGTTGTAGACCGCGCCGCCCGCCGACTCCAGCACCAGCTTGCCCGGCCACACCTGGACGGCCAGGCCGCCCCGGATCTCGTCCAGGTCGCCCGGTACGACCTCCAGGATCGTCACGCCCTGCAGGCCCTCGGCCCCGGCGATCACCGAGTCCATCGGCACTTCGCCGGCGTCCAGCACGATCACCACGTGCGGGGTGTCGGTGACCGGGGTGCCCTGCGGGTTGAAGCGGCCGCGGCCCTCCAGCTCCTCGGCGAGCAGCTCCTCGATCTCACCGAGGTCGCCGACGACCAGCCGGCGGGTGCCGGCGCCGTCGGTGGTCTTGTCCTGTACGTGGGGCAGCCACTTGGTCCACTCCCACTCGGCCTGCGCGCCCGGCGCGGCCACCACGGCGACGACCAGGTCCTCCGGCGAGTGCAGGGTGCACAGCTGCGCGAGGATGGCGCGCGCGGACCCGTACACGGTGTCCGGGTCGCCGGAGACCGTCAGGTGGTAGAAGGCGCGCAGCGAGACCGCGAGCGGCAGCGAGTCCAGATGCCCGTGTTTGTCGAGGAACTCCTTCATCGCGTGTGCGGTGAGCGGTTCCAGTTCGTCGACCGGTGCGGTCTCCGGTGCCTTCAGGGGAGTGGCCAGCTGCTGCGGCCCCAGTCCCATACGCACCTGTGCGAAGTCGGGGTCGGACGCCCGGCGTTCCCACACCCGTTTGCCTTCGGCGACGATCGACCACAATTGGCCCGGATCGGGGTGGATGAATAGCTGCGCGTCGCGCTGTTTGCGCGCGGTGCGCCGCACTTCCTTTCGCTTCTGCGCCAGGTATTTGAGGTAATCCTGGCGCTCCTGGAGCATTTGCCCGGAAGGCCCTTGGCGGGCCTTGACGATCTGGACAATAGCCATCGCGAGGGTGGAAACCACCATCACGCCGCCCATGATCTTCATGAACGGCTGGGTGCCCATGAACAGGAAACCCGCCGAACCTGCCATGCCCATCATCGGCATGAGGTTCATCAGCATGTTGTCCTCGCCCTCGCGAGGCAGCTCCGGCGGAGCTTCGAGCGTCAACTCCTCACCGGGGATATCAGGTGGAAGCGCGCGGGGCGGGCGCTTGACGATGACAACGCTCACCGAGGCATCAGTCCTTCATGCATCTCGCAGTCTCGGACCGCCCCCGTTGGTTCGACGGTCCCCCGGACCAAGTCCATGGCCCGACGCAGGCGTTGATCCTACTGTTAACAGTCAAGTGCTGGGGCGGGTGGGGCGGCGGCCTAATTGGGGGGTACGCTGACGCCTCGCGAGCGCGCCCAAGGCCCCGTAACGACGTCCCTTATATAAGGCACGGTGGCGGCGCCCCTATATATAAGGCACGCACGCGACAAACTGCCCAACGGATAGGGGGAACCGCCAGGTGAGCACGACTACAGGCACCGGCTTCTGCCGGGTCACAGTCGCCGCGCCGGACGCACGGATCGACGTGGCACTGCCGGAGGATGTCGCACTCGTCGATATTTATCCGGAGATCCTGCGACTCTCCGGCCAGTCCCAGGCGGAGGGCGCCCCCACCGGATACCACCTGGTGCGCCGTGACGGCACCGTCCTGGACGCCGGGCAGTCCCTCGCCCAGCAGCGCATCCTCGACGGCGACCTGCTCCTGCTGCGGCCGTTCGCCGAGTCGCTGCCGCTGCCGGTCTTCGACGACGTCTCGGACGCCGTCGCCTCCGCGGTCAAGCGCAACCGCAACCGGTGGAGCGACGACCTGATGAACATCGTCGGCCTCACCGCCGGCGTGCTGCTGCTCGTCATGATGGCGTTCGCCCTGTGGTTCTCGAACCCGGCCGACCGCGACATGCACCGCCTACCCGGCATCATCGCCGGCGTCACCGGCATCGTCCTGGTCGCCCTGTCCGGCGTACGGGCCCGGGTCTACGACGACCACGCCTCGTCCATCGCGCTGGGCCTGGCGTCGCTGCCGCACCTGCTGCTCGCCGGCTCCGGGATCATGCCGGTGGCCGACGGCGAGGGGCCGGGGCGCCTGCAGTTCCTGGTCGGCTGCGTGACCGTACTGATCGCGTCCGTACTCCTGGTGGTCCTGCTGCCGCGCGGCGACGCGCCCTTCGTGGCCGCCGCCTTCCTGGCCACCATCGGCACCCTCGCGGTCTTCGCCTCCATCCTCACCGAGGCCGAGCCGCGCGAGGTCGCCGCGGTCACCGCCGTCGTCGCCATCGCCGTGGTCGCCTGGCTGCCCGGCCTGTCCGCGCGCTTCGCCCGGCTGCCCATCGGCTACAAGTCGCCCGACCAGATCGCCGCCGGTCCGCACAACGACGGCGACCAGGCCGCGTCGACCGAGTCCGTCGACTTCGTCAAGATCGGCAACCAGGCCAAGCGCGGCCACGAGCTGCTGCTCGGCCTGGTCGCGGGCTGCTCCGCGCTGGTCGTCGGCGCCGCCGGCGTCGTCCTCGGCTTCTCCGACAACAGCTGGGCGCAGCTGCTGGCGCTGGCCGCGGGCATCACGATCATGCTGCGGGCCCGGCTCTTCGACTACACCGCGCAGGTCGCCTGCCTGACGATCGCCGGCATCCTGACGATCGTGCTGCTCATCCTGGGCATCGCGCTGCACCCGCCGCTCGACATCCTCTCCGACCTCGTGCGCTTCGGGGACTCCGGCCCGCTCAACATCCGTACGGTCTGGTTCTCCAGCAGCATCGCGGCCGGCGCCGCCATCCTGGTCGGTGTGGGCCTGGTCGTCCCGCGCAAGGGCGTCACTCCCTTCTGGGGCCGCGTCTTCGACATCTTCGACGGCGTCGTCCTGCTGTCGCTGGTGCCGCTGTGCCTGGCGGTGCTGGACGTGTACGGCACCGTGCGCGGCCTGACCGGCTCCTCCTAGGAGCCACGAGAAGCCCCTCGTACGGGTGACCTGCCTCTTACCGGGGGCGCCCGTACGCACGGCCCTCTGACCGCCCGGTCAGGGGGCCGGTGCGCAGCTGGTACTCTGTGTGATGGCCTAGGCCGAGTAAATGAAGATTCCCTGTGAAGACGATCCAGGGGCGCTCGGAGGCCCAGAACACCCTGAGGAGTACGCGTGTCGCTCGACGCCGCTACGAAGAAGCAGATCATGGCCGAGTTCGCCACCAAGGAGGGCGACACCGGCTCCCCCGAGGTCCAGGTCGCGATGCTGTCCCGCCGCATCTCTGACCTGACCGAGCACCTCAAGGTCCACAAGCACGACCACCACTCCCGCCGTGGTCTGCTGCTGCTCGTCGGCCAGCGCCGTCGCCTGCTGCAGTACCTGGCGAAGAAGGACATCACGCGCTTCCGTGCGCTGGTCGAGCGCCTGGGCATCCGCCGCGGCGCGGCGGGCGCCAAGTAGGACGACGTGAAGGGAGCGGTTCCCACACCCGGGGGCCGCTCCCTTTGCCGTACGCACCGGACGTCCGGTCCCCTGCCTGGTGGACCGGAGCTTTGTAGTCTGGTCCCATAACGCCATAACGAAGAGGTGGAGCGCCTTTCAGCCGCCGGTCCTCGGTAGTGGCCCCCGGAAGGCGCGCGGAACGCACCGCGCGACCCCGTATCCGGGTGCTTCGATCGAAGACCGGCCCGCAACCCCGGCGCTCCACCGACGAAGGTCCGCCGCCACACGGGCGGTGGACGCAGACGAGGAGATATCCCTGGTGGAGAACGAGACCCACTACGCCGAGGCCGTCATCGACAACGGCTCCTTCGGCACCCGCACCATCCGCTTCGAGACGGGCCGCCTGGCCAAGCAGGCCGCCGGCTCCGCCGTCGCGTACCTGGACGACGACACCATGGTGCTGTCGGCCACCACCGCTTCGAAGAACCCCAAGGACCAGCTGGACTTCTTCCCGCTGACCGTGGACGTCGAGGAGCGGATGTACGCCGCCGGGAAGATCCCCGGCTCCTTCTTCCGCCGTGAGGGCCGGCCCTCCGAGGACGCGATCCTCACCTGCCGCCTGATCGACCGGCCGCTGCGCCCCTCCTTCAAGAAGGGCCTGCGCAACGAGATCCAGATCGTCGAGACGATCATGGCGCTCAACCCCGACCACCTCTACGACGTGGTCGCGATCAACGCCGCCTCCTGCTCCACGCAGCTGGCCGGCCTGCCCTTCTCCGGCCCGATCGGCGGCACCCGTGTCGCCCTGATCGACGGCCAGTGGGTCGCCTTCCCGACCCACACCGAGCTGGAGAACGCGGTCTTCGACATGGTCGTGGCCGGCCGCGTCCTGCCGGACGGCGACGTCGCGATCATGATGGTCGAGGCCGAGGCCACCGAGAAGACCATCCAGCTGGTCAAGGACGGTGCCGAGGCCCCCACCGAGGAGGTCGTCGCCGCCGGTCTGGAGGCCGCCAAGCCCTTCATCAAGGTGCTGTGCAAGGCCCAGTCGGACCTGGCCGCCAAGGCCGCGAAGCCGGTCGGCGAGTTCCCGGTCTTCCTCGACTTCCAGGACGACGTCCTGGAGGCGCTGACCGCCGCCGTCAAGGACGAGCTGGCGCAGGCGCTGACCATCGCGGGCAAGCAGGACCGCGAGGCCGAGCTGGACCGCGTCAAGGCCGTGGCCGCAGAGAAGCTGCTGCCGCAGTTCGAGGGCCGCGAGAAGGAGATCTCCGCCGCCTACCGCGCGCTGACCAAGTCCCTCGTGCGTGAGCGCGTCATCAAGGACAAGGTCCGCATCGACGGCCGTGGCGTCACGGACATCCGTACGCTCGCCGCCGAGGTCGAGGCCATCCCGCGCGTACACGGCTCGGCCCTGTTCGAGCGTGGCGAGACCCAGATCCTGGGCGTCACCACCCTGAACATGCTCCGCATGGAGCAGCAGCTGGACACCCTCTCCCCGGTGACCCGCAAGCGCTACATGCACAACTACAACTTCCCGCCGTACTCGGTCGGCGAGACCGGCCGCGTGGGCTCCCCCAAGCGCCGCGAGATCGGCCACGGCGCGCTCGCCGAGCGTGCCATCGTGCCGGTGCTGCCGACGCGCGAGGAGTTCCCGTACGCCATCCGCCAGGTCTCCGAGGCGCTCGGCTCCAACGGCTCGACCTCGATGGGCTCGGTCTGCGCCTCGACGATGTCGCTGCTGAACGCCGGTGTGCCGCTCAAGGCCCCGGTCGCCGGTATCGCCATGGGTCTGATCTCCGAGGAGATCGACGGCAAGACGCATTACGTCGCCCTCACCGACATCCTCGGTGCGGAGGACGCGTTCGGCGACATGGACTTCAAGGTCGCCGGTACGAAGCAGTTCGTCACCGCCCTGCAGCTGGACACCAAGCTGGACGGCATCCCGGCGTCCGTGCTGGCCGCGGCCCTCAAGCAGGCCCGCGACGCCCGTCTGCACATCCTGGACGTGATGAACGAGGCGATCGACGTTCCGGACGAGATGTCCCCGAACGCGCCGCGCATCATCACCGTCAAGATCCCGGTGGACAAGATCGGTGAGGTCATCGGCCCCAAGGGCAAGATGATCAACCAGATCCAGGAGGACACCGGCGCCGACATCACGATCGAGGACGACGGCACCATCTACATCGGTGCCGCCGACGGCCCGGCCGCCGAGGCCGCCCGCGCCACGATCAACGGCATCGCCAACCCGACCATGCCGGAGGTCGGCGAGCGCTACCTGGGCACGGTCGTCAAGACCACCACCTTCGGTGCGTTCGTCTCCCTGCTCCCGGGCAAGGACGGCCTGCTGCACATCTCGCAGATCCGCAAGCTGGCCGGCGGCAAGCGCGTGGAGAACGTCGAGGACGTGCTCGCCGTGGGCGCCAAGGTCCAGGTCGAGATCGCCGAGATCGACCAGCGCGGCAAGCTGTCGCTGGCCCCGGTCATCGAGGGTGAAGACGACGAGGCGAAGGACGACGCCGCCAAGTGACGTCCCGTAGCTCACGGACGACGGCCCGCACCTCTTCGGAGGGGCGGGCCGTCGCCCGTACCCAAACGCTTCTCAAGGGCACGGGCGGCGCCGGCACGGTCCGCAAGACGGTCCTGCCCGGCGGCCTGCGCGTGGTCACCGAGACCCTGCCCTCCGTACGCTCCGTCACCTTCGGCATCTGGGCCAACGTCGGCTCCCGCGACGAGACCCCCTCGCTGAACGGCGCCACCCACTACCTGGAGCACCTGCTCTTCAAGGGCACCAGGAAGCGCAGCGCGCTGGACATCTCCGCCGCGATCGACGAGGTCGGCGGCGAGATGAACGCCTTCACGGCGAAGGAGTACACCTGCTATTACGCGCGGGTGCTGGACACCGACCTGCCGCTCGCCATCGACGTGGTCTGCGACATGCTGACCGGCTCGCTCATCGAGCCCGCCGACGTCGACGCCGAGCGCGGCGTGATCCTCGAAGAGATCGCGATGACCGAGGACGACCCGGGTGACTGCGTGCACGACCTGTTCGCGCATACCATGCTCGGCGACACCCCCCTCGGCCGCCCGGTCCTCGGCTCCGTCGACACGGTCAACGCCCTCACCCCCGAGCGCATCCGCCGCTTCTACAAGAAGCACTACGACCCGACCCGCCTGGTCGTCGCCGCCGCCGGCAACGTCGACCACGCCAAGGTCGTCCGGATGGTCCGCGCCGCCTTCGAGAAGGCCGGTGCCCTCGACCGTACGGACGCCGCCCCGATGGCCCCGCGCGACGGCTCCCGCACCATCCGTACGGCGGGCCGCGTGGAACTGCTCAACCGCAAGGCCGAGCAGGCCCACGTGATCCTCGGCGTGCCGGGCCTGGCCCGGACCGACGACCGCCGCTGGGCCATGGGCGTCCTGAACACCGCCCTCGGCGGTGGCATGAGCTCCCGCCTCTTCCAGGAGGTACGGGAGAAGCGCGGCCTGGCCTACAGCGTGTACTCCTACACCTCCGGATACGCCGACTGCGGTCTGTTCGGCGTGTACGCGGGCTGCCGCCCGAACCAGGTCGACGACGTCCTGAAGATCTGCCGCGACCAGCTCGACCAGGTCGCGGCCGAAGGCCTGACGGACGACGAGATCCGCCGCGCGATCGGGCAGCTGCGCGGTTCGACGGTGCTCGGCCTGGAGGACACCGGCGCGCTGATGAACCGCATCGGCAAGAGCGAGCTGTGCTGGGGCGCCCAGATGTCGGTCGACGACATGCTGGCCCGGATAGCGGCGGTCACCCCGGACGAGGTACGGGAGCTCGCCCGCGATGTACTGGGACGGCGCCCGTCGCTGTCCGTCATCGGCCCGCTGAAGGACCGGCAGGCGGACCGGCTGCACGACGCGGTCGCCTGACCTTTCGTATCAGGCGTACCAGGGGTACTGGGAAAGAGAGAGCGGGAAACGATGAGCAAGCTGCGCGTGGCCGTACTCGGCGCCAAGGGCCGCATCGGCTCCGAGGCCGTACGGGCCGTCGAGGCCGCCGAGGACATGGAACTGGTCGCGGCCCTCGGCCGGGGCGACAAGCTGGAGACCCTGACCGAGGCCGGGGCGCAGGTGGCGGTCGAGCTGACCCACCCCGACGCGGTCATGGACAATCTGGAGTTCTGTGTCCGCAACGGCATCCACGGCGTCGTCGGTACCACCGGCTGGACCGACGAACGCCTCACGAGGCTGCGCGGCTGGCTCGACGCGTCGCCCCGCACGGGCGTGCTCATCGCCCCGAACTTCTCCATCGGTGCCGTACTGACCATGCGGTTCGCGCAGCAGGCGGCCAGGTTCTTCGAGTCGGCCGAGGTCATCGAGCTGCACCACCCGAACAAGGCCGACGCCCCCTCGGGCACCGCGGCCCGCACGGCCAAGCTGATCGCCGAGGCCCGCGCGGCCGCGGACTGCCCGCCGCAGCCGGACGCCACCAGCAGCGCGCTGGACGGCGCCCGCGGCGCGGACGTGGACGGCATCCCCGTCCACTCCGTACGGCTGCGCGGCCTCCTGGCTCACCAGGAGGTGCTGCTCGGCGGGGTGGGGGAGACCCTCACCATCCGCCACGACTCGCTCCACCACAGCAGCTTCATGCCGGGCATCCTGCTCGGTGCGCGCCGCGTGGTGGCCACTCCCGGCCTGACCATGGGCCTGGAGAACTTCCTCGACCTGGACTGACGGGCAGACCGACCGTGCGAGCAAAGATCACCTACTGCGTCCTCGCGGCTGTCCTGGTCGTCTACTTCGTCCTCGTCGGCAGCCGCGGCGTCCTGCTCATCGAGCAGGGCACCGCGCTGACCGTCGCGTTCGGCGTCGCCGTCCTGATCCTGCCGTTCATCGGACTGTGGTTCCTCTGGCACACCACCCAGTTCGCCCGCAAGGCCGGCCGCCTGGCGCGCGAGCTGGAGGCCGAGGGCGGGCTGCCGGTCGACGAGCTGAAGCGCACTCCGGGCGGCCGCATCGACCGGGACTCCGCCGACGAGGTCTTCGACCGGCGGCGCGCCGAGACCGAGCGGGCGCCGGAGGACTGGCGCACCTGGTTCCGGCTGGCGGTCGCCTACCACGACGCGCGGGACACCCCGCGGGCCCGTAAGGCGATGCAACGGGCCATCGCCCTGCACGACGGCAAGCCCGTACGGGCCTGAGGCGTCCTTGTGCGAGCCGGTACGGGATCTCTCCGTACGGGCGCCATCGCTCATCCGGGGCCGGTTCCGCCAGGAGCCGGCCCCGGCGGTGTCTACGGGCGGTACTCCGCCGCCCACGCCTCCAGCACGTCCGCGGCCCGCTCGAACGCCTCGGGGCGCGCCAGGAAGTCCCCGTTGTGGTCCGTGACGAGGGTGCGCAGCGTGGCGCCGCCCTGCCGCTCGACGACCAGCGCCTGGCCCTGCACCGTCCGCGGCAGGCCCAGCCAGCGCACCGGCCGCTGGGACGTACGGACGGCGGCGACCTCGCTCCAGCGCAGCGTCGTCGTCCGCAGCAGCTCCACCTGCCGCAGGCCGTGGGTGCTCACCCACATCCCCACCCGCAGGTGGCGCAGCGCGAGCGCGATGATCAGCACCGCGACACCGGCGCAGACGGCGGCGGCGGGCAGCGCGCCCGCGGCCACGATGATCACCGCGGACAGCAGGACGAACGAGGCGAGCAGCAGAAGCACGGCGGCCGCCCCCACGCGTCCGGGGCCCGGACGGTAGGGACGGCGCCAGCGGTCGGGCCCGGCATGGGGCAGCGGGGCTTCGACGGCCTGGTCATCGAGATCGCGGTCGGCCGTCAGGAAGGTCAGGGGCACGGCGGATCCTCACTCCAGGCACGCAGACGAAGGCTGTGACCGGTGAGGTTATCGAGACTTACGTGCCGGAACCACTTCGTGCCGGGCGGCACGCGCGGCCATCGCGCGCGGACCGCCCGGCCGGATCAGCGGCCGTGCGCCGCCTCGGAATGGTGCGTGCCGACACCGCCGGTCTCCTGCTGGAGCGCGGGGACGCCGAGCAGCAGGGCGCCGGCGAGTCCGCCGACGACCGTCAGGCCGATCAGGGACCGGCCCGCGAGCTGGGCACGGCTGACGCGTTCTCGGGGCGGGGGCGCGACATTGCTGCGGAACCGGTCGGCCTCGGCGACGAAGGCGAACGGCACGGGCTCTCGCCGGCGGAACATGAGCGGGCTCTCCTTGGAACCTCGAAGTGGGCACTGTCACAGGGTTAGACGACTGCCGCGTCCGTTTGGTGCCCGTTTTCCGCAAGTTCTGTGAAAAAAATCAAGCACGGGACGAGCTGGGCGCGACAGCGTCCGTTTTCGTACGGTACGCGGTATCCCGCCGTATTTCCGGGACTGTCGGTGGCGGGCCGTAGGCTGGGGACCGCCACGTGGAATGAACGGAAGGAACCGTCGGTGTCCCCTACCCCCGCCGAGAGCGTCGAAAGCTCCGAAGGCACAGCCCCCAGCTTCCGCAGTGAAGTGACGGTCGAGCTGGTCAAGCACAGCGCCGCGGACAGTGACGTGCTGTGGGCGGCCCGTGTCTCCACCGCCGGCGAGCAGTCACTGGAGGAGCTGCAGAAGGACCCGGAGCGCTCCAAGGGCCTGATCAACTACCTGATGCGGGACCGGCACGGCAGCCCCTTCGAGCACAACTCGATGACCTTCTTCATCAGCGCGCCGATCTTCGTCTTCCGCGAGTTCATGCGGCACCGCGTCGGCTGGTCCTACAACGAGGAGTCCGGCCGCTACCGTCAGCTGGAGCCGGTCTTCTACGTGCCCGGTGAGTCCCGCAAGCTCGTCCAGCAGGGCCGCCCCGGCAAGTACGAGTTCGTCGAGGGCACCCCTGAGCAGCACGCGCTGGCCACCAAGGCCATGGAGGACTCCTACCGGCAGGCGTACGAGGCGTACCAGGAGATGCTGGCCGCCGGCGTCGCCCGCGAGGTGGCCCGCTCGGTCCTGCCGGTCGGCCTGTTCTCGTCCATGTATGCGACCTGCAACGCCCGTTCGCTGATGCACTTCCTCGGCCTGCGTACGCAGCACGAGCTCGCGGCCGTGCCGTCCTTCCCGCAGCGCGAGATCGAGATGGTCGGCGAGCAGATGGAGGCGCACTGGGCCGGACTGATGCCGCTCACCCACGCCGCGTTCAACGCCAACGGCCGTATCGCCCCGTAAGGGCACGTGCCCGGCGGCGACCCGCCGGACCGGTGTGCGGCCCGGCCGCCGCCCTCCGGGGCCGTACCGGACCGCACAGACGTGCCAAGTGTCCGTATTGCGGCATTTTGAGAAGTTCATCTACGCTGAAGAAACGGACCCGGCACTGCTTGAACCCCCGAGCAGGCAGTGCCGGAGTCCACATCCCGGCTCCCCAGGGGCGCGACCCGAGGTGAGCTACGAGTAGCGTGGTGCCCATGGCTCCGACTTCCACACCGCAGACCCCCTTCGGGCGGGTGCTGACCGCCATGGTCACGCCGTTCACGGCGGATGGCGCTCTCGACCTCGACGGTGCGCAGCAGCTCGCCGCGCACCTGGTGGACTCCGGCAACGACGGTCTCATCGTCAACGGCACCACCGGTGAGTCCCCGACCACCAGCGATGCGGAGAAAGCCCAGCTGGTACGGGCCGTGGTGGATGCGGTCGGAGACCGGGCCTTCGTCGTCGCCGGAGCCGGCACCAACGACACCGACCACAGCCTGCAGCTGGCCCGCGCCGCGCGCGACGCCGGCGCCCACGGCCTGCTCGCCGTGACGCCGTACTACAGCAAGCCCCCGCAGGAAGGTCTCTTCCGGCATTTCACCGCCATCGCGGACGCCACCGACCTGCCGGTCATGCTCTACGACATCCCCGGCCGCAGCGGTGTGCCGATCAACACCGAGACCATGGTGCGCCTCGCCGAGCACCCGCGGATCGTCGCGAACAAGGACGCCAAGGGCGACCTCGGCCGCGCCAGCTGGGCCATCGCCCGCTCCAACCTCGCGTGGTACAGCGGCGACGACATGCTCAACCTCCCGCTGCTGTCCGTCGGCGCCGTCGGCTTCGTCTCGGTCGTCGGCCACGTGGTCACGCCCGAGCTGCGCGCCCTGCTCGACGCCCACCTGCACGGTGACGTCACCAAGGCCACCGAGATCCACCAGAAGCTGCTGCCCGTCTTCACCGGCATGTTCCGCACCCAGGGCGTCATCACGACCAAGGCCGCGCTCGGCCTCCAGGGCCTGCCCGCCGGGCCGCTGCGCCTGCCGCTGGTGGAACTGTCCGCGGAGGAGACCGAACAGCTCAGGCGCGATCTCGCCGCCGGCGGGGTACAGCTGTAGCCACAGACTTCACAACTGAATACGGAAAACAACCGCCAAACCGCAAGTGCACGAATGTCATGCGCGCCACGTGTGCCTCACGGCGACGTGGCGTGTGTGGTGAGGAGAGTCTTTTGAGTCATCCGCATCCTGAGCTCGGCGCGCCGCCGAAGCTTCCCAAGGGCGGCCTGCGCGTCACCCCCCTCGGTGGCCTGGGTGAGATCGGCCGCAACATGACGGTCTTCGAATACGGAGGCCGGTTGCTGATCGTCGACTGCGGAGTGCTTTTCCCGGAGGAGGAGCAGCCCGGAATCGACCTGATCCTGCCGGACTTCTCGTCCATCAGGGACCGCCTCGACGACATCGACGGCATCGTGCTCACGCACGGCCACGAGGACCACATCGGTGGTGTCCCCTACCTGCTGCGCGAGAAGCCGGACATTCCGCTGATCGGCTCCAAGCTGACCCTCGCCCTCATCGAGGCCAAGCTCCAGGAGCACCGCATCCGGCCGTACACGCTGGAGGTCGCGGAAGGCGACACGGAGGCCATCGGCCCGTTCGACTGCGAATTCGTCGCGGTCAACCACTCCATCCCGGACGCCCTCGCGGTCGCCATCCGTACCCCCGCGGGCATGGTCGTGCACACCGGCGACTTCAAGATGGACCAGCTCCCGCTGGACCGCCGCCTGACCGACCTCCCGAAGTTCGCCAAGCTGGGCGAGGAGGGCATCGACCTCCTGCTGTCCGACTCCACGAACGCCGAGGTCCCGGGCTTCGTCCCGCCCGAGCGCGACATCTCCAACGTGCTGCGCCAGGTCTTCGCGGGCGCCCAGAAGCGCATCATCGTGGCCAGCTTCGCCAGCCACGTGCACCGCATCCAGCAGATCCTGGACGCGGCGCACGAGTACGGCCGCCGGGTCGCCTTCGTGGGCCGCTCGATGGTCCGCAACATGGGCATCGCCCGTGAACTGGGCTACCTGAAGGTCCCGGCCGGGCTGGTCGTCGATGTCAAGGCCCTGGACGACCTGCCGGACGACGAGGTCGTGCTGGTCTGTACGGGTTCCCAGGGCGAGCCGATGGCGGCCCTGTCCCGGATGGCCAACCGCGACCACCAGATCCGCATCGTCCCGGGCGACACGGTGATCCTCGCGTCGTCGCTGATCCCCGGCAACGAGAACGCGGTCTACCGCGTCATCAACGGCCTGACCCGCTGGGGCGCCAACGTCGTCCACAAGGGCAACGCCAAGGTGCACGTCTCGGGCCACGCCTCGGCCGGCGAGCTGCTGTACTTCTACAACATCTGCAAGCCGAAGAACCTGATGCCGGTGCACGGCGAATGGCGCCACCTGCGCGCCAACGCCGAACTCGGCGCGCTGACCGGCGTCCCCAAGGACCGTATCGTCATCGCCGAGGACGGCGTGGCCGTCGACCTGGTCGACGGCGTCGCCAAGATCGTCGGCAAGGTCCAGGCGGGGTACGTGTACGTCGACGGCCTCTCGGTCGGCGACGTCACCGAGTCCTCCCTGAAGGACCGCCGCATCCTCGGCGACGAGGGCATCATCTCGGTGTTCCTGGTCGTGGACTCCAGCACCGGCAAGATCGTCGGCGGCCCGCACATCCAGGCCCGCGGCTCGGGCATCGACGACGCGGACTTCGCCGCCGTCATGCCCAAGATCGACGAGATCCTCGCCAAGGCCGCCCAGGACGGTGTCGCGGAGCCGCACCAGCTCCAGCAGCTCGTCCGCCGGGCCATCGGCAAGTGGGTCTCCGACAACTTCCGCCGGCGCCCGATGATCCTCCCGGTGGTCGTCGAGGTCTGACCCCTGACGGGGCCGCCTGCACAGGTACGGGGAGCGGGGCAACCGGATTTGCGTCCGGGCGCCCCGCTCCAGTACGTTTACGGCTCCGCCTGAAGGGGAACCCGGTACGCCTGCGCGTCCGGAGTCCGCCCCGACCGGGACGGAATTCCGACCCAGAGCAATCTGATAACGTCGGATCAGCCGAAAGGCAAACCCCCTCCGACGGAAATCGGAAACGAATTCGGCCCGAAAACGGACCGGAAATCGGATCTGATAGAGTCGGAAAGGCCGGAAAGCGAAAGCCGGACGGCCATCCCGCTCCAGCAGGGAGCCGGATACGGAAAGCGGAAACGCCGAACGGATCTGGTAAGGTTGGAACCGCGCAGAAGCCGAAAGGCCGAAACGCACCGGCGGAAATCAGGACC
>NZ_JBVIBD010000035.1:0-61195 GCF_055573595.1 Streptomyces sp. NPDC030165 | reverse complement strand
GTGACACCCCCCCAGGCCATGTGTTCGACAGGGGGAGACAGTCATGCCAACTCCGGAGGCCGGGCGCCCCATTGCGGGGCCACCAAGAAGGTAATGGGGGAGCGGGTGACGACGTCAGGAGGTGCTGTGATGAGCGACCAGCCGCCGCCGAAGCTGCCGCCCGAGGACGGGCCCAGCATCACCGCGCACGTCACAGCCACGGGCGCCACCGCGGACTACCTGCGCCAGCTGGCAGCGGTCACCGGCCAGTCCCCGGAGACGGTCACCATCCAGTGGGCCGCCGGCCAGGTCGTCGTCCCCGACACGGCACTCGGAGACGACCCGGCCGTACCCGACTGGCCCGTGCTGTTCGACGGCCCACCGGACCTGTCCGAACACACCCACGCGTACCTACACCGGTGACCGCTCCGCCAGCGTTCGCCGTGGCCGACACCTCGGTCCTGCTCGCGGTGTTCAACGCTCGGGACCGTAACCATCGCGCCGCCCGCGAAGTGCTGGGCATGCCCCGCACGCTGGTCATCTCCCCGCTGTGCCTGGCCGAACTGGACTACCTGCTGACCCGGCAGGCCAGCGAGCGGGCCGCGCTCGGCGCGGTACGCCATCTGACCGCCCTGGCCCGCCTCGGCCGCACACAGATCGCCGACGTGGACGGCGACCTGCTCGCCGAAGCCGAAGCCCTAATGACCACCTACGAGGGCCACGCCCTCGGCCTGGCCGACACCGTCAACGCCGCCCTGGCCTGGCGCCTGCGCCGCCCCCTGATCCTCACCTTCGACCGGCACTACTCGGATGTGACCGCACCACGCCGCAAAGGCGAACAGCCCCTCGACGTCGCACCGCCACGCCACCTATAAGGCCAACGTTCCGGAGCCTCCGGCTGCGCCACCTCTCAGTAAGGTGGCGCAGTTTGCCGCCCCATTGCTACCTGCTTTCCGAGAATTGAACCGCCTTGTCGCGATCTTGATGGGTACACCGGCACGCAGGCGACCTGCCGCCCTTAGCATGCCTGAAGTAATCAGGTCCGTCGCGGGGAGCCGACCATGACAAAAGAACACTTCGCCGTACACCCGGAAAAACTCCGGTCCCTGTCCGAGGCATTCACGCGGACAGGTGCCCGACTGGAAGAGCAGCTCACGCTTTTCGCCGGCAAGGCGGAGAACGTGGATGATGCGTTCGGTGTGCTCAGTGAATCCACCGAAGCGCTGCAGAAGTACGTCGAAATGACGCAGGCCACGGTCGTCAGCCTGCAGCAGCTGCGTCGGCAACTTGCCGGATACGCAGGCGGCCTCAACCACTCCGCGGCTGCTTACGAGCAAGCCGAAGCGCGGCACGCGTCCGCCTTCCAGGGGGCGTGACGGCCGTGGCCGAAGAACAGCAGCACATTGAAAAGAGTTTCAACATTCTCAAGCCCGGCGGCAATCCCGAGGTACTGCGTAAATGTGCCGCTGCGTGGCGGGAAATGGCCCAGGATCTGCGGGCTGTCGGTGCCGACTTGAACCGCCAGGTGGAAGACCTGGACAAAGCCGACTGGGATGGCCAGGCGGCGGAAGGATTCCGCGCCCACTGGACACACACGAAAGAGCAGATCGATCATGCACTGCCCGACTTCCACCAGGTGGCGAAGGAATTGGAGCAGGCGGCCAACCACATCGAGGACACCAACAAGCAGATCGAGCACGTCCTTGAGGAACTGGCCGTCACCGCGGCCGTGGGCATCGGTCTGACCGTCGTCACGGCAGGGTTCTCCGACCTGGTGGCCGCCGGGAGCGCGGCAGCGGAAGTCGCTGAGGCAGGTGTTGTCGTCGCACGGCTCGGCAGGGTCCTCAAGCAGGTCGAGTCGGCTCTGGAGGCTCTTCGAAGGGTGATGCAGTCCAGCAAGCTCCTGAAATTCGGCGTGGAGTTCGCGACGAACACCGCGGGAAACTTCACGGGCAACGTGCTGGGCCAGGCTTTCACCGGCCAGGAGATCACCTGGGGCCAGGACTTCCAGGACGCGGCGGTGGCCGGCGGGGTGGGCACCGTGGTGGGAGCGGGCGGCCGGGCACTGGGCACCAAGCTGCCCGGTGCGCTGGGCGATGTCGTCGGAGGCAGAGGGCTCGCGGGCAGGGCGGTCACCGGCGCTGTCACCAGCGGGGCGGGCCAGACGGCCGCCGACGCGGTCGACATCGCCGACGGGAACGCGGGCGGCAAGACGAGCGACAGCATCATCCCCGACCTGATCACCAGCGCCCTTGGCGGTGCGGCGGGTGGCGCGGCGGTGCACGGTGGCGATACCTGGTACGACCGTGGCGGACCTGGCGGCGGCGGGCGGCACCGGGACCCCGAGACCGGGCCCACCTTCGGCCCTGGCCGGGAAGCCGCCGCCAACGGCGTGGTGTACGGAGATGCCAATGCCAACGAGACCGACCGTACCGCCGACCACCCGGACAGCCCGTTCGACAAGCCTCGTTCCAAGCTGACCGACCCGGACGGCGCATACAAGGAGTGAGGAGACAGCCAAGAATGTGGCGGTTCCGAAAAAGCCTCCGCAGATACCGCGAGGATCCCGACTGGCATTACCGCGAGCGAGAATCCCGCGACTGGGTGAAACATTTCGGCGCCCCCGGCCACCCCTTCGGCCCGCGCGGCAACCACGTCAAGCACATCCTCGAAGGACACATAAGGAGCTACGCGGCAACGCTCTTCCACCTGGCCGCCGTACACAAAGGCGGCCGGCACGCCACCGACGTCAGCATGTACTCCGTGGCAGTACTGGCCCTGCCCACCGCGCTGCCCGCCACCGTCCTCTCCCCAACCAGCCTCGTCCGCCGCCTGGCCGCACCGCCCCTCCCACCCCGAGCCGGCACCCCCGTAGACCTCTCACCCACCCACCGCCCCCGAATGACCGCATGCTCAACCGACCCCGCCTTCGCCGGTCTGATCCTCACCGAGCACGTCATCCGGACAGCGGCGGACACCAAGATGGGCTGGCGCCTGCACGAAGCCCACATCATCGGCTGGATCCAGGAACGCAAACCGTACGAGCGCATCATCGGGCTCGCGGAAGCCTTGGCGGATGTCGTCGAGGAGTTTCCGGAAGCAGTGTGGGGCTGGGGCCGCCCTACACCCGGATGCCCATCGGCACACTGACATCTCCGGGTTGTCGGCCGAGCGTGTAGCCGCCCTGCGGCCCGAGGCGAACCGGGCCGAGAACGCGGCCCGCGACGCCCGTGAGGAGGGCCTCCGCGATCAGGGGCTGCTGGTGGCGGCAGGTCCGATCCAGCTACGTACGCCTGCCCCTCGTTCGGACAGACGTTCCGCTACCGCGGCCGCTCCGCCTGACAATGCCAGTCGTGGTGCTGGCATGACGCCACTGCCCCGGCCACACCGGCTGCCCGGCCTGTGCCACACGATGACCACCGCCGCTGCGATCAACCACTGCGTAACGGTGCTGCAGAAAGTGCCGCACCGGTCCCGGCTGGCTTCCCCGGACGGCAGCGGCTACCGCTCGTGGACCGGGCAGCCTGCGGAGAAGAAGCAGCAGGAATCCTCGATCAGGTCCAGGTGCCTCCGGTAGACCTCGTCCCACCCGGCCGCGTCATAGGGCTCAATGATCACTGGCTGCTCGGCGGCCATGCCCCGCTCTGCCGTCGTGATGTAGGGGAAACGGTGCCGGAACGCGACGGTACGCGGGTCCGTCCACGGCGCGAAGGCCACCGAGGGATTCACCCACAAGCGGGCGACGCCACCCACGTCTCCCTCCAGCGCCAGGAACTCGTACTCGACGAGCCAGGCCACCGCCTTCCGCAGGCGGGCCACGGGGACACTCCATTCCTCGGCCCAATGCGCGAACTCGAACATGACCGGACCGTCGCCCGCCGGCCCCGAGATAAAGCCGAAGTCGCATGTACAAGTGCTCACGTCCGCACAACGCCCCGCCCACAGCACGGATGCCGCGGCGAGCGAAGCTCCACCCGGACGGAGGCGCGCGCCGATGACCAGCGGGGCGTTTCCCGTGAAAGCGGAGCGGTCACCGTCAGCCTCGGCTCGTGTGAACTTTCCGCTTCCTGCATCGCCGCTCGCGCAACCCGGCCGCCGGACGGCAAACTCGACACCGTCGGAAGGATGAGTTCATGAGTGCACAGCCGGTACACCACGGCGACGGAGGGCCGCCGCCGCTGCCCCGTACCCAGAACGCGGTGGCCGCGGCCCTGCCGCCGGCCGACCGTATGGAGTTCTACCGTGAGATGGGCGAGGCCGATGAGACCGAGCTGCTGGGCGTGCTGCGCCGCTGGTGGCTGCGGGCCCGTCTGTACGCCGATCCGCTGCCGGACGATGTCCGTACGGCCGTCGAGGCCGGCACCGCCCCCGGCCGCGCGGCCGGCGCCGCGCTGCGCCAGGCCGCCGCCGACCGCGAGGCGAGCACCGGTGAGCGATGAGACTGCCGCCCCCGGAGAGGAGGACGGCGAGGACCGTATCCGGCTCTCGCCCGCCGTGCTGCCGCTGCTGGGCCCGGCCGTGTCGGCGAGCGTGTTCTCGGCGGCAGCCAACCTGCTGGCCGAACTGCGCGCCACACCCGTACCGCCCCTGGCCCAGCCCGTCCCGGGTCGGCCGGGCTGGTACTCGGCACCACTGGCCCGGGACATCGGTCTCGCCGAGTACCACGTCGGCGATACCGAGCCGGGCGCGGACGGCCCCACCATCTATGTCGCCCGCATCGTGATCTCGGATGACTGGCCGGACTTCTGAGCCGCCGCCCGCATCCTGACCGCCGGGCCCGGGAAGCCGTCACCGAAGACCAGGCCGCACCTGCGAGCGGGCCGCCCGCGGTGCCGTACGCCACCTGACCGCCCTGGCCCGCCTCGGCCGCGCACAGATCGCACAACTCGGCGACTGCGTCACCGAGGTCGACACCCGCAGGCAGGGCGCCGTACTGATCCCGGAAAAGTTTCTGAGAAGCTGTGTCATATCCCCGTTTCGAGCTCTAGGCAGGCTCCACCCAGACATCGAAGTCCAGGCCGCCGATCTCCACCTTCAGACCGACGTCACCCCGGTACTCGCGGATCTCTTCGACGCGGGTGACGAGGGGGTGAGTTGCCAGCAGCTCCATGACCAGGGCTCGAACCCCGGTGCAGCTCGGCCCCTTGGTCGATGTGATCTCTAGGTCCTCGGCATCCACGTGCAGCCTCCAGCCTCGCCAGCCGTTGTGTCCGTTCTTGCCAAGGATGGCCGGAGACGTGGGTGCCGGGGGATATGACACAGCTTCTGACCGAACTCGTCAGCTGACCCGGTACCGGAAGCGGTCCTTCGCGTCACGAAGGACCGCTTCCCCGGCCAGCGACCGCCGGCCGGGGGCAACCGCCCCTACACGCGCTGGTACTCGACGTGGGTGTGGCCGCAGCCCGCGGCCAGACGGCGCAGGGCATCCCGCTCGGCACGGTCGACGGTCAGCGACCATCGGAGCTTGGTGCTGACCCAGTCGGCGGCGTACGTACAGCGGGCATCGGCCAGCGGTGGGAGCCAGGTCGACGGGTCCTGATCGGCCTTGGACCGGTTGGTCTTCGCGGTGACCGCCACCAGCGACCGGTCGGCGCCGAGATCGTTGGCGTACGCTTCGCGGCGCGCCGCGGTCCACTGCGATGCCCCGGAGTCCCAGGCCTCCGCGAGCGGCACCATGTGATCGATGTCCAGGCCCTTGGGGTCCGTCACGGTCACCCCGTCGTAGTACGAGAACCAGCGACCGGAGAGGATCTTGCACTTCGGGCCGATCTCGGGACGCTCCCGGGATTCGGCGATCAGCACTTCGGCGCGGGTGTTGCAGCTGTCGTGGTCGGTGTCGACCCAGTGCTTGAACGAAGTGCGCTGGTAGCCGGTGCGGGACTCGGCGGACAGCGGGAGCGTTTCGATGCCGTCGTGCAGGCTCGCGTACCGGGTGGGCGCGTCGTGCTCGTCGGCCTGGGCCGGGGAGGCGGCGGTCAGGGGCAGCAGGGCGAGGGCGGCGCCGGCGAGGGCGCGCGCAGTCATCTTGATCACCGAATCTGGATACCGGCTCGCCAGCCGGCATACGGCGGGATCGGCCCGCGACGACCCGCACGGGTGACGGCGTGGCCTCACTTCTCTTCCAGCGGCTGAGGGCGGGCGGGCGCGGACAGCTCTCGAAGGGGGGCCGAGTGCCACGGTGCGCCCGCAGGCAGCGGTTCGGCGCGGTGTCACCGGTGGGTAGATTCACCACCTGACGTCGATTCAGTTTCACCTGGACCGGGAGCCGAATTTGCACCCCCTCCGCCGCGCCGCGGCCTTCGCCTGCCCTGTTCTGCTGCTGTCCGTGGCGGCCTGCTCCGCCGGTTCACCCCGTACGGACTCCAGGCCTCCGAAGCAGGCCCCGGCCCCGTCGGCGCCGGGCGGGCTGGCGCTGGCCAAGGCCATCGACCAGCTCAAGGTCGCCCGCGAGAACCGCCGCGGCTACACCCGCGATGCGTTCAAACTGTGGGTCGACGCCGACCACAATGGCTGCGACGCCCGCCAGGAGGTCCTCCTGTCGGAGGCGGTGAAGAAGCCCCGCCAGGGCAATGGCTGCAAGCTCACCGGTGGCCGGTGGACGTCGTACTACGACGGCAAGACCGTCAACGACCCATCGAAGCTGGACATCGACCACGTCGTACCGCTGGCTGAGGCGTGGGACTCGGGAGCGTCGAAGTGGCCGGCCAAACGCCGCGAGGCCTACGCCAACGACCTGGACGCCGAGCGCGGCCTGGTCGCGGTCAGCTCCGGGCCGAACCGCGCCAAGGGCGACAAGGACCCCGCCGAATGGCTCCCGCCCTCCAAGGCCGCGTACTGCACCTACACCAGCGACTGGGTCTCCACCAAGCTCCGCTGGAACCTGAGCGCCGACACCGCCGAGCGCGCCGCGCTGCGCAAGCTCGCCGCCGGCTGCCCGAAGACCACGGTGACCTTCACCCCGGCACCGTAGCCAGACGCACCCATCGGGCCTCCGTCGGGGCCCGGGGCATGCGTACCGGGGCGGGCGTTGCCGCTCAACTAAGGTGGCCGCCTCAACACGGAGGGGAAAACGTGCAGGACCGGGCAGTGGCCACACGGCGCACCATCCTGACCGCGGCCGGTGATCATCGAGCGCGGGTACGGAGGCGCGTCCATCTCGCAGATCAGCGCCCGGGCCGGCGTGGTGAAAGGTGCTCCATAAGCAGTCGCGCATTTCATCTCGTTCCGCCGTAACGCTGAGGCTGATGCTCCGACTGGTGGAAGCGTTCAGGTTTTCGCGTTCCCGGGGTGCAGGCATTTCGTTGGGGCGGGCAGACCAGATGACGTCGGGAGGCGAAGACGGTGGGCCGGAGAAAGCCGGGCAAGCAGCGTCGGCCGCGGCAGGCGGCGTCCTACAGTCTGCACCAGTTGCAGCCGCCGGGGGACCTGTACGCGGAGTGGATTCGGGTACCGGCGGACATGGATTTGAGTCACGTGCGGGTGGATCCGCGGCTGGACGAGGAATCTCGCGACTTTATGGAGAGACTTGTAGTGATCGCACCCCACTACGGTGGCGAGGCGCCGATGGCTGCCATTGTCCTCGACTCCGCTATCGACGTCGGCCATCTCGGAGTTCTGGAAGGACCCGATGGGGGCCACATCTTGCCCCTGCAGCAAGCCGCTGAATTCATGGGGGCCGACTCCAATGCCATGCGGGACAGCATGCATCGCCTGCACGCCCACGGTGCCTTCCTCGTGGAGGAGTACGAGGACAAACCTTTCATCCGTTTCGTCGCCAAGCGGCCCGACCGCCCGGGCGATCAGTGGCTGTTCGTCGGTGACGAAGCGGCCGCCAACCTTCCTCGGGTATGCCTTCCTCGAGGCGCCTCCGAGGCTCTTACGGCCGAGGAGCTCTCGGCACTGATGTATATGCGAGCCAAGCAGGCGGAGCTGGAGCGCCCGGATCCGGAGGAGTACGGGGCCTTCGACGGCGTCGGCGGCACCGAGCACGCGAAGGAACTGTTCGCCGCGGTCGAGGCGACAGGATGGGCGGACCAGCGAGGCTGTGAGGCCTGCCCTGCAGGCCACCTCTGCACGAAATCGGGCACATAGACAAAAGACGCCGCGAAACCTTCGGCAGCGCCTTCGCTGGCCGACCGTGCGGTTCTGCCGTTTCATCCGGTCGGCGCTGGGTGCGTCCGGTTTCGAACGCGTGGCGTATCGCTCAAAAGGACGGTCTCTGCCGGCCTGGCGGCGTGGTCCCCCGGGCCAGGGGGACACTGACCCGATGCTGTACGCCGCGCACACGTACGAAAGGCGACGAAGCAGTGGCGACAGCGACGGGCGGGCCCGGGCGGCGATGGATCGTGCGTCTTGATCCCTACGGTCGTCCTGCGGCGGGCGTGGTCGTCATCAGCTGCAAGGGCAACGGCTCCTGCCCACCGGACCCGACACGTTTCCGAGACCTGACACTGGCCCGGATCAGGGCGCGGGAACATGTGGGGCGGCACATCGCCGAGACGGGCCTGCCACGGCCAGATGCCAGGTGCCGTTGCCGCTGGGACCAGTGCTCCTGGCACGAGTCCAGCCGCCTGTCCCGGTGCAGCGGCCCCACGGCCCTCGTGCTGATCTTCGACCGCTTCGACCGCGTATGGATTCTCGCGGAGACCTGCGCGGCATGCGCTGAGGCCATCCCCCGAGCCAAGGTGCTGAGCGGTGGCCGCACCCCGCCGCCCGCTGTCCCTCCGCCTGCCGCGGCAGAACCGGCTCGGGTCGTCCCCAGCGCCCGGCCCAAGATCTCGGACGGCGAGCGTGCCCGCAACTGCCCGGTGTGCGCGGCCGCCGCACACGCTCCCCAGAGTGGCGCCGAGGAGGACGCCGGAGACAACTTCGCTGGCGCCCCGCAGCGGGGAAGCACACCGGCCGTCTTCGGCGAGTACGCCATGGATGTCCTGGAGTACCTCGACCACGCGGGCGTGGGCACCAGTCCCGAATCCCGCGTCGCCGCACTGATGTGTGCCCTGCGCGCCCGGCCGGGTGGCCACTTCATACTGGCCTATGAGGACCTGGGCGAGCAGCGGTGGGACCTTCCCGACGCGGCACTCACCGAACTCATCGGCAGCGGCTGGCTGGATGCATCCTTGGACCAGATCCGGTCGGCAGCCCGCCCCGGACCCGCTCCTGGAGCCGTCCAGTGCCGCATCCCCGACCTGGACCAGGGCACCAGCCGAATGGGGCTTCCCACGAGCGCCCGGCCCCGCTGCAACGGATGGGCTCAGCGCCTGTTCGTCCACCCGCTGCTCGCGGGCCAGACGGCGGGCGTGCGGCTGGGGGCCTTCTACATCACCGCGAACTGCAAGGAGACCGGGCGCGGACAGATCCGCCCCCGGGAGATGGCGGCCTTGTGCTGCTACACCTCCCACGCCTTGGCCGTCCCGGTCATGCGCCGGCTGCTCCGTGCAGGCTGGCTGACCCGATGCGAACCAGCTGCCCGACCCAGCGCCCCGGTCAGCGTCCTGGTCTCCCAACGCGTCCGGGAGTTCGTACCCGGCGCGGTACGTGCCACGCAGGCCTCGCGGAGCCCAATGCCTGCCCCCATCAACTTGAGCGGTCGTGAATACGCCGTAGCGCGTTGGGTCGACGAGTACGTAACCCGGCACGGCCACGGCCCTCGCATCAGAGACCTGATCGCCTCCCAGTGTCTCGAAAACCCCGAGGCTCCCTGGGACGAGGCGCAGATGTGGCGGGCCGCCCGCGAGCTCGCCGATACCGGGTGGCTCCGGCTGGACGGAAACCGGTGGTACCGCATCCGGCCCGGCGCGAGTTACGAGCGCCGCCTGGCCCGCCGACGGAGCATCGGCCAGCAGCCGGGCACGCCTCCCCGAGGCGCCCCGGCCTCACCGCACCACAGCACGTCCCTCAGAGCACCTTGCTCCAGCTCTTCCGACACTGCTTGCCTCGACATGCCAGCCCAAGCAGCACATCAGCCACGGGCTGCCAGAGCGGCAAGCGAGGACGACGAGAGCCGTCTCAGCGGCCTGTGGCTGATCCCGGGAGCCGAAGCCGTCCTCGGCCCGCGGCCCGAATGACCAGGCCCTCGTGCCACGGCCACGCCTGCGCCACCAGGCGCCCATACGCAGAACGCTCGGAACGTGAGAAGGGGTCGATCCCACCGGAGCGGCCACGGAAATGAGGAACGTGTGAGCCGAGCTGTATTGCCTGCCATCCGGGAACGGGCACGCGCCCGCACCTGCCCGGACTGCCGCGCCATGCCAGGGCACAAATGCACGCCCGACCGAGCCGGCCGCTCTCAGCTGCACCGAGGCCGCATCCGCGATGCCGAGCAAGCCTTGGCACCGCTGCCGCCGCGCCAGATCCTGCCGCCCGACGCAGAAAAGGACCGCAACCTCCTGGAACTGGATCCCCACTCCTCTGACACCTTGGTGCTTTCGATGCACCGGGCCGTGAGCCGGGAACTGGCCCGCTCTCCCTACGAGGCCGCTGCGCTGACGTGGCTGGCTCTGCAACTGGCGGGGAATTCCCGGCCCGAGGGGCCGTTGGACATCAGAAACTGGATTCTGGGCGTCATTCTCACGCCACTCGACTACCTGACATCCGAAGAGGTCCTCGAAGCCATCGACCGGCTCGATAGGCGCGGATTCATCGAGCGGCTCGATTCCCAAAGCGTGTGGATCAACCCCGCAGCCGTCCACGTCATTGAGCGACGAGAACTGCCCGCCCGGCTCCTGATGAGCTGGAACGCCGACAAGGCCAGATGGAAGGGCAACACGCTTCCTCCGTCACCAGATCACCTGGCCTGATCCCGCGTAACCTTATCCATTGCCCTCCGTTTATGAATCGACAACGGAACGTAATCCTGTGGAGTGGTGGGCATGGGCAGGAAGTCACGGCAAAAGCGGACGATCAGACGTGCCCAGGAGGAGCAGCAGCATTCGGCGGCATGGCGGGCCGTCACCTGCGAAAGCGCAGCACTACCGATGCCATTTCTTCCCGGCTCCATGGGACTGGGCAGTGGGCTCCTGGAGTCGCCGTGGGAGGAGTTCACCAACACCTACGCGTCGGTCACCGACGCGCTCTCGGCGGCGGAGGCGGCTGGCGGGGCCCTGTCGTGCTTCTCCTTCGACGACTCCGGCGAATACGAGCGCAGCCTGCGCCACGGCCCGGACGGGTGGCGGTACGAGGTAGCGCTGTATCCGCGAGGGTCCCTGCGGGAGCTGGTGAAAACGAGTTGGCTGGACGCCAGCGACCAGATCCAGGCCGCAGAACAGCTGCGCCGTGCCCTGGCCGCGTACGTGCCCAAGGACCTGCGCCATCCGGGGCTGGAGACCGTGCAACGGCCGTCGACGACGAGCATGCCGCGCATCGGCTGGGCACAGAACCTGGCGGCGGCCGGGATGCAGACGTGGGAGGACGTGCGCCTGGCGGAGAAGGAGATGCCCCTGTTCGACCTGGCGCCGCTCGCCGACGGCACCGGCGAAATCTGTATGGTGCTGCCCGAGGAAACCTTCGCCCTGTTCCGTGCGCACGGCCTGTCCGCCCGCGAGTGCGCCGGCTGTGGAGCGCCGGTGACCGACCGGCACCCGCACTGGCCGGGAGTGCTGGTCAGCGTGGAGAACGAGTTCGGTCCGGTGTGCGACCGCTCCCGCCTTGGGGACGAGTCCCTGCAGCGGGTCGGCCACGTCCTCGATGCCGCTCAGGCCCGCCCGGCCGGGAAGCTGACCGGCAGTGAACAAAAGATCCAGTGCCAGCACTGCGACGTGCACGTCACCGAGCAGCACCCCGACTGGCCAGGGGTGTGGACCGAGGCCGGCGGATACAGCAGTCCGGTCTGCGCCGTGGTCGGCTCCGGCTGCGACGATGACCAGTCGTACGACTTGGTCGACTGCGTCTACCCGCACATCCCGGTCGGTGCTGGCAGCCCGGCCGCCGCTGCCATCACCACCGCGAAGAAGGGCGGCTACTTCTTCCAGCCGACCCTGCCGAGCTGGGTGCAGTAGCCCGGAGAAGACATCGGGGAGCCGCAGGTTGCCGGAAGACGTGAGGCCAGGTGGCCCGGGGCATGACCGGGGACCCGGCCTCGCGCCTGTCCGAGGTTGTCGGTGTTGGACACCAAGCCCCGAAGATCTTGGAGCCGTTCCGGGAAACCGATATGGACCAGCCGCGGTGCTGGGATTGCGTGGCCGGGCTGATCCCGCTTCCGTCGGTGCCGCTGCTTCTGGGACAATCACACGGTGCACGTACCACCCGTCGACCCAGGGACTGACATGGCTTCCGAGGACCCCATCGCTCACAACGAGCTGGAGGCGCTCAGCCGCCGTACCGTGGCCGTTGAGGACCGGGTCGAAGCCCTGCAGGTGCAGTCCGGCGGAAACTTCGCCGCGGTCATCGAGGGCCAGGCGGCGCTGCGCCGAGAGGTCCGCGAGGGCTTCACCGCGATGAACGTCCGCATTGATGCCCTCACCGACGAGGTACGCGCCGGCAACGCCCAGATCATCGAGCTGCTCTCCCGCCTGGTGGGCAAGGATCCCAGCGCGAGCTGAAACTCCGGCCGACGGACCGGAGCTGTTCCGAGGCCCGGCAGGTTGCCCATCACGAAGCCGATGCTGCCTGCCGGCCTCGCTGCTGTCCCGGCCAAACACACGCAAGCAGACCTTCACGGCGGGGGAGTACGCCCCGCGAGCCGGCGTTGGCAGGGAGTACCGCCATGACCTATCGCCCTCACGAATCTCCGTACGGGCCGGATAGCCCGGATTACGGCCTGTCCTACGAGCCCGACCCTTGGGCTGATCCCGAGCCGGTCGATGATCCGGACGCTTGGGAGAGCACCTTCCAGGAACAGGACCCGCACGAGGACCACGCCGAAGCCGGGTGGGAACAAGCTCTACGCGAGGGCTTGATCACCCGGGAGCAGTTCGCGCAGCGTCGCCACGCCGATGCCCCTGTTTCTCCGCGGCCTGAAGCACCGGGTCAAGGGCCGGTGATCAGGTCGGCGGTGGAGAAGCTGCGTGTCAAGCTGGCCGACCCCGGCCTCAGTGCCGAGGAACGGGCCGACGACGAGCGGACCCTGGCCACGCTGGAAAGCTGGCTCCAGGAGGAGCAGTAACCCTTTGGGCAGTCCGGGCTGCGGATTTCAGCGCCGGTGTGCGCGCCGTGTGGTGACCAAAGCGCGCCAGCGGTCGCTGCCCTCGAGCCATCGCGGCCGCGACCGGGTCTCCTCGGCGGGGAGCGGGAGGCCAGCCATGAAGTGGGCGATGTCGACGTAGTAGGCGTAGTAGTCCGCGCGGGTCAGCTCCCGCAGTCGGCCGATGCTGTCGGCGAGCGCCGTGTGGTTGTCGCGGACGACGTGGTGGAAGGCGAGGGCCAGCTCGAGCTTGGCGCGGCTGAAAGCGAGCCCAAAGCCGATGCGCACCGCGCCGCCGCGCCGCGCCAGCACCTCCTGGAGCAGGTCGGCGAGGGCTGTCTTGCCCGCGCCCGGGGGCCGGCCACGAACACCGCCACCGGCCGCTCCTGTACGACGGCGTCCTTCGTCCACACCGGCAGGATCAGCGTCTCCAGGATGTCCTGGTGCTCCTGGTTTGCCAGCACGACCGGCGCCACGTCGGCGTCTTTCACCGGGCCTTACACCTTTCTGAGCACGTCGTACAAGATGCGTCCTGCCCCGTCGGCGGGAGTGCCGACGGGTCGCGCGGCGAGTTGGACGGCCCGCCGCGGTCAGTCCCGGGCGCCGTAGGGGTCGGCGTAGGGGGCCACGGACTGGCGGACCTCCTGCTGGGCGCTGTCCATCCGGGGGCCGGGAGCGTAGAAGCGGGCCCGGGCCTTGCCGTGCGGCACCAGCCAGCCCAGGCGGACCAGTTCGCGGATGTCGCGGATGGCCTGCTGGTCGGAGAGTTCGGCGTCCTGCTGGTAGACCGTGCGGCGCACCTTCGAGCCCCAGAAGGCGGGCAGCAGCGCGTAGACCACGCGTTCGTCCAGCCCGGACTCCTCGGCGGCCTCGCCGAGATAGACCCAGGCGCGCGAGAGCAGGTCGGTGCGGCGCTGGGCCTGCTGGGCCTGGCGGTGATGGGCTTCGAGGCAGAAGCGGATCCACGGGTGGGTATCGCGCCGTGGCTCCCAGGCGGGGCCGCCGACCTGCTGCAGGACGCGGTAGTAGCCGTAGGTGTTCTGCCCGCGGCCGAGCCACTCCTCGATGGAGGAGAACTCCGGCGGCAGCAGGCTGTCGGCCTCGCGGGCGAACACCAATGTGGACAAGGCGCGGGACATGCGTCCGTTGCCGTCCTTCCACGGGTGGATGTTGACCAGGTTCAGGTGGGCCATCGAGGCCCGTACGTGCACCGGTGCGTCCAGGTCCCCGGTGTTGAGCCAGTCGATCAGCTCCGCCATCAGGGCCGGCACCTCCGTGCAGGCGGGGGCGGTGTAGGCGGGCACCATCGGGTCGTCGGGGCTGGTGACGAAGACGGGCCCGTCCCGCCAGCGGCCCGGCCGCTTGTCCAGGTGGTGGCCCTGCAGCATGAAGTGCAGGCCGTTGATCAGGCCCGCGTCGTAGCGGAAGTCGTCACCGGCGTCGGCCAGGGCCTGGATGTAGGTCATCGTCCGCTGGTAGCCCTCCAGCTCGACCCGGGTACGGTCGGCGGTCTCCAGCGGCTCCTCGCCCGTCATCAGCGCCTCGACATCGTCCACCGTCGCGGCGTAGCCCTCGATGGTGTTCGACCCGGCGATCGCCCGCGCGGTCAGGTTCCGCCGCAGCTGCCCCGACCAGCGGGGCTGGGTGCGCAGCACATGCCGCAGCTTCTGGCGCATCTCCTCGATCTCCGCGAGAACGCGGTGATCCTCGGCATCCAGTACCGGAGTCCCATACAACATGCCAGGATGTCACCATGACTAGATAATACTGTCAAGGCGATGTGGTGGGTGCGCGTTGTGCAGGGGGCGGGGTTCTTGGTGGGGCCAGGCCCAGCAGCACACGTGGAAAAACAACGGTGCAGAACCTGACCTGCGGGGATGCGAGACCTGGGGCGACGTGGTCTGGGAGGACGCCCCAACGGGCGGCCGCTACGGCGGCGGCCCGGCATCGGCGCGAAACCGGGCCGCCGTCCTGGTCCGGCTGTGGGGGAGAGCCGGCGCCCTGGACAACGCGGCCGCGTTGTCGACGTCACACTGCCGCTGCCGTACGGCACCCCGGCGTCCCGTACCGGGTAGCCAGCCGCAGCAGCCGTCGTTCCGCATCGGTACACCCCTGCCAGCGTCATCGCCTCCACTGCCCGGTCTGACTTCCTCCCTGTAGTCCCAACCACACCATGCGGCGGTAAGAGAAGAGCAGGGTGACCTTCGAAGCGGACACCGCCCGGCTCGGGCACTGTCCTCCGCCCGGCGGCGCACCGGACGCACCAGTACGCGAGGCGCCGGTGGAGACGGTCAACAGGCATCTCGCTCTGCGCGAGGGCGGGGTGCCGCGATGCGGGGTGCGACGGGGCCTCGACGAAGGTGCGACGGACGCCCCCTACCCGCGACGGCGTCGCGGCCGTACCGCGTTCACCGCGGCGCATCGCGGTCTCGTCGCGGCTTCCGTCGGAGCACCGCCATACGCGTTGACGCAGGTCAGCTATCTCGTCAGCCCGCACAGCACGCCCTGTCGCGGCGTACGGCCGCAACAGCGTCTCCCGGCCAGGCCGTCGCGTACCCCCGCTTGGTGAACACGCACCGGGCCTGCTCCTTCCTCAAGCCCTTCCTTCGGGGCGGACAACGCCCCCTTCAAGATCGAAGTAACCATGGACAACTGGTGGGTGGACGTACTGCTGGACTTCGTGCGGCCCCTGATACTGACCGTGGTGGGGTGGCGCTTAAGAACTTGGTGCCGTGCTCGTCGGCGTGCGGCCGCAGGCGTGCGGGCTCAGGGTGGAGGCATGGCCGCACCGATCACCGTGCACCGGCCGGCGGACTCCGGCGGCCGCCGCGTCTCCGTCCGTACCTCCGGCGTCGACCGCGACCTGGGCATCGCGCACTCGGACGCCGATGTCGAGGAATTCCTGCGGCGCGCCGGGCTGCCGGAAGGCGCTGCGATCCTCGATGACCCCGGGTGGGTGGAATGGCGCGGGGGACGACCTCACGAGTACCGGGCGGACACCAGCGCAGACGACTCGCGGTGACCAGGTGGCGGCAGGCTCACGGGAAGGTGCGCTCGGCGGTGTCCTGCTCGTCACCGTCGGGCGCATGGATCGCGCGGGCAGTCCGGCGGATCACGGGACCCGGGACGCTTGCCGGTAGGCGCCCGGGGTCGTGCCCGTTGCGGAGCGGAAGCGGCGGCGCAGGTTGACCGCGGAGGAGAGGCCGACGCGGGCTGCGATCGCCTCGACCGGCAGTTCCGTCTCCTCCAGCAGGGCCCGTGCCGCGGCCACCCGGCGGGAGAGCAACCACGCACCCGGGCTCGTGTCGAGCTGGTCGGCGAAGCGCCGGGCCAGGGTGCGGGACGAGACACCGAGGTAGGCGGCCAGGTCGGCTACCGACAGCGGTGTGCCGAGGCGCTCGTCGACCCACTTGAGCAGGCCGTCGAACGCGTTCCCGGGCGGTGGGGGCGGCGCGTACGGCGCTCGGCCGGCCTCGCGGTGTGGCGGCAGCACCATGTGCCGCTTGAGCACAGCGGCGTACGCGGCCCCGTGATCCTTCCGGACGAGGTGCAGGCACAGGTCGAACCCGGCGCCCGCGCCGGCGCTGGTGGCGATGTCACCGTGATCCACGTAGAGCCTGTCCGGTTCCACGCGCACCCGGGGGAATTCACGCCGCAGTTGCTCGGCATGCGCCCAGTGCGTGGTGGCCGAGCGGCCGTCCAGTAGTCCGGTGCGGGCCAGTGCGAACACCCCAGAGCAGATCGTGACCAGCCGGGCCCCACGCGCATGCGCCCGCAGCAGTGCCCGGCACACCGGGTCGGAGAGCGGCTCCTCCACCGGAAGCCAGCCCGGGACGATCACGGTGTCCGCGGTCTCCAGCACCGAGAGGCCCTGCGACACGGTCATCGCGTACCCGCCCGTGGTCGGCACGGGACCGGGCGTCTCCGCGCACGTTTCGAATGCGTAGTACTGCGGCACCCCCGGCCGCTTCGTGCCGAAGACCTCGACGGCGCAGCCGAGCTCGAAGACCGACTGCACCGGCCGTACCAGAGCCACCACGCGATGCATGGCAGGAAAGTACCCCATGGCGTCATCACAGTCTCTGTCTGCCCCGGCCCGCGCACGGCACTGTTGCAGACATGCACCCTGAAATCCTCGCGCAGGAGGGTTACACCTCCGTCTCTGTCGACGAATCCCCGGCCCGTGAGCTCTTCCCCGGGATCCGGCTGCGCCCCTTGTGGCGGGGGCCGGCCGGCGCACACGCCAACGTGCTGGAGATGGAGGCGGGTACCTCCTGGCCGCACCGCGATGTCCACGAGCCGGGCCCGGAGGAGGTCTACGTGGTCGCTGGCATCTTCAACGACGGAGCACGCGACTACCCAGCCGGCACATTCCTGCACGCCCCGGCCGGGTCGTGGCACGTACCCTCGACCGCCACCGGCTGCACGCTGTTCCTCTTCTACCCAGAGGGCTAGGCCGTCTCTGATGGCTCTTGTCGGGCGGCGGACCGTGGTGAACGGGGTGTTGTTCCGAGCCCGCACCGGAGTGCCCTGGCCGGATCCGCCGGAGCGGTACGGCCCTGGCAGACCGTGTGCGAACGGCATCGCCGCTGGTCGGCGGACGGCACCTGACAGCGGATCCTGGCCGAGCTGCAGATCGAGGCCGATGCCCGCGATCCCGACGGTGTCCTGGCCCGTGAGCTGGAGCAGGAGTGGGCGGTGAACATCGACTCCACCACGTGCCGGGCTCATCAGCTGCTTGCCGCCACGGCGGTGTGTCCGGCGGTGCACCCTCTCGCGTGAAGGTGGCGCGGGCCTCGCGCGCGGTGGCACCGAGGCGGGAGCAGGCTTCCGTCGCTGCACCGCAAAACCTCAGGGCGATGCCTTTGGGACGGCAGCCGATGCCGCCCGGGTCCGGGCAGCGGTCTCCTACAGGAGACTCGCCTGGGACGGGATGACGGACGCCGGGGTTCGTGGCGCGGGCAGGGCGATGCCTTGGGCCTGGGCAGCCTTGCCCGGGCGCAGAGTCCACGGCACCGTGCCGGTGTCCGTCAGCCACTCATTCGCCAGCAGACGCTTCACAACGAAGCCACGCAGCGGGCCCTTCAGCCCCCAGCCCAGGCCCGCGCACAACTGGGCGTACGAGGGGCCGTGTCCGTGCTCGGCCCGAAAGGCCACGGTGAATGCGGCGGCCTGTGCACCGCGATCGGGATGGGCGTCTTTCCACTCGCCGTAGGCAAGCTTGACGCCCTTGGGGAAGAAGTGGGAGGGGTTGGAGCCCGTGAAGGCCTCTGCGACTCGCTCCACCGGAAGGGCGCACACGTCGCAGTGCTCGACGGCCTCCACGTGGCGTCGCAGTGCAGGGGTGGCCCTGCTCTTCCACTGGTCCCATGCAGCGGCATCGAACGTGGCTTCGGGAGTTGTGGACCGTTCCTCGTCGGTGGGGCGGCGCTGTCCCGACAGGTGCCGAACCGAGGGATCGAGAAGGCATTGGTCTTCGGACAGCTCGGTCAGGAACCCCTTGTGCAGAAGCTCTGGCAGGGCGGCCCGGCAGGCCGCGGGAAGGTCCGGCGGGATCCGTCCCAGGCGCGTGGACGTGCTGTGGGCTGCGAGGAACAGGCTGGCCAGCCGTGCGGCGGGTGGGAGTTTCTTGACCGGTTTGGCGGACAAGGCCCGTGTGGTCCATCCGGAGACCCGTGAGCGTGTCTGTTTTCCGAAGGACAGAGGGTGGTCATTCTCCCGGGCCAGGGCGGGAACAGTGATTTGAACGGGTGTTGACGGATCACCGTCGAAGAGCGCGTCCGGCATCTGCCAGCCGAGGCTGCGCAGGGCGTCAATCGCGACCTGCGGATCACTCAGCCGTAGGGCGGACAGGTCGTCTCCGGTGAGGTTGCAGACGCCGCCCCGTGCGGCGCGGATGGCCACCACCACAGCGGTCAACTGAGCGTCGGGGCCGGGCAGAGGCAAGGAGGCCGTGTAGCTCAGCAACGTCCGTGCCGCTTCTCCTTGCGGTGAGGTCAAGACGAACGGCAGCGCTGGCGGTTCGCTGGCCGGGGCAGAGTTGGCTTCGCTAGGGCTGGATGCAGTGTTCGGCACGCCGCGTCCAACGCGTGCTGCAGGTCAGGGGCACGCTTTATGCGCCATCTGGCGGCCGCCGGCCTCGGGGCTCAGGACCGGTTCGAAAACGTCCGGGAGCGAAGTGCCAGCTGGGTCAGGAGCCGAGACCTGTCTTGATCTCCGTCTCCCAGACGGTGTAGGCGCGGTCGACGTGCAAGGCCGCCAGATACGCGGACAGCCGGTCGTCCTCGGCATCGGCCAGCGCATCGCGGACGAGCACGGCACGCGCCTGAGCCAGCCGGTCCTTCACCCGCCACCACCGCTGGTCGACTCCGGCCTTCTCCTGGACTGTCTCATATAGGGCCTGCAACGCGTAACGGACCGAGCGTACATCTCCTGGAACAACATCCAGGCGGGGAATAGTGGGGTCGACGGAGCTCCGCCCCCAGGTGTTGATCCGCGCGACGATCCGCCGCAACGAGACCTCCGACATCGGTACGCCGAAGGCGGAGTCATCACCGGCGGTTTCCTGCTGGCCCGGATGGGCCGGAGCGTTCGGCGTCAGGGCGAGCAGGCCGGCCTGTTCCAGCAGCCGCACCATGGGTCCGCAGGCGTCCTCGACCTGGTGGAACGGGCAGTATTCCGGGATCACTACAGGACCTTTCGCACTATCGGACGCCAGCGAAACCGGCACGCTCGGCAGTCGACTCGCCCACCGGGCGTGCCCGGCTTCCACCTTTTTGAGAGGAATTGCGGCTACGATACGCGTGCAGCGCTCAGGCGCTGATTCTTTGCAGCGTGGGTGGTGTCGGCGTGTACGCCATGCCGACACCACCGCGTTGCGGTACAAATCGCCTCCATGGTGAGGACCACCCGCACTCCGCCCAAACCGGCACGCGTGATCGCGCGCAGGCGTAACGGAGCGCCTCGGCGCATTGAGATCTCCGCCCAAGAGGTGGAGGAAGCCTTCCAGCTCCTGCACAGCGTGCCATCTCCGGCGGCCCGTCAGCTGCGGGACAAATTCGCTGCCGTACTTCGGCCGGTATGTCACTGGGCGTCGTCGCGCACGGCGCGAGGCTCCAACTACCCGGCCTGGGGCCCGTGCGGGGCGCCCGTCAGCGCGCCGAACGAGCGCTGCGTCGAGCACCGATGGGCCCTGCCTGCCGATGGGCCGGATCCCTTCCCCAACCGGTGCACCGTGACGCTGGATGAGGAGCTTGAAGACTTCCGCTGGGTGCGCTACTCCCGCGGGCTGCGCTGCCCTTTCGCACGCCGTACGGCAAGCGATCGGTGCCACCACCGTGACCCGCGCGACGACGAGCTGTGCGGGTACCCCGTGGACGACCATGGCGCCTGTGCGACCCCCGAAGGTGTCTTCGCGTGCGAGGACCACCGCCTTGAGCGACTCGCGGACTGCAAGAGCCGACTCGAACGGCTGCCGATGGACCTGGACTGCGGCTTCTGCGACGCCATCCCCGGCGAGAAGTGCACCAATAGCAACGGCCGGGCTGTCGGTTTCCATAAGAAGCGCGTCAGCGCCAGCCAGGGCTCGCAGGAGCATCAGGAGCTGTCCGACACGATCGAGTGGCTCAGACTCTGAGCGGTCCTGCGACGTCTGCAACCCCCTTCCCGACCGCCGGTAGCCCCAGGGACCGGTGTGGGACGCGCCGTGCTTTCGCCTCCGGACCGGTGTCACCCCCCGTATCGCCGACTCCCGGACCAGGACCAGGGCGGTCGCCGAGGCTGAGGGCTGTTTCTCCTCGTTGACCGCGGTGCACGAGAGGCACAGGGGCAACGGCTTTTTTCGCGGACCGCGGCAGACCTTGCTCATTGGACACCGAGCACGCGGTGCCGGTTCGTCAGTAACCACCCTTTTTGATGTTTCTCCGTGAAGGCTGAGATGGCTCCTGCACCACCGCACCCCGCCGCCCCTGTCTCCCACCCCGCGTCCGGTTCCCGTGTCGCGCTGGGGTCGGTGGATCCGCATGTCTTCTCCCGGCTCCTGGAAGCAGCGTGGCTCAACCGCCAAATGCCTCCAGAGCTTGTTGCTGAGGCAGCCGCCCGCGCTGGGTCCGGACGTCTCGGTATCAAAGACCTGCGTCTGCTGCTGATGCGAGTCCCGACGTCACTGCCCACTGCCCATGCGGCTGTCTCCGGTGCGTGGGCGATGGTCTCGGCACGCCCTGAGTTGGCCACTTCCGTACTCCATACCTACTGCCAGGACATCGCCGCCCCGGCGGCCTTCGAGATCCGTGAGGTGCCCAGCGCGAACCCGGAGCTGTTCAGCGCTCAAGCCGGGCTGCGGCAGCCCGGCTCAAGTGCCCACGGCGCGGTGGTGACACGCTCCAGCCGCAAGGTGGCCCATCAGTGCGCGGCCGCGAGCCTGCTCGGCCACCTCTGCGGAGCCGAACAGGTCGAGCAGGACAGCACGCTCACCGGGTGGGTGCCTGCCGGCCGGTTCTCCTCGGCGGCGCCGCCGGCCCAGGCCAAGGACGATTCCTTCCCGACCCGCCTGCAAGCCGCCCTGGAACGCCCTCACGTCGCGCCTGCCGAAGTAGCCGAGATCGTGATGCGGATCAACGCAGGAGAGCTGATTCCGCGCGACCTGCACGCGGTGCTGTTCACCGCCCGGTCCGCAGCGTGGCAGTCCGCTCGCGAAGCGGCCCTGGCCGCGACAGGCGCCCCCGGTGTCGCCGTGGCTGTGCTGACCCTGCACCAGTCGCTGCGCCACGGGCCGACGCCTTCTTACACCGAAGAGGTACGCAAGAGCGATCCGCCGCTCTTCCGAGTGCGTGCTACCTGCATTATCGACGGCGAGCAGATCAGCGAGCTCGGGCCGTGGCGCAACACCAAGCGGCAGGCGCGCGCAGCCGCTGCACACCGGCTGCTGGCCCAACTGGCCGACCTGCCGGTACAGGCGCCGCTGCCCACCCAGGCCGCGGAGCCCCGCGCGGCGACCGGCAACGGTCCCGCGCCGGACAAGGACCCGCAGGAACAACTGAAGGAGCTGGCCGAAGCCGCTGCGATCAGCGAGCTCGTCTTCAAGAGCGCGCCCGGGATCACAGGTCGGGAGCCGTTGTTCGTGTGCGTCGGCGCCTGCGTGCACCGCGGTGAACTGCTCACCGTCACCGCGCGGGGCCTGGGTCGCTCCAGCACGAGGTTGTCGGCCGCGCGTCAGCTGCTGGACACCGTCCAGCGGGCCGTGAAGGGCGGCCGCGGTCTGCGCGTCGGCCGCATCCCGGTGCCGGAGCTCGGCGGCAAGAACCCGCTGATGCTCCTGAACGAGCTCAAACAGACCGGCAAGATCAGCAAGCTGGGCATCGAGGACCCCGACAAGCGCTCCACGGGATTCGTGGCACGGATCACCTGCAAGGTGCACGCGGAGTGGCTGGAGGCCGTAGGGCAGGGGCCCACCAAGCGCGCAGCGCAGCGCCACGCAGCCGAGGACATGATCGAGTTGCTGGCCACTCCCGTGAAGGCGCAGGGCGACGTCCAGAACGCTCCATCCACTCCTGACCCGACGGCCGCGGCAGCCAGATCAGGAACCCTAGGGGCCCGCCGCAATCCGGCCGGGCCCCTCGCGGACCGCGAGCAGGCGAAAGCCGCCGAGGACACGCTGCGCGAACTGCTCCAGCAGGACACCGACATCACCATCGACTTGCAGGACGGCGCCGGCCGCTTCCTGCTCTACCGGACCGACGGCCTTCCGCTACAGGCCGTCTGCCACAGACCGATCAGATGCTGTACGGCGGCCCTGGTCCTGCCCGGCCAGGGACTCGCGGTCGGCCCCCAGCCGGTGGAATGCTGGCAGGTGCCCGTGCGGCTGCTGGCCAACGTCCTGGCCCGGACATCCGACGGCGACAAGATCACCCCGTCCGTCCGGCTGTGGCGTCAGGTGATCCAGCTGGGGCTGACCGTGGTAGCCGACGGCCGGGTGTATCCGACGCTGGACGGCAACGGCGCCGACGTGTGGCGCCTGGGCCCGCTCCACGAACACGAGCGCACGTACGCACGGCAGCTGCGCCAGGCCCTGGTGCCGCCCGCGCACTGCGGGGCAGCCACCGACACCAAGCCCTACCTCCTGTGGGCGCCGCGCATCGCGATCCGCGCCGGGCTCGATGCGGTCGCCGAGGCGATGCTGCGCGGTCCCGGTACCTCCACCGCCCTGGGCAACGCCCCGTTCACCGCCCCCACCCCGCAGCAGCAGCGCACCAGCGCACTGCACCAGTGGGCCGATCGCGCCGAAGACGACCGCGCCGAAGCACCGGCCGTGGACCTGAAGCTGTCCGTGAAGGCCCCGAAGGCGGGCAGTCCCAACGACACGGAACTGCTGTGGGCCGAACTGCTGGTCGCCCAGCCCACCGCGGAAAGCCGCAAGCAGCAGTTGTTCGGCCCGGTTACGCAGGTGGCCGACGACGCGGCAGTGGTGGGGCACATCCGCCGACGGCTGCGGCGTATCGCCGAGGTATGGGAGCCGGCCCGGAGACTCCTCGAATGCCCGCTACCCGATCGCTTCACGCTGCTCGCCAGCGAGGCCGTCCTGCTGCTGGGCACCGCACGGCAGCAACTGGAGCGGGCCGGCCTGAGCGTGCACTGGCACCAGCGCTGGACCGACCTGCTGCGCACCCGCGCAGTGGTCGGGGGACGGGCCGACGCGGCTGCGGCGGTGCCCCGGCCGCGGTTCTCCCTCGACGACGTGCTGGACGGCCGGTGGCAGATGTCGCTCGGCAACGCCGACCTCTCGGATCAGGAGATGGACGACCTCGCCCAGGCGCCACGGCCGCTGGCCAAGGTCCGGGGCCAGTGGGTGATGGTCGAGGAAGACACCGCCCGCCGTGCCGCCGACCGCCGCATCGGCCCGATCTCCGCGGACCAGGCCCTCCGCGCGTCCTTGACCGGCCACATCGACGTTGACGGACAGGCCTTCCCCTGCGAACCGACGGCCGCTCTCGCCGACCTTGTGAACTTCCTGCGCACCGGCTCCCGCACGACACCCGTCCCCGCGCCGCAAGCCCTGCAGGCAACGCTGCGCGACTACCAGCACCTGGGCCTGGCCTGGCTGGCGAACACCACCGACGCGGGCTTCGGCGCCCTGCTCGCCGACGACATGGGCCTGGGCAAGACCCTGACCGCCCTGGCGCTGCACCTGCATCGCCGGGAATCGGCGTCCGGCGCCACCGGGCCGACCCTGATCGTCTGCCCGGCCTCCGTCGTCATCAACTGGGAGCGGGAAGTCCACCGGTTCGCCCCGACCGTGCCGACCCTGCGCTACCTGGGAGCCGACCGCACCCTCGAGGACGCCACCTCGCGCACGATCGTCCTCACCAGCTACGAGACACTCCGCCGCGACGCCGACCTGCTGGCCCTGCTGGCCTTCGACCTGGTCGTCGCCGACGAAGCCCAGATGGTCAAGAACCACCGCACCGCCACCGCCCGCGCCCTGCGCCGCATCCGCACCACCGTCCGAGTGGCTCTGACCGGCACCCCACTGGAGAACAACCTCACCGAGGCATGGGCCCTTATGGACTGGCTCAACCCCGGCCTGTTCGGAACGCAGCGCGTCTTCCGTGACCAGTTCGCCCGCCCCATCGAGGACAACCTCGCCGACACCGAGCGAACCACGCGGCTGTCCGGGCTCATGAGCGCGTTCATGCTGCGCCGCCGCAAGGGCGACCCGGGCATCCTGACCGAGCTGCCGCCCAAGGACATCCGGCCGCGCATCGTCAGCCTCAGCGAGGAACAGATCCAGCTCTACCAGCAGACGGCCGACGACACGTTCCGGGCGGTCCGCGACAGTCAAGGGGTGCAGCGCAAAGGCCTGCTGCTGGAGCTGTTCAACAAACTGCAGCAGATCTGCAACTCACCCGCCCAATACCTCAAAGACCCCCTGGAGGACGACTACGACCCCGAACAGGCGGCATCCCGGTCCGGCAAGATCGGAGCCCTCGACGACCTGCTGCCCGCCTTGGCCGCTCCCGACGAATCCACGCTGATCTTCACCCGGTACCGGTCCATGGCCAAACTCCTCGTACGGCACCTGCGCAGCCACGGCCACGACCCCCTCTATTACAGCGGCGACATCCCCTCCGTACGCGAACGCCAGCGCGTCATCGACACCTTCCAGTTCCGCTCCGGCCAGCTCATGGTGATGACGGTCAAAGCCGGCGGCACCGGCCTCACCCTCACCCAGGCCAGCCACGTCGTGCTCTTCGACCGCCCCTGGAACCCCGCCAAGGAGAACCAGGCCATCGACCGCGCCCACCGCCTGGGCCAGCAACGCACCGTCACCGTGCACCCCCTCATCACGGAGAACACCCTGGAGGACCGCGTCGACGATCTCCTCAACCACAAGCGGGCCCTCGCCGACGCCGTGCTCGCCGACGGCTACTCCGCCCTCACCGAACTGACCGACGACCAGATCATCGACCTGATCGCCCTGGGAGCACAGCCATGACCCCCAACGCTTGGGCCCGCACGTGGGAGACCACCCTGCGGGCCGCCGTCAACGACGAAGCACTCTGGCTCGCCGGCCACAACGACCTGTCCGCAGGCGGCCTCACCCACCTCACGCTCGAACCCGGCCGGGCAACCGCCAGCGCCACCACCCGGCACACCGCCACACCAGCACACCCGACGATCACCATGCCGGTCCTCACCGACGACCAGATCACCGCCTGGCAATCTGCTTCCCCCCAGTGCGGCCACCACCAAGCCGTCCGCAACGGCAACCTTCCCGAATGCCTGAGCAGCCCGGCCCACACCGGCGGCGTACCCACCCAGCCCGCAGTCGACGAGATCGCCTTGAGCTGTGATTGCGCAGCCGCACCATGCCGTCACACCGCCGCCCTCAGCCACGCTGTCACTGCCCGCCTGGCCACTCGCCCCGCCGACTTCGCCACACTGCGCGGACTCCCCGAGTGCCGCCCGCAGCACCACCCCGCCACCAGCACGGACCAGCCGGTCACCCTCGGCCGCACGGTGCCCGGCGGAAAGACCCGCATCCCCGCTCACCATGCGTGGGCGTGGTACCGGGAATGCTCCGAACCACCCCTGCTGCCCACCTGCACACCCGACCTGACCGACGACCCGGTGCCGGATCTCCCAGTAACATCGGCGCCTCCCGCACCTGCACCGGAGCCGGAGCAAATCCACGCCCTCATCAGCGACGCCGCAGCACAGGCACGGGCGCACCTTCACGACGCCGCTCCTCTGGAGTGCGCACTGCACGAGGATGCACTCCGCCTGGTGGCCGCAGTCCCCGGCATCCGGCTTCCCGAAACGGCCGAGCGTCTGGCTATGGACATCGCCGAGCTGCGGGAACAGATCTCGGCGTATACGCCGACCCCACGACGGCGCTAACCGCCCTATTGGGAACGACCAGGTCGCGCGGGCGAAGGAGAGTCCTCACGGCGGGGGAGCGGCGCAGCACGGCGGGGGTGAGCGGGTGGAGGACGGCCAGGACGAGGGCGGCGCGGGGAGGCCGGGGTGTTGTGGAGTTCGGCGCGGTGCCGGGGACGGCGGCGGGTGCGTAGGTGCTGCCGGCGACGGCCTGTGGGGTAGTGGCGCGCGGACGAACCTGTCGAAGTAGATGTTTTATGTCTGCGGCGGCACAACCGTGATCCATCCAACACATAAGGCGTCGTCGCTTATGTCCGCTTTGGGTACCTTTATGCTCCTCTTATATCGGAGCTCGCCTCATAGGGTGGTGCGAGCTTTCCGAAAGGCGACGGAAATGCTTCTTGTTTATGACTCACGCACTTCAGGGGGGCGCTATGCGCTTCAAGTCTTCCGTCGTGGCGGCGGCCGCTTTCACCGCCTTCGCCGCTGTGGTTGCCACTGGTGGTTCAGCCCACGCCATGGCCAACCTTCGTAACTGCAGTAAGGGTGTAGCAGGACCTCTGTGCCTCTACTACAACTCCAACAACAAGGGCGCGCATGTGGGTGTCCAGGGGGATGTCTTCAATTACGGAAGTGCCATGGCGCCGCTCGCGGATCCCGGCATCAAGTTCAACAACAATGGCAACGGCGGCGGGCGTCACGTCAAGAACAGTGTTGCCTCTGTCTACAATTACGACACCTACATGGGGTACAACGTTTACGTCAACAGCGGCTATGCAGGGCCGTTCGACGCGTGGCCCCCTTACGGCTACGCCGGCTCCCGGCAGTGGTACGGCAACCTGAACAACACCTACAACAACAACGCTTCCCAGGCGCGTTCCTAAGCATGCTTCCGGTTCTGAATCGACAGGCCGCCGGACGCCCGGTCGGCAGGCTGCATCCGGCCCGCCGACCGGCGGGCGCCGTACTGGCCACAGCGGTTGCGTTGAGCATCATCACCGGCTGCGGAGATCAGGGAGGCGGTGCCGCCGCGCCGAGCGGAGGAGGCAAAGCGCTTCCCGTGCGCCCTTTGCCCATTGAGAAGTACCTGGTTGACACCTCGCAAGAGAAGCAGCTGCTGCAGGCGAGCAAGGTATTGATCGCGCAATGCATGAAGCGCTTCGGATTCGACTACACCGGCCCTGACTTCGAGGCCATGGGAGCGCAGCACAGCAGCCCCGCCAACAGGGAGCGCCGTTACGGAGTAGCTGACCTCCAGACCGCCCAAAGCAGCGGCTATCACTTGCCGGCGCCATCGAAAGCCTCGGGAAATTCCACTGCTCCTGAGCAGGAAATGAGCGAGGCTGAGGATCGCGTCTTCATCGGCGATGCCGACCCCGCAAGCGGTGTACGCAAAGGAGACAAGGTCAACGGTACGCCCATTCCCGCAGGCGGCTGCTCGGGCGAGGCCAGGCGCAAACTGGGAACCGACACAGGGCATGCGCTGGCCAATCAGATCAACACGGAAAGCTACGTCAAGTCCCTCTCGGATCCGGACGTGAAGAGCCTCTTCGGCGCGTGGGCTTCGTGCATGAAGAAAAAGGGGTATCGCTACGCGTCGCCCCCGGACGCCGCGGATTCAGCATCAGGGGAAAAAGCCGACCAGAAAGAAATCGCTACCGCAGTCGCCGATGTGGAGTGCAAGAAGGATGTTGACCTCCTGGACGCCTGGCACGACGTGGAATCCAGGATCCAGGAAAAAATGATCTCTGAGCATGAGGAAGCACTCGTCGCAGAGAAGAAGCACATGAGCGCGTCCTTGGGCGCCGCAGCCAAGGTCTTGGAGAATTCCCGATGAAACGCTACGTCTGGACCGTGGCCGCCTTGGCGGCCTGCCTCGTTTCCTGTGACACCTCATCGCCTGCTGCGCCGGCGGCCTCCCCCGACTCGTCATCGCCACGCGCTTCCTCGGCGAGTTCTCCGTCCCCCTCCACCGCTTCGGCAGGGGCTGAGGCAGAGCGCATTCAGCAGGCCCTGTCCCCTGCTCTCGACAAGCTGGCCTACACCCACGGGGAGGGCCGCAAGTCGCCTTGCAGTCCGGCGAAGACGGACCTGTTCACGCCCTCGTGCGCGGCCATGGCCAAGGATGTTTCTGCTCTCGCCGGGACAGCGCTGCGCGAGGTCAAGGGCAAGCAGGGGTTCGGCACCCTGCGCAAGGTCGCGACGTCGGCACGTGAGGCCGCGGCCCAGTACACCGAGCTGGACTGCGCAAGTCGGCCCACGAGCCTTGGGGACCAAGAAGGCTGCCGGAAGCACGGAGCAGTGATCGCTCAGGCGGCTCAGGATCTGCGCGACGGAGTAAACCTTGGTCTCACAGGACGGTGAAGCCAGGCGACGCAAGGGGCGCGCTGCGCCGGGGACCCGTCAGGGGATGGTCCGGCGCCGTCGCGTGCTGGGGGGCCTGCTGGCCGGCACGGTCGGTCTGGCGGCCGGAGGCCTGGGCGCCACCGTGTTCATCAAGTCCCCGGCCCAGGCAGCCGCCGAGAAGGCGGCCCCGCCGCAGGATGTACTGACCGCACCGGTCGAACACCGGGTCCTGTCCGACACCCTGGTCACCCGCGGATCGGTGACAGCCGCTCAGACCGTCACCGTTTCGCCCGGTGGTCCGTCGGACAAGAGCATCGCCCGGTCGGTCGTGACCAAGGTGCGCACGAAGAAGGGCGCGTCCTTGTCCTTCGGACAGGTTCTGCTTGAGATCTCGGGCCGGCCGCTCATCGTCCTCCGGGGCGCTCTGCCCTCGTACCGGGACCTGCAGCGAGGATCCCAAGGTGACGACGTGGCACAGCTCCAGACGGCGCTGACAGAGCTGGGACACGGAACCGGGACCGACCGCAAGGGCACCTTCGGCCCCGGCACCGAACAGGCCGTGACAGCCCTGTACCGATCGCGCGGCTACGCCCCGCTCCCCGCATCGGTGCGGGCCCACCCGTCCGGGACGGAGACGGGGGAGAAGGCACCGGCCACGCCCCGCACGGCGTCCTCAGGGCCGGTGGTGCCGTCGGCAGAGGTGGTCTTTCTCAGCTCCGGGCCGCTGCGCACCGATGCGGTCAACGCAGTGGTCGGCAAAGAAGCCGGGGAGAAGCTGCTGACCCTGTCGGCAGGGCAACTGGGCGTGCGCGGTTTCGTCGCCGCGCACGAAAAGGGGCTCGTCCACGCAGGACAGAAGGTGGATATCTTCTCGGAGATCTCCGGAGAACAGGTCACCGGTTCGGTGGTATCGGTGGCCGACGCCCCCGCGGAGGCCAAGAAGGACGGCGCCCCGGACCAGGGAGGCTATGCCGTCACCGTCAAACCCGACCGGGCACTGCCGGAGACGTTCGCCGGGCAAGATGTGCGGCTGACGATCGAAGCTGCGACGTCCAAGGGCAAGGTGCTGGCTGTGCCGTCCGCCGCCATTTCGGCCGGCGCGGACGGACGCACCTCCGTCACCGTGCAAGGACCGGACCGGGCACAACGCCGGGTCGAGGTGCGCACCGGCATGTCCGGCGACGGTTTCGTACAAATCATCCCCCAGGCCGCAGCGCGCTTGGCGGCCGGGGACCGGGTCGTGGTGGGAACAGACGGCGGCGGTACCAGGAAGCAGTCGCTGGGATGAACACTTCTTCCCGCGCTTCTGCGCCGCCGGTCATCGAGTTCCAGTCGGTGGAGCTGAGCTACCCGGGCCCGCCGCCGGTACAGGCGCTGCGCCCCTGCGACGTGCGTATCGAGGCGGGCGAATACGTCACTGTGGTCGGTCCCTCGGGATCGGGCAAGTCCACCTTCCTCAACATCGCCGGCCTTCTCGATGTGCCCAGCAGCGGTTGCTATCGCCTCGACGGTATCGACACCGGCGCGGTCTCCGACGCGGAACGCGCCGCACTGCGCGGAACGCGCATCGGATTCGTCTTTCAGTCCTTCCACCTGCTGTCCCATCGCAGCGCGACCGAAAACGTGGAACTGGCTTTGGTCTACCAGCGTGCTCCGCGCCGCGACCGGCGTGAACGCGCGCGCCGCGCCCTGGACCAGGTCGGCCTCGGCCACCGCGTCGACGCTCTGCCCACCCGCCTGTCGGGGGGCGAGCGGCAGCGGGTGGCCATTGCCAGAGCCTTGGTGACCCGCCCCTCCCTGCTTCTGTGTGATGAGCCCACCGGCAACCTCGACTCCGGTACCGCTGCCTCCGTCCTGGACCTCCTGGACGAACTCCACCGCGCTGGCATGACCCTCGTCGTCATCACCCACGATGCCCAGGTTGCGGCCCGCGGCGAGCGCACCCTCGTCCTGCACGACGGAGTCCTGACCGACCGACAGACTGTGGTAGATGCATGAGCCGCCGCCCCCACCGCCGTGAAAGAGTGCGCCGGTCCCGGCTGGCGCCGCGCGACCTGGTCACCGAAGCGCTCGCCGGGGTGTTGCAGCGCCCGGCCCGCTCGGCCCTGACCGCACTGGGCACCGTCCTCGGCGTCGGGACATTCATCGCTGTCCTTGGCCTGACCGGTACGGCGGCCTCCCAGATCGATGCCCGCTTCAACAAGCTGACGGCGACCGAAGTAACGGTGAACGACACCGGTGGCCGCGATGCCGACACGGTCCCTCTCGCCTTCCCCCAGGACGCCGACCGGCGCGTCGAACGGCTCAACGGCGTGGAGGCGGCAGGGGTCTCCTGGAAGGTACGGCTCGGCGCCGAGCAGGCCGTTCGCTCCTCGCCGCTGGCCGGTGCCACCAGTGCGGATACCCGTACCAGTGTGATGGCCGCATCCCCCGGTTTCCTGCACGCTGCCGGGGCCGAAATCGCTCAGGGCCGCCTCTTCGATACCTACCATGACGGCCACCGGCAGCGGGTCGCCGTGGTCGGTGCGACAACCGCCGCCCGGCTCGGCATCACAACGCTGCGCACACATCCGGCCGTGTTCATCGGTAACACCGCCTTCACCGTGGTCGGCATCATCGACGCGGCCGACCGGGAACCGGACCTGCTGATGTCGGTGCTCGTCCCGCGCTCCACCGCCGAACAGGTATGGGGGCCGCCCGATGATCAACGCGCCCACATGCTCATCTCCACTCAGCTCGGTGCCGCCGCACAGGTTGCCGACGAGGCGCCCACCGCCCTGCGTCCAGAGCACACCGAGTACTTCAAGGCCGTCCCGCCACCAGACCCGCGGGCCCTGCGATCGGCGGTCACCGGCGACCTGAACCAGCTGTTCCTCTTGCTGGCCACGGTCTGCCTGGTCATCGGCGCGGTCGGCATCGCCAACACCACGCTGGTCGCCGTCATGGAGCGCACCTCCGAGATCGGCCTGCGCCGGGCACTAGGGGCCCGGGGGGCCCACATCACCGTCCAGTTCCTCACCGAGTCGGCCGCGCTCGGGCTCCTCGGCGGCCTGGCCGGCACCTCCCTGGGCACGGTCACCGTCGTCACGGTCTCCGCCCTGCGCGAATGGACCCCGGTCATCGATCCGCTGGCCGTGGCCACCGCCCCCGCGCTGGGGCTTGCCACCGGCCTGCTCGCCGGCCTCTACCCCGCCTGGCGCGCCGCCCGCATCCCGCCGGCCGAAGCCCTTCGCCGCTGACCCAGGACCCGACCCTTCTCACGAAACCCCCACATTTTGTTGCTCTCCGCCCCGGCCGCGACGCGCCGCGGGCCGTGCCGGCCCCACCGCCGTGCGGCGTCCTTGCGCTGCCCGAGACCGCCCCCGCCCCGCCCAGGTCACCTCGTACGGATACGCCCGCGGCCTGGCCGCGGTCAACCAAGGACATCTCTTGAGACATCGCTTCACCAGCAGATGGCGAGCCCCCGTCGCCACGGCGGTCACCGCCGCCCTGTTCACCTCCCTCCTGCAAACCGTCGCTCTGGCGGACGACCGGCCCCGGGACACCGCGGCGCCGCAGCGTTCCTCGGTGGTCAAGAACGCCGACCGGGACACGGTGCTGGGCAAGAACTGGCACAAGTCCCAGGACCGGGCCTGGACCACCAGCGGCGACACCGAAGGCTTCCACGTCCTGGTCGCCGACCAGAACCAGGCCTACCAGTGGCGCACCGCCGCAACCCTGCGCGAGCCCGGCTTCGACGCCGACATGTGGATCGGCAACGCGTGCGTGACCGGCTCCGGCAGGCGGGCCGTGGTCGCCTACGCGCCGCGCACCTTCACCAACAAGCCGGAACTGATGGCCCGCGGCGCGTTCACCGCCGTGGTCGACCTCGCGACCGGCGCGGTGACCAAGCTGAACCGGCAGGCGTCGCTGGCCTACTTCAGCCCCGGCTGCGGCACCGGCGAGACCGCGGTGCTCACCCAGGACGGCGGCGAGGACAAGAACGCCACCCGCCTGATCGAGGTCGACGCCGCCACCGGCAAGCTGAGCGACCCGGTCGAACTCAAGGGTCAGATCACCTCGGCCGTACCGGTGGGCAAGGGCTTCGTCGCGGCCGACTCCAACCGCCTGGTGAAGATCGACAAGTCGGGCGGGCGCCGCACCATCGCCCACACCGACCGGATCCCCTTCCAGCTCAAAGCGGACGCCGACGGCGGCGTGACCTACCTGGACCGCCCCGCCGGCACATCCGGCCCGAGCCCCGCGGCTTACACAGCTCCCGCCGCCCGCTCAGCCGCCGTGACCAGGAGCCGGGGCCAGGACAAGGGCGAGGCCCGACGCGTCACCGCAGGTGACATCGACCGGGCCGACGCCCGGCGGGCCAAGCCGGCCGTGCTGGCCCGCGGCCCGCTGCACAACATGGACCTGTCCAGCAGTGCCACCGGCAAGGTCTTCATCACCGGTGAGACACAGGAAGCCGACCGGCTGCCCAGGGCGGTCGCGCGCCGTACCGACGTTCCCAAGGACGCCCGGGCCACCACCCGCGGCGAGGCGCTGGTGACCCGTACCGAGTGGTCGGACGGCAAGGATTCCCGGAACGCTCCGGCAAAGGCGCCCGCGCCTCGCTCCGCGGACGTGGACCTGAAGGTCCTGGACACCGGCAAGCAGGCCGAATTCCGTGTCGAGCCCGGGGACCAGGCGGTCGGCAACCCGGCCCAGGGAGCCGAGCCATCCCCGGCGCTGACCTCCCCGGCCGGCTCCGCCACGGCCCGTACCGCGGCCTTCCACGCGCGGACGGCCAGTTCCATCGATGACACGGCCGAGCCGGGCCGGTACTGCTCCGTACCCCGCAACGACCCGCGCAAGCAGGCCCTGCAGCCCAAGCCGCGGCAGATCGAGTGGGCGGTGGACCAGGCCATCACCAACAACCTGAACAAGCACATCTCCCGGCCGGCCAACTGGAAGAACCTCGGGATGGGCGCCTACAAGCCGCAGTCCCTCTTCCCGCTCCTGCAGCTGGAGGGCGGCGGCCGGATCCCGGCGCAGGTGATGCTCGGCGTCACCGCGCAGGAGTCCAACATGTGGCAGGCGTCCCGGGTCGTGGTGCCGGGCGTCACCGGCAACCCGCTGGTCGGCAACTACTACGGCATCAAGTACGCGGCCAACGGCCAGCAGAACGACCCGTGGGCCATCCACTGGGACAAGGCCGACTGCGGATACGGCATCACGCAGGTCACCGACGGCATGCGCATCCAGGGCAAGGAGAAGCCGGAGGAGCAGCTGAAGACCAAGCTGCAGCAGGAGGCCGCGGCGCTGGACTACACGGCCAACATCGCCGCGGGCGTCAACATCCTCGCCGACAAGTGGAACCAGACTCACAAGGACGGGCTGACCGTCAACAACGGCGATCCGAAGTACATGGAGAACTGGTTCTTCGCCCTGTGGGCCTACAACTCGGGGTACTACCCCAAGTCCGAGGCGGGCAAGAACGGCGGCAAGTGGGGCGTGGGCTTCACCAACAACCCGGCCAACCCGCTGTGGAAGGCCAATCGCCGGCCCTTCCTGGAGAGCGCGACCGGCGGCGACAACTACAAGGACGCCGCGCACCCGCAGGACTGGCCCTACCAGGAGAAGGTGCTGGGCTGGGCCGCCCGTCCGCTGGAGGCCCTGGAGTCCCCGGGCAAGATGGTGCACGGATTCCGCCAGGCATGGTGGATGAACTTCAGGGACCGTACGACCGTCAAGCCGCCCGAGGGGCTGTTCTGCACGGCCGACAACGACTGCGACCCGAGCAAGATCGGCCCGGACGACAAGAACGAACCGGGCCTGGGCGCCTGCAACCGCAAGGACCTCAAGTGCTGGTGGAACAAGCCGGTCACCTGGAAGAACTGTGACAAGGGACAGTGCGGCAATGAACTGCTGCGCTTCAACGACACCTACAAGGAGGAAGCGGACGGCACCGCCTACCCGCCCAACTGCACCACCTCGGGCCTGCCCGGCAACGCACTGATCGTCGACGACGTTCCCGACGGCACCCCGGTCATGCGGCCGGGATGCGCACAGCCGAAGAAGAACAGCGGTACCTTCAAGCTCGACTTCGCCACCGACTCGGCGAAAATCGACTTCCAGCAGCTCGGCGCCGGTTACGGCGGCCACTTCTGGTTCGCCCACACCCGCAAGGACGACGCCAAGGGCCAGCGGTTGAAGACCACCGGCACCTGGAAGCTCGACAAACCGATCGACAAGGCCGCCAAGGTCCTGGTCCACATCCCCGATCACGGCGCGCAAACCACAAAGGCAACCTACAAGATCAAGACCGCGCACGGCTGGCGCGAGAGCACGATTTCCCAGAAGGGCACCAGCAACCGCTGGGTAAGCCTCGGGGCCTACCAGTTCAAGGGCGGGCCGGCTCCCGAGGTCCAGCTCTCCTCCATCACCCCCGACGGCACCGGCGACGACGACATCGCCTTCGACGCCGTGGCCTTCATCCCCGGCGACTACGCGGACATGCCCCGCATCACCCTGCCCGCCCCGGACGAGAACGCTCCGGAACTCAACTACGACGCCATTCCGGACAAGCCTCTGGCCGTGGCACCGACCCACCCCGTACTGCGCAGCGCCCCCAGCGCAGCTTCGCCCCAAAAGAGGCGGATGGCCCGCAGCGCGCAGCCGGACGTGCCGCTGTGCACCTATGGCAGCGACAGCAAACCGATCGTGCTTACCCGTGATTCGGCATGCATGTACCGGGAGTCGGCCTTCGAACGGGTCAACAACAAGGGAGAACGCGGCACCGCCACGTTCCGCGTCCAGCAGCAGATCCAGCTCGACCTGTCCAATTCGGAATTCACCGAGACGCTGTCCGTCACGCCCATGCACCACGACCCGGTGGTGGGGCCGGTGAGCCTCAACGAGCAGTTCTACTGCCAGTCCGCCTGTGACACCGGCCTGCCCCAGTGGAAGGGCGCGCCCACCTGGGCCCCGGGGGACTTCCACACAGCTCAAGCCACGGTGAAGCACAAGTGGACCAACTCCCAGAAGTCCGACGAACTCCACCTTTCCTGGACCGACAACTGGACAGTAGGCGGCAAGAAGCGAACGGAAGACTGGGACGAGCGCAAGGTAAGGGTTCGCTGCGACAACCTGTTCACGAAGCGCAAGGCGGGATGCGTATTCCCGGAATACATCCCCACCTACCCGGTCAACACAAAGAAGTACCCGGCCGCAGCAGCTCTGTACTGGGTTCTGATGGAAAAGCTGCCCTCCCACCCGGGTCGTGTCCCTACCGGTGGTGACAGCGGGCACCCCTTGCACCGGCTCGCAGATGAAAAGGCCCAGGAGAAAAACCGGCAGAAGATGTGCAAGTCGGCTGCTGCCAAATACCTCAAGCATCCCGACACCCCGACGTCGAGCTGCGACGAGTACCCCTTTGCGGCGAGCAAGGAAAGCGGCGGGACACAGGTGGCGACCGGCCAGGAATGTGTACAGCTGTACACGACCAACAAAAACGGTCCGTGGGAGCTGCTCTACGATGACCGGTGGCCTCTTCCCAACTGGAAGAAGGCGGTGTGCGGGCGGGGCAGCGTCCCGCAGAAGCAAAACACCAGTGCTGGCGGCGGCCTCGGCCGGTTCGCACGCAGCAAGCGCGTCGCCGACCAGGAAGCCTTCTATGTCCACACGCCTGGGTTCGAAGGTTGCGACGCCGATGATGTCTGCAAGGTCCACCCCTAACGGAAGACCCTGAGCATCACCTGCAGGGGGCGGACACCGGAAGGTGGCCGCCCCCTGTCTCTTCCGGTTCACAGATCATCCGGAGAGCCGAGCCCCCAGAAGCTGGCCGTGCTCAACCTCATTACGCGGCAGGCCGATACCGAACGCCTGCTCAGCCATCTGCAACACCCGACGCTCGCTGCCCTCCACATCATTACCTTGCTCATGCGGAGACGTCCCGTCGGGCAACAGCAGTCCAACCTGCTTAAGCTCTTCCACCAGGACGTCAGGAGCTGCCCCGGTGCGCTCATGCTCCAGGCCTGGCTCGAACTCACACAAAGTCTCACCGTCCTTCGCGTGTACGAACCACGTGTCGGCGTTCACAGTGCGGGAGACAGAAACTACCTCCGTACCCGCAGAGGCCGCCTGCACAAGCTCGTCAGTGCGCTCGCTCAAAGGCCCGTATTCGGCAACGGCGAAAGCCCACCCTCGACACGAACCGACGCGGATGACTTGCTCATCTTCGTCCTCTGATTCCATTTCCAGCTCGACGGCGTCATCCCATGACATCGGCGTCATCGCAGAAACATCCCCCTCCAGACGCGACACCAGTTCTTCCACCGACAGGCCACGGGCAAAAACAAGCCAATACCCCATCTCAAAAGCCCCACGCTCCGCGACCCACTGAAGCCCGTCAGACATACCTCTCCTCAACGATCGCCCTACAGGAAACCACCAGCATGACGCACCCGCCGTTAGGACCCGCCACGGGGTAACTCTGCAGCATCCTGATCCGGGCATACTCCCGGTACTAGACAACAGATGTTGCCTATCTAAGGGCCGACCCGTTCATCGGGCGCTGGGTGAGATGGCTGGCATGTGACCACCACCTCGGAGACTGCCGCCCACCGCTGCCCGGACATGCTGCGTGTCCCTACCCGCCGCGGAGGCCGCCGACCGGGCCGGCCAATCCCTCACCGAGCGGCTGTTCGGCCCCGGACGGAGAGCGCCGGTCCCTGAGGTCTGGATGTGGTGAGCGGTGCGGGGACTGGCGAGGTGCGGCCGTGGGCACCTTTGCCCACTCCGGCGTGGGCCTGCCGACGGAGCACCGTCCACCCGCGCTCTCCTTGCCCGCATCGGCGCGTCATCGAACACCTACCGAGCAATGATAGGAGTCAGGTATCATTCAGCTTATGTTGTATCTGACGCCTCACCTCGGTGCCGAGGACTGCCGGGTCCTGGAGGAGATCAATTCCTTGCAGGAGCAGCTGCGCCACGCGGTGCAGCAGGTGCCGACGAAGTGGACGCAGGATCTGCGCAAGGCGCTGACGGCCAGCGCGATCGCCGCGTCCAACACCATCGAGGGCTACCAGGTCGACGCGAAGGACGTCGCCGACCTGATGGACGGCGAGCGCGATGCGGTCGATGCCAGCGAGGAGAACAAGGCCGAGACGCTCGCCTACCAGCAGGCGATGACCTACATCCAGTCCCTGCACGACGCGCGCGACTTCCGCTACAGCAAGGAGTTGCTCAATTCCTTGCACTGGATGCTGCAGGGCCATCACCACCCGCTGCGGCTGGCGGGCCAGTGGCGGCGCACCGCGATCCGCATCACCGCCCCCGGCGACGAGCTGGCCACCGACTACGAAGGCCCCGACGCCGACCTGCTGCCCGGGCTGATGGGCGAGCTGGTGGACTGGCTCAACGACGGCGACCTGGACGCCCACGTCCTGGTGCGGGCGGCGATGGCGCACCTGAACCTGGTCAAGATCCACCCCTGGTCGGACGGCAACGGCCGGATGTCCCGCTCCCTGCAGACGCTGGTCATCGCCCGGGGCGGGGTGCTGGCGCCCGAATTCTCCTCCATCGAGGAGTGGCTGGGCATGCCGGGCAACACCTGGGAGTACTACAAGGTGCTGCGCGAGGTCGGCGGCCCCATCTACTCGCCGAAGCGCGACACCGGGCCCTGGATCCGGTTCAACCTGCTCGCCTACCACCAGCAGACCCAGCGGGTGCAGCGCCGCGTGGATCGCTCCAACGACTGCTGGATGCAGCTGCTGGAGGCCGCCGACACCTTCGGGGTGACGGAGCGGCAGGTCACCGCGCTGCACGAGGTGGCGATGGTCGGGCGGGTGCGGCGCTCGCGGTACGAGAAGGCCGAGGCCATCAACACCCAGCAGGCCACCCGGGACCTGCAGGCCCTGACCAAGGCAGGGCTGCTGACCGCGGTGGGCCAGACCAAGGGCCGCCACTACGTCGCCGGCCCCCGCTTCCCCGAAAACGTCCTGGCCACCGCCCGGCGCCCGCACACCATCACCGACCCCTACGCCCGCTGACCCCGGCCCGGGCCGCTCCCGGTTGTTGTGCATCTCGTGTCCCGCACCGTGACCCGTTCGTGGAGGAGTACGTGAGTTCGCCGTCCCAGCCCACGCCGCCGGCACCGGCCGCGGATCCGGCCGACGACTGGTCCCAGGCGGTCCTGACGGCGACGGTGCTCCCCGGCGCCGTGCGCGGCGCGGTCGGACAGCAGCATCCGGTGGTGGTGTTCGTCGCGGGGCAGGCCGGCAGCGGCAAGACGCTCGTGGTCGACCTGGTGCATGCGGCGCTGGCGCGGCGGGGCGGCGCGGTGCGGGTGGACCGCGACGCGTACAAGGCCGCCCACCCGCACTACCCCGCCTTCCTGGCGCAGGATGTGCGCACGGCCGGGGTGCGGGTGCGGCCCGAGACCTATGCCTGGCAGGCCGCGGTGGAGGCCCACGCCCGGGCGCACCGCTACGACGTGGTCGCGGAGGAGGCCCTGGCCGACCCGGCCCGGTGGCGGGCCACGGCGGCCGCCTACCGCCAGGCCGGGTACCGGATCGAGGTCGTGGCCCTGGCCGTGCCCGAGGCGGTCAGCCAGCTCGGCGTGCTGGACCGGTACCTGCGGCTGGCTGAGGAGTCCCGGGCCCGGTACGTGTCCTCCGGCAACCACGACGCCTGCGCAGCCGCGCTGCCCGCCACCCTGGCTGCCATCGAGGCGGAGCACCTGGCCGACCGGGTCGTCATCGTGCGGCGCGGCGCCCAGGTGCTGTACGCCAACGACCTCACGGACGGACGGTGGGCCCGCCCGCCGGGCGCGCGCGAGGCGCTGCTGGCCGAGCGCTCGCGCCAGTGGAGCGCGAAGGAGACCGGAGCGTTCCGCCGCCAGCTCGCCGACGCCGACCGGCGCGCCCACGATCCGCGGCTGCCGCAGGACTGGGCCCTGGCCGTGCGCCGCGACGCCGAGCGCGCCGCGGCGCTCGCCGAACCCGTCCGGCGCATCGCCCAGCCCCGGCGGGAGGCGCCCGGGGTCGACTACCACCGGCTCTCCGCCGAGGAACACCGCTTCATCTTCGACGAGCTGATCGTGCCGGACCTCCTGGCACGCAGCACCGGGCAGGAGCGGCCCATCGTCGTATACGTCATGGGCCAGCCCGGCGCGGGCAAGACCGCGATGACCCCCATGATCCGGCGCACCCTGCGGGGCCGTCCGGTGCGCATCAGCGGCGACGACTTCAAGACCGCCCACCCCGACTACCTCCAACTGCTGCGCGAGGAACCGCGTACGGCCGGCGCCCGCATCCGCGCCGACTACCGGGCCTGGCAGGCGATGGCCGAGGCGTACGTACGCCAGCGGAGCAGCGACGCGGTCGTTGAGATCACCCCTGCCAGCGCCGCCGCCTTCGTCAATGCCGCGGATCTCTACCGGCAGGCGGGCTACCGGGTCGAACTCGTCGTGCTGGCCGTGCGCGCGGCCGACTCCCTCCAGGGCACCGCCGCCCGCTACGCGCAGGTCAGCCGGTACGGCGGGCCCGCCCGGTTCACCACCACCGACGGGCACGACACCCACTTCGCCGCCCTCGCCGACGCGGTCGCCGCCGCCGAGACCACGCAGGTGGCCGACGCGGTCACCGTGCTGCGGCGGGATGCCAGCGTCGTCTACCGCAACCAACGCTCCCGTACGGGCCGCTGGACGCGCCCGGCCGGCGCCGCCGCTGCCCTGCTCCTCGAGCAGTCCCGCCCCTACACCGCCGCCGAGGCCGCACGGTTTTGGGCCACGCACCGCTGGCTGCGCTCGGCGATGCCGCACTACCGCGACGCGCTGCGCCACATCGCCCACCGGGCACGGCCGCTGATGCCACCGCACCTGCAGCCGCACCAGCTGCCCGGGCCCGGCGCCGTGGCCGCCCTGCCCCTGCCCCGCACCGAGCCCCTTGACGGCTACTGCGGCCCGGGGGCCTCCAGCTCCTTGAGCCGGGCCGCGTAGAGCGCGGTGATCCGCGCCACCTCCTCGGGGCCGGCCTCCTCCAGGCGGTGGCGGTCCTCCACGCACGCCTGCCGCCGGGCGACCAGATCCTCAAGGCGCTGCGGGGGCGCCCCGGCACGGCGTTCCGCCCGGATCCGCTGGCTGTACCAGGAGATCACCTGCCCCACGACCTCCTCGGCCACCCCATAGTCGGCGCCGTCCGGCGGCCCGGCCCCGGCTGGATCCTGGGCATTGTGCGGGTTGGGGCCAGGGGTCGCGGAGTCGTGCACGGCAGCCACCAAGAAGACGAAGACAAGGGGACTCATTCTCAGCACACCAGAGCACCCCATCAAGCCACGCCACCTGCTGAACAGCGCGCAGCCCGGCCGGGGGCCCGGATGTTTCCTTCTGCCGGACCCGCCAGCGCGGCCGGCGCCTGGCGCAGGGCCGCCGTCCCGTACCGGTCGCCAGCCGCACAGGTGCTCGTCCGCCTCTATCCCTACCGGTCGTGGGCCAGAACCAGTCCCTCACCGACACCACTTCGGCCCGCATCCCCGCCCGGACTGTCACCGGGCACCTTGCGCGGCATAGATTGAATCTGCAGGTGATCATCTTTGGGGGGACACGACATGGCCGACCTTCGTGCGCTGTTCAGCTCGAACGACCCCGTAGGCGACCGCGAGACGTTCACCAACCGCCAGGCCCAGTGGACCCTGGCGGCCACCGCCATCGAGGAGCACCTGCGCCACCTCGCCGCCCCGGCCTTCGACGTCGAGGACCTCGAGGCCCCCCGCAACAACCTGGTGGTGTTCTACGGGGTGGGGGGCATCGGCAAATCCACCCTGCTGCGCAAGCTCGAAGCCTCCCTCACCGAAGCCGAGCAACGCCCCCAGCAGTGGGGCGCCCCGGCGTGGGCGGGGGAGAAGATCCTGCCCATCCGGATCGACCTCGCGCGCAGCCGGACCGCGACCGGGTCGGTCTTCGAAAACGTCGTCCTGACCGTCCGGCTCGCGCTGGCCGCCGCCGTCGGCCGGCCGCTGCCCAGCTTCGACCTGGCGCTGCGCCGCTACTGGGACGCCCAGCACCCCGGCGAACCGCTGGAGGAGTACGTACGGCGCACCGGCCTGGCCGGGCGATTCGGGCAGCTGCTGCCGCAGCAGATGCAGGCCGCGGTCAGCGAAGCCATCGGCGCCCTGCAACTGCCCGGCCTGGTCGGGTCGGCGGCCGGACAGGTCACCACCGCCCTCGTCAAAGCCCTGCGCGAGCGCCGGGACCGGGCACGGGCCCTGGCCGGCTGCACTCGTACCGCAGCCTTGCTGGAGGCCGATCCCGACCTGGAGGCTCTCTCCTTCTACCCGCACCTACTGGCATGGGAGATCAGCCGCCTGCCCGCGAAGAAGCAGGTGACCCCGGTCATCCTGCTCGACACCTTCGAGGACACCGAAGACCGCCACCGCGACACCGAGCGGCTCCTACAGCGCCTGGTATGGCTCATGCCGAACGCTCTGTTCATCATCAGCGGCCGCAACCGCCTGCGGTGGGCCGACGACGCCCTCCAGGGCCAGCTCGACTACACCGGCCCCCACGCCTGGCCCGGCCTGGCCCCCCAGCCCGGACAACCGGCCCGGGCCGCCGGGCAGGGCGGCGCCCGCCAGCACCTGATCGGTGATTTCTCGCCGCAGGACTGCGACACCTACCTCGCCGGTCGCCTCACCCACGACGACGGCCGGCCGCTGATCGGCGCGGACATCCGGACCGTCGTCACCCAGCGCTCGCACGGTCTGCCGCTGCACCTGGACCTGGCCGTCGCCCGCTTCCTGGAGATCCGCCGCACCGGCCGCACCCCGACCCCTGCCGACTTTGACCACACTTTCCCCGCCCTGATCGCCCGGACCCTGTCCGACCTGAGCGCCGACGAGCGCCATGTCCTGCGCAGCGCCAGCTTGCTGGACGCCTTCGACCTGGACCTGGCCACCCGCGCCGCGGGCCTGGCCCACCAGGCCGCGGCCCGCCGGCTCACCGAGCGGCCCATGGTCACCGAAGACGCGTACGCGATCTGGCCCTACCACCTGCACGGCGCCATCCGCACCGCCCTGCGCGCCACCGACCCCCACACCGAGGACGGCTGGACGCCGACCGACTGGCACCGGGCCGCCGAGCGCGCCCTGGACGCGCTCGGCCGGCAGTGGCGAGACGCCCATGCCCGTATCCCCGGCCGGACCCTGCTGGTCGCCTGCCTGCGCCAGGGCCTGCGCCTGGCCCGCGACCACCACCTGGGCGACCTGACCTGGCTCACCGACGCCGCCTTCGCCTACACCGACGACTCCGTGTGGGAGCCCCTCGCCCCGCCCACCGCCGCCCCGGCCCCCGACGAGGCCTCGGTGGACACGCCCGCCGACGCGCTGGCCGAAGTGCTGACCGCCATCGCACGCCGCCAGCACGAGCACCGCGCCCGCACCGCCGAGCGCCTGACCGCCATCCTGGAAACCGGCTTGCTGCCCGGCGAACTCACCGAACTGGCCACGTATTACCGGGCCAAGGCGCATAAGGATCTCGGCCGCACCGACGACGCCCTGACCGGCATGCGCTACGTCGCCGACGCCGGCGGCCGGCTCGCCCCGCGCGCCCGCCGCGGCCTGGCCAACCTTGCGCGCATCCGCGGCGACTTCCCCACCGCTCTGGCCGCTGTCCCCTCCCTGGGCTGGGAAGGCCGCCATCACCGCGTCCTGGCTCACATCCACTTCCCCCACGGCGACATCGACCGCGCGATCACCGCCTTCGAAGCCGCCCGCACCGAAGCCGAAGAACACGACGCACCGGGCGAGCGGGCCATCGCCCAGTCCCTCCTCGCCCTGGTCACCGCCTTCGCCGACCCGGTGCGCGCCGACGACGAACTCACCCTCGCCCACCAGCTCCTCGACCAGCTCGACCAGCGTGCCACCGTCCTTTACGCGCGCGTCGCTGCCCTCGTGCGCGACGCCGGAACCGACCGCGACGTAGCCAACCGCGCCACCGTGCTGCGCACCGAGGCCACCACCGCCGGCCTGCCCTGGATCCTCCCACTGCTGGAGACCGCCCTCGCCTTCCACCACGCCGTACGCGACGCCAACGACGACCTGGCCGCCACCCTCGACCGGCTCCGCGAAGCCACCTCGAACGGTGATTTCGGCTACTACGTCCACATTGTCACAGGCATGGGCGGCCTCCCCCGACCCACCGCCCCCGCCATCCGCTGGCTCGACGGCGAAACCGCCGTCCGCGCCCGATGGCGCGCCTTGGTCTCGCGCCGCCGCGGCCACCTCCGCACTACCCGTTGAGCAGATCGCGCGGCTGCTGGAGACGTCTCCGTGCGTCGGGAAGCCGAGCGACTGGCATGGCGGCCCCGGGCTCCGCGCGCGGGCGATCGCCGTTCCCCGATGCCCGGCTGATCGCGCATTCACCGCTCAGGGACGCTCCACCACCAAAGCCGACGCCCGCACTGCCGCTGCGGCCAACTTCCTCCAGCAGCTCGACGCCAACCTCGACTGACGACCACGCCTTCCGCATGACTGCGCGCGCATGGCAGAGACCTCACCGCATCGTGCGTCACTGCAGGTTGACGGCCTGCCCACCGCACGGAGATGGCGTCAGCCGGTCAGCGGCATAACGCACACCCCTGGGCCGGACATCTCGTTGAACGCGCGGACCTTCCGATGCCCTCAAGGTCAAAGTCCTGTCATGTCTGTAGGCATCCAGCGGAGTGGCTTGATCTCGCGGACAGCAATCGTCAGACGAGAAGGAGAACAGAAACATGCCCGAATCCCAACCCACCGGTGCTTGTTCCACTGTGTGGCCCTCGTTGTACGACTACGCGCTCGCCCACCGTTGCCCCGTCTGCAGCGCTCAACCGTTCACTGACTGTCACGCCCCACAGAAGAACGCACGGCTCGCTCGCCTCCCTGGGGACAGCGACCCGGCCGCCCGGATGCACGCCGCCCGGCAAGACGCCGGGCTCCGGCACTACCACCGCGACCTCGCCCGAGCGCCATGGCCCGAAGAGCGCCAAGCAGGGCGCCGATACGACACCCTGCCGACAGCCGACAACGTTGGAGAACTCCCGGGATGGAGCACGGAGACCTCATGACCAAGACGATGACCAAGGCCCTGTTGCGTACCGATGAGACAGGCCTGGTGACCATCGCGGCCTCGCCCCAGTGGTGGCGGGATCGGGCGCAGGACCCTGACTGGCCGGAGTACGCCGAGATCTTCGCCCAGGCCGGCGAGAGCGCCTGCTCCGACGACGTGTGCGGAGAACTGGGTCGCACTACCCATCGGCCCTGCCGCCACAACACGCGGCGCTACGGGCCCTGCCCGCACCACTGCGACACGCCGCTTCCCTGCCACTGTGCTGTACCGCGAAAGAGCGGCGGCTGGTGCCGATCGGACCTCCGTAACGGCCCTTGCAAACACCACCCCGAGTCATACGAGGAGTACATGGCGGCGATCCGCGCCGACGAGGAGGAGGAGCTGAGGCTACAGGCTGTCCGTGAGCAAGAGGCCCGCAAGACAGCCGCGGAACGGCGCGAGGGGATCCTCAAGACCACGTGTCCGTACTGTAACGCCCAGCCCGGCAGGAACTGCGTGCGGAAGAACGGTGAACAGCAACCCAACCTGCATAGCGCCCGGGAAACTCTGTGGCTGCACACCGAGACAGCCAGCGCAGCGCCCTGTGCCTACTGCAAGGCGGCAGTCGGGGAGCTGTGCCGCACGTCCAGCGGGAACATCGCCAGCCAGGCACACGCTGACCGCTGACAACAGATGATCCCGCTGAACGGCAGCGGCGGCGGCACCGGGCGGCGCCCCCTGCCTGACCGGGCAGACTCTGCTGCACGGGGCCGGCATCAGGACGGCCAGGACAGCGCCGTCAGCAGGACGACGCCGGTCACGAGAACGAGCGCGATCGTGGCCGGCCGACGCGTGCGGCCCGGTCCGGCACCGACCGCGATCAGCGCGACGGCGACCGCAGAAACCAGGAGCCACACGGCAAGCCACAGGGTCAGGGTCGGGGAGACGCCCGCGGCCCGGGAGGCCCAGGTGGCTGCGCGGCCCAGCACCAGGCAGGCTGCCCCGGTCAGCAGTGCCCAGATGGCGCGGGCGGTCCGTTTCGCGGTGGGATCGGTGCTGTCGATGTCGCGGTGCAGGCGGGACCAGAGTTCGAACCAGCGGCGGCGCAGCCAGGAAGTCACCGGGCTAGTGTGCCGACCGCCATCTCGAGAGGGGCACTGTTCCCCGAATCATCTGCATTCCTCATCGGGACTGGCGGATCCAGCCTGGGCGTGGCAGTCAGCCGGCTTGGCGGCGGCCGGTTGCCTTCTTCTTCGCCGCGCTCTTCTTCGCTGGTGCCTTGGCGGTGGTCTTCTTGCCGCCGGCCTCCTTCGGCGTACGGGCGCTCTTGCGAGTGGGGGAGCGCTTGGCGGTTCCGGCGACCTTGTCCTCGATGGCCCGCAGCGGCGTCACCGACGCCTCCGTACCACCGGCGTCTTCGCCGCGGGCGCTCCTGGCAGCGCGGACGCTGTCCTCCAGCGCGGCCATTAGGTCCAGGACCTGCCCGCGCGGCTGGGGAGCCTCGCCGGGGGCTGCGACGTCGCGGTCTTCCAGCTTGGCCGTCACGATCTCCTCGACCTGCTCGCGGTAGTGGTCGCGCAGGTCCTCCTCGTCCAGAGGGCCGTAGCTGTCCATGAGCTCCTCGGCCGCGGCGAGCTCGTCGTCGCTGATGTCGACCGGGCGGTCGGGGACCACGTCGGCGGGGGTGCGGATCTGGTCGGGCCAGCGCAGCGAGTGCAGCACCAGCACATCGCCCATCGGCCGTACCAGCGCGAGGGTCTCCTTGCTGCGCAGGGCGATCTTGCCGATGGCGACCGAGCCGTGGTCCTCCATGGCGTCGCGCAGCAGGACGTACGGCTTGTTGGCAGCCGGGCCGGTGGGGGCGACGTAGTAGCCGCGCTCGATCTGCAGCGGGTCGACGTCGCCGGCCGGCACGAAGGCGAGGATCGTGAGGGTCTTGGCGGTCGGCAGCGGCAGCTGGGCCAGGTCGTCGTCGGTGAGCGGAACGACGCGATCGCCGGTCACGTAGCCGCGGCCGATCTCCTCGGCCGGCACCTCGGCGTCATCTTCCAAAGAGCACACGGCCTGGTTGCGTACGCGTCCGTTGTCGTTCTTGTGCACGCGGACGAAGGAGACGGACGGCCCGCTGTCGGTGGCGGCGTGCAGGGAGATCGGCACGGTGACCAGCCCGAAGCTCAGAGCCCCCTGCCAGAGCGAGTGCGGCATAGCTGACCTGCCCTTTCCTGGGCTTTTCAGCGTAAGACGGGCTTGGCGTAGGGGCACTTCGGTCAGCTCACGACTCCCGCTCACCGCTGCCTCCGAAAGAGGGTCCGTACGCAATTCGTACGCGGTTCGTACGGTAAACGAACGCCATCAGTGCGGTTTGTGGGATAGAGTGTGGGCCAGGAGGTGTTTCATGTCCGAGTTGTTTGATGCGGTCGATGCGCTGGTCGCATCCCGCTCTCCGCTGCCGTCGGCGGAAGAGCGCAAGCGGCTGCGCCAGGCGCACGGCCTGACGCTGGACGATGTGGCTGGCGCGCTGAAGGTGCGCCGGGCCACGGTGTCCGCCTGGGAGTCGGCGAAGAAGCCGACCGAGCCGCGCGGCCCGGAACGCGAGGCGTACGCACGGCTGCTCAAGCAGCTCGCGGAGCTCTACCCCGCACCGCAGGAGCAGTCCGCCCCGGTGCCCGCCACGTTCACCGGCACATCCGACCCGGCGGAAGCCGGGACTCTGTCCACAGCCCCGGCGCCCGAGGCTGCGGCCATGACTGATCACGAGAGCACCCAGGCCCCTGCTCCCGTCACCTCCGCTCCGGCGGCCGCGCCGGCGCGCACCACCAGGCTGGCGTCGACGTCGCGCCGTCCGAGCGCGCGGAAGGCGGCCCCGGCCGGAACCCCGGCGGGCGGCACCGACCCGCGGTTCGAGAACGGGCCGCTGGCCGTTGTCGACGTCGAGGACGGGCAGATGCTGGCGTACTGCACCGGCGGCCTGGTCCTGGACGTGCCCGCCAAGTCCCTGCCGTCCCTGGTGGACTGGACGCTCAAGGAGGCCAAGCTCGGGCAGCCGAAGCTCTCCGGCCCCGGCAAGGACGCCGATCCGCTGCTCGTGCTCACCGAGGCCGCGCTGGAGCGCTACGGCCTCCCGGCCACCCTGACGGAGGAGGAGCGGGTCGCCGGGCGCATCCTGGAGGGCCACAAGGTCATCAAGCAGCTGACCCGCGCGCAGTGGCAGCTGACCAAGCGCGGATTCGGGCCGTGGGCACGGATCTACCGCCCCGCGCAGGGCTCGGAGCGGGCCTGCGTACAGCTGTGCATCCCGTCGTGGAACGCGCTGGACACCCGCCACTGGGGCGCGGCCGGGCAGCTGGCACCGGCCGACCTCGCCCGCGTCCTGGGCGTGTACGCATCGAGGGTGATGACGCCGCGCGGCTCCACCGCCGTGACCGGCCTGGAACTGATGACCGCGCTGCACCCGCCGACCCGCGCCACCGCGCCGGATGAACATGGCAAGCGCACCTCGGAGCGCAACCCCGGCTCGCTGGGGAAGGACCCGATCGACCCGATGGACTGGCCGCCGTGCGAGGTTCCCGACGGGCACCCGGTCCTCAAGGACCTGCCGCGCTTCCACGTGCGCGGCCCGGCGGAGAAGCTGTTTGAGGAGTCGTTCGACTGGGCGCGGACGCTGACGGATGCCGAGTGCACCCTGCGGCATCTGGTCGGCCTGGATGTGAACCTCGCCTTCGGCGCCGGCGCGAACGGCCTGACCGTCGGCCTGGGCGCGGCCACGCACGTCAAGGCTCCGGCCTTCGACCCGAAGCTGCCCGGTTCGTGGCTGGTCGACCTCTCCCACGTCGACCTGTCCCGGGTGAAGGTCGGCAAGGAGTGGGTGGAGCTGGATGGCAGCCTGCTGCCGAGCCCGTTCACGCCGAAGGGTGGGCGGCCCGAGGGGCCGGCCTGGTACGCGACGCCGACCGTGGCGTACGCGGTGGAGCTCGGTTACGAGGTACGCCCGCTGGAGGCGTGGGTGCGGTACGAGAACGGCCGCTACCTGGACGGCTGGTACACCCGCCTGCGCGACGCCTACCTTGCCACCATGGCCGACCTCGGTGTCGACGCCGACCTGGCGCCGGCCGACTTCCTCGCGGCGATGGACGGCTACAAGGACCGCGACCCGCAGCTGGCGATCCTCGTCTCCGCGATCAAAGCCACGGTCAAGGGCGGCCTCGGCAAGCTGCGTGAGCGCCCCCGGGGCGAGGGCTGGCGGCCCGGCGAGCCGTGGCGCGCCCTGTCCCGCCCGACCTGGCGGCCCGATATCCGCGCGGCAGTCATCTCCCGCACCCGGATCAACCTGCACCGCAAGATCGTCAAGCACGCGGCATTCACCGGCCAGTACCCGGTCGCCGTCAACCACGACTGCGTCGTCTACGCGGCCGACGGACCGTCACCGCTGGACTTCCTGCCCTACCGGGACGGCAAGCCGCTGCCCGGCGGCTTCAAGCTCGGCATCAACCCCGGCCTGGTCAAGCACGAGGGCACCCAGACCGTCTTGTGGGGAGAGGAAGCCCGCGACCGGTACAACGCCCCGGAGCTCAACCTGGCCCGGTACATCAAGGACGGCACCGTCACCGACGTCGACAACGGAGAGTAGGAGAGGGCCACGATGAGCAGGTTCGGGGACGGCCTGGACGCCGCGGTGCACAAGGCGTTCACGCGTCCGGCGCCCAAGAGCGCGGGCGCGCAGATGCGGTACCTGGTCAAGCAGCTCAAGGGCACCAAGGCCGTCGCCCAGCTGCTGCGGATCTCCCAGCGCACCGTCGAGCGGTACGTGAAGGACCAGATCAAAAGGCCGCGAGCGGACCTGGCCGCGCGCCTGGAGCGCGAGACGAAGGCCCGGTGGCAGCCGCAGATCCGGGCCAAGGCCCGGCAGAAGGCGGCGACGACCGACGGCATCGTCATCGACGTCCACGCCCGCCTCGGATATGCCGGGGCGCCGATCGGCACGACGGACGAGGACCGTATCCGGCACCTGACCGTCGCCCTGCCGCCCGAGCACGCTGCCCGCCTCTTCGACGCCCAGCAGCAGGGCGCCGACGACGACCGGCTGCGCGAGCTGACCGCCGAAGCCCTCAAGGAGGTCTACTTCCAAGACGGCGGCAGCCGCGCCGGCTCCCTGCAGGAGGTGCAGATCAACGACGTGATCCACCTGGACTTCGAGCTGTAGAAGCCGCGCCCCGAACAGCGAGCGGGCCCGGATGTGACTGAGCGCTTGGGTTGGCGAGTTAGCAGTCGAGATGGCGGATTGTGCCGCCAGGCGCTTGTGGGGGAAGGGGAGGAATCCTTCCCCCACAAGCGAAGCGCTGGCAACATCCGACGCATGGCTTTCCCAGCGCCCACGGCCGACCAGAGGCAGAGGTTGGTCGACGACCATGCGGCCCATCGGACATGGATGCGGGAAAACAAGATCAACGAGCATCCGTACGCCCTGACGGAGGATCCCTTTACCGGGCTCATCCTGGCTGGCCTGCTGGACCCGGAGTCCGCCCCATCCGTGTGCTGCGCTCTGCTCGATGGCCCCAATCCATCGTCACGGGCTGACGACGCCCGACCCCTGTCGGCCTACTGGCCGTCCAGCGGCGTCGATCTCGTAGTCGAAGCCCAACAGCGCGATCGTCGCGAACTGGTCGTGGTCGAGCACAAGCGCTTCGCCTCCCCTTCTCACGCCCCGGGGTACAAGAAGAACCCCGACGCGCGTTGGCAGACTGACCAGGTCTACGAAGCCGCGACCAGTGAGCGCTGGCCTCGATGGATGCATGAGACCGACCCGACTCTCCCAGTGAGATTCATCGTTCTCGACGGCTACGGAAAGCCCATGGAGCAGCTGTATCCGCGTGGGCTTTACAACGAGAAGTGGGCAGTCACCAGCTACTCGCAGTTCGGAGCGACCCTCAGGGCCGAGCACGACCGGGGAGTGAGAGGGCTGATACCGCTGCTGGCCACCCTGTATGCCGGAGCGCCCGAATCGTAGCCGCCTGACCCAGCGCACGCTCAACTCGCCAACTGAGGCGCTCAGTCACACCGGACCGACTCGGTCCGGGCCCGCTCACGTTTTCCGCGGGGTGGTCGTTCCTGCACGCGATGTCGTGCTCAACGACCTCGCGACGCGCCGGTCATCCCGCGCCCGGCGTGGCACCGGGCTTGCTCACGGCGAGCCATCGCTCAAGCCGAGCGGTCTGTCACGTCAACCCGTCGCAGGGGGCGCGGCAAGGCCCTGGACGCCCTCGTACGGGCGGAGCGCAAGGTCTTCACCCGGCCCGCGCCGAAACCCGCGACCGGTCACTCGGCAGGCTCTCCCGTAGGCCCCGTCCAGAAGTTACGAATTGGCCGGGTTCGCGCTGTGACGATGCAGGCTTGTTGGCAAGAATCGGAGCAGGCTGCCGCTGGTCAGAGAGCTATGACGCCATGTAGTTGGCGAGGGTGACGCAGGTTAGTTGGCAATCCGTAATCACGGCTTGTGATCTGACTGTCCGAGGGCTGTGCTGGCGTAGTCCGGCAGGAGGTCGTGGAGGTGGGGTGTGTCGCTGATGGCGAAGGTGGGGTGGGAGGCTTCGTCCAAGAGGGGTTCGACGGCGTAGCGGGTGCTGGATGTCATTCGTGCGGACCGAGTTCCAGGCCAGTGGGTTCATGGGTTGAGATGCCGCCACATCCAGGCGATGTCGGGGTATGGGGGCGGGGTGAGGTCGTCGGGGTTCCACAGCAGAGGAGTGGGACTGGGGGTGAGGGTGGGCAGCGCCGCGGGGCTGTCCTTGTCGCTGGTGGTTTCGGGGTTGAGATAGCGGGCGCTGGCGGTGGTGAAGTTGAGGGTGGCGGGAATCCACTGGGGCAGCTCGGCGGCATAGCGGGCGACGGCGGGCCGGGGGTCCTGCAGGAGTCGTTGCTGTAGGCGGAGCATGAGGCAGAGGATGCGTTCGTAGAGTTCGGCGGCCTTGAACAGAGCGGTGGCGGTGTCGAGGGACTGTTCGGCGGCGAGGGCGGAGAAGAGGTTGACATCGCCGTCCTGGGCTTCCTTGGCGAGGCTGCCGAGGTCGTTGATGATGAGGCAGGGGTAGAACGTCGCCAGGGTGAAGGCCCGTACCAGCGGGTCGTAGAGCTCGGCTGGTGTCATCAGGTACCCGGCGCCCGGCGCGGTGTAGGCGGCCAGGGGGCTGGCGCCCGCTTTTGACCAGCGCATGCGCAGGTATTCGCCGACCGTGGGGACGGCCGTACCGGCGGACCGGAGTGCGACCTTCCACAACTGCCCTCCCAACCAGTGGGTGTTCTCGGAACGGACAGCTTCCATGCCGTCAGTTCCCAGGCACTCCTCCATCTGCTTCCGCAGGGCGCGCAGGCTGCTGAGAAATGGGGCAGCCGGCAACGGGGCAGCCGGCGGCTCGTACAGGACCCGGTTGGCCTCACCGGTCAGCGCGACCGCCCGGGCAAGATCGCTAGTGAGAGTGTCAAGATGGTCGTCCCACTTGAACGCCCAGTAGCTGTAACACGTCATGGCGATCCCCGCCGCTTCGGTGACGAAGGGCATCCCATGGGCGATGAATGCTCCGATGTTCATCCGTGTCAGGCGGGAGCCGGGGGCGCACAGCCCCTGCTCGACAGCCCAGGCGGCGCCGGCTCCATCGAGCACCTGGCCACCAGCCGGATGCTCCCGCAGGGGCACCGGGCAGTACAGGCGCAGGCCCTCGGGAGGCAGGTTGCTCACGAGTTTGCTGAGAGTGGTCGTCATGCGGTGCCTCCACGGTGGGTCCTGTGCCGGTCTGCTACGAGTCGTCAGTGGTCGCGGGCGGTGAGCAGGCGGGCCAGGGCCACGAGCTCGGCCCCGGCAGCCGGTTCAGGCCCGGCGGCGTGCAGGCGCTCCAGGGCCAGCCTGGTGTGCCGTTCGCACACGTTCTTCGCCCAGGCGCGTCCCCCGGCCTGCTCCACCAGACAGGCCGCCAGTTCCCGCTGCGCTGGCGACAAGGGGCCTGGGCCTGCGTACAGCTCGCGCAGCCGCTGCGCGGCCGGCCCGTCGGCGCCCAGCGCGGCCGCGACGGGGAGGGACTTCTTGCGAGCGGCCAGATCGGAGCCGACCGGTTTGCCGGTGCGCCGGGGGTCACCCCAGATAGCCAGCAGGTCATCGACGAGTTGGAAGGCAGCACCCAGGTGGGCCCCGAACATCCGCAGGTGTGTGACCCGATGTTCGTCCCCACCGCCAGCCAGTGCCCCCAGCGCGCACGCGGCGGCCATCAGGGCGCCGGTCTTGCCCGCCGCCATCGCCTGGACCTCCTCAAGAGAAGCCCCGGCCGCGTTCTCCAGCTGGACGTCGGCGTACTCCCCCTCGATCAGTTCCTGCACTGCCGCAGTCAGTTCCCCCGCTCCGGCGGCTCCCCGTGGGGGAGGGACCTGGTCGAGGACCTGCATGGCGAGGAAGAACAGCGCGTCTCCGGCCAGGACCGCGGCCGCGGTTCCCATCTCGGACCACACCGCCGGCCTTCCGCGGCGCATCCGGTCCCCGTCGATGAGGTCGTCATGCAGCAACGAGGCGTTGTGCACCAGTTCCACCGCCACAGCCGCCGGCACACCCGCCGCGGTCTGTCCGCCGACTGCCTCGCACGCCAGCAGGACAAGCGCAGGCCGCATCATCTTTCCCGCCCGCCCCTGAAGCGGCCTGCCGGAACTATCCCACCACCCCAAGTGCATCCCCACCGGGCGCCGGATCCGCTCCGGCAACCGGCTCACCGCCTCCCGCAGGCCCGGGCCGGTCGCCGCGGCGGCATCGGACAACACCTGCCCCACCTCACGGGCCGGGCGAATCAAAGGCTCCGCCGTCATCCCACACTCCACCCCAGTAGGCAGCACGACAGCGCACGCAGTCCGCCCCGGCACGACAGACCGCGACGGCGACATCTTCCATTGACGCGGCCGCGCCGCTGCGGCGGTAGAGCGCGAATTGGACGCCCCTTTGGCTTGATGCTGGATACCGGCCGCAGACGATCACCACCTCAGCCGGTGCTCGTCACCCTGTGGCCACGTGCCATGCCGCCGTCCACCGACTCGCCCAGTTGGCCCCTGCACCAGTCGCGTACGGAGCTCATCCAGGGCCCGCTGCGACATCAGTTCATCCAGGACCCATGCATCGGAACGGACGTGGACATCCAACTTCGGATGCAAGTTCCAGCACAGACGATCACAAGTGATCGCTCCGAAGAGTAACCGCAGCCCCACAGCGGCGACGTTTGCCAACAAGCGTGCTGATTTGCCAACTGAGCTGCGTCGTCACACGCGCCAGAAGGTGGCCTCACCTGCGTGGCCGTGAGGATCTTGTCCACAGGCGAACCATGGGTTCCTGGAGGTATGAGCGATCACGAGCAGCAGCCGGCCCCGCGGCGCGGCAAGGTCCTGGACGCCCTCGCGCGGGCGGAGCGGAAGGTCTTCACCCGGCCCGCACCGAAATCGGCAAAGGCTCAGGTGAAATTCCTTCTCACGCGGGCGAAGGGGTCGACCAAGGCCCTGGCGGAGCGCCTGGGCGTCTCACGCCGGACGGTGGAGCGCTACCGGGCGGGGACGCTGACCACACCCCAGAAGCGCCTCCGGGCCGCACTGGTGGAGGAGACCGAATCAGCGTGGCAACCGCAGGTCAGAGCCCAGGCACGCGAGCAGGCAGCCACCTCCGGCGGCATGATGGTGGACGTGACGGCGCACTTCGGATTCACCTGCAAGGGCAGCTCGGACGACGGCCGTGAGCGCACCATCACCACGGCGATCTCCCCCACCTACGCCGCTCAGATCCTCCAGCTCCAGGAGGCCGGTGCGACGGAGGAGGACCTGCATCCGATCGTCGCGAAGGCCATCACCGAGTCCTATTTCACGGAATGGGGCACCCGCGCCGCTGGCCTGCGGGCAGATTTCACGGACGTAAAAGCAATAGAATTCCGGTTCTGATACGGCCGAATCCAGAGCCTGCTGTAAACCGTATTCAGCGGGCCGCCGTCCAGCGCTCTGGCGGTGGCCCGCTCCCGAATCCGCATCACGAATACGAGGCCGAAGATGACCACGCCCTGGCCGCCCCGGCGCACAGCGCGGAGTCCGTACGCTCCGCACGTCGCCGCGCCCCGGGAGCCGGTCGACCCCGCCCGCATCGGCCGCCGTGTCGTACGGCGCCGGGCGAAGGGCATGGACGCCGGCGCCGTCGCGGCGGCCCTCGAGGACGCCCTGTTCGACGCCCGGCAGGACTCGCGGCACGAGGAGCTGGCCGACGACGTCCGCGGCTGCGCGGAGCTGGCGGAGTGGGAACAACGCATTGACCAGCTGCTCGCCGCCGTTCCAGGCATGGTCTACGACCCGGACAGCGACGATGTCGTCCAGGCCGAACTCGCCGCCGCCGCGGCCGCCGCCGCCCGGGAAGCCGAGCTGCGCGAAGCCGCCCGGATCGCGGCCCGCGCCGACGAGCTCCAGGGCTGCGCAGGCTCGGCGCTCTGGAGCAGGCCCAGCCCCGCGACGGGGACGAAGCCGTACGCGAGGAGCTCACCCGGCGAGCCGGCGGGTACGTCCAGGCCGATGTCGACGCCTGGCTCGCCCGCGCACCTCGGGCGCTACCGCGCCCCGGCCGCCCGCGAAGCCGCCGCCGGCCTTCTGCCTCAGCCGGTCCTCGCACACGCCGCGCTGCTCGCCGAACTCGCCCGCCTGGTCCCCGGCACCGACACCGACCAGCTGGCGTTCGCGGCCCGGCTCGCCACCACCGACCCCGAAGCCACCGGCGCCCTGGCCGCGTTCCTCGCCCGCGCCCGGTCGTAGCGCAGCATTTGCACGGCCTGCTCCGACACCTCCGGTCACGCTCCGCTGTCCCCTGTCCCCCAGTACCTGGGGGACAGGCCTGTGAGGACTGGGGGATTGGGGCACGAAATGCCTGGAATGGCTGTGATGTCTGGTGGGTTGGGGGGCTGTTTGCCCAGGCAGACATGTTCCTGAGGGGTGGCTAGTGAGCTGGGAGGTAGCGGGGGGAAGCCATACCCGCGATCACTAAGAGTGACTGTCGCGCTGTCACGTCTGGGGTGTCACGCGCCCCCGATCCGGCTGTCACGCTGAGGTGTCACGCTCTCCGTCCGGCCCGGAATCACGGGCCTGAACCCCGGCTTCGGGCCTCGCGCCGATCAACGTGACACCCCTCCCGAACCGACTACAGTCCGCAGCAGCAGGCCGATCCGGGTGACCTTGGCGGATCCGTCACGGGAGGGCGAGCGAGTGCGGAACAATCCCCGGGGTGACCACCGACAGCACCACCGCCGCGCTCTACGCCCACGCCCTGCAGAGCACCGCCGCCGACCCGAGCCGCTGCACCGTGCCATGGGGCGTGTGCCCCGAACACGGCGCCACCCTCAAGTCACGCGCGCGACCCACCGAGGGCTTCGACTCCTGGTGCATGGACTTCACCTGCTTCAACGTCTGGCCGTACGACCGGCTGGACGCGGCCTGCACCGAGCCGGCCACCCACACCATCCAGGCCGACAACGGCGACCGCTACGTGGTCTGCGACGGCCACGCCCTGACCGCCCGCACCCAGATCACCGACGGCCAGGTCCTGCCCGACCTGCCCGCCTGAACACCCTGGGAGGCGCGATGACGCAGCACGAGTACCAGGTCGTGGCACGGTGCACCGACCCGTCCCACCCGGACGCCACCACCCTGATCTACACCACCCACGCCGCCTCAATCGAAGAGGCCGCGCGGAAGGTACAGGCGTTGCGCCTGGCCAAGATGACTTCGGGGCTCTACCGCATCACGCAGGTGACGGAGCGCGAACCGGAGTGCACCTGCGCCAACCCCGGCTTCGGCGGGCAGTGCGCCGGCGAACCTTGGTGTCTCAAGCTCAAGGTGGAAGGCGCCTCGGCCGCGAGCCCTGTGCCCGAGTGAAGCTGAGGGGCCCCACGGCCGCCGTAGGGCCGATAGCGTGGTGGCACACGCCCGTTCGCGCCCTGGAGGCCCTCGATGAGCGAACAGCCAGCCCCCGCCGACTCCACCGTCCGGCAGCAGATGGAGCCCGCGGCCGCCGACGGACTGCGCGCGTACGCGGCCAAGACCCGCGAGAACGCCGACCAGCTCGCCGCCGTCCTGGAGGACATCGCGACCAACGGGCTGCCCTCGGTGGAGGACTGCACGCCGTGGGAGGAGCTGCGCGAGGCCCACCTCGCCCGCCTCGCTCGCCAGCGCCCGGCCGTCGCCTGATGGCACCGCAGCACGGTCCACGCCGCGCCCGGATCGCGTTCTCCGAATCTGCCGCCAAGCAGTTGGAGAACATCACCAGCGAGACGGAGATCCATGCCCTGGACCGCGCCCTGGTCGTCATCTCCGTCGACCCGACATCGGCGAACCGATCCCCGGCGACACCACCGGCCCGCAGTTGCGCGAGTACGCCGACGAAGTCGAGCGCGTACGCCTCTTGTACTGGGTCACGGCGCTTCGCACCGTGGTCGTCGTCGCATACCTCGAGGTCTGACCCGCGAAGGAGCCGGCTGTGTCGTCGATCGTCCAGGAGCTCTCCGGCCACCGCGATCTCGGAGGGCTCCGCACCGTGGTGGAGTGTCCGTTCAAGGCCACTGTGCTCCGCGAAGGCCCGGCACAAGACGCCGGGACGGGCGCGGCCTGGCTCGCGTTCCTGTGCCCGGTGCACACCGTGGATCTGGACGGGTGGCCCGGCGCTGAGGACCACCCGGATACCAGCGCGATGCCGTGCGGCACCGTGCTCGACTACCGCTCACCCGAGGGACGGCTCCAGTCGCACGCCGACCTGTGGCTGACACCGCTGACCGGCGTCGACCCGGCGGCGTACGGCGGCGCGTGGTCTGACGTCCTGGACCAGGCCGACCGCGTGCTGCTCGCCCGGGCCGAAGCGGCTGAGGCCGCCGGCGAGGACAGTCCGCTGCAGAACATGCTGGCGGTCATGGGCGTGGTACGGCGATCCGCAGCCGAAGATGATCTCGGGGTGGCGGCGACCGCCCTCGGGTACTGCGAGACCCTCGCCCAGAGCCTCTGACCTCACTCGACACCCGCCTTAGCACCGCCCATGGCTCCGGGGGCCGTGGCCAGTGGAGCGCGTGGACGGTTCCGCAGACGGCCTTGCACCCCATTAGTAAGTAGTACAGGTAGTACCTACCTGCGGGTTAGAGATCTCTCCCCCTGAGAGCGAAGCTCGCCGTGCGGGCGCACGCCACCCGCCGCCACCTGTACCGCGATGTCCGTTCCCGCCCGCCCGGCGCACATGATCCTTCTCGGCCCTGTGTGGCCGTCTGCGGCGTCCTGACGCCCTCCGGGCCACCCTGGTGCGATCAAGGCCCTCACAGGCGCCCACAGCGGCGTACAGCGCCTTTACCTCTCGTGCGGCGTCGTCGACTGGAGGGGCCACCACCGGCAGACCGCGCACGGCCACCTCCCGCCGTTCCCGGCCCGAGCTCGGCTCTCAGGGGAAGGGATCTACAACCCGCACATAGGTACTACCTGTACTACCTACCAATGGGGTGCAAGACGCCTCAGCGCAGTATTCGCACGAGCCAGCGTTTACGCGGTCACGCCTGCTGTGCCGCCCCGGCCTGCGGGTGTAGCAGCCATTGCTGCACCGGCTGCTACACCTGGTGGTGAAGGGTGCAAGGCCACCTGCTGCTGCTCGCTGCCCGGCCGACGGAGCAGCATCGCCCGCCCGAGCAGCACATGGGTGCTGCTCGGGTAGCAGGCCGGCTCCGTCGTGCAGCAGCTGCTCGCTGCCCGAGGAGGTGCTGCTTGCAGCCGGCGTCTGCTGCTCCGGCAACGGCAGGAGCCTCGGGCTGCTGCATAACAGCGCAGATCTGCGATGTTCCACGCGAGATATATGCACGGCTGCTGCATGCGGCGCCCCGAGCGGGCCGCCGCGTTTGTTCTGCTGCTCCAGAACAAGCCGGTACACCTGGTGCTACCACCCCTCGCTGCTCGCAGAGCAGCACGACACCTCCGGAGCGCGTCGCGTTGTTCTGCTCTCCCAGAACAACCCGGTTTACCTAGTGCTACCGGCAGGTGCACGAAGAAGGCGCTGCACCAGGGGTGCAGCGCCGTGGGGGCCAGGATCTCGGTGGGCGGGGCTGGCGGACGTTCAGCCGGCAGTGGCGAGGTTGGCCAGCTGCGCGGCGAACCGGGCCCGTCGTTGCTCGGTGAAGCTCTCGGGGTCTGCGGCCTTGATCTCGGGCACGGCCATGGGGGAGGAGACCGCGCCGCCGGTCAGCAGCGGGTGGAGCTGGTACAAGCCGTCTTCCAGAGCCCAGGCGAGTCCGCACTCGCGCAGCTCCTTGAAGCCGCGGTTCACGGTCGGCTTGCTCGCGCCCAGTTCGCGTGCCATCTCGTTCTGGCTGATCGAGGCAGTGCCGGTCTCCGGGTCGCTGAGGTACAGCAACTGGTCCAGGACGCGGCGGCCGGCGGTGGAGACGTCGACCAGGGCCAGGAGGCGCAGGACGTCACGGGAGATCGTGACGGGGGCCTCTGTGGGAGGGCTGGGGACGTAAGAGCTGCTCACGGAGCCTCACCACTTCCGATCAGGTCGAGACGCTGTAAAGAGGATATGCCGCGCGAGGTCATGCGCTCGCCTTGCGTACGGGCCGCCGCTGCCGCAGCGTAACGACCTTCTCCTTGCGGCGGGCGGCCTCGGCGGCCTTCTTCTCCGCCTCCCGCGCCCGGCGCCACTCGGTGGGGTAGTCGGGGTGCGGGATGATGCAGGCCGGGCCCTTGGCGTCGTTCCAGAGCTTCTGCCACTTCTCCTGCTCGCCGGAGGTGCCGGCCACCGTGAGCCACGGGTTCAGCTGGAGGATGCCGCGCTTGGCGGTGCGCATCCAGCCGATGTGCGCGAAGAACTGACTGGCCTCGTTCACGGAGGCCGCCGAGAGGTTGCACCGGGCCTGGAGGGCGCGCTGGTTGGTCTTCACGAAGCCGCGGGGGGCCGCGCGCTCCTTGTCGTCGGCCCGGTTGGCACTCTGCAGCGCCATGAGCTGGCACCACACCTGGAACCAGCTCCCGGGCATCTTCAGGCTGCCGAGCACGTTCAGCAGCAGCCGGGCATCCAGCACGTAGCCGCTGACCTCCGCGCTCGCGGCGAACTCGCGGCCCTGGATCTTCTCCACGCCCAGGATCAAGCCGCCCTTGCCGTCCGACCGCGCGACCACGCGCTCGCCGGGGCGGACGATCGGCAGCTGTTCCATCAGCACAGTCCTCCAGAGATGATCAATGTTTCGGGAAGCACGGTAGCACTAGGTAAACCGGTTTGTTCTGGAGGGGCAGAACAAACGGTGGCTCACAGTCACCTGACGGTACGTCAGCTACGGGGGGTGTTTGTTCTGGGTCTCCAGAACACTCGGGACGCGTTTGTTCTGGAGACCCAGAACAAACGCTTTCACATCGCCGCAGGTCAGGGCCCGTTTCGGCACGGAACGCTCTTATGTGTCACTAGAGCTCAACCACCACGCGAACCTCGCTCGACACGCCACGGTGCGTACGGGGCAAACGGCTGGCAGCGGCGGGCGTGTCGCCGTCGGCAACCACCGGATCGTGGGCGCCGGCCTCTGTGGCTGAGCTCGCTTCGCGTGCGGCACCATGCCCAAGTGCGGGTCGTGGACAGCAGCAGCGGCTCTGCGTCTCGGGTGGTACCGACCGTGACGCTCAAAAGCACGGAGGCGTGGCCGATGCCGGTGGGCGGTTCCGCCGCCCGGCCCAGGGGGCCGTTCGGCTCCGGTACCTCCGTATGCCGGAACTCCGTCTTTCCGATATCCGGGGTACTGTTCTGTGGCTGAGGTTCGAAGCGTCCCAAGTCGTAATTCCTCGCCTGAGCGGGGGAGCGAAATACCGGCGCTAACCACTCATCAAATTGCGAACCCCGTCCGGCCGTTCCGGGGGTGTCCCGTGTTTTCGCCAACGCTACATGCTGCATCAACCTGATGCACGCGCTATACTGAAACCCGACCCGAACGAGCGCCCCCCCACCCCTCACAGCCAGCCGGACCCGCGGAGCGGGTCTTCGGGAAGTGAAGGCGCAGCCGTAACGGACCGTCAGAGCGGGGGAGCGCAGCGGACCCGCCCCGGAGTGCACAGCACTCCGCAACACCCCATAGGAGGCCCCACAAGCCGCACCAGGCACATCCGACCGACCGAGCCGCGCACCGCGCGGCCGCCGGACGCGCAGCGGCCGGCCCCACCGATCCCCGAAGCGCAGCGCAGGGGATCACCCGCTGCTCCGCAGCGGGTGCGGAGCAGCGCAGCGAACCGCTTCGCTTGCATATCGCGCAGCGATATGTTACCCGCTCCGCGGG
>NZ_JBVIBD010000034.1:11697-64733 GCF_055573595.1 Streptomyces sp. NPDC030165 | reverse complement strand
CCGCTAGCGCTCAATTCCTCGCGTTGCGAGGAATACAAAACCCAGGAGCGGAGCGCTAAAGCGCCCCGCTATTCAAACCCCTTTCATTTCGCTTCGCGAAATGCCTTCAAGGATTCCCCTCGCTTCGCGAGGGGAATGGGAAATACAGGGCAAAGGTGTGGCTCAAATCGCTTTTCAAGTCCGGGAATTGATCCGCGTTCAAGTGACGGGCCTTCGGTAGTATTCCTAGGGCTTATTGCGTAGCCGCACTCTCACCTTCCGGAGCGATTTGACTCGTGGGGGGTATTTCTTTTAATGATAGGGCATCGTGAGGCTAGTGCGTGGGAATTCTGAGACTTTTTTCGCCTATCTCGGGTGCGCCCGCTTGCCTTTATGGTGTGAGTTCGATACAGTTTTCTCATCAAGTCCCATGTATCCCATGGGTCATGACGACTACCATGAACACTTAGCCGGTCACGGGATCATGACGGGCTGACAGGAGGAGGCAGGATGGAGAGCATTGAAGCGCCGGCCGCCGACGGTGCTGCGGACGTCCAGGAGGAGACCTCCTCCTGGACGATGCCCAAGGTCACCAAGACCGACTGGATCGCCATGATGGCTATCAGCCTGGGCGCGGCAGCCGTCGGGGCCATCGGCTTGTACATGAGCTTCGGCAACGTCACGGCGCACATGAAAGCCGCCGGCGTCCATCACCCCGCACTCGTACCGCTCGCCGTCGACATCTCCATCCCCGTCTTCGGGCTGGCCTACCTCGTCCTGGTCCGGATGGACATGGAGCTGGCCTGGGTCCGCTGGTTCCCCTACGTCCTGACCGGCGTCACCATCTACCTGAACGTCACCTCAACCACGAACGTGACCGCCCAGGTGGCCCACGCCGCCCTGCCCTCCCTCTGGGTCGCCTTCACCGAGATCATGGCCCACGTCTTCCGCGTGCGCCTGAACGTGGTCAGCGGCAAGCGCCCCGACCGTATCCCCCTGAGCCGATGGCTCTACGAGCCCCTGGCCACCTTCCAGATCCAGCGCCACATGCGGCTATGGGACGTCAAGCGCTACAACCGCGGCCTCGCCCTCCGGGCCCAGCGCCTGCGGACGATCGCCGCCCTGCGCCGCCACTACAACGGCCGCCGCTGGCGCTTCACCGCCCCCCTCGACCTCAAGGTCGAACTGCGCCTCGGCACGCTCACCCCGGAGTCCGTAGCCCACTACAAGGAACACGGCGAACTGCCCGGCATCTCCCCGGCCCCGCGGATCGCCCTCAGCCGCAACGAGGGGCCCGCCCCGGCCCCCGCAGAACCGCCGACCGCTCTTCCGGAGCAGCAGCCCGAACAGCGCGAGCTGCAGAACCCCGACGAACAGACCGCCCTGCCTCTGGGCGCCACCAACGAGCCCGAACCCCTCGGCGACACCCCCCAGCAGGCAGTCCAGCCCACCCTCACCGGATCCGTCCTCCCCACACCCACCTCCGCACCCGCCATCGAAACCAGCGAGGAGCGCCAGGAGCGCCAGGAAGCCGAGTCCGCCCGGGCCCGGCAGGACAACTACCAAAAGGCCGTAGAGGTCGTCATGGAATTCGTCCGGCAGCAGCGGCCGTTCAATGGCACGCAAATCGCCGAAGACGACCGGGTACCCGTGGGAGCACGCAGCGCCCAGCGGTACCTGAAGAAAATGGTGGAGGAAGGTCTCGTGCCCCAAGACCTCATCCTCAAGTAGACCAGAACACCCACTAAAGGCGGTAGGCCAGGCATCCGGATGCCTGGCCTACCGCCTTCCATATACCCATCACCTTTCGTGGCAACGAGCGTTGCCACGAAAATGGAAGCCCGAAAGATCACCTGCCAGAGTGACGGCATGACGGATAACCCACTGCCCGAATCTCCCGACCCAGCCACCCACGAAAGCGAGCACCCGACCGAACTCCACCGAGAACCGAACGACAACGCCGGCCCCACCCGGGCCCCGTCGACGTCGGCACCCACGCCCGAGTACGGCGCCCCCGCCCTTCCAGTCACCGGCCGCCGACCACCCGCCAGACGCACCCGAGCGGCCGACGCCGTACCCGCCCACCCGAACGGGCCCTGCCCCTTCGCTTCGTAGCTGCACTCACGTGTGGCTCGTTGAACACGGCATGTGCTCGAACCCCTCACCACGACGCCGGACACCCGCCGATCTGTACGCCGTGGAATGGATGGAAGACCCGACACCGCTGCCCTGCTGGTACTGCAACACCCCGGTCGAACACGACTGCGCCCCGCTCGTCTTCGTCTACCCCACACCGAACGTGAGCGGTGCCGTATGCGACGGCTGCATGTGCGGGGTACCCGAAGCAGTACGGCAGTACTACGACGTCACGCTGATCAGCAACGCCGCCGTGGCCGAGGAAATCACCCGTCTCATGAGCAGCCCAAGCGGACAGGAACTGGCCGTTGAAAAGGTCATGCCCCTCGCCCTCCGAGCGGCCGAAGTCCGGCGGCTGCTCCCCCGCCGTGTAGCGGCTTACCAGGCAGCCCAGGCGTACCTGATCCCCTCACAGCGGCCATGACCCAGGTCAGGCGAGCCCGGCGCACAAGCCGGGGCCCCTACGCGTCGGCAGCGCTGCCGCTGGTCCGGCCCGCTGCCGAGCCCGCTCGCGGTCAGCCGGCGTGGTAGGCCACCCACCACGAACAGCCTGTGCTTGAGCCAGCCGTCAGGACCGTGTGAGTGCGGCCATGCACGTCCGCACCGACTGGCCCGGTTGGAGCGCATGCGTCTCCGGTACAGCTTCTGACCCGTACCGGCGGCCTACTCACCACCTGCGCCCCGCCGCGCGCGGTTCCGGTCCAGGTACCAACTCACCGGCAGCAGCACCAGGCCGGCCAGCGCGGCAGCCGCAGCGGGCGCCACCACGACCAGGCCCAGGCCGCCGAGCAGCACCAGAGTCAGCGCAGCGCCGGTCAGCGGATATCCGCGCCGCGCCAGCACCGCATACGGAGACAGACCCGGCCGCGGCCCGGCAGACCCCACAGCGAACAGCCAACGCCCCCGACATCGTACGAACCTCACCCCTGCCCCCTCGCTCGAACGGTGCTCCTACTGTGACGGTGCGGTCCCGAGCTGCGCCGTCAATGGCCTGCACACTCACCCCAGCGGGGACCGAACAGCCCCCGGCGAAGCAAAACCACCCTCTCCGTTTGTCAAGAAATCTTGCGCAGTATTGTGTTGAGCAAGAATTCTTGCCAAGGTGGTGTCATGACGCAGAACCTGACACCCGACGAGTCGGGCACACCGGAACCGGTCCACCGGACGCCCGGCCTCCCGCGCCTCCCCGCGCCGATGCGCATCCTCAGCCACCGGGAGATGCGCGCCGTGCACGACAGCGTCCGCACCGCCGCCCGGTGCCACGGCGTCCGCGGCGAGGTCGCCGACGAGATCAGCTGGGACGCCCTGGCGGCCGCCGGCCTCTTCCTCCCGCCGCCCGAGCCGGACCCGCACACGTGCAGCGCGCTGTACCTCCCGCACGAAATCGGGGCGTTCTTGCCCGAGATGCTGGGCCAGTGGCAGCAGTGCGAGGACGAGCCCGGCCACCCCGGCGACGTCCACGACAGCGGTGACACCGAATGGCGCGACGGCCAGCCCGGCGCCGTGCCCGCCCGGGCGCAGCCGGAGGTACGGCCGTGACCTGGACCCACCCCGCCGATACCGACCCGCCCCAGCACGAGGGGTACTGCCGGGGGCTGCTGGACGACGGCAGCAACCCCCAGTACCCCCGTCGCGGCGGGTGGGCCGACCGCGAGTTCACCGACAACCCCGAGGCGCCCGGCGGCACATGGAACGGCCCGGACGCCAACGGCCTGCCGATGCCCCAGGCGCTGCAACCGGCGTGCCGGTGCGGCTGGGTCGGGCGGCCCACCCCCTACGACCCGTCCCGCGCGGGCGCGGCCGGCGACGACGCCCGCCAGTACTGGCAGTACGGACACGCGGCCCCGGCCCTGCGTACGCACGTCCCCGAGGACCACCGCACGCTGGTCGCCGAACTCGCGGAGATTCTGGGAGAACTCACCGCCGAGCGCCCCCGCGCCGCCCTGCACGTCGTCCGCCAACTGCGCGACCTCGCCGACCTCGCCGAACCCCTGGCCGTCGCCCACGCCCTGAGCCACAACGTAACCTGGCCGGCCATCGGCGCCGACCTGCATCAGACCCGCCAGGCCGTAAGCGGCCGCTACCTCCAAAAGCCCTCCCGCGACCTCCAAGAGCGCGTCCGCCGCCTCACCGGCGACGACGTCGCCGCCCTGCTCACCGCCGCCCGCACCACCGCCCCCGGCGCCCACCCCCCGGGCCTGAGCGGATGGAAAGACGCCGTCCGCACCGTCCTGGACGACACCACACCGCCCTGAGCTGACAGGACCGGACCACACAGCAGGACGTGCCCCCCCACCGGTGGAGGGGCACGTCCTCATGCGTCGGCAGCGTCGATTCTGCCGCCGGGCCGTCCCGTCTTCGGCGTCGGCTCACAGCCGGCCGGCGCGGACGTGCTGCGGTGGGCGACGCTCAAGCCAGGCTGGGGCCACCAGTACGCACGGTGCACCGTACCGTCAGTGATCTTGATGTCGACGTGGTAGGCCACCCGGCCGTCCGGATAGTCCAGGCGCGCCCTCACCGGCGCGTACCGGCGCACTTCGCGGCCACCGAGGCGGATGCTGACGTACAGGGCCGGTGTGTCACCGGGAGGCCAGCACCATACCCGCGGCGGCGGCCCGTCCCCCTCCTGCCACGGCGGCGCCTGCTCCGGCTCCTCGACCCGCCCGGGCACAGTCACGAAGCGGCCGGCTTCTTGGCCGCACGCTCCTTGGCGGCCCGCTTACAGGCCGGGCACAGAGGGTTCCCACCCACCCCATAACGGTGCGTAGCGGTGAAACACGTTCGGCACCGCCCCTCTTCGCTCTTGGGGTACACGAGGGGGGCATCGGCGGCCGGCGCAGGGGTGGTCATGGTGTCAGTCCTTTCGTGCAACCTTAAAATAACCGCTTCCCCGCCCGAGGCATTCCCGGCCCCGAACACGCAGGCCCGGGCCCGCAGCCGGCGATCTGTTCCCTCACCCGGACGTAGACGGGACTCGCCCCCTCTACGATGAAGGGGGCAGCGCTCTGAACCGCCCTCCAGGGCCGCCAAGTTGGTGCGGCTGCCCCTCGTCCCCGCGCAGGCGGGGCTGACCCGGATACGACCGTGTCCGCACGCACACCGATCCGCGGTACCCGCTCATGCGGAGCTGTTCGTGCCCGCCTCCCCTGCTGTCCGGCGCAGGGACGGCCCCAGCGTGCCCCGCTGGGGCACTGACCCGAGCCCCCGCACGAGAGGCAGTGCCGTGACCGAGCCCGTCCCCGACCCCGCCGAGCAGACCGCCGCCGCCGTGTCGGCCGCCTACCCCGGGCTGCGCCAGGCCCGCCCGTACAGCACCGGCACCCCCCTGCCCGCCGTGCTCCTGGACACCGACCGGACCGCCCGCTACACCTGGGGCGGCTACGACGTGCACGTCACGGTCGGCCCCGAGGACCACCTCAACCGCGAGGACACACACGACACCTCGCTGCAGCGCGAGGTCCGCGCCCATGCCACGCTCCTGGTGCCCAGGGTCGTGGACGCCCAGGTGCGCGGCCACGTCGAATGGGAGATGCGCAACCCGCGCCCGGAGATCTCCTTCCCGGTGGCGTACAGCGCGGCGGCCGCTGATCTTGACGACCCGCGCCTGGCCAGCGCCGTCCTGGCGACGGTGGCACTGGCACTGGACTACACACGAATCGCCACCGAGCACGCCGGGCCCCACGCCGCAGACGCCGCCGAGGAAGCGCAGTGGGAACGTGAGCGCCCCAAGAACGTCCCCCGGACACGGTGGCAGCAGCAGAAACGGGCGGAACGCGACGCCCGCCGCAGGCAGCCGGAGGCACCGTAAGCCCCCACTGCCCCCACTGCCCCCACTGCCCCCACCGTCGGCGGCGGCAGTGGGGGCACGGCCGGCCAGGAAAACGATGGTGCCGAACTGTCGCCGAGGAACCCCGCCTTCAGCGTCGCCTCACGGTCGGCCACCGAACTCCCGCCTCGCCGGCTTCACGGTGTGATCAGAATGCCCGCGGCAACCGCCGGTTCAGATCTACGATCCACTCCGGGCCACCAACCACCCCGGCCATGGCGTACGACGCGACGATGTCCACCGCCGTCAGCAGCGGCCCGGCACCGGGATGCGCACTCGCCAAATGGTCCGCCGCCTCAGCCATGATCGGCCCGAGCGGATCGGACATGGTCACCGCACGCCCCATCCCCCCGCACACCCGGCAGCGCACGCTCACGATCTCCCACGCCCCCGCCACCACCTCAGCCGCCGACCCCGGCGCCGTTGCCCTCGTCATACCTGCCCAACGGGCACCGCGCCCCGAGGTCACCAGCACAACCAGGCCCGGACGGAACAGAAGCCGACGGCCGCCACCTGTTCGGCAAACCCGCCCACCGGACGTGCGCGGAGCTCGACACTGGAGACGACCGGATACGCGATCAGGCGTGCTCCCCCACCCCCAGGAGGCCGTGATGGCCACTGTCCACATGTCCACCGACGTCCAGCAGCTCCTCGGCCCGGACGGCGTCGCCCAGGCCCGCAAAGAAGGCCAAAGGGCGCAGTGCGCGCTGTGCACGAAATGGATCTCGACCAAGACGGTGAACGTCGTGGTCACCCCCGACCCCAAAGTGCCGGAGACACTTCGGGTGTTCTTCGTGCACCCGAAGTGCGGCGCCTCCCGAGTGACCACCCTCGTCAGCGAAGCCCCGGAGAACCCCACCTCCGACGACTTCCAGATGGCGGTCCTCCCCCCACCCGTGAGCGGCCATCGCCTGCCGGTACTGGCCGCTGAGCAGATGTGCCCGACCTTCGTCAGCCACGAGGCCAACACCGAACTGGTCTCGGTCATGTCGCCGTACCTGCAGGAATGCGGCTTCGCCCTCGTCAGCGACACGAGCAGCGCGCCGCCGCCAGCCGAGCACTGGGCCGCAGTCCTATCCGGACCGGCGACGGACACCAGCTTGCTGTCTGTCGCCGGCGGCCGCGGCGAAGTCCTGTACTCCGGCCCGGTGCATCTGCCGTCCGGCTGGAGCAAAACCGCGCTCGCCTGCGGAACGGTCGCTCTCTACGTCGGCCCCGCTGGCCTCGATCCCGCGAGCCGTGACACCGCCGAGCAGCACCGCCTGCTGGAGCAGGCCGCGCGCGGCGGGCAGCTCCTGGCCGCGCGTATGCCCCTGGTCGACTACGCCGCACTGACAGCACCCGGCGCGCCTTCATGAGTCAGCGGGCCGTCCTGAGTGTGCGGCCTTGCACGAAAAAGCCCGTACGGAACGACTTCCGTACGGGCTTTTTCGGCAGCAGTCCTGGACGGCCGGACCGGTCACCGGCCTCCGAAGGCACGGTGAGCCTCGGCCAAGATCTCCTGCAACCGGCGAGCGGCCGTCGACTCCGGCCCTGCAGTGAGCAGTTCGGCAACCTCCGGTTCCTCGATCTCGATATGGATGCGGCGCTCCCCTTCACACCGGTTCATGTAGACCCGATCCACGCTGATTGCTCCCTTCCGTAACGGCGGCCCGGTAGTCCGGGCGCGGACTGCTGAAATTCAGTGGGCGGCGCAGCTCGGGTAGCGAGAGCCACGCGGGCAGTTGTCGTACACCGTGATGTGCACTTGAAAGGTCGTCCGCTGGCCGCTGGGTGTCGCGGTCGTGAGTTTGTAGGCCCTGGTCTTGGTGGCCGGGTCATAGACGTTGATCTGGTCGACGACCCGGCCTTCGGCCCCAGCCGGGTATCCCGCTTTGCACCCCGTCAGGGTGAGTACGAGACCGGCGAGGGCGACGCAAGCAGCCCACCGCCTGCCCTGCGCGGCGCTCACCGGGACGCCTCCTCGTCGTCCTGGACGACGTCGCCCTCGTCGTCCTGGTCCGGGCCCGGGTACGGTCCGAACGGGCCATACTCGCCAGGGTGAGCCCCGATGGCGCGGGCGCCCTTGGCCCGGTGCACGTGGGCGATCACCGGGCGCTCCGGGACGGGACAGACTCCAGGCGCGCGGCGGCGTTGGTGACGACGTCACACCCCCACTCCAGGGCGGCCAGCCAGCGGACACGGGCACCGGAGGTCCTGGCCTGGTCGAGTCGGCGCAGCGCTTCGCTGATGACGGCGGCGCCAGGTGCCGCGCAGCGGGGGTTCGGGTCGCTCATGGTCTCGTTCTCCTCGTGGTCACGGGTGTGTACGTAGAACGGCCCCGGACGGCTCGGCGAACCGTCCGGGGCCGGGAGCCGATGGCCTGCTCCTGGCGGGCCTGCGGCTGATGGCGGTCCGGTCGCGGGGTCTGGGCTTCCGGCCCGCCGCCCTGCGCCGCCATCCGCAGGGGCTGCGGGGGCGACGGCCAGGGAGCTCTAGGAGTTCTTCGCAGCGGGCGGTGGGGGCCGGGGGGTGAAGTGCGCCGCGTAGGTGCGCGCCCACAGCTCAGCGGGGGTCAGCTCGGCCTCTTCCCCGGGGTGGGTCTCGCGCCGCAGCAGCCGGGCCAGTCCGTCCTTGACGGCCACCAGCAGGATGCGGTCGGCGCTGGTGTACGGGTCGCGGGCCGTGGTCACGATGCCTCCGTGTGCGCGGACGCGCCGATGCGGAAAGTAGCGCGTACCAGCGTGCCGCCGCACAGGAAACCGTGCCCCCAGGTCTCGGCGTGCTGGTCGACGTAGCGCAGTCCGCGGCCGTACTGCTCGGGCGGGGGGAAAAAGCGCGAGGGGCCCCGGTCCAGCACCGCGACGGTGACCTGGTCGCCGGTCACCGAGACGGCTGCCGCGATCTTGTGACTGAACGTGTGGCGCAACGCGTTGTCCACCAGTGCGCTGACCGCCTTCCCGGCGGTGTCCGCGACGGCGGCGGGCAGGCCCCAGCCCCATCGCAGGGTCACGGCGACCTTCAGATAGGCGCGGGCGGCCGGCTCGGGGTCCAACCGGCGGAAAACCCATTTCTCCATCTGTCGCGGCGGCGTGGCGAGGCCCTGCGGCGGGGCCACGGCCAGCTCGGGCCGGGCGGGGTGAGCGCTCACCACTCCCCCTCGTGCACGCGGCGGATGACGGTGCGCAGGGCGTCCGGGTCGGCCAGGCGGCCGGACCCGTCGGGAGCCGGCCCCCACCTGACGTGGTCGGGGTCGTGGCTGGCGACTCCCGGGCGGGGCATGGCCAGCCACCCGCCGGCGCCGATGGCCCGGGCGCGCGGCTCGTGCCACGTCCGGGCGGTGCCGGGCGGCACGAGGAGGTAGGCGCGGGGGCGGCCCTCGCAAAATCCCCACAGGACAGGGGCGCCCGCACGTTCAACTGCGCGCAGCTCACGCAGGACTTCGACGGCCAGGCGGCAGCCGATCCGGATCCCGTCCCACCGGACCCCGGCAGGCAGCACCGCGAGCCCGGAGTTCTGGTGCCACTGGTGCCAGACCGTCATGGGAGAGGGATGAGCGGATGCCAGCCACAGGGCGCCGGCAGTGGTAGGACGCGTCATTGACCCGCCCCCTTGCAGCCGTTCTTGCAGTGGAACACGTCCCAATCGCTGTGCGTGCCCTCGAAGGCGACCCGTGCCGATCCGCTTCGGACCAACTCCACGGCAGCGCGCGAGGCTCCGCAGTCAATGCAGGCGTCCCCCCGCAAGCGTTTGAGGTCCGGAATGCCGCTGATCAGGTCGTACTCACGTACCGGCGGGTGCCGCATCGCGCGCTCCTGTTCACCACACGACTCAAGATCAACTGCATGTGATCGAGTCGCTACACCTTGTGTTGGATTGGTTCTAGAGTGGCCCTCCATCAAGTGCTTCGCAAGTGCTCAGCAAGTGCCGAGCACTTGCTCGTACGCAGTTTCGACGCCAGGGGAGGGATCAGACCCGATGTGTGCAGCGCGTCCGGGGGATACGGCAGACTGGAACTCAGCAAGTGCGCCACGTCAGCGCGGGCGACGGAGGTCAAGGGCGGGGATGGACACAGAACCGAGCAGTCCTACGGTGCACAGGCGCTCACTGGGCAAGGAACTACGGTCGCTCAGGACGGCCGCCGGCAAGGAACTCAAGGATGCGGCGGCCGCGTTGGGCTGCGACCACACGCGCATCAGCAAGATTGAACGCGCGCGTGGCACGGTCGCGGTCCGCGAGGACGACGTCAACCGCCTGTGCGCCCTGTACGGCGTCACCGACGACCGCACCGTGCAACGCCTTCTCACGATGCTCAGCCGCAGCCAGAAACCCGGCTGGTGGGAAGCCTGGACACTGCCGCCCGACCTTGAGGTGTTCATCGGGCTGGAGACCGACGCCACCACCGAACGCGCCTGGGAACCGCTGCTCGTGCCCGGGCTGCTGCAGCGGCCGGAGTACAGCCGGGCAGTGCTCAACTCACCCAGGAGCCACCGGCCGGACGACGTCGAAGACCTGGTGCACCTGCGCGAAGGGCGCCAGCGGCTGCTGCACCGCAGCACCGGCCCCCTGGAGCTGTGGGCGATTCTGGACGAGAACGTGCTGCGCCGCCCCATCGGCGGCCCGGACGTCATGCACGATCAGCTCAGACACCTCCACGACATGGCGGAACTGCCGAACGTCACCGTCCAGGTGGTGCCCCTCTCGCAAGAGGACAACGCCGGACTGGCCGGCGCCTTCACACTCCTCCATTTCGCCGACGACCCCACAGTGGTCTACGTGGACAGCGCGGCCGGGAACCTCTACCTGGAAAAAGAGCGTGACGCCCGCCGGTTCACCAAGACATTCGACCTGCTGACGGCTGCGGCCCTCGACCGCAGAAACTCACGCGCGCTCATCGAACGCGCTGCGAAGGAGATCGGAAAATGACCAGCCCGACCGGCGGCCGCACACCCGCCGCCGACCTCGACCTCGTCCTCGACAACGCCCGCTGGTTCAAGAGCACAGCCTCCAGCGCGAACGGCGGCTGCCTGGAAGTCGCCCACCTGGACGACGGACGCGTGGCTCTGCGCGACAACGAAGACCTGGGCAACCCGCCGTTCATCGTGACCCGGCTCGTCTGGGAATGCTTCATCGACGGGGCGGCCAAGGGGGAATTCAACCTCCCTGCCTGACCGGACAAACGGTGATGGGCCGGCCCGATCGGGCCGGCCCATCACCGTTTGCACGTCCGCTCTACACCGGGGCGCCCGCCCGGCGTACGGTCGCGTGCAACAGCGGCGACGGGCCGGCCGACGCCCCCGCGGCAGGCTGACCGGACAACGACGTCGCCGGGGCAGCCGCTCAGCCGTGGATTCCCGGGACAGCGGAAACCCGACTGCCACCGGCCGTCTGCCGACCACGACGAGCGAGGAGTGAGCCCAATGACCACCCGCGATCTGTCCGCCGGGCAACTCGCCCACGCCACCTGGCGAAAGAGCTCCCACAGTGCGGCCGACAACGAATGCGTTCAGGTCGCCGAGCACGCCGACACGGTAGCCGTACGCGACTCGAAGGACACCAACCGTCGGCCCCTGCTGTTCCCCCGGACCGCATTCACCGCCTTCGTCACGGGTTGCCGGACGGGCCGCTGGAGCACACCGGGCTGACGAAGCCCACACACCCGCAGGGGCCGCCCGACCTGGGCGGCCCCTGCTGCGTTATCCAGTGGTTCGCCGCACCAAGATCCGTCGTGTGTGCGGGAGTTGTGTCGGTGTGCCCGAACCGCTTGCCGACTTTGTCTCACGTGAGACAAAGTTGATGGCAGGTCGAATCCGCCGACGCTGGGAGCCCCCATGGACAGTCCCGTCCCCTGCACCTCGCCCCGCCAGATGCCCGCCCAGGTCTGGGGACTGCTCGCCGACCTCAACCAGGCCGGCGTGCCCCTGCCCCACGACCCCGACCACGCCCTGGTGCACAAGAGCCCTCACCGCAACGCCTACTACCTGGACGTCACGCACGGACCCGTGCGGCTCCGCGCCTGGTGGGACGTTGCCCGCGGCCAGTACACCCTCGGCCGCAGCATCAGCGACTGGGAACGCGTCGCCCTCAACGTCTACGAGACGCCCGTCGTCCCCGCCTCCTGGGGCCGCGTCTTCAGCATCCTGGCCAACCCGCGCTGGCTGCACCCCGAACTCCTCGCACCGAACTATCCCCTGCTGCGCTGGGAGAGCGACGACTGGGGCAGCACCTGGCAGCACCCGGCCACGGCCGCCACCGCCGAAACCCTGCACCAGGAGATCCAGGCGTACGTCCTCGGACACGGCACGGGCGGCCGCACCCTCATGGACGGCCGCCTCGTGCCCGGCCCGGACGACGTCCGTATCCTGCCCGGGCACCTGTGGGACGACGCTCCCGCCCCCGGCTGGAGCGTGCGGTACGCCCCCGCCGGCGACGCGCTCGCCGGAGCTCCCGACACCTTGGGTGACGAGCGCTGGACCGCCGCCCAGGTCGCCGAACACCTCGGCTACACCGGCGAGGCCCGCAAGGCCACGGCCAGCGCCCGCAAGGCGATGGCCCGCGCGGGCGTGAAAGCCGTGCACCAGGTAGGCCCCGACGGACGCCCCCGCACCACCTACCGGGCCGAAGCCGTGCGCGCCGCCGCAGCCGCCCGCCCCGGCCAGGGCAAGCGCACCGACCTCGCCGAATAGCCGCGTCATCGAACACGAGGGGCACCGATGGACACCACCGCAGGCGAGGCCCACAGCACCGTGGAAGAGGCGCTGCTGGAGCTGCGCAGGCACACTGACGCGGTCCTGCGCACCCGTCCGCTGAAGCCGGGACCGGCCCTGTCCCGCGCCGTCCTGGACCTCGTGCAGCTCGCGGCCGCGGCGGCGCGGGCCGCCGTGGCGCCGGAAGAATCCGAGCCCGCTCTCCCGCCCGGCGCAGCGCATTTCGCCACGGTCACCGAGGAGCGCTGGGACAAGCCGCGGCCCAGCGGCGACGACGAGTCCGAGCTGTGGGCCTTCGGCCTCTGGGCCGGGCAGCGCAGGGACTGGTGGGGCGACGACGTCCCGTACTGGGTGGTCGCCGCCGACTGGCTGTCCCTGCAGCACGCCGTCCGCGACCGCCACCACGTGACGCTGGAAGCCTGGGCCTACCTGTCCATGACGTCCGTCGTGCACATGCGGACACCCCAGGCTTTCCAGATCCGCAGCAACGCGGGACGCCCCATGGTGCGCGAAGCGGGCGACCTGATGTGCGAGACACCGTCCACCCGCCGCAAAGCGCGCAGCGCGATGGTGCGCACCGATGACCGAGTCCCGCTCTGCTCTGCCTGCTGGCGCCTGGCCGAGCGCGCCCTGCCCGACCGCGAACCCCTTTCCCCGCAGCGCGTAGCGGCGCTGACCGGGCGCGGCCAGCGCCCCGAGGCAGCCGACAGCGCCGGTGAGGTCCCCGGCTGACCCGTCAGCGCCCCACGCCCCTACGCAGCCCGCCGGGGCCATCCTTCAAAATCGCGCCACGCGGCCGGAGGTGACCGCGCGGAACTTCTTGAAACGCCACCGGATCGAGTCGGCCGCCACGGGCCGCGACAGCCAGGGCCGGGACTGGCCGCTCTACCACCGAGCCGAGGTCGAAGCCGTACACGGGACGGCACAGGGCCCGGAACCTTCGCCCGAGCTCTGAACACAGCAGGTCATGCTGCGGGCCCGTACGGACTTCCGTACGGGCCCGCGGCATGACGCACTTCAGTCCACGAGGGTGGCGCGCTGTTCAGCGCGGGCGGCCTCTGCCGCGGCCGCCTGACGCAGCCAGGCGGCACGGGACAAGCCGGCACGGTCCGCCGCAGCGTCGACGCGGGCCAGCAAATCCTTCTGGAAGGAGATGCTGAACTGCGGGCCGATGGCGGGGCGACCTCGGCGGCCGGGGGCCTGCGGGGCCCACGGGGTGCGGGCGATGGCCTCGGCCACCGCGTGCTCGGTGACCAGGGCCGGATCGAGCAGCGGCGTCACCTGACCCAGATGCTCCAGCGGCGCCAGGTCGTCGGCCTCCAGTGCGTTGGCGGTCATGCCGAGTACGGACTGGCGGGCGGCCAGCTCGGCCCGCTGGGCGTCGAAGTAGCGTGCCAGGGCGGCGGCGGCGCGCTGCCCTGGGGTCAAGGAGCGTGCGGGGGCGGCCAGTTGGTCGACGACCGTGGCAGCGTAGGCGTGCCAGTCGTAGACGTCGACCGTCCGGTCCTGGGTGATGGCGTACTGCTGGTCGCGCTCCGCGCGCTCACGGGCCCTGTCCGCACCGCCCAGGAGCCTCAGCTCGGCCTCGGTCAGGTGGCTGATGTCCACGGGCGGAGCGGCGGCCAGGCGCTGCTCGACGGGGATGACGGGCGGGGCGGGCAGGACGGCCAGGCGCCCGATGCGTACGACGGCGACTTCAAGATGGGTTTCGCTTTCCTCCCAGGGGCTGTCGGGCACCGCGGTGACGGTGCGGTGGGTCCACCACACCTCGTACCAGCGCGCGGCGCTGGCCCGGTCCTGGTGCACGGGATAAACGGTCAGGTCCGCGTGGGTGCGGCCGCCCTCGGCGGGCCAGGTGGCGACGCGGGCGAGCGCCGCACGCAGCGGCCGGACCGGCATGTGGTCATCGAGGCCCTGCACGAACAGGGCGGTGGGCAGCGTCTTCATGCCTGGCCTTCCATCAGGGCGTCGATCTGGGCGACGCGGGCCAGCAGACGCGCGCGCTCCGCCCGCAGGGCCGCCGCGTCCACCGGACGGTCGTCCGCCACGATCTCGTAGGTGCCCTCGTCCTCGACCTGAAGCGCTCCGCGCGGCAGGTCGCGGATCTCCACCACCACGTCATCGCCGGCGTTGATCTCGGGGTAGCGCATACTGCCTCCGCCGGCGGGCAGCCGCCCCTCGACCAGGACGACGCCCCGGGCGAACTGCACCGGTCGGTCGCGGCTCGGACGCACGGCGATCTCCCGTCCGGCGAACTCCGCCCGGTCGCGCCCGACCATGTGGTCGGCCAGCCGTACGCGCACGGTCACCACGTCGCCCTCCTCGCCGTCCGTGCCGAAGATGACCCGCAGCAGCGCCCGGACGCGCAGTTCGTCGCGGGCGTCGAAGCTCCAGGCGCCGTGCACCGGCTTGTTCCACCGGCCGTCCAGCTCCTCCTTGGCGCGGGCGTTGAACTGCGCGTTGTACGGGGCGTGTACCGCAATCTTCCGGCCCCCCTCCACCTGCTCCACTCGTACGTCCGGCATAGCGGTCCCCTCCAACGACGATGTTTTCCAGTATGGAAAATAGCCCCACGGGGGAGATTTTTCAATACTGAAAAATGGGGTGGGCGGCTCGGCGCCCCTGGCGGCCGGAGCCGGACGGACCCTCGCCATCACCGGGCCGGCGGCGACAGCCGAGACCACGACGTGAAGGCCCGTACGGACCAGTCCGTACGGGCCTTCGCCTTGCGTGACGGCGGCTCTACGTATCGCTCACCCGGCCGCGGTGCCGGAAGGCCCGGACCACCCGCACAGGCTGCGTGACCAACAGCGCCACCGCGACGGTCAACCGACCCGGCCAGTGCACCAGCCAAAACCCCTGTGGCCCGTAGCCGCGCAGCGTCCAGTCCGCCCAGCCGTACAGGCGCGCCCAGAGGCGGACGCGGCCGAGCGCGTAGCCCGTCGCCATCAACACGGCACCGGCCCCGAACACAGCAACCACCAGCACGGCGGTTCCCTCCGGTCAGGTCGTTCGGTCAACTACGCCGCGCTGCGGAAGTAGCGGGCGGCGACGTCCACGAAATCGTCATGCGCGCTCACCGCGGCCTCGCGCGCTGCGGTCAGCGCTTCCCGGCTGGAGAACGCCTCGCGCATCGCGTACGTCAACGTGACCATGCGGTCCGCGGCGGCCCGCACGCCCTGGTCCTCAACGAGGGCGCGCAGCGTGACCAGCGGACGAGTGATCATGCGGCGGGTCAAGTGGCTCTCCCCGCGCAGCGCCTCGACCCGAGCCTCGCCGGCACGCTTGAGAACGGCCTCACCGCGGTCCCACATCGCCGTGCGGTGGGCGCTGACAGCACAGGCCAGGGCAGTGATCGCCTCCAGCCGGTCGCGCCGGACCGCTTCTTGGTGGGTGACGCGCACCGCGCGTTCCGCGGCGCGCTCCTGGAAGTGGCCGGTGACGATCGAGCCGAGCAGGGTGCCGATGATCGCCAGGGCGGCAGTGATGAGTGTCATTAACACGGGTTCTCCTCAGCAGATGCTGACCGGCCCGGCCGCAAGCGCACGTCTTGCGGCCGGGCCGATTCTCCGTCAGGCCGCTACCGGGACCTTGCGCACCAGGACGTCATCGACGCCCAGGCGCTGCTCGCCGTCGTCACCGTCGGCCGTCTCGTAGGTGATCTCGATCCACTCCTCGCCCGCGCCGTACTCGTCTTCGTCCTCGCCGAAGTGGAGGTCGGTGACGGTGACGAACTCCCCCTCGATCAGCACCACCTGGTCCACCTCCAGCTCGTAGACGCCGACCTCCTCCTCGGCGGCCTCCGGCAACGCCGGCCCCGCGGCCGCCGGCTCCTCGTCCTCCTCGTCGGCCGCGATGGGCGCCGGCGCCGCCAGCTGGCGCTGCTCCGCCGTCCAGCCCAGTTCGGCCCTGTTGAGGTAGCCGAGGAAGGCCAGCGGGTCGTCCCCGCCGTTGGCGTGCCGTTCGGCCTGGGTGTTCATCCGGGCCACGAGCTGATCCCAGATGGCCTGGTCCTCGGCGTCGAACGCGTCGTCGTCCTCGGGCGTGAGCAGACGCAGCACCTGGATCTGCATCGGCCCGTCGGGGCCGGTGGCGATGCCCCGGCCCTGGACGTTGGGCAGGTCGGTGCCGGTGTGCGCGTCGCCCCACATCATGCGCGCGGCCTCCGGGGTGGCCCGGTCCAGGCTGATGCGGAACCGGAAGCTGTCGCGGGCCAGCCCGGACAGGAACTCGGCGTCCGGCCGCTGGATGCCCTGTACGAGGTGGATGCCGGCGGTGCGGGCCAGGACCGCCATGCGCCGCCACATCGCCAGGCACGGGTGCTCCCTGCCCTTGAGGTCGCTATTCAGCGCCTTTTCAGCGGCCCAGAGTTCCGCGAACTGCTCCTTGGCAATGTAGAACTCATCCAGGATGAACAGCAGGCGCGGGAAATCGCCCTTCTTGGCCTTGCGCTGCTTGATGGCTTCGTAGCGGCCCATCATCTCGTTGTGCGTGCGCCTGATGGCCTCGGCGATGTGCTCCGGGTCGGTAAGAACCGTGACGCCGTCCAGCAGCTCGAAATCGAGGTATTCGGTCATCTTCGGGTCGCACAGCACCACCGGGATGCCCAGCACCCGGGCCGCGACGACGAGGTTGCGGATGAGGACGGTTTTACCGCTACCGGTCGGGCCGATCACCAGAGCGTGCGGATTCTTGCTGCCCAGCTTCCAGCACTGGATCGAATGGTCCTCTGCGACAGCGAAGGGAAGTTCGTTCGGCCGGAACTTGTGCAGCAGCGGGTAGCGCACGTTCGTCGGGAACGGCGGCCTGAGCGTGAAGGTGACGCTGTCGTTCTCCAGGTCCCAGTTATCCCGCCAGTCGCCCGGCAATTTGCTGTCCATGGAAAGCGTGACGCGGTGCCGGAAATTCGCCGACAAGTCACGCGACGTTGTCGGGTATTTGACCTCGATCCGTGTCGGCCTGTCGCCGTCGAAGGCGAGGTCGGCGACATCGGCGGCCGCGCCCATGATCGAGCGCACGACACTTGTCGTCCGCTCGCGCAGCCGGGCCTGCTCCTGGGTGTCGTCCTGGCCGACCGGCGACACGGGCATGTCGCTCTCGACGATGACGCCGGCTGTCGCTGTCGCCTCGACCCGACACAGCAGGCGACGCCGCCGGGTCTCCCATGTCGCCTCGATGCCGGCGCCGAGGCGGGCGGCGACAATCTGTCGCACCGCCGCGCGCGCCTTCTCGTCGCTGTCGGGGAATGTCGCCGGGTAGCTGATCCGGACCTTCTCCGGCAGCCCCTGACTGCGCGCGGTGATCTTGACCATCTTCCGGGCCTGGGTGCCCTCGACCTTCATCACGGGGGCGAGGGCGGCGGCCAGGTCCCGCTGGAGCTGAGTGCGGCGGTGGTGCCACAGGGCGCCGAGGCTGCCGAGGACCGCGACCAGGACCACGGCCCCGAGCAGCGGTGCGCGAAGCTCGGTGTGGCCGGTCAGGGCGGTGGCCGCCCAGCCGACCAGGCCGAGGCCGACGGCGGTCATCAGGATGCTGGGGACCGGGGAGCGGTCCCCGCCGGTATCGGTGGGGCTGGGTGGTGCTGCCATGCTGCTGACCTCCGGTTGGTGACCTCGTGTGATGGCGCGACCCTGCGCGCCCCCCTCACTGGGCTTGACAGCGGGGTGTACGCTGAGACTGAACCGCACGAAGGAGGATCTGAGGACTCAGCGTCCCCCTCCGCTGCCCGCCCACCTCGGCGGGATTTTCCGTCACGCCCCGTCCCCCTCCTCCGGGGCCGGGGCGGTGTTCTTTCCCTTGCTGGTCTTGCGGTTGTGCGCCCGCAGGCGTGCCCCGCGGACCGCTGCGGAGGAGTCCGGTCCGCTCGACAGCCGCCCCTCGACCCGGGGGAAGCGGCGGCCGCGGTTGTAGCGGGCCTCCAGCCGCTCGACCTCCCGGAGGATCACGGAGCGCACGAGAGCGGACTGGTTCGGGTAGCCGTCCGGCCGGTGGGCGGTGTGCTTGATCGCCGCCTTCATCCGCTCCACGAGGCTGGGCGGCAGGGTGTAGGAGAACTGCCGCATCCCCTCCAGGTCCTCCGGTTCGCCACCGCCGGCGGCGGCTTCGGCCGCCGCCGTGTCGCCGGCCCCGGCGACAGCCGCGTCCGTTGCTCCGGTGGCGTCTGTCGCTACCGTGTCGCCGGTGGTGTCTGCGGCTGTCGTGCCGTCTGTCGCTTGTCGCTCTCGTGTCGCCTGTCGCCTTGTCGCCTTGTCGCCGGGGGCGGTGTCGCTTGTCGTCGTGCCGGCTGTCGCCTGTCGCTGTCGCCTGTCGGTCGCCGTGCCGGCTGTCGCCGACGTGTCGCCTGTCGCCGACGTGTCGCCGGTGGCGTCCGGCGCCGCTGTCGCCTGTCGCCCGGCCGTGTCGCCCAGGACGACATCGACCGGGTCCGGCTCCGTCCTGGGCGTAATGCCCGCTGGCTGGCGTCGGTATTTCGTGCCCGTCGGCATATCCGTTTCCCCCTTGCTCTCCTCGCCCGTCATCATGACGCGCGCTCCTGTCCCAGCAATGAATCGTAAATACGCTGGTAGATGTCTCCGACTTCCTTCAAGTCTTCCCCTCCGAATTCACGGCACGGCGTATGATAGCTTTCCAGCGCTTCGGGAACTCTGGGGCTCCGTGGAATGGGCGGTTCCAGCACTTTGCCGCCGAACCGGTTTCTTATTTCACCGAGGACCCTTTGAGAGTCTTCTGTTTCTTCGAAACCGGTCACAATAACACCGGAGATTTTCAGTTCCGGATTACCCTTCTCGGCGATCCGTTGGGCGGTGTAACGCATTTCCTCTGCCCCTTGGGCGCTCCATACGGTGGCCCGCGCGGTAATGAACAGGTGCTCCATTCCGAGGAGTCCGGTTGCGGCCAGCTTTCCCAGGTCCCGCGGCAGGTCGATAATGACGTCGTCCACGAGGTCATCCAATTCTCCGGAAATTCTGGCGCGGCGCAGTGTGCCGATTCCTGCGGTGGTGATATCCACCTCCCGATTCGCCAGGAAACGGTCCGCCGGCGCGACCAGGACCCCGGGCCAGGCGGTGGCCACCAGGACGTCGGCGAGCGGCAGCGGCTGCCGCGCGCCGGACCCGTGGGCCTGCAGCGCGTCCTTGATCCCCACCTGCCGGGAGACCGGCTCCAGGACGGCGGTGGCGTCGCCCTGGGGGTCCAGTCCGATGACCGCCACCCGGCGCGGCTGCCCGCCGTTATGCCGCTGGGTGGCCGCGTAGGCCAGCTCCAGCGCGGTCGTGGTGCAGCCGCTGCCGCCCTTGCCCTTCCCTACACCGATCCACATGCCCTATGCCCACAATCTCCCCCTTTGTCGTTTCCGGATGGCAAATCCCATGGGACATGGTAGGGCTCGCCTGCTGACCTGCAGAGACCGCATATCTGGCCACCTAATACCGCTTCGAAAACTGCGCCGCACACCCTATGCTGGTCAAGTCCCATGGGTTACATGGGTTTTCAACTTCACCTCACAGGAAGGGCACCACCGTGAAGATCCGCGTTCGCGAACACCTGCGCCACCTGCGGCTGCTGACGCCCGTACGGCTGACCCACCGCCTGCGCGTGCGTCAACTGCGCACCGGCCACCAGCTCCACGCCCTGACCGGCGCCGCGGTCCTCGGCGCCGGCGGCACCCAGCTCGCCGCCTTCGGCACCAACGGCCTGGAGGAGTTCCTGAAAGGCGACGCCCTCCAGGTCGGCATCCTGATCGCCGGTCTCGTCGTCATCTTCAGCGCCAAGAAGAAGGACGCGCCCGGCGCCCTGGTCGTCGGCGGCATCGGCCTGTTCGGCCTGGCGATCATGGGCCTGTCCGGCAAGGGCTTCGACATCGGCGAGTTCCTGTCCGGCTGGATCTGGCACTAGGAGCCGCCGCCATGCAGATGCACACCGATGACGAGATCTACGCGGTCGACGACATCTTCCTGGGCCCGCCGCGCGCCTCTTTCCCGTTCCGCGTCCGCTACCGCGCCTACTTCATCGGCGCAGCGCTCTTCGCCCTGATCCTCGTCCTGGAGATCTGGACGGGCGTCATCGGCCCCTGGAACGCCGTCTACGGCCTGCTGGCGACCATCTGGCTCACCATGCAGATCATGGAGCGCGTCGACCACGAGCACACCGCGAAAGCGGTGTTCACCTCCTTCGCGCACGAAGTGGCGGCACCGCGCGGCACGGCTCGCACCACCGGCCGCAGCCGCCTGTCCCTGACCGGCGTACGTCACCGCGCACGCCGCACCCGCTGAACCGCCCCTGCGTCGCCCGGCCCCGCCGGGCAGCACGCCTGCCCAACACCGCACAAGGGGAACCGTGAAGAAGAGCAAGAAGACCCAGGAGCAGCGCGGCCTGCTGGCCCGCCTCCTCACCACCAGCCGCCCCACCACCGATGCCGCCTACCGCAGCGGCCTGCAGCTCACCGACGTCATCGGCAACCTCGCCGTCAGCCGGTCCGGCACCGTCACCGCCTGGTACGTCGCCGGGCCCCAGCGCTGGTCTTTCCTGTCCGACGCCGACCGCAACCAGCTCCTGCTGGCGCACGCCCAGCGCCTGGCCGAACTCAACGGCCGCCGCATCCACCTGCGCATCACCCACCGCCCCTACCCGGTCGCGCGGTGGGCCCGGGCGCTGCACGACAGCGTGATCGACCCCCTGGCCGGATGGGACCGCTACCTGGAGGAAGAGCAGCGCAAGGTCGGGAGGCTGCCGCTGGACGACAAGGTCGTCTACTACGGCGTCACCGTCGGCCGGCTCTCCGGCCTGGGCAAGAAGACGCACCGATGGTTCGCGGCGAGCCAGCGGGAGGTCGACGCCCTGGGCCGCGACCTGCAGTCCATCACCGCGACGATGCGGTCGGCCGGCATGACGGCCGCACCCGCCGACCCCGAGGACATGCACTGGCTGCTGACCCGCAGCCTGGGCCTGGGCCTGCCCGCCCCGCTGGACGTCCCGCCGCAGCCCGACGACCAGTGGTACCCCGAGGACCTGGCGGAGTTCACCGAGGCCGCCGAGTGGGCCTCCCCTGAGCCGTATACCCCGCACATCGTGGTGACCGGCACCCGCGGCGAGCCCGTCACCCGCTACGTTTCCGTGCTCAGCGTCGGCCGCATGTCCCTGGCCCCCATCCCGGAATCGGGCGCCTCGCCCTGGCTCCAGCGCCTGGACCGGCTCCCGTTCCCCTACGAGGTCAGCGCCACCTTCGACGTGCGCGACGGCGACGTCGTCAACAAGGAGATGCGCGACCAGCTCGACCGCATCCACCACCAGGTGCGCCACCACCAGGAGCACGGCGTGGACATCCCCCACCAGCTCGCCCGCCAGCGCCAGCAGGGCCTGGACACCGAGGACGAGGTCAAGAGCGCCGGTTTCGCGGGGGTGTCCACCCGGACCCACGGCTGGGTCCGGATCGCCGTGGCCGGCACCACCCCCGAGCAGACCCACGACCGCGTCAGCCGCGTGCAGCAGCTCTACAAGGGCCAGATGCTCATCCACCGCCCCGCCGACCAGTACAAGCTGGCCCGGGAGTTCATCCCGTGCGAGCCGATCGCCAACGACGCCTACAAGCGCCGGCTGCCGGTGACCACGCTCGCCGGAGCCCTGCCCGCCGCATCCGCCCTGGTCGGCGACCGCATCGGCCCGAACCTCGGCTACACCAGCGGCGCCAGCCGCCGCGCCGTGATGTGGCACCCCTGGCGCTCCACCGAGGTCGCCGAACGCTCCGGCCTGACCGTCCTGGTCAGCACCCTCGGCGGCGGTAAATCGACACTCGCCGGGAAGATCGTCTACGACTCCTCCCGGATGGGCGTGCCGTTCACCGTGCTCGACCCATCCGGACCCCTGACGCGGCTGTGCAAGCTGCCCGAACTGCGGCCGTTCGCGCGCGAAATCGACCTGATGAGCGCCGAGCCCGGCACCCTCAACCCCTACCGGGTCATCCCCGAGCCGCGCGCCGACCACTTCGACCCCGCACTGTTCCAGGACAAGCCCGACCCCAAGCACGCCGCCGACGCCGCCTACCGCACCGCCCTGCAGGCCGCACGGGCCCAGCGCCGCACGCTGGCCGTGGACGTCCTGCGCGGCCTGCTGGACGTCTCCGTGCGCGCCTCCGAAGCGACCAACAAGGCGCTGCTCATGGCCTCGGCGCGCGCGGACACCTCCATCCACAGCAGCCCGTACGCCATCATCAACGTCCTGGAGAAGCTGGACGGATCGCTGGACGAGCACGGCAAGCACTTGGCCGAGCTGCTGCGCGGCGCGGCCGAACTGCCCCAGGGGCAGCTCATCTTCCCGCCGGTCGACGCCGGGGACGACCACTACCTGACCGCGCACCAGCGCCTGGTCGTGATGTCGCTGCGGGGCCTGTCCCTGCCGACGGCCGGAGTGCCCGCGAACGAGTGGACGCTGGAGGAGCAGTACTCCATGCCGCTGCTGTACCTGGCCGGGTGGTACGCCCAGCGCTCCATCTACGACCGCCCCATGCACGAGCGCAAAGGCCTGCTGCTGGACGAGGCGTGGGCGCTGCTCAACGTCTCCAGCGGGCGCGCCCTGGTGAAGAAGACCGGCCGCGACTCCCGCAAGCACAACACGCGGGCCCTGGTCTCCAGTCAGGACGCCGGCGAGCTGCTGGCGGCCGACCTGGGCAACTGGATCGACAGCGTCTTCATCGGCCGGACCACCGGCGAGGAGGCCCAGCGCGCCGCCCTGCGGCTGATCGGCATCGAGCCGGGCGGCGGCTACGAGCGGGTGCTGGCCGGGCTGTCCGCCCCGCGCCGCAGCAACGGCACCGAAATGCGCGCCGACTACCTCGACCGCGAATTCATCTTCAGCGACGGCATCGGCGGCACCGAGCGCATCACCGTCGACCTGCGCCACCGGCCCAGCCTCTTCCAGGCCCTGAACACCACCGCGGCCCCGCTCGCCCAGCGCGCCCGGACCAACCCCTGGACCGACAAGGGTGTGCAGGGCCTGGTCCAGCAGAACGGCGGTGCCCGATGACCAGCCGCCCCTTCCGCGCCCCCGGGGCCCGGCTGCTGCGCGGCCGGCGGCCCCGGCGTACCTGGGCGCTGGCCCTGCTGCTCGCCGTTCTCGGCGCGCTGCTGGTCGGCCCCTCCGCCCACGCCGCGCCGCCCGACGAGTGCGACAAGGTCCAGGGTCCGCTGGCCGAGTACTGCCAGCGCGACGACAGCACCGAGGCCCCGAAGCAGCCGCCGTCCCTGGACGACCCGGCGGGCCTGACCCCGAACTGCAAGAACGCGCCGAAGCCGGCCATGCCGGGCAGCGGCCCGGCGGCCTGGGCCGACATGCCGCCCACGAAGCCGCTGGCCCCCGTCGACCCGAAGTCGCCGCAGGCCCGCGCGCACCTGTACGAGCAGTACGGCCTGAGCGGTTTCAGGTGGTCGACCTACGATCTGGGCTGCTCCGGGACCGGCGTCGGCGAGATGATCAGCGCCGCGAGCTCCGGGTACGAGACCAAGGTTGCCAACTGGCTCTACAGCGTGTCGACTTGGTGGACGTCGCTGGCGATCAACCTGCAGCAGCAGGCCATCGGCGACGGCTACCTGAACAAGCTCAACGTCGTCTTCGGCGACGCGACCAAGGCCGTGGCGGAGGCTGTCTACCGGCCGTGGATCTCTATTTCCCTGCTGGTCCTGGGCCTGGGCATCGTCTATCAGGCCCGGCGCAAGAACCTGCCCGACGCGATGAAATCCGCGGTCTGGGCGCTGCTGGTCATGACGGTGACCTCCGTTGCCTTCAACTGGCCCCAGGAGGCGGGCAAGCTGGCTGACACGGCCGTGACCGAGACGGTAGGCCGTATTCAGCAGGGGGTGGCCGGGGACGCCGGCAACGGCTCGAACCCTGCCACCAGCCAGGGCAACCTGATCTCCTCCGCCATCCTGTACGAGGGCTGGGCTGCGGGAGTCTTCGGTGACAGCAAGTCCCCCACCGCCCGCAAGTACGGCACCGACCTGTTCGACGCGCAGGCGCTGACCTGGGCAGAGTCCAAGCTGCCGCCCAAGGAGCGCGCGACGGTCATCAACGCCAAGGCGAAGAAGTTCGAAACGCTCGCCGCCAAGATCAAGTCTGAGGACCCCACCGCGTACGCGCACCTGACCGGCGCCGAGGACGGCCGGCTGGGCACCGCGATGAACACCGCCATGGGCGCCATTCCCACTAACTCGTACTCGTTCATGTCGTCCATCGTGATCGTCTGTGCGCGTCTGATCCTGAAAATGGTGGTGGTGTTCCTGCCCGCCATCGCGGCGCTGGCCATCCACCGCCAGCTCAGCGGCATCCTGCGCACTGTCGGCAAGAGCGGGGCGGCGGCCGTGATCAACGCCCCCGTCTTCGTGCTCGCCGCATCCGTCGACACCCTGCTGATCCGGGTCCTGCTGAGCGAGGACAACCACCTGCCCTCGTGGTTCGCGGTCGTCCTGATCTGGATCATCACCGTCATGCTCTGGGCGATGAGCAAGCCGTTCCGCAAGATCAGTTCCATGGTCTCGCCCAACTCGGACTGGTTCGGCGGCGGTGTCGGCATCCTCGGCAAGGGCAAGGCCCTCGCCTTCGGGGCCGCCCTCGGCTACGCCAAGGGCAAGGTCAACGCCCGCCAGATCGGCCGCATGATCAACCCGAGGGGCAGCAGCGGCACCAGGGGCGGCGGCGGCCTGCTGGGCCGGGGCCGCGGGCGCGGCGCGGAAGACCGCGGCGGCGACGAGCATCTGCCCGGCGGCATCGACCACGACGACGAGGCCGAGACCCGCCGGTACGTGCGGCGCGAGGGCGAGCCGTGGAGCGAGGAGACCGAGTACCAGCCCGGCCCGGTCACCACCGACCACGACGGCGACGACACCGGCTACTGGGCACCGGACCACGCCGACCGCCCCGGCAGCGCCGTGGTGCCCTACCAGGGCGACCCCCAGCAGCCCGCCGTCGGCGAGGCCGCCCCGGAGGCCCGCGCCGCCTGGCCGCCCATGCACCGCGCCGACCCCGCCGACCTCGCCAGGGGCGCCGCCGTGCAGGAGCAGGTACGCCAGCGCCAGGCCGAGGAGGAGGAGCGCCAGGCCGACGAGGCGCGCCGCGCCGAGGCCGCGCGGCAGGCCGCCGAGGCACAGCAGCGCTTCGAGGAGCAGCAGCGCCGGCGCGAGGCCGAGGAGCACGAGGCCGCCGAACGCCGGGCGCAGCGCGCCCGGGAGGCGGAAATGCTCGCCGCCATCGCCCGCGCCGCCGGTGCGGGCGCCGCCGCCGGCCTCGCCGGCGTCGGGCGCACCGCCCCGCCGCCGCCCCGCGCCCCGCGCAGTTCCGCGCCCCGGCCGGAGCAGCAGGCGCGCGACGAGGCCGGTCCGGGCGCGCCTGCGCCTGCGCCTCCGCCGACGTTCGACGGGGACCGCCCGATCCCGGTCGCCCCGGAGTTCACCGAGGCCGACGGCAGCCGCACGTTCGTCATCTACTCCCCGAGCAGCGGCTACAGCACCCACCACGACGACGGTCCGCGTGACAGCGGCAGCACCCCCGAGGACATCTGATGCGCGACCAGATCCGAACCGTGCTGCGCTGGCCGCTGTACAGCCCGCGCCGGCTGTTCGCCGTCCTGGCGGCCGCCGTCGCGCTGCTGGTCCTCGTCAACGCCTGCAACGAGCAGAAGCGGCCCGCCGACCCCAAGCCGGCCGCGCCCGCGAGCACGCCGCCGCGCACCAGCACCCCGTCGCCGTCCGTCAGTGCGTCCCCCAGCGCCTCGCCGGACATGGCGGCCGCCCTGGACACCGCGCGGGCCTTCGTGACCGCCTGGGCCTCCCACAAGCCGTTCGCTGCGTGGCTGGCCGGGGTGCAGCCCCAGGCCACCCCCCGCCTGGCCCAGAAGCTCGCCACGGTCGATCCCAGCCGCATCAAGGCGACCAAGGCCATCAGCGCGACGGTCACCGACACCGGGGGCGGAGAGCTGACCTCTGCCGCCGTGCAGACCAACGCCGGACCGGTGTCCGTCGGCCTGATGTGGGACGGCGCACGCTGGTGGGTCCGCGACATCCAGCCCGGCGCGCAGGCGGTGGGGTAGATGAGCGTCGCCGTGGGGGCGGCGGCCTCGCCGCTGGGACGGAGGCTGGCCGTATCGACAGCCGCCCTCGTCCTGGTCGGCGCGGGCGCCGTCCTGTCCCTGGGCAGCCTGGCCATGACCCCGACCGCCACCGCGATGACCGGCGTCAGCTGCCCCGTGGACGGGGTGGCCGTCGGCGACGGCGACGGCGCCACCGGGCTGACCGCCGAGCAGATCAAGAACGCTCAGGCGATCATCGCCGCCGGACAGCAGATGCAGATCCCCGTCCGCGGCCAGATCGTCGCCATCACTGCGGCCCTGCAGGAATCCGGGCTGCGCAACCTCCCGCACGGGGACCGCGATTCGCTCGGCCTGTTCCAGATGCGCCCCTCTCAGGGCTGGGGCACCCGTGAGCAGATACTCAACCCCACCTGGGCCGCGCGGAAGTTCTATTCGATGCTGCTGAAAGTGCGCGGCTGGCAGGGCATGACCATCAACGACGCCGCCCAGGCCGTCGAACGCAGCGGTTACCCCGACGCCTACGGCAAGCACGAGCGCAAGGCTGTGCAGATCGTCACGGCCATCGGCGGCAGCACCGCGGGTGTCACCCCGGCCGACACCGCCGGCTGCACTCCTGTGGTCGACACCCCCACCGGGGCGACCGGCACCGCACTGCGCTCGATGCTGGACCAGGTCGGCAAGCCCTACGTGTGGGGTGCGACCGGGCCCGACGCCTTCGACTGCTCCGGCCTGATCGTCTGGGGCTGGCGCCAGGCCGGATACGAGCTGTCGGTCCGGACCTCCCAGCAGATGTACAACGTGGCCACCCCGGTGCCGGCAGGCCAGGAAAAGCCCGGTGACCTGATCTTCACCGAGATGGACCAGCAGGCCGGCGTGTCCGGTCCCGCGCACGTCCTGGTCGTCGTCCGGCCCGGCCTCGCCGTGGAGGCCCCGCGTACCGGCGTGCCCGTCCGCACCCGCAAGTACGACGCGGCGAAGGAGCGCATGCGGTTCGGCCGCCTGCCGAAATCCGCCCTGACCCCCAAGTCAACCGCCTGACCGGCCCGAACCGGGAGCACCCGTGAACGATCACCACCAGCAGTTGCTCGACGCCGCACTGAACACCGCGACCCGGGGCTGGCCCGTCATCCCGCTTCAGCCCGGCGGCAAAGGCCCGGCCCAGCTCGTCGGCGCCCCGACGGACGCCGACGGTCGCCCCGACTGGGAGAAGAGCGCCACCACCGACCACGACCTCATCCGCCGTATCTGGAAGCACGACAGCTACAACGTGGGCCTGGCCACCGGACGCACCGACCGGCTCTCGGGCCTCGCCGTCCTCGACATCGGCGACGGGAAGGCCTTCCAGGCCCTGTGCGCCGAGCATGACCAGCTCGTGCCGCACACCCGCACCGTGCGCACCGCAGCGGGCCGCACCCATCTGTACTTCACCGCGCCCGTCGGCGTCCGCCTGCCCAGCGGCACCGGACCGCTGCCGTCCCCGATCACCGTGCACGCTGCCGGCGGGTACGTCGTCGCGGCCGGCAGCGTCATCGGCGGCCGTTCCTACGCGACCGTGGGCCCGGCCCTGCTCTACCCGCTGCCCGGCTGGCTCCAGCACCTGCTGATCCCCCGCCGCTGACCACCAGCACGCGCAAAGCGCCCGACCGTACGCGGTCGGGCGCTTGCTGTAGGGGCGGTGGCTCGCCATCGGCAGATGGTGCACTTCCGCGCCCCAGGGGCTCAGCTGCTGCTACCTCCCCTCTCGGCTTCCGCCCCAGCCGCGGCGCTGGCGTGCGGACGCGCGTCCTGGTCGGCTTCGGCGGCCCGCTGCCAGGAGTCCTGCTCCCGCGCGGTGCGGTAGTCCTCGGCGCACTGCTCGATCAGCGGCCGGTCGCTGCCGCCCATCAGGCACGGTCCGGGCAGGCCGGGGCCGGGCAGGGCTGCACCGAGCTGAGCTGGGCGCCGGCGTCGGTGTACGCCGTTTCCACGTAGCCGCCAGCGCCGTAGCAGGTGCCGCACGCGGGCTCGGGGGACGAGGACACGGGCTGGGTGTCGGCGTCGGTGGACGCCTGGGTACGATCCGTCACAGGACCGCCTCCTATGCACGTAGGGGCTGTGTCTCAGGCCCCGGGCCGGTGCTCCAACACCGCCCGGGGCCGTTCGCGTTGGTACGCGAGGGGTGAGGGCCGACGGCCCTCACCAACAAGAAAACTGTATAGCAACTACTTCACGACTGGCAAGGGGGTCCGCCCTCCGGTGTGCCGTGCACCGGCCCCGCCCCGGGCCGCCTCCTTCGCCGCACGCACCCGTGCACCCGTGCAGCCGCGCGGCCGCAGGCAGGCATCACCCGGAGCCGCGGCCGCCACCGGCCGCCGGCCCCGCCCCCCGACCCGGCACGCGGCCGGCCAGCACCTCCTGGACCGCCCGCAGCGTCTCGCGGTCGGCCTCCTCCAGGCGCGCCAGGAGGTTCCACCTGCGGACGTCGTCCACCAGCTCTTCGATGGCCCGGTCCGCACGCTGGCGCAGGGGTTCCGGGTGCAGCGCCTCGACCTCGACCGCCGCCCGGGGATCGAGCCCTTCGGCCGCGCACTCCTGCACGAAGCGCTTGAAATTCACGTCGCCCGGGTTCGCCTCGTGCGCGACGAGCCGGCCGCTTCGGCAGTCGGCCGGCGTGACCGCGAGCTGCCGTAAGTCCAGGTCGATGCCCCCGCTGTAGCGCTCCATCCGCTGCGCGATCGAACGCGGAATCGAGCGGCCGGCCGCGTCCCAGTCGCCGGCGTACAGCACGCTCACCGGCTTCCCGATGCGCTCGTAGGCGCGTACCGCCTCGTGGATGAACGTTTTCGAGGACTGGCCCCGGCACGAGTACAGGCCCACACCCCAGGCCGAGGTGACCGGGTGCAGCACGCCCGCCACCGAGTCGGATTCGCACCAGACCTCGACCCGCCGGGCCTGGGAGGCCCACAGGTCCCTGCGGAACGTCTCGGCCGTCCGGGCCAGGGCATCCTGCGCCGACTCGTACAGCGTCTCCTGGCGCACCAGGCGCGTCCCGTCGGTGATCCACTCCCACGGCAGCATCCCGCGCTCACGCATGAGCCCCAGTTCGCGCACCGGCACCGCGTAGTTCCGCCGCGACCGGCCGGTGTCCTTGTCCCACAGCCGCCCCAGGCCGAGGTAGTACACGTGCCTGACCGAACACGGCTGGCACGCCTCCACCAGCGCGTACAGATCCGCGCGCAGGGCCTCCATCTGGGCTTTCGTCCGCCGCGGCCGTTTTACGGTGCTAGCGCGGTAACTCATCCCTCCAGTGAACACCCGGCCCCTGTACGGGCGTTGGGCTTCGGAGAGGAGGGCGGCCCCGGCGCGGCCGCACAGTGTGGGCTCGCCCCCGACACGACCCGTTCGGGGTGTTGACAAGTGTTTAGTGGCTGAACACTATGGAGGGAGTCGGGCACTCGCCCGGCCGGAAACACCCAGGGGCGCGGCCCCGCTTCCCAACGATGACCGCGCCCCGGCTCCAACAGGAGGACTTCATTGTCCATGAACACTCCACACGCCGCACCGCCCCCCGCCGTCGACCCGGACCTCGTATCCGACGCTGCGTGCACGCTCGTAGAGCTGAGCACCGTGCCCGACGACGTCACGCTGCAGTCCCGGGCGGCCATCCAACTGCCGCAGGTGCTCACGCAGTTGCGGCAGACTACGGTCAGCGACGCCGGATCGGACGCCGACTGGCTGGACGTCTGGCGCGGCTTCGGCGTGGTAATCGAGAGGACTCGCTGACCCCATGACGAACGCCCCGAGCAGCAACTCGGCCCCGACCCACCACGCCCACGCCGTCCTGACCACGGGCGGGATGTGGCAGGCCGAGGTCGATGAGCTGCCCGAGGTGCGCGACGCGCACCGCAGTCTCTCCCAGCTCGAAACGCGTGTGCGCAAGGCCATCGTCCAGGCGCACGGCGGACCTGAGTCCGCCCTGCGCCTGGACTTCACCACCAGCACCGGAGACGCGGGCCTCGACGGCCAGATCGCCGAGGCCCGCGAGCTCCGGCGCCAGGCCCTGGAGATGACCGAGCGCGCCCGCGCGGCGGCCGTGCCGCTGGCCCAGCAGCTCGTACGCCGACACGGCGTCTCGGTGCGCGACGCCGGCACCCTGCTGGGCTACTCCGGCGGCGCCATCTCCGCTATGACCAAGGCACCCACCACCAGCTGACCGACCGTCCGACGGGGGACACCCGCCCGCCTCACCAGCGAGCGCCCCGGCCGGGCCCGACCCCACCGCACACCCTGCCCAACACCAGGGAGCACCACATGCCCGACACCCTCATCGCACCCCCCTCGTGGGTCGGCGACCTCAACACCAGCCTGGAAGCCCTCCGGGCGGGCGCGGAGCGCGCCCGTACGGCGGCCGACGCCGCGACCACCGCCGCCGAATGCCTGTCCCGCGACGCCGCGAACACCGACACCGGCGATTCGGTCATGCGCGCCACCGTGGAATGCGAAGGCGACGAACGCCGGCACCTGCCCTCTGTTCTGCGGCAGGTGGCCTACGTGCACCACCGGATGGCCCTGGAGCTGTCCCGCATCTGGCACCGCGCCGCCCGTGCCTACGCCTACGGCCTCGCCCAGGCCCTCGATGAACTGCACCACGGCCAGAGCCCCGACCGGGCCCACATCCGCGAGGACGTCGCGGTGCCCGCCCCGCCGGCGGACGACCGGATGCTCACCTTCAGCTACGAGGCCGCCTACGAGCGGGAACTGGCCCTGACCCGGGCCGAGACCGAATCCGCCGACCCGGCCCACAGCGCCCCGCCGCTGTGCTGGTCGGAGTCGGCGGCGGCCTGGTCCGCCTACGCCGACAAACTCTCGGCCGCCGTCTGGTACGCCCTGCTCGACCGCTACCTGCCCGCCGACGGGCGGTGACCCGGATGTCCACCGAGACCGCCCTGGCCAGCATCGACTGCTGGATGACCCAGCTCAACCAGCTCCACGCGGCCCGCGCCATCGAGCACCTGCTCAACGCCCGCCAGCCCGTCCTGGTCCTCCACTGGGAGATCAGCGGGGACGGCAGCGTGCGCGGCCGCCTCGCCCTGCCCGAGCAGAGCAGGCAGCAGGCGATCAGGGCCGTGCGCGCCGTACACCGCACACACGGCGGCACCGTCATCAGCCGCACCGGACGCGGCGGCGGACGCGAACTGGCCGCCCGGCTGCCCAACAAACTGCTCAGCATCGAGCTGTGGGCCTACACCGAGCCCCCGGCCGACGCCCCCGCCCAGCGGGACCTGCCGCGCACCGCGCACACCGCGCCCGTCCGCAAGCGCCCCTGACCCGCGCCTGACCCGAGGGGCGGGCACCCGCGGTGCCCGCCCCGCCGAAGGGGAATCCCATGCACATCTTCTTCCGGCGCGGGCAGCACGCCTGCGCCCCCACCGACCCGGCCCGGCTCAGCCTGTACCTGATGGACCGGCGCGAGCAGCAGGTCAGCGCCGACGCCTTGCCCCCGGCGCGGCCGGTCCCGCCGCTGCAGATGCAGCAGGACCTGGTGACGGCCATCGAGCAGACCCTCAGCAGCCACCGCACCACGCTGATCGTCCTCGAATCGGCCCTCACGCAGCCCGTGGCCGAGGCCCTGGCCCAGTCCCTGGTGCAGGCCACCGCGCTGCAGCAGGAAGTCCTCCAGGAGCTGTACACGGCCGTCCTGGCGGCCACCGACCCGCCCGACAACCAGCTCTGAGCCGACCCGATGACTCCCGGGCGGGGTGTCTGCCCAACAACCGCCGCCCCGCCCGGGTCCACCCGCCGCACATCACCTCACGGAGGACACCGCCGTGCGACACCAGCCAAGCCCGCCCCTCTCAACCGCCGTCCAGCTCACGGAGGACCTGCCCGTATCGGATGCCCTCCACGACGCCGGGGCCTTCGCCCGGCGCCGTGCCCAGGAGCTGCGCCAGGCCGAGATCCGCCGCCAGCACCGGCGCGGCATCCCCAGCCTCCTCGCCGCCGCCGGCCTCGGCTGCCTGCTGGCCCTCCTCGTCCCCGCCCCGCCGCACAGCACCGGCCCGCTGGCCGTCCTGCTCGCGCTGGGCCTTCCCGCAGCCGTCGCCCACCGCGCCTACCGCACCGGCCCGGAGGTACGCCGCTGGCGCGCCGCCTGCGCCGGTGAACATCTCACGGCGTGCCTGCTGCACTCACTGACCCGGCACGGCTGGGCCCTGCTGCACGACCGCCGCGGCGACAGCCGAAACCGCCGCCTGCACCACCTGGCCCTGCTGCCCGACGGCTCCGCCGGTCTCTACATCAGCACCCTGGCCGTCCGCGCCCGCCGCTCCCACGTCCGCCTGCACGGCGACACGCTGTGCTGCGCGGGCGACTTCCACGCCACGGCCGTCCACGACACCCAGCGCGAGGCCCGGTACGCCGCCGGCGTCCTGGGCGTCCCCGTCGCCGCAGTCATCGCCGTGCACGACGCGCAGGTGCCCGGCGGCCGCATCCGCGGGGACGGCATCACCATCGTCTCCCCCGCCGCCCTGGTCGCCGAGCTGGCCTCCACGCGCTACCGGCAGGCCCCCGAGGCCGCCGCCCGGCTCGCCCGGCGGGCCCGCTCCGCCCTGCCCCGCTACACCGCTCAGTGACCCCGGAGACCGCCATGGACCACCACACCGACGCCGACGCCGCGCTGCACATCGCCCATAGCCGACACCTCGGCCTGGACGCCGGACCGGCAGCCCCCCACCGGCACGCAGCCGCCGACGGGACACCCGGCGACCACACCGGCCTGCGCGAACTGTCCTCCGGCGACGCCGACCTGGACGACTGCACCCGCCTGCTGCACGGCACCGTCCGGGCCCTGGCGCAGAGCGACACCGATCCCGCCCTGCCCGGCCTGCCCGCCCTGCTGCACCAGGTCGTGGCCGCCCTGGAGACCAGCGCCCACCGCCTGCAGGACCGCGACCCCGACACCGCCGCCGCCCGCCGGGACCTGTCCCTGCACATGCGCCTGCGGATCCGCCGCGCCGCCGGCGGCTGACGGCCCCCGGCCGGGCCCGGCACTGCCCCGCGCAGGACCGGGCCCGGTCAAGGGCCGGGCAGCCGCCCCGCTCTCCCCGGAACCGGCAGGAGACCGCCGTGGACGAATCCACCCCGCAGACCATCGCCAGCCTCAAGCGTGAATTCCACTGGTACGCAGCCCGGCTGGCCCGGGCCGAGCGCACCGCGGACGACGTCCGCACCGTCACCGAATGCTGGGCCAGCCTCCAGGAGCGGCGCGCCGCCCTGTTCAGCATCACCGGCACCCTCGTAGAGCTCGCCGCCGCCCACGACGCGGCCGGCGACCGGGCGGCCAGCCGCGCCCTGCGGGAGCACCACGAGCTGTACACCGAGCTGCACCAGGCCGCCGAAGCGGCCGTATCCGCCTACCGGCCCACCGTCACCGCCATTGAAAACGGCCAGGCCCGGGCCCGCTGCGGACGCCTGGGCGACCCCCCGGCCCACCAGTGACCTCCCACCACCCACCGACCCCACGGAAGGCCCCGGCACCATGAGCGCCCACATCGTCATCAGCCACGGCAGCGACTTCTTCGGCGAAGATCATCTCCCCGTCCGCCGGCTCCGCGAACTCGCGGAACACCTGCGCGCCGTACTGCCCGCCTGCGACCACCCGCCCCTGACCCAGCTCCTGGAGACCGCCGGCACCACCGAGCACACCATCAGCGCCGACCAGGCCGCCCTGCTCGCCGTCCTGCTGCGCCGCGCGGCCGCCAGCAGGCACCTCCCGAAGCCGTACACCGCCGTGGCCGCCCGCCTGGGAACCGCCGCTTCCACCGCGGCCGCCAGCCCCGACCCCTGGACCTGGCGCGCCTCCGCAGCAAGCTGACGACCCAGCACCGGCACGAGGCCCGGAGCCGCCGCAATCGGCTCCGGGCCTCGCCCCTGCTCATAGCCTTCCGCCACCCGGCCAAACACCGGCCCGCCGCTGCGCCGGGCCGGTGGGACACTGCCCTGCACGACGCCGTACGGAAGGCCCTGCTGATGAGCGACGAGACCACCAGCACCCATACCTCCTCCACCGCCGCTGCCGTACGACGGCACCGGCTCACCCGGGAGGCACGCGAGGCAGACGCCCGGATGACAGCCGTCCTGTCCGACCCCGAAGTGCAGCGGCTGCGCCAGGCCATCGAAGAGGAGGAACACCTCCTCGGCCGCGAACTGCGCGCCCGCTACCAGCCGCTGGCGGACCGCTGGGACCGGGCAGTGCACGACGGCGACACCGACGTCATGCGCCGCATCTGCTCCGGCAAGCACGGCCGGTACGGCCGTATCTGCGTACTGGACCACGGGCACGAGACCACCGGGCCTCACTGGGGCCTGACAGCGGACGGACGGCCGGTGGCCTGGCTGGGCACCGCACCCGACGACGACTGAAAACACCGGCCCCACCCGACTCCCCGGTCTCCCCCTGCCCGCCGGCGGACGGCATACTGCCCCGGTGACTGATGGCCTGCAGATCCTCGGCGGCGACTGGTACCTGGCCGTGCCCCCGCCCGCCGTCCCCGTACCCGCGGCCCACGTGCCCGACCTCCCCGGCCGCCGTGCCATCGAGACCTGCCCCGGCACCGGCATCATCACCGGCCTGCGCATCTACGCCACCGAGGACACCGAGGTCTGCACGGTCGTCACAGAGCTGGACTACTGGCGCGCCCGGGTCGCCCCCGGCGGCCCGGTGCCCACCCGCCGCGTGCCCGTCAGCCGGCTGCACGTCGAACACCGCCTGCCGTACGAGCCACCGGAGCCCGGCGAGCAGCCCGCCGCCAACGACCAGTTCAGCGTCTTCCGCCGCATCGCCCCCGCACCCGACTCCCCCGCCGCCCGCACGCCCGTCCCGGCCCGCGACGTCCGCAACCTCCACGGCCGGCGGATCGTCCAGGTCGCGCCCACCGGGTTCGCCTGGGACCTGCGCGCCGTCAGCGAGCCCTACGATCAGGACGGCGAAGTCACTGCGAACATCACCAGCGCCCACGACTACTACCGGTGGGTCATCACCGGCGAGCCGCCCGAGGTGACCCCGCTGGGCCTCTACCTGCTGTGGGCGGAGTAGCCACCTGCCGTATCCGCCGGCCCCGCCTCGTCGCGTAAGCGAGGCCATCGCCGACCTCGGGCTAGGGTTCTGCCGGGAAACAGCCGACCAGGACACCAGGAGGAGGGGCACATGGCTCGCCAAGGAGCCGGCTCATCGCGCGGCCGCCAGCCACAGAAGAAGGCGGACACAACGGCCGCCCCGGAGGCGGCGGCGCAGCCGCCGGACCACGACGGCGACGCAGACCGGACCCCCTTCCGCAACCGCATCGAGGGCGAACGATTCCTCGCCGAGGTAGCGAAGATCGCGCCCAACCCTCGTAACGTGCGCGAAGAGTGGGAGTGGGAGGACGACCCCGACTTCGACGACCTGGTCAGCAACATCGAACAGCTTGGCCAGCTCCAGGACCCCACAGTCATCAGCCGGGCCCTCTTTCGCAAGACGTTCCCCGAAGACGACGCCAAGCTGCCGAAGGACGCCGAGTGGGTCATCGGCACCGGAGAACGCCGCTACCGGGCAGCCGTCCGGCTCAAGCAGAAGGCACTGCCGGTCGTCCTGGCACCCAGCACGCTCGTCAAGCGGATGGACGAAGTCCTCTGGAGCGAGAACCAGGCCCGCAAGGGCCTCGACCCGATCCAGGAAGGCGTCCTGTTCCTGCGGCTGCGTGACGGACGCCCCGGCAAGCCCTCTATGAAGCTGGAGCAGATCGCCGAAGAACTCGGCAGCCGCGGCAGCAAGAAGCTCAGCACCGGCGAGATCTCCAAGAAGATCCAGCTCGCCAAGCGGCTGCCGGACGGCCCCGTACGCCGCGCCGTCCGCACCCGCCAGCTCGGCGTCGAACCGGCGTACACCCTGCTCACGAAGCTCAAAACGCCCGACCGGGTAGCTGAGGGCTTCGCCCTCATCGAGGGCCAGGGAGTCACCGCGGACAGGGCCGTGGAACTCCTGGCCCCCGCCCCCCAGCAGAAGGCCAGCAAGGACAAGCCCGATGCTGCGCCCGCCCCCCGGAAGACTGGTAAGGGCAAGCCTGACGAGAGCGGCCTCACCACCGATCCGGCCATCCCGGGCCAGAACAGCGGGCCGAGCGAGCAGGCTGACGGATCGCAACTTTCGGCGACGAAAACCGGCGAGGACGCCCGCCGGGCCGCACTGGTAGCGGTCCTGAGCTCCCGTACGTACCAAGAGCCTCACGACGCCGTCACCCAGCGGCTGGCCCGGGCACTGGTGATGCACGCGCCCGACCGCGCCTGCAGCCTCGCCCTCGAAGCACTGGAGCAGGCCCCGGTGACGCTCCCCGAAGGACCCTGGCAAGGCGCCGACCTGCTCCGGGTGGCCGACGCCGTGGCTCTGGCCTGCGCTGAGCAGCGGCTGTGGCACCTGGCCGAAGCGGACTCGCCCGCCGACGCCTGGGGCCCGTCGGATACGGCCTACATCCGATGCCTCATCTCCGAAGGCGGCTACACCCCCACCGCGGAAGAGAACGGCTTCATCAGCCACGTCACCGAGGTGCAGCAGTGACCCGCAGAAGCAAGAACTTGCGACGCTACCCGGACGGCCCCGTGGCCTTCGGCACCGCCAACGAGGGGGGCGGCACCGGCAAAAGCACCGACGCCGTGAACCTGGCGGTAGAGATCGCCCGGACAGGTAGAAAGACCTGGCTCATCGACGGCGACCCCACGATGGTCGCCTCTTCCTACCTCGGCTACGGCGTGACGAACAAGAAGTTCCACCCCGAGCGCGTCAAGCGGGTCGAACAGGAACTGAGCCGCAAGACGAGCATCTACGAAGTGGTGCTGGGGGAGGCCCAGCTCACCGAGGCCCTGGTCCCTGCGCGAACGCGCATCCGGCAGCCCGAGCACGACGACGACCCGCGCGCCGACGACGACGACCACTTCGAGGTGATCCCCAACCTGCACCTCGTTCTGGGCTCCCGGTCCATGTCGCAGGCGTCATCCGCGATCAACGACATCACCAAGGACGCGGACGATTTCTGGCTCCGCCGGGCCGTGGAAGCCCTGCCGAAGGGCACGGTGGATGTCATCGTGGTGGACTTCCGAGGCGCCGTGGACACCCTTGAGATCTCCTACCTCGCCGGTCTCGACTATGTGATCGGCTGCATCCGCCCGGACCCCAAGGCTGATGACACCCTGACCAGCCTGGAGACGTTCATCCAGCGCGGGCAACGCCGTTTCGAGTTCGCCGGCGGGTGCGCCGCGATGGAATACGTCCTGTTCAACGGCTACGTCACCAACCGTGGCAAGTTCTACGTGGACAAGTGGGAACAAACCGAAGAGTTCTACGGAAAGCGGGCCCTACCGTACATCCATGACAGCGTCCAGTTCCTGGAGGCCATGGAGTGCCAGGAACCCGTCCTGTACTACTGCGGCGAAAACTCCCAGCAGGCAAAGGACTTCGAAAAGGTCGTCAAGAAGCTGCCGCTCTGAATTTTCGGCGCCGAAAATTCAGGACCCCGACCAGGCCAGCAGGTGCTCGGCCACGGCGCGCACGTCCAGCCCCGCATCCACCCGCGCGGCCAGGTTCACGGCCGTATGCGAGTCCACCGTGACCGTCTGCCCGCTGGCCCGCAGGTAGGCGTACGCCACCGCGGCCGCGAAGAGCTGATTGGAGTGCTCCAGCGCCGGCACCCGGACCAGACTGTGCAGCAGGGCCGCCGCGCGGTGGTGAACCTCGGTGTAAACGAGTGTGCCCATCACCTCGTGCCGGTGACGTGCCACCGCAGCGGCGAGCGCTCCGAAATCAGTGACGTCCGGGTCGGCCTGGAGGTACGTCTGCGCGACGCTCAGCAGCCACGCCTCGTCAATGGTCAGGATGAAGGACATCAGGCCGCGTGCCCGCTGGCCGGGCCGCCGAAGCGCTCCGCGAACGCGGCACCGTGCTCGCTGATGAATTCGGCCGCGGCCCGGTCGAAGGTCGCGCGGACGACGTCGGCCGTCAGCAGCTCCTGAGCCACCTGCTCAGCGGGCACATGCTGCCCGGCGGCCTGCCGCTGCAGCTCCTCGTAGACCTCGTCGCTGACCTCAATGCGGATTTCCGGCATACCCCGACGGTAGCCGGACCCAGCAGGCCGGGGGAGGGGAGTACTGCAAAAGCAAGGGCCCGACCGGCATCCGGTCGGGCCCTCACGCGCCACAGCTACTTCACCGATGGCGTCGGCATCCCGTCCACCGCTACACACCGGAAACCGGTGTCATCGTCGTCCATCGTCAACGAAGCGTCGTTGTACGACGACGGCTCCCCCCGAAACAGCGGCGTGGTCCAGGCACCGCCCTTCAGCTCGTAGCGGCCGACGGTGGTCTGCGTCGATGTCCATTCCCATACGTTGCCGACCATGTCATACGCGCCGAACGGGCTGACGCCGCTGTGGTAGCAGCTGACAGGGGTGGTGGTGTTGATATTGGATTCCCTGACGTTCGCCTTCGCCGGCGTCCGCTGGTTGCCCCACGGCCAGGCGTGGCCTGCGGTGCCGCGGGCCGCTTTCTCCCACTGGAGCGCAGTGGGCAGCACCTTGCCCGCCCACTGGGCGTAGGCGGACGCACCCTGGTGGGAGACCCACACCACCGGGTGATCGTAGAGGGCACGCGGACACCGCCCGCCTTCCCAGTGCCGGGGCACGGTGTGCCCGGTCGCCGCGCAGAACCGCGCGTAGTCCGCGTTCGTAACCGGGTGCGCGTCGATCCAGTAGGCGTCCGCCCACTCCGGCTCGCCCTCCGAGCCCGCCAGGAATACGCCCGCCGGGACGTACGCCATCAGCTTCCCGTCGCGGGGATGCCGTACGTACTCGCCGACCGGCTGGGGCGGCAGCGCACTGTCCTCAACCACCACCTGGTGCGGCATGGCCGGACTGCTGTCCAGCAGCCCGACGAAGCGCGCGCACACGTCGCGCTCTGCCGTCGCCAGCAGCCGGTCCAGGCCCGCCTGGTTGATCAGCCTAGGGACCACCGCAGTGCCGCCGCTCTCCCAGTTGGTCACCATCCGGTCAGAGACCTGGAGCAGCTTCCCGAAGTCGACCAGGGACGCCCGCATGGCCAGACGTAACGCCCGCGTCTCCCGCCCCGTCCACTGCGTTACGACCGGCACAGCCCCTCCCCTGCTCTGCTGCTGGCATACACCTTGGTCAACTTCAACTCCCGCCCTACGGTTACAGCTTCGCGCCCGGGATCTCGGCATAGCGCCGTTGCAGTTCGCTAATCACCGGGTCATCTGCGGGGAGCTCCTGACCGTCCACGGCCGTGATCGGCCGCACGCCGATCGACGTGTTGGTCGCGAAGGCCGCGCGCATCTGCGGCAGGTCATCGAGCGTCACCGGCTTTGTGACCGTCTGAGGGTGCACGTCCTGGAGCAGGCGCATGGTAACTCCCGGCAGCACGGGGGCCTCCGGCCAGACCACGGTCCCGTCCCCGGCCACGAAGCCCGCGTTCCAGGTGCCGCCCTCCGAGATCCGCCCGTCCGCCTCGACGAACAGCGCGTCGCCAAACCCCGCGCGCTGGGCCTGCCGGCGTGCCCGGAGCTGGCCGAACAGGGCAATGTGCTTGATCTCGGGGGCCTCTCGGCTGAACGGCACGGTGCGCACCGTCATCGCGGGCGGCGGCATGGCGCCGGCGGGCCGAACCGTCACCAGGACGCCGGGATGCGCATCCTCTCCTGGGTGGCCCATCTCCAGCGCGGGATCGAAGACGGTCACCCGCACGACGCACGGGGCACCGTCCTGCCCGTCCAGGGCCTGCCGCGCGTACGTGCGGACCTGGTCGATGTCCAGGTCCGTATCGAAGACTGCCCGGCAGTCGCTCTGCAGGCGCTCCAGGTGCAGGGCCAGGCCCCGGATGCGCTGGCCGTCGGCTCGCATACTCGTGAAATGGCCGTAGGGCACGAGGGCGAGGGCCTGCAGGTCGGTCGAAGTGGCGGGAATGCCGTTCAGGTAAGCCATGGCCTCAGTCTGGCACTCAAGCACACAGGTCAGGGCCGGAATTTCGGTGCAATTTCGGTGCTGTGGCAGGGATACTGCCTACCGCCCGGACCGTGATCGCGACAGCCTGGAGAAGCACACCGGACCACTCACTTCTCCTGGGATCACTCATGCCTGACTGGGATTTGATCGGCCTCTCAGACCGGCCTGGCCATCCGCGCCGGCAGTCGATGGAGGACGACCGTACCCACGCTCCGGCCTGGCTGATCAGGAATGCACCGGCCTATGACACGCGGCGCGGATGCATTGGTGAGGTGATGGCGATCGGCTCGCCGCGTGGAGACGAGCGCCAGCGTGACCGCGCCTGGCTGCGTCCGTTGGGCGGGGGCTGCGAATGGAACCCGCTGATCGCCGACCTGTCGCCTGCTGACCCGCCTTACCCGCCCCTGCACGACGAAAGCGACCTTCGATGAGACCGCCTCAGCTCGAATCCGCGGACTACCGCCCGGCGGACCTGGACCGCCTGCGGGCCGCCCAGGCGCACCTCCTGGCGGAGCTGCACACCGCCGTCCAGACCGCGACCGAGGCCGGCGACCCTGCCGACGCCCGCTACCAGGTGAGCCGCGCGGAGACCGTCACTGACCGCCTCTACCGGGCGCTGCGCCCGCTGCGCCAGGCCATCGCCGACGCGGACGCCGTCGCCCTAGCCCACCACGCCGAGCGCGTGTCCGCACACGGCACCACGGGCCTGGACGACTTACTGGACGCCGTCCCGCACCACTCCCACTGACCGCCGGGCGCCCCATGAGGGCGGGCGCCCGGTCCCAGCGGCGGGACACCAATCCAGTGTTCCGCCGCCCACGCGGGGGTGCCGTCGTGTCTGCCCAACACTCACCCGACCCACCCCCGCCACCGGATGCCCCCGGCCACAGGTCTGCCCAACACCCTCTGACTGTGGCCGGGGGTCCGGTGCCCCCACGAGAAGGCCCCCGGATGAGCCCCGCGCGGTCAGGACACAGCACCTTCGTGCAGGCCGTCCAGGCGCCCCAGGGCCAGCCGCAGCACCCCCGCCGCGCTCTCCCCGCCCAGCCTCGCCACCGCCACAACCTGTTCCCCGACCCAGACGGCCGTCGCCGCATCGGCTACCTGCAGCCAGCACCGGTATGCGTGCCGTACGGCGGTCCGGTACGCCTGCCCGTCCCGCTCCACCCAGCCGCGGGCCGCCTCCAGATACGCCTCGGCGGCATCCGGCGCGTCCCCGGACAGCATCAGCACGTACCCGTGCAACTCCGCCGCCTGCAGCGCCCAGGGGTGATCCACACCCCGCTCGTCGGCGGCCTCGGTGCGCAGTTCCTCCGCGAGGCGGGCCGCGACCGCGAACCGCCCCGCCTCGCACGCCGCAGTGATGACCCGCGTACGGGCCCGGTACTCCTCCGGCACCCCCTGAGCCACCGGGTCAGCCGCCTCCCGCTGCGCGGTCCTCGCGTCCTCGACCCGCCCGTCGGAATGGACCAGCAGATGCCACACCGACCCGTCCGGGTCCGTCGCCGCCACCTTCAACGGCCGCGCCGGCTCCGCCATTTCGGCCACCACCCGCAGCGCCGCCACCCGCGCCTGCTCCGGCATCCGCCCACCCTCCGGCGGCGCCAGGCGCGCCCCGTCGACCCAGGCGACGCCATCGGCCCCCACCCTGACCCTCACCACTTCATGAACAGCCACCCGAGCCCCCTTAGTTGCCGTTTACACCCAGCTTTGCCGCTCTGTGCGGCCTCCATTGAACACGCGGGCGCGCGCCGCCCCGTTACCCCCACTTGTTGCGCAACGTGACGTTCCCTCAAAAAAACGCTGACGACACGCACCCCCGCGCTTCCATGATCGGGCACGCACAGCTAGGGTCAGTAGTTACTTCAGTGCCTGATCAGTACTTGAGAGCACAGGGATGGGGACCAGATGAAGGCCACAGCAGCGAGCCACAACAGCAAACGGGTGACAGCCGACCTGCCGCCGCAGGATTTCGCTCATTTGGACCGAGCGCGCAAGGTCAACCGCGCTTCCACGTCCGAAGTCACGCGCGCGCTTCTCCGTTTGCAGGCTGAGGACCCTTCTCTGGCCGCACGCCTCACTCAGGAGCTGACCAAGCTTCGCATCGAAGCCATCGAGTCACAGCAGGTCCTTAGCACATACCACCACCAGGATGCCACCGCCGCATGAGCCCATAAAAACCACTGGGCCCCCGGCACCACCCGGAGACCCAGCAGCAAAGCTGACCGCACACCCCTGACGACTCTCGTCGTCTGCCCCACCAGCAAGCAAGGCGCTTGACCGCTGCGAACGGTCGGGTGCGTGTCTGCCCAACACCCCCGAGGATACCCATGTACCTCCCCGCTGCCGAGACGGCGGCCTCATTTGTCCGCATTATCACCGCACTGGAGTCCTGCGGATCACGATCCGCATACCTAAGAACACACAAGGCGAAATTCCAGTGCCCGGCTCACGAGGACCGGGAGCCGAGTCTGGCGGTCGACTACAAGCCGGCCGACCGGAAGACGGTCATCTACTGCCACACCGGGTGTCACACCGAGGACGTGGTTGCCGCCCTGGGCCTGACGCTGGCTGACCTGTACGACGACCCGATGCCCGAGGAGAAGAAGGCCCGGCGCATCAGCATCCCGCGCGCCCGCCGCACCTCCAAGGCCACCACCAAGGGCAAGCCCGCCGCGAAGACGACGAAGAAGAAGCAGCGGCCCGAGTGCAGCGGCCGCTACACCGAGGTCGCTCGGTACGCCTACGTCTCCGCGGACGGTGAGCTGGTCGGCACCAAGATTAGGCGGGAATGCTCGGGATGCCCGGTATGCCGCGCCGACGGCGTCAAGCCGGGAAAGCGCATCTCCTGGGAGCGTCCGGCGGAGGACGGAGTGGGCACCGAGCGCCGGATGCCGGAGAACCCGCCCCTGTACCGCACGCCCGAGCTGGCCGACGCCCCGAAGGGGTCGACGGTCTACCTGTGCGAGGGCGAGAAGGCGGTGGAAGCAGCCGAGGCGTACGGGCTGCTGGCCACCACCAAGCCGGGTTCCGCCTCGACCCGCTGGAATCCGGGCCACACGCCGTTGCTCGCCGGTCAGCACGTGGTCATCCTGGCCGACCGGGACGCCGCTGGCTACAAGGCCGCCTACGACGCCCGTGACGCGCTGCTCGCCGACGCCGTTTCGGTAACCGTGCTGCAGACGCCGCTGGAGACCAAGGGGGCCGACCTCGCCGACCACCGCCAGGCGGGCCTGGCTCTCGATGACCTGATCCCCGTGCCCGAGCCGGACGAGGACACCGAGCAGGCCGCCGGTGACGAAGGCGGCGCCCAAGTGCTCACGCACCCCACCGCGGCCGCCGCGGCGAAGGAGACCGCCGCCCCCCGGCTGTACGAGGGCGAGCCGATCCCCGGCGACGACGGACGGCCCAACCGCCGCGACGTCTACGCCATCCGGCACGGCGAGATCGTCAAGGTGACCCGCAAGCCGGTCGGCGAAGACCCCGACGGTGTCATGCAGTTCGACGTCAGCTTCGACACCATCCTGGGCTGCTTCGCGCAGATCGTGCGGGTGGAGACCCGCGACCTGGGCGACGCCAAGACGCACAAGCCCGCTGCCGTCCCCGGGCGCGAGGACGACGAGGACCAGGCCCTGGTCGACGTCGCCGACACCCCGCCCACCACACACTACGTACTGCAGCTCGTGCACCCCAAGCGCCTCGACCGGCCCGCCCTGATGCGCGTCAGCCGCAAAGCCTTTGATGACGGCTCGTGGCTGCATGACCTGCCCTGGCCGGACGTCTACACCCGTCCGCCCACCCGCAGCAACACCGCCCAGCTCGCCGCCGCGGTGCGCGCGGTATCGCCGGACGCGGTACGTGTCCCGGTCTACGCCGCGACCGGCTGGCGGCGCACTGAGGCCGGATGGATGTACGTGCACGCGGACGGCGGGATCACCGCGGGCGGACATGTCCCGCTGCGCACCCGGTTCCCCGGCCGCCTGGCCCTGATGGGGCTGCCGGCACCCACCACCGACACCGCCCTCGTCTGCGAAGCCGCGATCACCAGCACGAACATCCCGAACCTGCTGCCCGCCTTCGCGGTCGTGCCCATGATGGGCTTGCTCTTCCGTGCGCCGTTCGGCAGAACCCCCAGCTCCATCTGCCTCTATGGCCTGCCCGGGTCGGGAAAGACCAGCGTCGCCACCACCGTGTTGCGGCACGTCGCTCCGGAACTGCACCGCACCGAGAGCCTGCTGTCGATCAGTGATACCGGCTCCACCCAACTCGGTGCCACCGAAGTGCTCTACCGGATGAAAGACACCTTGATCCTGGGCGACGACAGTGCGCCCGACAAGAGCGTCAAAGACGCCTCAGTACGCACCTCGCGCCTCGGCCGCACCCAGTACAACGGTGAGGGACGCGTACGCCTGCGGCAGGTCGACGGAGAATCGGACCTTGACGAGCAGCGCGGCCCGCGCGGCTCTCTCATCCAGACCTCCGAAGTCCTGGCTTCGACGGAGTCGGCCCAGCAGCGGATGCTCACCCTCCAGCTGGACCGCGCGGAGATCGACATCAGCATGTTGGCCACGCTGTCAGACCCGGCCATTGCACACGACTGCTCGCTGTTGATGGCCAGCTACATTCAGTGGATCGCCGCCGACTACGAGACGCACTGCCGGACCGTGCGCAGACTGGCCGCCGACTACGCCCTCTACCTTCGCCCCTATGCAGGCGACCGCCCCGCCGAACACCTTGGGCAGTTCGCCAGTGGCTGGCACATGCTGCTGCGCTACTTGCTGGAGATCGGCGCGGCCAGTCCGGAAGACGTCGCCACGACGTGGAACACGGTATGGGAGGGATTGCTGACTGCCTGCGACCGGGAACAGACACTGCTGGAGAACGTGATGATGCACCGAAGGCTGCTCAGCTACCTGAACACCGCATTTAGCACGCATCGCGCCTACCTGACCGGCCCTGACGGCAACTGCCCGGCCGACCGGCAAACTGCCCTGCGCTACGGCTGGCACGTCACCGACGACTCCGCCAACGACCCGGCCCACCCCACCGGAACACCGACCCTGCGCGCCGGAGGAGTCCAAATCGGGGTGGTGACGATCGAGACCAACCAGGACGGCAGCCAAGAGGAACGCCTGTGGATCGATCACGAGGCCGCCACCAGCGTGGTACTGCGCATCGCCAATGAGCTGGAGACCGCTTTCACCGCGACCCCGACCGTATTGACCGATGCCCTGCGACAGGCAGGCGTGATCAGGGTTGAGTACGAGAAGACGAAGGGGGGACGCGGTCGATGGGTCAAGCCGCGCCACCCAATGCCCGGCCATGGCCGGCGCCGGGTGTGGGACATGCCCGCCACCGCGCTGACCGACCCCGACGGCGGGGACACCCCCGGCCAGCCCGCAGGCCCCGACCGGCCGACCCCGCCGCCGGCTCCGCAGGCCGACCCGCTCTTCGACCTGTCCGCGCTGACCACCCCCACCCCAGCCGCTGCACCGGACCCGGCACCCGCCCCGACACGTGCCACGCCCGTACCGGCTCCGGCACCACAGCCCGAGGCCGAGGCACAGCCGGTGGCCACTGCACCCGCACCGTCCACGGTGACCGCTGAGCCTCTCCGTCCCGAACCCGCCGCGAGCGACGCCGTCCCGTCCTCGGCAGAGCCTGCGGACGGGCAGCTCGATGCCGACGACTTGGAAGAGGAGGCATTCGCACCGCAGCACCAGGACGAGGCCCCGGGGCGTGTGACCACGCCGTGGCGGGCTGCCGTTGCCGTCGCCGACGCTGACGGCCTGCTGCACTTCCCCGACGGCACCACGGAGCCGCTGCCGCCACTGGAGGAGCTGCACGCCGGGCGCTTCGCCCAGCTCACCGAAGATCTGGGTCTGGGCCACGGCGGCGGTGCGCGCGGCTCCGGCCGCAGCGCCGCCTGGCGCCCGGACGACGGGCAGATCTACATCACCCAGGCCCTGGCCGAGGCCCTGGACCTGCCGATCCCGGGTGACGATCCCGCCGACGAGCGCAAGGCGTTCCTCAAGCAGCACGAGGACCACCCGTTCCTGGCCCGCGCCCGTGCCGAGGGATGGACCGTCCGGCAGTGGGGGACCCCGCTGCGCATCTACCGCGAGGTGGAAGGCCGCACCACCAACATCAGCGCCCAGTTGGTGATCGTCCCGCACGTGATCTTCTTCGGTGACCGGTTCCTGCAGGACGATCCCGTGCCTGCGGTGCTCGCCCGGCGCGTGCAGCAGCTCGCCGACACCGTCGGCATCACCTACCGGCGCTCTCCCGGCAGCACCGGCCACGAGCTGCTGAAGGCACTTCGCCCCGAGCGCGGCGGCGGCAAGGCCGCCCCGATGGAGCGGGTACAGCTGCCCGAGGCGCTGCTGACCCGCCGCAACGTGTACGTCGCGCAGCTGTGGGACCGCCAGCCCACCCCGGAGGAGCGCAAGCGGCGCTATGTGCTGGCGTACGACGCCCGCGCCTCCTACCTGTCGGTGTGCGGCTCGCTGTCCGTCGGGCGCGGCGCGTACACCCACGTGGCCGGGGAGGACTTCACGTTCGACCCGAAGGTGCCCACCTTCGCCCTGGCCCGGCGACTGCCCTTCGAGCACTGGGGCACCTTCGACCCGTTCGGGCCGCAGCCCAAGGACGGCGTTCCGCCGGCCGATGACGAACTGCGGTGGTACTGGACGCCCACCCTCGACTACGCGCGCAAGGACCTGGGACTGGACCTCGACATCCGCGAGGCGTACGTGTGGCACCGTCACTACCGGATGCTGGAGCCCTGGTACGAGCAGTTGCGCGCCGCCCGCAAGCAGCTCAGCGCCGACACCGACGAGACCGTTGCCGCCACCGTCAAGGACGTCTACACGCACTCGCTGGGCCTGTTCAACAGCCGCCTGCTGCGCGGCACCGACGGCGCCCCCGATGCGATCACGTTCCGGCCGGACGTCCAGCAGGCCGCCATGGCCGCCCAGCAGGCCAACCTCACCCGCAACATCCTGCGCGTGGGCAAGCAGACGGGTCTGTGGCCGATCGCGGTGAAAACGGACTGCCTGTACTACGTCGTGGACGACCCCTGTTTCGAGACGGCCGTCCCCGGCCTCAAGCTGGAATCGCAGAACCTGGGCGCTTTCAAGCCCGAGGGGGCGGCGCTGGCTGAAGACATCTTCCAGCACCTCAAGTCCCGGCAGGGCTGGTTCCCCACCGGTGACGCCTTCACCGCAGCCGAGGACTGGAGCATCTGATGGGAATCAAGAATCCGGGTGTGGTTCTGTGGGGGGCCTTCATCGGCAAGGCGTTCCCGCGCTCGGTACGGGAGCAGGCCGACCTGATCGGCGGGGTGGACGAGGCCGCCCGGCTGGCCGGGGTGACGCCCCGTACGGTCAAAGACTGGATTCGGGCCGAGGACCGGGCCGTGCCCAGGACGGCCGCCGATGCGGTGCGCACCTACGGTGGTGTGGACCAGGCGGCCCGCGCCGCCGGGGTCAAGCCACGCACCGTCCAGGGCTGGCTGCGGGCCGAGCGGCGCGGCGAGCCGATCGGGGCCCGCAAGGCCGCGCACATCGCGAAGCTGACCGATGCGGCCGCCGACAAGCACCGGGCCGAGCGGTTGCCCAAGGGCAATCAGGCCAGGCTCGCGGACGCCGTCCTCGCCTCCCCGACCGCCCGTCAAAACGCGATGAACGGGCGCCGGGCGAAGCGGATGTCGACCGAGGGGGCTCACCTGTCGATCAACGCGAAGGTGTCGGTGGACACCGGAAAGCGCAAGGACACCCGCTGGCGCGAGGTCAACATCAACTTCCGGGGGGACGTGATGTCCGGGTCCACTGACGCCTTCCTCAGCGGCAACGACGAGGCCACCACGAACGCGCTGAACAAGGCGTTCAATGACCACTACGCCATCCGCACCGGCTGGCAGTTCGAGGAGATCCGCTCGTTCCAGATCGACGGGTTCTGTACGGGGCCCGGTGACATCTTCCCCCATGGATGACGGGCCTGTCTGACCTGCGATGGGGCGGCTGCCTGAACGGGCGGCCGCCCCATCGTGCTGGCCGACCCAGCTCGATCCGGTTCACAAACCGCCCCCGTCAGGGTTCCCTGACGGCTACATTGCCGTCAGGGAACCCTGACGATCGTTCCGGCCGCAGGGATCGGACACGACGAGGAGCTGGGCATGGGCTGGATTCACCAGGACGACGACGCTGACCGCGATATCAAGGACAGCGACACTCACCACGAAGGCTTCGTGGTCGCCGTCCTGCCGGGCGGCACCAACGCCCCCGCGGACAACTGGGAAGACGGCGAGGCGGCCGATGCGCGCGGTTTGCCGTGGGCGTGGAGCCTGAAGTACGACGGCGCCGACGGGCGGCCCCGCGCGGTCGGCATCCGGGCCACGTGCCTCTGCGGATGGGAAGGGCCACGCCGCCCGGCCGACTTCGATTACCCCGAAGCGGACGAACCGGCGCTGTACGCGCAGTGGCTGCATCACGCCGAAGTCGCCCTCATGAACACCCTCCCGGAACACCTTCAGCGGCTGATCGGTGAACTGGAGGAAGCCGTGACCGGTCTCACGGCACCCGCCTGGACAGGCCAGGACTTCCGCCCTCTGGCAGCCCTCCACGCCGCAACCATGCTGCGCATCGACGCCGAGCGGTGGCAGAACAACGCCGCACGGGCCGCCAGGAACAGCGGCTACTCCTGGGAAGAGATCGCCCGCGCGCTGGGCACGAGCAAGCAATCCGCATGGGAGCGTTTCCACTCAATTCGCTTCATCCGTAAGTGATCCGCATACGCGGCATCCCTGGACGTGCGAGATGGATCGCACGCTGGCACACGTACCGTCGTCCGCCGGGGGACACGCAGCCCTCGGCGGTCACGGCATTGACGGGCCCGCCTTACCCGGCTGGCGAACCCGCCCTGCGCGCTTGGCCTTCGGCCGTACGCAAAGGGCCGGCGCCCTCAGTCTGCGCGAACGCAGGTGGCACGGGCACCGGCCGACCCGATACACCGCGGGTCACAGGAGACCCGCCGCGAATCTGGCCCCAGTCTACGGGCCCGCGGCCCGCCCCGGGGCGACACTCCGGAGCCCGCCGGCGTTGCCCCTGGTGACTCTCTACCGATACAGTTTTTTCACACTGCTGTGCGCGCCCATCCCGAGTCACCCGGTGACGGCGCGCCCGGCACCCTGCCCGCCACCAGGAGCACCCGATGATCCGCGCCGGACGCCGCCACCTCGTGCGCACCCTGGCCGACCTCGCCGCCGAGCGGGGCGTGTCCAGACGCACCTACCTCAACCGCAAGGACTACCGCGCCGACGGCTTCCCTGCGCCGGTCAGCTCGCCGGACGCACAGACGATCCTGTTCGACGCCGAGCAGACCGACGCCTACTACGCCGGCGACCCCGTCCCCGCCCTGCCCGACCAGGACGACGACGCCGACCTGCTGGACCGGCACGAGGCCGCGGCCGCGCTGGCCCGCCCGGTCTCGCCCCGCTCCTGGGACGTCTACAAGAAGGAGCCGGCCCTGGCCGAGCACATGGTCAAGGTCGGGGGAGTGGAGCACTGGCCCCGGGGCATCGTGCGCGCCTGGGACCAGGCGCGCCCCGGCCCCGGCACCGGCGCCGGCGGACGTCCCAAGCGCTCCGGCGACCAGGTCCCGCGCGAGGAGATGTCCGCGCGCGTCAAGGCCCTGCTGGACGCCGATCCGGCCATCACCGCCGCCACCGCCGCCGACCGGCTGGGCGTTCACGAGTGGACCGCGCAGTACGCGCTCAGCGCTGCCCGCGCGGACCGCATCGCCGACCGCCTGGACGACGAGCCGGACCTGACACCGCAGGAGGCCGCCGCCGGCCTCGGCTACCCGGCCGCCGCCGTACGGCGCGCCCTCGCCCTCGTCCCCGCGCAGCAGCGCGCCCGCGAGGCCACCCCGTACCTGAACAGCGTGGCCGAGGCCCTGGCCGCGGTCGGCATCCCCGTGACCGACGGGCCGCACCTCCTGACCCTCGACGCCTCCGCGGTCGCCGCCACCCTGGTCCTGGGGGCCGGGGCACCCGTACCGGCGCTGGTGTGGGACGAGCGCTACGGCTGGTACACCTCCACCAGCCGCCGCCACCCCGTCCCCGGCCAGGCCGCCGGACAGCCGCCCGCCGGCGACGGCATCCGCTACCTCGGCGCCCGGACGACGCCCGAGCCGGACGACGTCCTGGCCGCGCTGCGCGACCGCCGCAAGAGCACCCGCAAGCCGCGGGCCACCCGGCACTCAGGGAGAATCACGCGGTGACTACACCCACTTCCTCCCAGCCCCACCGCGACCGCGCCCTGGGGCGCGGCGTAGCCCAGGTCATCCCCTCCCCGACACCGCCCGCGACCCCCGCCGGCCGGGCCGCCGCCGCGCTCGCCGCGCTGGAGACCGTCCCCGTGCACGTCGGCGTCCTGCAGGCCGCCGTGGCGCTCCTGGACGACGTCGCCCACACCAGCGCGGACGACGCCGTCCAGGCCGCCGCACGGGCCACCGCCGACCGCCTGCGCACCGCGATGTCCGCCGACTGACCGCACGGCGCACGCGCCGCGCGACAAGCCGGCACTGCAGTATTCGGCCACTGCGATGCCTTTGTGCCAACTGCCGGAAAACTCGCACTCTCCTCCCCGCAGCCCCGCTACACAAGGAAGTCTGGGCGGTTTTCTGCCGCTCGTGATGCCGACTGCGGGGGAGAGCTGGACGGTTGCTGACCATCAACCTGGCGCTGCTGCTGGCCGTCATCGTCATTGTGCGGCTGCGCCGCCGCACGCAGTCGCGCAGCCGCTTCGATGAAAAGGTGACCGTCGTCATCGTCCTGGCGCTGGGTGTGCTGATCGCGCCCACTCCGGTAGGCCAGGGCATCCTGCACGCGCTGGGGCAGCTCGCCAGCGGTATTACCCAGGCCGGCCGATGAGCCCCCGCGCACGGAAACGGCGGCCGCCGGCGTCCAGGCGCCCGACGGCGCGTCGGCGCCCCCGTCGGCCGGCCAGGCGACGGCAGCACGCCCAGGACCGGCTGATCGGCCTCCTGGTGGCCGCCGTCGCATTCCTCACCCTGGCAGTGGCCGCCGTCCACTGGCTGCTGGCCCACTGGTGGGCCCTGGCCGCCGTCGCCGCGCTGGCGGTACTCACCGGCGGCGGGTGGCTCTACCGCCAGCAGCACCGGGCACGGTGGGACGCGGTCCGCGCGCAGGGCCTGCGCTACGGCCTGGCCCAGCTCGACGCCCTGCACCACTCGCGCTTCGAGGACGCGGTCCGCGAACTGATGCGCCGGGACGGCTGCCGCGACGCAATCCGCGTCGGAGGCGGCGGAGACCTCGGCGCCGACGTGAAAGCCACCGACCCCTACGGACGGCGCTGGGTGATCCAGTGCAAACACCGCCGCAACGGCGCGGCCGGGTCCGCGGTCGGCACACCGGACCTGCAGGTCCTCAACGGCACCGCCCGCCAGGTCCACGGCGCCGACATCGCGGTCATCGTGACGAACGGCCGGGTGAGCAGACCGGCCGTCACCTTCGCCAAGCAACAGCGCCTGCACGTCGTCGACCGCCACACCCTCGGCGTGTGGGCGGCCGGCTCGCGGCCCCTGTGGGAACTGCTGCGCGCCCTGCCCCCGCCCCGCAGGCCGTCCGCCTCCCTGTGAGCCGCCCCGCCCCTCCGCCCCGTCCCAGTCCACTTCGTGAGGAACGTGCCCGTGCCCGACAACGCGCAGCAAGTCCCAGGCCCCTGGCTGTACTCCAGCGGCACCTGGACCCGCCTGGAAAACGACCCTGTCCCTGTCGAGCGAGGCAACAGCTACGAGGAAGCCCGCAAAGCCGCTGGCTTCGTGCCGTGGTTCGGCGCCGGCAAGCTCTACAACACCCCGCTCATCCTGGATGTCCACTTCCGGTCGCACCCCCACCCGCAGCCACACTTTCTGATCGATCTGGACGGCACCGAATACGGGCAGTCGATGTACGCCGCCGACCTGCCGGACGCCCTCGCCCTGACGCAGCAGCTCGCCCCGGCCCTCCAGGCCCTCACCGTCACCGACCAAGTCGCCTACGCCGACTCCGAATCCCTGTCCGTCCTCGGCGACGTCCTGGACAAGCTGCACGGCCGCACCCGGGCCAAGAACGGACAGATCGCCCGTCGCTGACCACCCCGCCAGCCCCTGCCCCCTCGTCACCGACGAGCGGCGGCAGGCATGAGCACAGACGCGGGGGGGGGGGGGGGGGGGGGGGGGGGGGGGGGGGGGGGGGGGGGGGGGGGTGGGGGGGGGGGTGGGGGGTTGGGGGGGGGGGGGGGGGGGGGGGGGGGGTG
>NZ_JBVIBD010000034.1:0-11687 GCF_055573595.1 Streptomyces sp. NPDC030165 | reverse complement strand
CCACCCCTACCCCACCCCCCCCCCCCCCCCCCCCCCCCCCCCCTCTTTCCCCCCCCCCCCCCCCCCCCCCCCCCCCCCCCCGCGTCTTCCTATACGGACGGCTTCACTTGTGGATGATCACGCAGGCGCGGCCGCGGTACCCCTTCCACTCGCTGCACAGCCGCGTGCCGTTCGGGAACGTCCGGTTGAGCGTCCACGTGCGGTAGTCGTAGTCGCGCTCCTTGCCGCCCCGGTAGGACACCGACCAGTTGGTGTCCTGGTACGGCTGGAGCTGGCGGACACCGTGCCGGGTCTCCATCACCAGCCGCGCCTGGGCCTTGTAGCGGTGCGGAGAGCGGCTGGTGGTCACGCTCTTCACGTACAGGCCGCTTCCCCGCACCGTGATGTGATTCGCGCCGCGCTGCGCATGGCCGGTCGCCTGGACCGGCGAGTGCAGACCGGCCATGGCCAGCAGGGCAAGGGCCAATGTGATGATCTTTCGCATACCTGCTCAACGCCGCTGACACCTGGCCGGAACGGGTACCGCCGGGCCATCACCCGGCAGGGTCAACTCGCAAGCAGTGATGACATGTTGCCACCTCGGCTACTCCTGGCACCCACTGCGGACGGCCAGCCGCGAAAACCAGCCAACCACTGTCTATCCAATAGACATGTCTATTAAATGGGCAGCATGATGGCGGAGTGAGTACAGCACGAGAAAGAGCCCTGGCCGCCCTACGCGACTGGTCCACCCCCGGTCGGCGAGCAGCTCTGGTCGCTGCGGCCTGGAACGCCGGCGCCACCAACGTGGTGGAGCTGGCCGAGGCCGCCCGCGTCGGCAATCGCCAGACCATCTACGACGACCTCAAGTCCCGGGGCATCAACATCCGCAACCGTCCCAAGGAGAAGACCATGACCACGCCCGTATCCGTCGAAGGACTCACCGGCATCCACGACCTGGACGACACCAGCAGCCCCGTCGCCAGGGCCGTCCTCCGCGCCCATGGCAACCTCGCCTCGCCCGAGGCCAGGGCCGAGGCCGCCCGGCTCTTCAACTTGAGCCTGGCGCTGGAGCAGTACAACAAGCTGCGCGCCTGCCTCGCTGCCGAGGAAAGCGCCCGCGCCGAGCGCGACCGCGCCCTGCACTTGATCGAACTGCGCTGGGAAGCCCTCGCCGACCCGACCGCCAAGGGCAGCTGGCTGCACGGACACCAGGCGTACGTCCGCGCCGTACACGAGGCCCGCGACGCCATCGACGCCTGGGAGACCACGCTCGTCGCCCTGTCGGAGGCCCCCTCCCTCCGGCGCGGCCCGGGCGACAACCGGCCGGTGGACGCCTACGAGCAGTACATCCTGACCGCGGGTCACCCCCCGGTGTCCGTGCCCGACGACATCAGCGGCGCCCGGGCCGAGGCCGCCCGGATGCGCGAGGAGCTGGAAGCCACGCACTCCCGCCGGCAGGCCCAGGCCGCCGAAACCCTCGCCCACACGGGAGCCTGACCGTGAGCCGCTTCGACCGCTTCCTCATTGACGACGGCCGGCACCTGCTCAACGTCGTCATTGACGAGGACGCATCCGCGGCCGCCGGCACCGCCCGCTACCGGGCGCGCTGCTCCTGCGGCCGGATGCCCGCCCACGCGCCCGGCACCGGCCAGCAGGCGCTGGCCGTCCACCTCGCCCACGTCCGCAGCCGCCTGGGCCCCTCGCGCGGCCCGGCCTGGCTGCCCGTCGGCGTCCGCCTCGCGCTGCTGCTGATCGGCTGCGCCGTGCTGTTCGCGGCCAGCATCGCCGGCGCCTTCGCCCTCGACGCGGGCCTGCACCTGGGCTCGCCGGCCTCCCAGCTCGTACGCGTCGCCGGCGTCCTCCTCGGCTACCTCCTCGCCGGAGCGCTGATGGTCGCCGTCCGCCGCTACATCGCCCCCACCCGCGCCTGACCCTCCGACGACCCAGCAGGTACCAGACCCGAGCCCCACCAGCCAGAGCACCGACCGACAGGACCGCTGACGACGGCCACGCGTAGCAGGCGCGAAAGGCCGAAGCCGACCAAGGACCAGGGGAGACGACAGCATGAGCATCACGATCGAGAACACTTACGGCACCGCGCACAACGTGAGCCCGGACAATCCGACGCATGTCACGAGCTGCGAGCGCTACCGCCTGCCGCTCGTCGGCACCATCGCCCCCGGGAACCCGGGCTACGAGGACATGGTCGAAATCCTCAAGGCGAACGGCCACCACACCCGCCCCGAGGGGTACGGGCTGATCTTCCTGGAATCCGAGGAGTTCAGCGCGACGTACTTCGGGTCGATCGAGCAGATCGAGCAGTACAAGCGCGAAAACGTCGACGGCACAGCCACCTTCGACGCCTCGCAGGGCGTCATGTACGCACAGTGGCCCCAAGGCAAGGGCTGGGACGACTTCCTCCCCCGCATCTTCTGGAACATGAAGGCGCGGGGTGCGATTGAGGACGGCGTCGGACTCGTCACCGCCTTCGCGCACCCGGTGACTCCCGGCGCCGAGGTGATCGTCTACGAGTTCGAGGGCCGGTGGCTGCCTGACCAGGACCCGACCCACATGGTCACGTACCACTGCACTGCCTGCCACCTCGACACGTTCCACGACGGCGGCCACGTACACGGGAACACAGGCCCGGCCGACCGCAGGTGGGCAGCCCGGCAGGCGCGGCAGCACATCGTCAGTGCCGCGAAGCATGGCGTGAACCGCGACGGCGAGTCGTCATGCCGGCCGGCCGACCCCGCAATGCTGCGCACAGTCAACGCCGTCGCCAAGGACAAGCTTGGGCTGTCGCACAACCCCCTGCCCGACACCGACGATGCGTACTGCGCCACCAAGGGCCCGTGCTCGATCATCCGAGAGCTGCGCGCCGGTGTCCGCCCGGCCGTATACCGCACCTGACATACCGCCCGAAGTCATGGGGGAAGGTCCCGCAGCCGTTGCAGTCGGCTGCGGGACCTTCCCCCATGACTGTATGGCGCGGCACAACGTCATGACACGGCACAACCAAGCTCCGGCCTTTCGCGTGCGCCGTGCCGGTGTGTCGCTTGCAGGTCGTGATCTAACTCCTGTACAGTTTTCTCGTTGGTCGGCAGTGGCAGCCGCCAACACCCGAAACACCAACCACACCACAGGAGTTCACAATGGCCATCACGCCGTACCTCGCCGACAACCTGGCCCCCCGCCCCAACGCCCGCAACCTGGCGAGCATGAAGCGCGCGTTCGCCCGCCTGGCCGCCACCGCCTGGACGCCCCTCGGCGGCTACCCGGGCAGTGACGTCCGCTGGCCCGTGCGCTGCGAACTGTGCGGGAAGACCGCGACGGTCTTCTACTCGCACATGCGGCGCGACCGTATCCGCCACAGCGGGTGCATCCCCGTCGCCCAGCGCCCCGCCGCCATCGCGGCCTGGGTCGCCCAGCAGGAGAACCAGATCGACACCACGGCCTGACCGTCCGGCGGGGGGGGGGGGGGGGGGGGGGGACCCCCCCCCCCCCCCCCCCCTCCCCCCCCCCTCCCCCACCCCCCCCCCCCCCCCAACCCCCCCCCCCCCCCCCCCCCCCCCTTTCCCCCCCTCCCCCCCCCCCCCCCCCCCCCCCCCCCCCCCCCCGCCCGCCTGTTCTTCCTGCTGAAAGGCACGCCATGCCCCGCGAACTCGTCACCGTCCGGCGCCTGCTGATCGATGACCGCGGCTACGCCCGCACCGAGATCACGTTCCCCGACATCGGGCGGCGCGGCAGCCAGCGCCGCGCCGCCGCCCAGCACCTGGCCGGACTGTTCTCCGTACAGGTGGAGCAGCCCGCCTCCGAGCTGGTCCACGACTGGGGAACGCGCATCCAAAAGGGCCGCCCGACCCTGCGCTACGAGACCCGCCGCCTGATCGTCTCCGGCCCCGACCGCGACGTCGCGCGGGCCTGCGTGGCCCTCCCTCGCTGCCTGGAGCGCGCCGAGCAGTTGACCACACTCGCCGTACGCCGCGCCGGGCGCTGGCTGCGCACCTCCGCCTACGCCGCCGACGCCCTGGAGTACGAGGACGCCGCGAGCCTCCGCGCCCGCCGCCGTGTCTTCCGCCGCGACGTCTACGAGGCCGTCATCCGCCACTTGCGCCAGATGCCGCTGTGGTGGGACACCTACGACGAAATCCCGCCCTGGAACCAGGACCACGCCTACGCCGCCCAGGCATCCCTGAACGGCACCGGCGCCTACCTCCACCTGCTCGAACTCATCCCGCGCGAGGAAGTCGAGCGGCTGCTCACCGACGCCCGGCGCACCGTCGACCCGTACCGCGTTCAGTGGGAAACCGAGCAGGCCGCCGCCCTCGACCGCGAAAAGCGCGCCGCCTCGGTCTGGGAAGACACCTCCCACGAGCGCGACATCCCGCGCGACGCGCACCTGGTGCCGGCCGCAGCCCCCGACCCCCGCCTGCTCGCCCAGCTCCAGGACGAGCCGGCCACCGCGGCCCAGACCCTGCCCGACCGGCCGCGACCGCAGACCCGTCAGCCCGAAATCACCACCGCCCGCACGCCGCGCCGTCCGTCGTACCGGTGGCGGCCGCGCCGAGCTCACGCCAACTCCCGCCGCCGTACGGCACGGTGGAACCATGCGCCCATCCGCCCCCGTCGCCGCCGCCTTATGCCTGCTCCTGACGACCTGCGGCTGCACGACCGTCACCCCAGCGCACCCACGTACGGCCCCGTCCGCTTCTTCCGCCACCCGCACCCCGGCCGCCGTACCCAGCCCCGACCCTCCGCACATCCGGATCGCCACCGCCCCACCGGCCAGCAGCCGCCCGCCCGCACCGGACCCGGCGACCCCCCGGCCCGCACGTGCCACCCATACACCGCGCCCCGAGCCGCGCACCGCCCCACCGCACGCCCGGAAGCACCGGCACGCTCGTCCTGCACCGCACCGCCGGCATCCGCCGACCACCGGTGCCCCACGCCACCGCGCAGCCAAGCATCCACACGCCCGGCCGCACACCAGCCGCCCCCGGCCCGGCGCACCACGGCGTCCCCGCTACGACATGCGCACCGTCTGCCGGATGGCACAGGGGGTCGTGTCCGCCTCCGTACTGGCCGCCTGCAAGAAGACCTACCACCGGTGAACACCACTACTCTGGCCCCACCTTCGTGGTCGGTCCGTCCCGGTACTGGGAGCAACGACATCAGCCCCTGTCCAGCCGCTCATCCGATGCGGAGAGGAGCACCACCACTCATGACCGACGCCACGACGGAGGTACAGCCATGACGGACACCACGACGATCGCCGAGGAGGCCGGGACCACCACGGTGGTCCCGGTGCAGGAACCGCCCCTGCCCGAGGCCCTGGGGGCCCGGCGGATCGCCTCGCTGCTCGCCGAGCACACCGGCGAGCCGGTCACCGCCGCCGACGTCGAAGAGCTCGTCGCCCGCGAGCACCTGGCCGAGGTCGACTCCTACAAGGGCTGGCCGATGTACTCCACGGCGGCCGCGCGCGTACTTGACATCGAGGTGGTGCGCGCGGTCGTCGGCGAGCGGCTGGCGTGGGAGGCGGCGAGCCTGCCCCGCGACGCCGCGGCGGAGCGGATCGGCTGGCACTGGAGCGACCTGGCCCGCATGGGCGAGGAGGGCCGCATCACCACCGGCCGCGGGGGCCGCTACCTGATCGCCGACCTGGACAAGATGGCCGAGGAAGCCGACGGCGAGCAGTACGTCACCGCCCAGACCGCCGCGACCGACGTCCTGGAGATCCGCGCCAGCGACTGGAAGTACGTCGAAGCCGCCGGCTGGATCACCCCGGCGCACACCTACGAGCAGGAGGTCGGCCGACGCCGCACGGTCACCGTCGCCCTCTACCGGCTCGGCGACGTCCGCGCCCTGCGGGAGATTCCCGGCGTCGACTGGGAAGCGGTCCGCGGCCTGCCCAAGGGCGCCGTCTCCCCGCTGCGCGAGTACGCCAAGCGCGCCCCGACCCGGGCCGCCGCCGTCCGCGGCTTCGCGCAGGCCCTGGCCGACCGGCACGGTGTGACGGTGTGGGCCTGGGCCTCGCCGTACTCCGGGGGCTGGGAGCTGGACTGGGAGCGCATCGACGGCGCCCCGTCGAAGGCGACGGTGCGCCAGGAGCTGGCCGACGACCCGGTGGCCGGCTCGTACGCCGCCGAGATCACCCTGTGCCCCACCTGGGGCAAGGTCACCCGCGAGGCGCGGGCACTGCTGGAGCCGGACACGGCGGTCATCCTCGACACCGAGACCACCGATCTGTACGGCCGCACTGTCGAGATCGCCGTCATCGACGCCGCCACCGGCAAGAAACTGATGGACACCCTCGTCAACCCCGGCGCCCCGATCAGCTCCGGCGCCCGCTGGGTGCACGGCATCACGGACGCCGACGTCGCCGACGCCCGGCCCTTCGAAAAGGTTCTCCCCCGCCTGCGGAAGGTCACCAAGGACCGGACGATCCTGGCCTACAACGCCGAGTTCGACCGCGCCGTCATCCTCGGGGACATCGAGCGGGCGAGCAAGAAGCCGCTGCACCTGGAGCCGGACGACACCTGGTACTGCCTGATGCAGGCGTACGCCGACTGGCTCGGCACCCACCGCTGGCTGCGGCTCGGCGGCAGCCACCGCGCCCTCGGCGACTGCCACGCCGCCCGCGACGTCCTGGTCACCCTCTCCAAAGGACGCGGCAGCACCTTCACACCCCGCCCGCCCGCACCCGGCGACCCCAACCCCGGACCGCCCGTCACAACAGCGCTCGCACTCGCCCCGAGCCTCGCCACCACATCCGACGACAACCGATAACGATCAACGCACCAACGACCAGCAGGGAGCACACCATGGGCCGCAACAAGCCCGGCAAGCCACGGCGGCAGAAGCCAGCGGACGCCCCACAGGAACACCGACACGACGGCTTCGAAATGCCCACCGACTTCACCGACCCCGGCGGCCGGCCAGTGGACCACAAGCTGCTCACCGACGTGGTAGGTGCAGCGTTCGACGGCTGCACCACCTGCCAGGACCCCCTACTGACCCTGCTGGTTGAGGACCCGGCCACCACGGCCCGCACCGTCGAGCTAGCGTGTGTGGCCACGCAGAGCATGTTGGGCGGCCTACCAGCCTCGATGACCGAGGACAGCGCTCCAGGCCAGTCCAGCCCGGAGTTCCGGCGCCTGGCCCGCGCGGGTCTGGACGGCGCTAATGACGCCCTCTTCGCGGAGTGCGCTGCCATGGTTCCGAGCCAGCGCCGCGCAGCCGTCAACACTGCCCTAGACACCCTCCTGGGCATCCTGGGCATCGAGGGCGCCAGGGGAGTCTGACAGGCCACTCGCCATCCGAACACCCGCCCTGCCCTCTGTGGTTCGCCGCAGGGGGCAGCGTCACGTCCAGGCCCAACCCGCCGCCCAGGCCGGGCGCAGCGGCGGCCGCCACGGCACCGGGCGCGCCGCCACCGGCCACCACCCGCCGTACGGGCCGAGGTTCAAGCCGCTCCCCGAGGAGGGAGGACGGGGTGCTGCGCACCCCGGACCGCCGCGCGCTGCGCGCACGGCCACGGCGCAGCGACCACCGCCCGGCTGCGCCGGACGGACACCGAAGCGATACGCGCGCCGCTCCGCAGCGTCGGCGCACGGGCCTACGGCCCGCAGCCTCCTGCGGAGGACCCCGGTCGCTCCGCGACCGAACGGCGCCGGGCGCTCCGCGCCCAGCAACGCCGCGCGCCGCCGACCGCGAAAAGGCGGTAGGCCAGTAGGCCAGCCCCAAAACACCCCTCTGACCAGCAGCGATACCACGTCCGGCACCCCCTGGCCTACTGGCCTACAGGCCGGTGAAAACACACCCCCTCAGAGAGCGCGTGTCGCACCCCACGCGTGCACTAGATGCGATACAGTTATCTCGTTGGTCGGCAGTGGCAGCCACCAACAACCCGACACACCAACGGACACAGGAGACACCCCATGGACATCACCAACAGCGCCCACCGCTCTCCCACCGGAGATGCCCTCCTGTCCGCTCACCGCCTGCTCACCTACATCACCCTGAGCGCCGCCCCCGGGCGGCACACGCTGACGCTCTCCGCCCCCGCCCCGGACGGCACGCCCAAGATCTGCGAGGGCGAGTTCAGCGTCTCTCCCACCGAGTCCGCCACCGTCAACGACATCGCCGAGGTGCGCTACCTGCTCGCCACCGCGCTGCGCGACGGTGCCACCGCCGGTCTCGTCCTGCGCAGTGAGCCTCTGAACGGGCCGTCCGCCGTCCGGGGATGGGTGCTCCGGGGCGGGTCCCTCCGGCCCCTCAGCGCGGGAGAGATCTTCAGCGCTTACACCATGGACTGCATGACGGGAGAGACGATCCCGCCGGAGCCCGGCGTGACGTATCAGGCCGGATTCCCTGTAAGCACTGCATCCCTGGCCGTCGGCCTGTCCGCCGACGGCCGCCCGACCGGCCTCCCGGTCCTCGCCGACGGCTACCGGATGCTGCTGCGCGAAGCGGGCAAGCCCGAAGTCCGGTGCCCCGTCTCGCAGGCCCACATGCTGGCGGACCTCTCCCTGCTCCTCCTCGGCGATGACACCTGCGCCTACACCCGAGGCCGGGTGATCCACCTGGAGACCGACACCGAGGGCCTGCCGTACGCGGAGATGATCTACGCGCCGGTCATCCCCTGACCCACCCGCACTGTGCCCCGTACGGCAGGCCGTACGGGGCACAGGCACGTCCGGCAGCAGCGTCACGCAACGCACACCGCGAAAAGCCTGTAGGCCAGTAGGCCACCTCTCAAAGAGGCCCCTGAACAGCGCAAACGTGACACCCGACCCCCTCTGGCCTACTGGCCTACAGGCCGGTGAAAACACACCCCCTTAGAGAGCGCGTGTCGCGCCCCATGCGTGCATTAGATTCGATACAGTTATTCCGTTGGTCGGCAGTGGCAGCCACCGACAACCCGACACACCAACGGACACAGGAGACACCATGCGAAACACGCACCCCCTTTCTCGCCCCATGATCACCATGCTGGTATCCGCACTCGCCGACCCGGAAGGACTCCACCGCCTCCGGGGCGCGACCGGCACCATGGTGGCGCTCATGACCCGGAACCTGGCCGCCGTCACCCCCGAACTGCCCCGCGAGCCACGACTGACCCCCAACGGCATCCAGCAGGCCCGCCTGCTCGCCGGACGCAGCACAGCAGCCCGCCCCGCCCCCTCCGACACCGTCAGCCCCAAGGCACTCGCACGAATGCTGCTCACCGACAGCGGCTACACCGTGCACGTCGTGCACTCCGGCACCCGCCACACCGTGACCGTCACCCACGACAAGGCCGTCACCGCCCTGACCTACCTGCTCACCACCGTGACCTCCACCGTCCCCCCACTGAGCACCCCCGCGACCGTCTACGACGCCGAGCTGGACGGCTCTGTCGTCATCCACTACGGCAACGGCAATTGCGCCGACTTCCGCCCCCTCGCGCCCCGCCCCCAGGCCCCGGCCACTGACGACCAGATCCACCCGGCGTCCTGATCCCCAGAACCGGCGCCCCCTGCGGCCGGCACCTCCACCACCACCTCACGATGCCCCTGCGGTCCGTCCGCAGGGGCATCGGCACGTCCAGGCGCAGCACGCCAACCCGGGGCGCGGTGGCGTGCTGTCCGGGCGCAGCGGCGGCCGCCACGGCACCGGGCGCGCCGCCACCGGCCACCACCCGCCGTACGGGCCGAGGTTCAAGCCGCTCCCCGAGGAGGGAGGACGGGGTGCTGCGCACCCCGGACCGCCGCGCGCTGCGCGCACGGCCACGGCGCAGCGACCACCGCCCGGCTGCGCCGGACGGACACCGAAGCGATACGCGCGCCGCTCCGCAGCGTCGGCGCACGGGCCTACGGCCCGCAGCCTCCTGCGGAGGACCCCGGTCGCTCCGCGACCGAACGGCGCCGGGCGCTCCGCGCCCAGCAACGCCGCGCGCCGCCGACCGCGAAAAGGCGGTAGGCCAGTAGGCCAGCCCCAAAACACCCCTCTGACCAGCAGCGATACCACGTCCGGCACCCCCTGGCCTACTGGCCTACAGGCCGGTGAAAACACACCCCCTCAGAGAGCGCGTGTCGCACCCCACGCGTGCACTAGATGCGATACAGTTATCTCGTTGGTCGGCAGTGGCAGCCACCAACAACCCGACACACCAACGGACACAGGAGACACCCCATGTTCGACACGAACGACACCCAGTTCGCCGTCGCCATCAACCCCGACGGCACCTTCGAAGTAGTCGAATGGCTCCCACTCTCCCGCGCCAAGGTCCGTGACCTGTGGACACGTACCGGATGCCCCCGCCCCGGCGTCACCCTGACTGACAAGCTGACGCTCTGGGCAGGCGTGACGGAATGCTGCACCAGCCAGCGCTGCAACACCCTGGCAACCTCCCTCGCCGCCCTCTACCAGCCGACCCGCACCGAGTTCCACGGCGGAGTACTGCTGACCGGGGGCGGGGAACACCCCCTTCAGGGACTGACCGCCGATCAAGTAGACGCCCTCATTGGCCGGTTGATTGAACTCGCCGCCATCGACCTGCCGCCCGCCCCCGACACCCCGCGCAACGTCACCTTCCCCTCCCCGCGTCCGGCCACCGACTGACCACCCCGCCCCCGGGCCAGCACCCGGGGGCACCCCGTAATCCCGGAAAGAGACCCATGCAATTCACGTACATCGGCGAATGGTGCACAGAGTCTCCCGTATTCACTTCCGCTTTCGCGGTAGTGGCGGAAGGAGAAACGGCCGGTCACGCCCGAATCACGGCAGCAGCAGCCGTAATGCAGCAGTATCCCGAAACCGAAGTTACCGACCCGCGAGACTTCTGGACTGACGACAAAGGCGCCTACCTCATCACCGCATTCGTGGGTGACGTCACGTCTCTGCTCGTAGCCGACCACCCCGTAATCCGCGCCTAGAAAGCCGCTGAAGGGGCGGGGGAGTGGCACCCCCGCCCCACCCGAGACACCCCGGAGGACCCCATGGACGCCCGAGAGACCGTGATTCGCATGTACCGGCACGCCAGCGTGACCGTCCGCACCGAGGGGCGCGGCGCCCGTCTGGAGACCCGGCACACCAAAGCCGTCATCAGCGCCATGGAGGCGGAGCGCGACCGCGAGGCAGACGCCCTCGCGGAAAGCGGCTGCACCCCCGCAGCCGTCACCGCAACGCGTCGCCACAAGTGGAAGCCCCGCACCGCCAAACTCGATCTGAAGCCCGCCAAGAACACACCCCCGAAGCCCTCCAACACCCCGTACGCCCCCGGATCATGGGTCACCTGGCACCACCCGGACACGCAGCAGAAAATGGCCGGCATCGTCTCCCTAGGCGAGGCACCCGGCATTGACGGCGTCGGCAGGAGCCCCAAAGATCGCTCCGTCATCCCGAACGACGGCAGCGAAACACTCATCATGCGCCCTCGCCCCGGCACCCAAGTAAAGGACGGAGAATGGGTCGTAATCTACGATTACGGCGTTTCGGTGAGGATTCAACCCCATTCCATTCAGCTCGAATTCTCCGAATAGCGGAAAACAGAAAAATCCCCCGCTCCCCCGGGGGATTTTTTTAATCCGCGAAGCGGATTAAAAACGGCTTGACGCGACCAACGGGCGGAGCCTTAAAGGATGCGCGAAGTGCCCGAATTCCGCTTTAGCGGAATTCCCGCATAGGCATTCTGCGCGACGCGCAGAATAGAAGCCTAGCGG
>NZ_JBVIBD010000033.1:0-68929 GCF_055573595.1 Streptomyces sp. NPDC030165 | reverse complement strand
CACCCGCTACGACAAGACCGCCGAGTCCTACCAAGCAGCCGTCACCCTCGCATCGCTCCTGATGTGGGCGTGACATTTGAAGACAGCTCCTAGGGGTGGGCGGGGTGGCGCACCAGCAGGTGTGCCTGCCGCTGCGGGCCGGCACCACGCTGGCGCTGTACACCGACGGCCTGGTCGAGACCCCGCACAGCGACATCGACACCCGCGTCGCCGCCCTGACGGCGGTGCTTCGGCAAGCCTGCTCGCAAGCCGGCGGTCTGGAGAAGGCTGCCGACCACGTCGTGCAGGCCATGCTGCCCGATGTCACCGCGGCCGACGCCGCTGACGATGTGCCCCTGCTCCTGATCGCCTTCCCGGCAGCCCCGCCGAGCACCACGAGGGCCGGCTGCTGACGCTGCCTCCGCCCCCGGTGGTCCCAGGACATGGCCACATACCTGCGCGCCAGGCAACTGACCCACACCGCCGTTTCTCCTCATCAAGGCTTCGGAGCGCGGACATGGCCCTGAGAGCGCGTCAGGCGCGGGAGGTCGGTGTGCCAGGTTTCCCTCGTGTTGATCTGCGGGGAGCGTACGCGGGGACAGCGCGCCCCGTGCTTGCACCTCGCCCAAGTCGGATTGGACCTGCGGTACCGCCAGGGGAAGCAGGCGCGACCTCGGGCCTTGGAGCCAGTTCGCGTCGGCCGTCAGGATGAGAGGGCGGCGTGGCTGGGTTGTGGTGCGTTGCGCATGCGGCCGTGGCGCTCGTAGAGAGCGCGCAGGAGCCGGGCGAGGTTTTGCACACCGGCGACCGTGGGGCGCGGAGGAACGGACAGGCGCCGTTCGGCTTCGCCGAGCACAATCTCGGTCAGGGCCCGTATCGCACTGGTCTTCGGCAGTGCGGCGCAGCAGTGCCGGACGTCTTCGGCGACGGCGCGAGCATGGTCGGCCAGTTGCCAAGCAATCTGTTCGTAGTCGCGGCGCTGGAGCACTTCGTGCGGTCCGGCCCAGGCCAGGACCGCCTGGGCCAGCACCAGGTAGGGCTCACGGTCGAGGGGCAGCGCCGCGTGGAGGGCGTCGCGCCTGATCGGTACCGAAGGTGTGGTCATCGCGATCTCCGTCAGGGTTCATTTCGGAGCTAGGCCGCGCGGTTGGGAACGGCTAGCGTCCTCGTCGGTTGCCTTCCGCTGCAAGTACATTTGCAATTGCATCGGTAAGAACGGCCGCGCGGGGCCCATATCGCGCCATGCGCGTGTGGTCCCGCAACAGTCGGTGCCCGGTCCTGAAGGAGGAGGGAACGTGGTGGAGTCATATTCCAACGACGTATCTGCCGATGCGGTCGAGGGGGCGGTGTGGCGCAAGAGCTCACGCAGCAATCCCAACGGAAACTGCGTTGAGCTGGCCGTTCTGGCTGATGGCCAGGTGGCGGTACGCAACTCCCGCCACCCGGCTGGACCGGTCCTGGTCTACACCCGCGCCGAGATCGCGGCTTTTCTCCAGGGGGCCAGGGGCGGGGACTTCGACGATCTCACCACGGCCGGCTGACGCATATGTCGGCCGGATACTCACCGCAGCCGGCGGGGCGAATAGAAGACTGAACGTTCATCCGTCCCCAGGGGAGTCAGCGTGCCCGCGAAGCCCGAGCACTCTCCGCGCTCGTGCACCGAGCGTCCCCGGGGCGGCCCGACGGTCCTGCGGATCATCCTGGGAACGCAGTTGCGCCGGCTGCGGGAGGCGGCGGACATCACCCGGGAGGCGGCTGGGCAGGTCATCCGCTGCTCGCACGCCAAGATGCGCCGCTTGGAACTGGGCCGTGTCGGCTGCAAGGAACGTGACGTGGCCGATCTGCTGACGCTCTACGGGGTCACGGCCAAGGCCGAGCGTGCCGAGTTCCTGGCGCTGGCGCGCGGGACCAGCACGCCCGGATGGTGGCACCAGTACCACGACGTCCTGCCCACCTGGTTCGAGACGCTCCTCGGCCTGGAAGAGGCAGCCTCAGTCATCCGCACCTACGAGGTGCAGTTCGTGCCCGGGCTGCTGCAGACGCCTGACTACGCCCGGGCAGTGTGCCAGCTCGGCAACCCGCAGGCGACCGGAGAAGAGATCGCACGCCGGGTTGACCTGCGCCTGCGACGGCAGGCCCTGCTCAGCGCGCCCGGTGCGCCCCGGCTGTGGGCGGTGCTGGACGAGGCGTGTCTGCGCCGCCCGCTCGGCGGCCCCGGGACCATGACCGGCCAGTTGCAACACCTGCTGGAGATGTCGCAACTGCCCAATGTCACGGTGCAGGTGGCCCCATTCCGCCTCGGCGGACACGCGGCGGCCGGCGGCCCCATCACCATCCTGCGCCTCCTGAAGCCGGACCTGCCCGACATCGTCTACCTGGAGCAGCTGACCAGCGCCCTCTACCTGGACAAACGCAAGGACGCCGACCACTACCTCACCGTGACAGACCAGCTCAGCACCCAGGCCGAATCCCCCCGGCAGACCCAGGCCATCCTGCAACAGTTGGTCAGCGCAGCGGAGGGGACGTAACCATGGGCCAATACCGTCGGCCGCGGCTCCAGACGCGAGCGAGCCCCCCGGCGAACCGCCTGCAGACGCACCGGCGTTGACAGCGCCCTGCGGTGACACCGGAGGGACTTGAGTGCCGTTGCGGCCGGCAGGCCGCCAGGGATCAGCTGGTGCCGGTGTGACGGCCGTGGACGGGTGCGGTGCGCTGGTGCTCATCCTGGACGAGCAGGGAGAGCAGGGCGGCCACGGTCAGGCCGAGGTCCGCTTCGGCCGGGTGCCGCAACGTTTTACCGGGCTCGATCCGGTAGGTGTTGGAGCGCCCCTCGCGGGTGCGGGAGAGGTACCCGTCACCTTCCAGGTCGACGATGATCTTCTGCACGGCGCGTTCGGTCAGCCGGCAGTGGGCGGCGATGTCGCGGATGCGGGCGTGATCGTTGTCGGCGATGGCCGCCAGCACCCGGGCGTGGTTGGTCAAGAACGTCCATCCGGTGTGGGGCTCGGGCACCTCATACATGCCCCGACTATAACGACCTGCGTTTCACGCACCACAAAGCACGTAGCATTCTTCATGTATTGATTGACGTGTGTGTTCTGGGTGGACGAATCTGGACACGAAGGCAGGCGAGCCGACGAAGGAGAAGACGGCCATGCCCGAGCCCGCACCCAGCGCATCCCCCGTCCCCGGACATGGCCCCGGACCCGCCCCCAGCGGCGCGCCCCCGCCGGGACCCGCGGCTTTTGGGCCGTATCTGCTGGCGATCGAGGTCACCGCCGGCGGTGACCGGACCAGCCTGGTGATAAAGGGTGACCTCGACTGGGCCGCCGGCCGGCACATCGAGCCGGGCCTGCATGCCGCCCTGGCCGACTGCGTTCGCGGCCTCGACCTGCACCTGGGCGCCGTGCACTTTTGCGACTGCGCCGGCCTGGGCCTGCTGCTGGACCTGCGCAGACGCGCCCTCGCCCAGGACAAGAGCCTGACCATCACCACCCGCAGCCGCGCCGTCGAGCGGATCCTGGACCTGAGCGGCACCCGGGACCTGTTCGAGGCCCCGCCCCCGAACGGCCAGCACACCATGCTCTCCCCCGTGCCCTCCCCCGCCCCCGGCGAACGTCACAGCCTCCAGGACGGTACCGACCAGGAACTGCGCACCGAGGTGGCCCAGCTGCGCCGGGCCATGCAGACCCGGCCGGTCATCGACCTGGCCCGCGGCATCCTGATGGCCACCTTCAACCTGACCCCTGAAGCGTCCTGGGCCGTCCTGGTCACCACCTCCCAGAAGACCAACACCAAACTGCACCGCCTCGCCCAGGACCTCCTCGACAGCCATCAGGGCACCCCCCTGCCCGGCACCACACGACGGCACCTGACGGACGCGGTCACCGCAGTGAAGGCGGACACGCCCGAATCGCCGAACTCATCCGCCCACACCGGCACTCTCCCCGGACAACGCACTGCCCCACCACCCCCGTAGCCGCCAGGTCCGCTCGGCTTCGCCGTCTGCGGCACCCACCGGGCCCCGGCACACAAAAGATCGCCGACGGCACGCTGGAAGGATTCCGTCGGCCTGGCCGAGGGAGGATCGCGTTCGGCCCGCTGCACCGCCCCGTGTCCGGCCGGGCGGGCTTATCGCCGCCGTTTCCCCGACGGCAGCGACCGCTCACCGCGGCCTCCCGGCCGGCTGCGGCGAACATTCCCTGACCCCTGGCAAAACCGATCAAGGTCATGGCCGGGTAACCCCTCCCCCCGGCGGTAAACCCACCGCCCCACGCCAGTTGCCCAACCGCACCCGATACGCCCGGTGTGTAGGCAACCTCATGCAGAAGACCCGGGATTCCGAAGTGGCGCAAGGGTATGCCAGGGACACAGTGGGCGCGTTGGGCCGCTGAGCCGCAACGCTCCCGGGTCCAAGGCGCCCGGCCCTGCACGCGGAAAGGTCTCCTACCTCTTGTCCCGACCTGCCCAGTACCACCTGCTGCCACTGCCGGACGGATCGTGGGAGACGGTGAGCTGCCTGGCATCGGTCATCCGGTGCCGCGCCACCACCCCCACCGTGATCGTCGACGTGTCGGTGGTGGAGCGGCTGACCATCGACGCCCTGTCCGTCCTGGTCCGCAAAGCCATGCGTCTGCGTTCGGCCGGCGGTGAACTGCTGCTCGCCGGCCCCGGAGCGGCCCTGCACAAGGTCATCGAACGCACCGGAACCGGACCTCTGCTGCCCGCCTTCCCCGACAGCGCGGCCGCGCTCCGCGCGCTGGCCGGCGACGGCCGCACCTGGCAGCGGATGGGCCTGGCCCCCGGGCGCGGTGCCCTGTTCACCGAGCCCCCGCCGTGACGCCACCGACCGTGACCATCGGGTGAAAGAACTGCAACGGTACGTGACCGGCTGGGGGGCGGTTCGTTGCTCCGTCCAGAAGACCGTGCGGGCCACGAAGGGACAGCCGGTGAAGCATGACGCGCCGTCGGGGGACGGAGGCGAGGCGCGCCATCGGGCAACGGGGGGCGAGACACGCCCCCGTGCACCGGTCCGGTGCCGGCCGGCCCCTGCACCCGAGGAGGAAAGCCCGCCTGGCGGCCCCCGGGCCGGGTACCGCCAGGCGCGGCTTCTCACGCCGTACCGAAGACACCCTCGTCAGGCGCGCAGGCTCCGCCGTCGGCGCACGAGCGCCACCCCGCCGAGCAGCAGCACACCGCTCGCGGCAGCCGCGGCACCAAGATGCTCGCTGCCGGTGTGGGCCAGTGCCGGAACCGGGGCGGCCTGCCCGACCACCCGGCCCTTGCCGCCGGCCGGAGACGCGGCCGGCGGGACACGGGAGTCCACCTCTCCGGCGACATCCGTCGGCGGACGATGCCCCGGCCCCGGAGAGCCGGGGGCCTCATGCCCCGGTGGACGGTGACCAGGCGGCTTCTGGCCGGGAGGCTGGTGGCTCCCCGGAGGCTGGTGGCCGGGTGGGTGGTGGCCGGGAGGCTGGTGGCTCCCCGGAGGCTTGTGACCGGGAGGCTGGTGGCCGGGAGGGTGGTGGCCGGGAGGGTGGTGGCCGGGAGGCTGGTGGCTCCCCGGAGGCTTGTGACCGGGAGGCTGGTGGCCGGGAGGGTGGTGGTGACCGCCGGGATTGGCGCAGTGGTTGCCGAAGACGGGGTTGAGCAGGCCGATGACGTTGACGGTGTTTCCGCACAGGTTCACCGGCAGATGGACGGGGGCCTGGAGCAGGTTGCCCGCGAGTACGCCGGGGGCGGCCGCGGTGCGTCCCGCGGCACCTGAGTCGGCGTGCGCGCCCGCCGCCGCGCCGGCCAGTATCCCGGTCGCCGTCGCGGCGACCAGCACGCTGTGTTTCACCAGATGTTGCACGTGTGGTCCTTCACCTTGTCGAAGATGACGAACCGGGCACCTGGTGTGGACCAGGTGCCCGCATCCCGAAGGGATGTCGCCCAGCCCCTGCGGCGGGCACCACCGCTCATGCGGCGAACTCCCGCCAAACCCGCCCCGGTTGGACAGCCATGACAGCAGCGGGCCGGGATGCTGAGCGCGTCGTATCGGACCAAACGATCGTCATGCCAGGAGGAAACGCGCGGCGTTTCGGGATTCCCGCTGCCTGATCGGTTCTTCACCCGCCCACGGCATTCTCGCGGGCCACTTTCGGCATGGACATGCGTTCCCAGCAACTCACGGCCCGCGCGCACACCCGTACGCAGCACCACCCTCACAAGCCTCTGCCCCGGAAAAGCCGCACCTCAGCGCCGTGTTCGGTGTGCTGCGCCGGGGGCGCGCGGCCGATGGCTGGGCGCGGGGGCGTGCACGGCGGATCGAGAAGGGTTGTGCAAATGTCCGTGTTCTGTAATGGACCGTCGCATCTTCAACCACGGCCTGGCCGGCGGACGCACAGTAGGGGCGCCCGGCAGCCGTCCGGGCATCTCGTCCCACTGGTCCCGCCGTCGGCGGGGCTGTCCGCAGGAGGTTGTTCATGTCCCGTTCCGCCCGTCTCGCGGCCGTCGCCCTCAGCTCGGCCGCGGTGGTCACCGCCGCCGCCCTGCCCGCCTCAGCCACCGGCGCCCACACCCTGCCGGCCCCGCACCGCTCCCCCGTCGTCATCGGCGCGGTCCAGGCCGACTCCCCCGGACGCGACGACGGCTCCAACCGCTCGCTGAACGCCGAGTGGGTCACCGTGAAGAACACCGGCCACCGCCCGGTCAACCTCAAGGGCTGGACCCTGACCAGCGAGCGCACCCACAAGATCTACCGCTTCAACAACCTGCGCCTGAACGGCCGCCAGGAAGTGCGCGTGCATACCGGCAACGGGCGTGACACCTGGCGCGACGTGTTCCAGGACCGCCGCACCTACGTCTGGGACAACCGGCGCGACACCGCCACCCTGCGCAACGACCACCGTCACGTCGTCGACACCAAGCACTGGGGCCGCCGCTGACCGGGCCGGGCCGCCTCCCAGCGACCCCGCCACCAGGTGCGCCGCAGCCCCGGGGAGAGCTGCGGCGCACCGCCCTGCCCGGCCTGCTGCACTGCACGACGGCCGGTTATCAGCCTTCTGGCCTGCCGCCCGGCACCGGCACCATGCCCCTGCCCCGGCCTGCGCCCAGCACGGCCGCAGGCCAGCAGGAGGGAACATCATGCTTCCGACCATGGCCCTGCACGGGTGTGCTGTGCAGCACCACCGCACCCGCCTGGAGAACGGGGTCGCAGTCCGCGAGGAGTGTGCACGGTGCGGGTACCGGATCACCTACGAGGCCACCGGGCGCGACCGCCGAGTCCTTCCTCCCCACCCGACTTCACTGCCGCCGGCTGGCGGCACGGGAACCTGCTCACGTGACGAACGCCGCAGCCGAGCAGTGGCAGGACGGCCGCAGGTGGCCCGGGAGCGGGACGGCGCCTGAGTGCGCCGCCCCGCACAGGCTTCGCGCCTGGCACCGTGCGCATTCCCGAGCAACGTGACCTTCGCCGACCGGTGCCCTTGACGGGTATCCGCAGACCCGTCGGCCAGGCTGGGCCATCCGGTGCGTGTTCAGCCACGACCGCTCACGCCGCGGTTCCTACTCCCGGTGAGGATGTGTAGCCAGCGCTTGGCGCCTTCACCACCGTCGCCCGCCCGCAGGTCGAGAGCCTTGCGCCGCCCCTCGGCGGTGACGGCCAAAGCCACGTAGATGGGCCGGTTGGCGGCCGCGCCGGACATTCCCACAAGCTCGTGAACAACACACGCATAAAGTGGCAGAAATTCTTCATGAATGATCGATGGTGGGCTTGATAAGCCGACTAATGTCAATGGCGGGACGGCCAGGGGCAAAGGTGCTGCAATGCCCACATGCCGCAGGCGGCGGAGGCACCGGCCAGCTCCCTTCCTGGCCGGCGTCCGGGCTCAGCATTTGTGTGAAGTGAGGCGCTGATGGAGACAGTGGACACCCAGCAGTACTCCGCCGACAGGCCAGAGCTGTTCCGCGGGCTGGTGGAGTGTTCGCAAGATGCCACCCTCATCAAGGACTTGGGCGGACGGATTACGTTCTGGAATGCCGCTGCCGAGCGCCTGTACGGCTACCCGGCCGAAGAGGCCGTCGGCCGGCACATCAGCCTGCTCATCCCACCCGACCTGAAAGACGAGGAAGCCGGTCTGCTGCAGCGCAGCAGCCGCGGCGAGCGCATCGAGCACTACGAAACCCGGCGGGTCACCAGCGACGGCCGCGTACTGGATGTCGACGTGACCTTGTGGCCGATCTGTGATCAAAAGGGTGCCATCACGGGCGCCTGCTCCACCATGCGCGATGTGAGCGACCGCAAACGGGCCGAGCGGGAACTCGCCGACCTGTACGCCCGGCAGCGCCACATCTCTCTGGCGCTGCGCCTTATGGGCGCCTGCGAGCAGATTCCCCAGGCCCAAGCGGTCACCCGTTACCTGCCCTCTACCCAGGGGCAGGGGGTGGGGGGCGACTGGCTCGACCTGATCGACCTGGGCGCCGGGCGCCTCGGGGTGGTGATCGGGGACGTCATGGGCCGCGGCTTCGATGCGGCCGTGGTCATGGGACAACTGCGCTCTGCCGCCCGGGCACTGGCGGTGGCCGGCCTGCCGCCGTGCGAGCTGATGCAGGCGCTGGACACCTTCACCCGCGGGCTGCCGGAGCAGTTCGTTACCTGCACCTACCTGGAAGCCGACCCGGCCCGCGGCGAGATGACCGCCTGCTCGGCCGGCCACCTGCCCACGCTCCTCATCGGCCCCGGCGGGAGCGTCGAGACGCTGGCCGTGCCGACCGGTATCCCTCTGGGGGTCGGCCACGCCGCACACCAGCAAGTGTGCCTGCCGCTGCGGCCGGGCGCGACCCTGGCCCTTTACACCGACGGGCTGGTGGAAACTCCTAACGAGGACATCGACACCCGGCTCACCCTCCTGGCCACGACCGTGCAGGATGCTGTTGGCGCCCTCGGTGACATGGAGAGCGCCGCTGATCACATCCTGCACAAGCTGCAGCCGAATGCGACCACGCAGACCGACGACGTGTCCTTGCTTCTGGTCACCTTTCCACCCGCTCCCCTCACCGCTGCCGCCCAGCGCCTGCCGAACGAAGCCGCCTCGGTGCCAGCCGGCCGACGCTTCGTCGAGGCACAGCTACTCTGCTGGGGGCATGGCGACATGGTGGACACCGTGATGCTCTTGGCATCAGAACTCTGACCAATGGCGTCCTGCATGCCCGGGGCCCGCTCGATATGCGGATCTGGTCCAGCGACCGTGAGCTGGGTGTGGAGGTCACCGACCGCAGCCCCCTCGGCGTTGCCCGTCCCTGGCCCCGGAGCGACAGATGCGTAGAAGAGAACGGACGGGGCCTGCAGTTGGTCGAAGCCCTCGCCGGCGCCTGGGGCATCCGCCCCCACCCGGACGGCAAAACCGTCTGGTTCACCCTTCCTTCAGGCCGGCAAATGCCGTGACACAGCCCAGTGTGCCCACCCTTGCCGCAGCACCCGCTGACCGCGGCACCATCTGACGAAACCTGAACCTGCGGCGTTCCGCACAATGGCCTGGGAGACGACGAGGCACCATGGAACGGCGCGACCATGACACGTCCGGTTCCCGAAGACCACAAACATCCGGGGATCACTGCCCGCTGCCCGCTACCGGAACCGCCACGTGGCAGGCCCATGTCGAAGATTGCCTGATCCAGCGCCTGGGTTGCACACAGGCCCAAGCACACGCGTGGGCAAACGGACTGGTGGGCCCATCCGCCTGCCCGGAGATCAGCGATGACGGTGCCAGCGGCAAGGCACCCGGCTCCGCCGGGAACCCGCCAGAGGCCGGCCACGGGCCAGGCCCCACCGGCGCGCTCCTTGAACTGTCACTGGCCCACAGCCCAACAGAGCTGGCGGAGCGCCTGCACGGCCAAACGCTCCGCCTGGGCGCAAAGACCGTGCTGCTGGCCGTCATGGACATCGAAGGCACACTGCGCATGAGCGGTGTGGCCGGGACCGACGCCAGAGCAGTCACCGACTGGTCCCGGTTGCCGCTGCACTGCGTGCTCCCCCTCGCCCGGATGATTGAGGAGGAGCAGTTGCTGTGGCTGGACGACGAGAGCGGCGATCGCATCCTGGCTTGGCTCTCTCCCCGGTTCAATGTTGCCGACACCGACTGCCCGGCTGAGGACGACCGTGGCCCGGCACCTGCGGAACCCTCCATGGTGGGCATCGTGAGCGTCATTTGGTCCGCCCCTTCCCCGGTGGAGGCGTCCGCCCGGGCCCGGGCGGAGACCCTGGCCGATACCGCCGGGCGGCGCCTGCGCGGCCTGGCCACCCTGGGACTGCCGAACGACGACCTACGGGCACCCTGGTTGGGCACAGTCCTCGACACCATCCCTGTACCAGCCGCACTGCTCTTCCCGGTGCGCGGCCCCCGCGGCCGGGTCGTCGAATTCACCATCGACCGCTGCAACCAGCACGCCACCGGCCTCTTGAGACGCACACCCGAGCAGATCACCGGCAGCCGCCTGCTGGACACCTTCCCCGGCATGGCCCTGTCCTGGCTCTTCGACGCCTATGCCCAAGTTGTGGAAACCGGCGCCCCTCTGGAGAAAGGCCCTTTCTCCTACGAGGAACCGTTTCACGGCGTTCTACACCCGGCGCTGCTGAGCGTACGTGCCCAGCGCATCGGCGGCGGTCTGCTGGTGAGCTGGCAATTCCACGACGAGCAGGCCCGCGCCCAGGCCCGCCTGGAGGATGCAGAGCGCCTGGCCGGCCTCGGCTGGGCAGAGTGGAACCTGGCTACCGGCGACGTCACATGGTCACGCAAGGTCTACGACATCCTCGGCCTGGACCCCAACTGCGGCCCGCTGCCCCTGCGCATGCTGGCCGATTACATCCTCGCAGAAGACCTGCCGACCGTCGCCCATGCCGTACAGGCACTGGCGCAAAGACCCGGGCCGGTGTGGTTCGAGGTCCGCACTGCCGCCGCAGACGGCCCACGCCATGTGAGTATCCATGTCGAACTGCTGCGCGACAGCCGCGGCAGCCTCACCGGAGTGCGCGCCGTTGCCCAGGATGTCTCCGCCCTGCGCCGCGCGGCGGCCGCATTGGAAGAATCCCGGCACCAGCTCCAGCTCCAGCGCCTGCGCCTGGCCGAAGAACTACAGATGGCACTGCTGCCCCGCGCCCATCCCGTACTTTCCGGCCTGCGGGTAGCGCTGCGCTACCGACCCGCCGAGGACTCCTCCCGCGTCGGCGGGGACTGGTTCGAGGCCACGCCGCTGCCCGACGGCCGGGTGCTGATCGCCATCGGAGACGTGAGCGGGCACGGCCTGCGCGCCGCTGCGAAGATGGCGCAGCTGCGCAACGCTCTGCTCGGCATCGCACACACCGGCGCCGATGCAGCCCAGATCCTCGACTGCCTCAACCTCCTCGCCTTCCACCACCACGAAGAAACGCTGACAGCCACTGCAATTGTCGGCCTCTTCACCCCCCGCCAGCGCACCCTGACCTGGGCCCGCGCCGGCCACCCTCCGCCCATCCTGGTACGCGACGGCCAGGCGACGGAGCTGGACAACAACACCGGCACCACCCTCGGCGCCATCCTCCCCCCCGGCTACGAACTGACCACCACCCTGCTGCACCCCGAAGACCGCCTGATCCTTTACACCGACGGACTCGTCGAACGCCGCACCGACCACACCGGCGAACGCGACCAGCAACTCCTGGACACCGCCGTCCAGGACGCCGACACCACCCCCGAACGTCACCTGCAGACCCTGCTGTCCACCCTGGACACGAACCCCGAAGACGACACCTGCGTCATCATCCTCCACGTGGAGGACTGAGCACTTGGCCAGTAGCCGCCGCTGTCCGCCCCGGTCGCCCCCCGTGCGAAGCGGGGTCCCCGCGTGCGGGGACCACAACAAGCATCATCGCGCGGCGCGCGGCGACCCTGCCGCCCCGGCAGAACCGGTCATCGCCGGAGGCTCGGGGCTGTGTCCTCACGCGGTCAAGTACGACCCCGCCTCGGCCCCGGCCCGGCCTTGGCTGCGACGGCTACCTACCGCACAATGCCGTCCACTTCCTGGTGGAGGACGGGGCACGGCTCGCCGTCGGCGTCTTTGGTCGGCCGACCGCCGGACGGAGCAACATCTTCTGGCCCGCCGCTTCCATACTACGAAGCCGCCAGGCTCGGCGGTCACCGTCGCCGGCGGAACGTGCACCTGGCCCGTGTCCTGGCCGCTGCCTGCGCACCGCTGTGGCCTCGGCAATCAGCGTGTGCCGGAAGTCGTGCCCCGGAGCTGACGGCGTTCCTGGGGACCGACGCCGAAGGTTCCTGCGAGCGAGCCCTACCGAGCAGCCCTCACCCTCGCATCACTCCCGATGCGGGCGTGACGTTCGAAGACAATTCCTCATCGTCACGCACCGCAAAAACGGCCCGGGTGGCCACTGCTGAGGGGCGAGTAAGAAGACAACGCCGCCCCCAGCAGGGCCCACCCCCGGGTGGGCATGTGATCGGCCGGATGAAGAACCACAAGATCCTCCGCTACTGCCGGCAACGCGGCGACGGTCTCCATCACGCCGTCCAGGGCGTCGCCCACATGCACAATCTCGCTCTTGCAGCATGCATGAACAGACAACGCCAAAATCACAGGCGCGGCTGGCAGTTCACAGCCTTCTGCAACACACTTTAGAGGGCGCCTGAGAGGTCCCGTTCAGGGCAGCGGTCTTCCGACGCGGTGCAGCAGGAGCAGCACGGTCGCCAGGTAAATCGCGTTCTCCTGGCTGGCGGCCAGGTACTCGTAGTCCTTCGAAAGCCGCCGGTAGCGTCCCAGCCAGGCGAAACTCCGCTCGATCACCCAGCGGCGGGGAACGACCGCGAACATCGGCACCACGCGTGGTGGAGCGTCGGCCCTGGCCCAAGTACTGCGGAAGCCGCCGTCCTTGCGCTGGTGCCGGGCAGGGCGGCCAGGTGTCCGGCACACGCGGCGAAACGCGGCTGGCGCTTCAGCGCCGCCACCGCGGCCCGGGTTTGGCCCGGGCGGCGGGGAGCGGGCAGCGGCCGTGCCCTCTGGTCCGCGGCGGACCGGGCCGTACCCGGCGGCTCGGCGCGGCGGGAGCAGGACTTGACACTCATCGCGGGTCCCCCTTCTTCGATTGGTCGCAGGAGAACGGCACGAAGTCCGCTGTGGCGCGCGCGGTGTTCGGAGCCGGGCCGGTCAGGACCGGGTCGTCGGGGGCGACGCCGTTGGCGACGGCCATGGCGGCATAGGAGTCGTACAGCTCCATCCCGGCAGGCAGGACAGGGCGGGCCAGGGTGCCGTCGGCGAGCATCCGCTGCACACCGGCGTGGTGCCGGGCGCCGCGCAGCAGCCACCCGGCGCAGGTCTGAGGCTGCTCGGGGCGGCTGGCGTGGCAGCCGAAATGCCGGTCGGCCCCCGGCAGGGAGGTCGCGGCCGAGTGCCGGAACGCTTCGGCAGGGAACTGGCCGGGCGGGGCGTCGCGGCGCCACGGGCACGGCTCGGGCCCGCCGCACGGCCGCGCCCGCGCGGCGGACGGACCGGCATAGGCCACGGACGTCGTCACGCTCCACTCGCCGTCGGCGAGGCGCCGGGCGATCACCCGGGCCCGGGGGCTTTTGGTGTCCGCTGCCGCGCTGTCGGCGGCCGCCGGCTGCGGCGCGGGAGGCCGGCCGTCGGCGAACGCCGCGTTCAACTGGGCGAGCACCTCCTCGGCCGGCAGACCGCGTTCGGCGGAGAGTTCGGCCAGCCGGGCACGCACCCGGCGGTCGTGCGCACGGTCCCCGCTGGACGGCAGGGCGTCGGCGGCGCTCACCGGGCACCCCCGCCCGGGACGCCGGAGCGGCCGGCGGCGACGTGCACCTGGCGCTGCCAGCGGCGTAAGACGCGCGGCGAGATCAGCGCCTCCCCCTGAACCGGGCCGCCGCCACCACGGCGGAGCCGGTGGTCAGGGCGAGCCCGGCCACCGTGCAGGCGGCCAGGCGCAGCGCGGCGGGCCCGCCGACGGGCACCAGCATCGCGGCGGTCCCGGCCAGGGTCAACACGACTGTTCGCGAGTGCCCCGTCCCCGGCATGCGCCTCGCCGGTGTCCTTGGCCAGCTCTTGCTGCCTTCCTGGCCTCACTCGCAACGCTCCTCCGCCCCAGCTTATTGCTTTGCATTCTGCCCGATCGCGGTCGCCCGGCAAGGTACGGCACATGAGAAGTAGACCGTCGGCGACTACGTTCTCCGTCTGCGTCGGCTCCAACGTGGTCCACGGCACCAACATCAGCATTCCCTGCCTTTGCCCTATACACGAGCGCTTCCGGTTCCATCATCGCGAGGGACACTGACAATGCAGGCCCGCCGACCAGGCGAGGGTGGTTGCCGCAGGAACGGTAGGCACGACGTCAGCCGGAGGAGGCAGCAGCCGCCTGGTAGCGCTCCGCGTAGTCGCGCACCCTGCGCTGGGCGTCGGGCGCGTGGAAGACGAGGGTGTGTGAGGTGAAGTAGTCGGGGCGGGTGGAGGTCGTCAGGACCAACCCGTCGTCCCGGAGGCGATGTTCGGTGAAGCCGGGGAAGGCACCGTCGGCGATCGGGATGCTCGCCCACGGGTTGTGAAGGATGTGGAAGCCCTCGCTGAAGGTTTCACGCTCCTCGGGGCCGTAGTCCCCCACCACGTAGGCGTGCTCGATGGGCCGGTCCACATTCGGGTCTGGGTCGGGCAAGGTTCCGTACCGCAGCATGGCGACATCGTCCGGCCCGTAGCCCAGCTCGGTGCCGATGCGGTGAAACTTCGCGACCGTGGCGCTGTTGGAGAAGATAACGGCCGAAAGATGCGAGGCTTCGGGCTGGGCGAACAGGCCGCTGGGGATGCTGGTGTCGCCGCGCCGATGTTCGGTGATCTTCTCGCTGGTCAGGACGAGAGCGCCACGGTCGTCGCGCGTGGTCACGTCTCGGCGCCCATACAGGTAGCTGGCCAGCGGGCCAACGGTGTGGAACAGCGCGCTGAGGTGATGAAAGGACTCCAGGGCGATCACGAACGGGCGGCCCTGCACGTGGAGGGCCTGCCAGTAGGCGTGCCCCTGGGCGGACCGCTTCTCGAGCTTACGGCGCAGCGCCTTGGCAGACTGGAGCACGAACTCGGCTTCGGCATCGTCCAGGTCCGCGGGGACCAAGGGGTGCTTGCCCTGTGGGAGCTGTTCGAGATCGGCCGCAGGCGACGCGCCTTGAGTGGGATTGCTGGTGGTGGCTTCAATTGCCACCGGGTCGTCTCCCCCGAGGAGGAAGTCCGGTGCACCCCCGGTGTGTTCGAGAGTGTGTCCCTGTTCGTGGAGCGCCGCGAACAGAGCCAGCTCCAGGACGCGGGGAGAGAAGCCGCCGGTCTGGAACTCGCGGACGAAGCTTCGGTCAGCGCCGTTGAACGTGGCGAAGGTTTCGTCCATCAGCCGCCGGGTGGCTTGGTGGATGTGGTGGTCGCGGAGGACGCGGAAGCGCGGGTCCATGACCTCGTCGGACACCTTGCGCACGCGCTCAAACAAGCTGCTGGGCATAGCCGCATATTTACACCAGATCATCAGTTCGATGCCATGTTTTGTCGATCGCCTCAAGGTCTGCTATCCGTGTATGGGCGGTACTGGCACTGGGACGGTTACACAGGCGAGATGGTGCGGATCACGTGGCCGGACTGGCCACTGCGAGGGTCCGGCAGAGACCGAATGGCATGGCCCTCTTCGGAGGGACCGCGAACTGAGGCAATGCTCGACGGTATGTCCGGTCTTCTTGCCCCCAGCGTGGCGGTGGAGGAAGCGACTCTGCCCGTGGGCGTCGGGCGGGCGGGGGCGGGGGCGTCGATGCCTAGGTGGGCGCCGTGGTCGATGACCGTGGTGCGGTAGCCGGCGTGCAGCCAGGCTTTGCGGATGCGGGGATGGGCGGGGGCGGTGCGGGACAGCAGGGCGACGTCGGCCGCGGTGTCGGACACGCTTGCGGCGGTGACTTGCCCGGTAAACAGGCCCACGGTGTCGCAGTCCAGATGCCGCTTGCACCCGATGGGCCATTTGCCCGCGTCGGTGCATAGCCCGGCCCGCGGCACGTTCGCCGAGGTCTTGATCGTCTGAGAGTCGAGCACGCCGAGGGCTCGACATCGCGGCCCTCACACACCGGACCAGCCGCCGGAGCAACCCGGTGAGCTGCTCGAAGATGCCGTCCTGCTGCCAGTGGACGAAGGAGCCGTAGACAGTACTGGAAACCGCCGTTTGAGTCCCAGCTAAGGTCGCTCACAAGCGTCCGTCACGCTACAAGTTCGGCTGTTCGGGCCTACCTCTCAGTCGCTGCACCGGCCCGCTGTGCCGGAATACAAGCCTGCTACGGCTCGGCCGACGCGAGGGCACAACCTTCGACTCCGCACGATCTTGGATCGGCCCGCGGGTCCACCCACGCTCGAACCCAGACAGCGAGCGTCCGGGCAACCAACCACCTATCCCGTCTGCTCTCAATCCCTCTCACTGCCGCCGCAACATGACCCGAACTAACGCCACCAAACCAAGATCCGGACCATTTCCGGACCAGCCTCCGCCCGAAGGGGGCACCAACTACCGTTTTACGAGGTCAGGATGGGATCAGCTGCTGTACCACCAACAGACGAAGAATCTTCTTTGTTCCTACAACCCAAAGAAACTTGGATTCTTCTAGAGTCTGAAGTCGGTTGCCTGGAGGCATCGTTGCGCTCCAGGCAAACCCGACACGCCAGTTACTTTACGCAATCAGCAGCGCGCCTCATGGCACTACCCGATGTCCAAGCAGGCGCTCCCGGACCTGCCGCGGACCAAAACAGCGCCCGCGTGGAACCACTTCCGCGGGGTATGTCCGGCGTGGCAGTCGAGCGGCCCAGTCTTGCCGCTGGCACCTGCCGCCGTGTGTCGGCCGGGTGAGGGCGACGTCGCAGGCGACTTGGGCGCAGAACTAACCGTACTGGGCCGCCGAGCGGCCCCAGCTCTGCGACGCCGCCCCCAGGCTCTGTCCGCTTGGTCGAGCAATCGGTCCTCGTGGACTTGGTCTTCCCGGTGTTGTCGGGGCCGCTGAAAGCGACCGACACGGGGTGCATGTCGTCGCCATGCTGGCTGGGCATCGGCTTTCCTTCTTTCGCTGTGATGCGAGGCACGCGTGGGCCGGCGCCTCTATCGGGCGCCGCCAGCCAAAGGGACGTCGTCGGCACTGATCGGCGGGTGCGCCAACGGCATCTGCACCGACGACTGCCCGGCCTGGACCATGACTCTGAGGGCCGCGAGTCCAGCAGCCGTACCGAGCCGCCCAGACCCAGCTCAGGGCCGTCCCCAGCGGGGTCGGATAACGGGACCCGGCTCACCGCCGCGCCTCCCGGAGGGCGGAAACAGCAGACACCGACCAGTCCGGAAGGCGGGTTCGTAAGGGTCCGTGCGCTGCCAGCGGGCATCGCCGCCACGGTTCCTCTCACGTGTCCAGGCAGGCGCCAACGGGACCTGAACAGGGCCTTCGAGCCATTCGGAGATCTGCAGGGTGATGTTCAGTGAACGGCGGTCCGCCCTCTCCGGAGCCGTCCGCGTCGCCCAGGACGACGACCGCCGCATGGCCACCAAGCACCTCGCCATGTACGAGACCGACATCGGCAAGTCGGCCGCCGCGGGCGGCGGCTCCTGGGCCGACCGCCCCCCCGGCCGCTGGGCCCACGAATCCGGCATCCTTCTTTCCCGCCTCGGCGACCTCGATGCCGCCGAAGAACACCTCCACCTCGCCCTCGACATCCACGGCCTCGACCGCCGCCGCACCCGCGCCATCGTCCTCGCCGACCTTGGCGGCGTACGGCTCAGCCAAGACTACGTCGACGGCGCGATGGCGACCTGGCGGGGCTTCCTCGCCTGCGCGGACGGCACCCGTTCAGTGAAGGTCCAAGCTGCCCTCTGGGACATGCGCGTCCGCCTGCGGCGATACAGCGGAGTCCCCGGAAGCCGAGGAGCTCCGCGAGAGGGCAGCCCGCACCGCTAGTTGACGGCAACTTCACTGATCAGGCAGATGATCGCGGATTGAAGACTGGGATGGGGGCGGGAATCACCCGCCCCCAGACACTCCAACTCCTCTGTGGTGGTCTGCTCGTCAGTGGAGCGCCAGCTGCTTCGGATCCGCCAGGTCGCCCACGTGGCGGCGGCAATTACAAGAACGGCGGCAAGACTTCCCAGATACTCGGACAGAACGTCACGGAACAGGCCGTTCACAGAGTCATTCCATCAGTGCGCATACGTCCTCGCTGACGGGACGGCTTACCGCAGCAGACAGCGCCCGATCCGACGATCTTGAATCGTCGGCCGGTTCACCAACCCATTTCGGCAAGGTTGGTACGCCATCCGTTGCGTGCTCTCCGGCGGTCACGAGCCACCTGTCGAGCAGTCCCGGCGAGAGCTTCCTAAAGTCTGCAAGATCCGGTGCCCCCATGGCAGCAGCTTCCATGTCACTTCGGTTCGGATCGTCGGCCCTCCTCAATCTGACCAACTGTGTTGTCAGACCCTGCCGTTACCCTGCCCGGAACCGAGCCGATGGCAACAGCCGGATGGAGAACCAGAAGATGGCATCAACCTGCGCATGGTGTGGCGGCAGCATCCCACCAGACCGGGCTCCCCAGGCCAAGTACTGCGGGGTGGAGTGCCGCGAACGACGAGGCGTTGCGAGCAAACGGGGTACCCGCCGCCCCCCGCAGAAGCACTTCGTCTGCGTGGTATGCGCAGGCCCTATCCCCTCCACCCAGCATCGTGCCTGTAAAACCTGCTCCGAGGAGTGCACTGCGGAGCGGCGCCGTGAATTGGGCAATGAGGCCCGCCGGGCCAAGACTCAGCGCAAGCTCGCCAGCCTCACAAGGGCATGTGCCCACTGCCAGCAGGTGTTCGCACCGCAGTCCATGCCGTGGCAAAAGTTCTGCTCCCAGCGGTGCGCCCAGCGGGCAGGTGGTGAGCGCGCAGAGCTCAAGCGGCAGGAGCGCCTCTCGACCGGCGATTTCAAGCAGTGCACTCTCGAAGGTTGCGGCGGCCTGGTCGTCGCGCATGGGTACTGCCGTACTCACTACGCGCGCTGGCACAAGCACGGAAATCCACTGCACCAAGCAGTTCCTCGGCAGAAGCGCTGCTGCGCTGTTGAGGGCTGCCTGAAGGCGGCAGCCGCATTCGGACTTTGCCCTCGGCACCGACGCCTGCAGAAGCTCTACGGGGACGTCTTGGGGGCCAAGTGCACCCAGTGTCGTATCAGATACACGGCATCTGGGCGACCCGGCTGGTGTGCGCATTGCGTCTCGGAAGTGTTTGCGAACAACGGCTACCGGGTGCTGGAGGCCTTCCAAGGCAGTAACCGGCCCGTCAAGGTCGCATGCCTGAGCTGCGGCGAGGAGTCGGCGGTGCTCCTCAGTAACGCGATCCGAGGTGGTTCTTGCGTCCACTGTTTCCGACGCCTCCGAGCCGGTCGGGACCGCGCTCTGCCCAAGTCCGAGGCGCTCAGAGCTCTGGCAAGTCTCCGACTGGTTCTGGCTGGACCTTACGCCCGGGCCACGCTCGCAGTAGCTGCCGAGTGCCTGGACTGCGGCACCGGCACGACCGTCAAGATTTCCGACATCACGCGCGGGCAGCGCCTCATCGGGTGCCGAAGCTGTGCAAGAAATGCCGCAGCCAATGAGATCACCTACTGTGCGGCAGGTTGCGGCCGATCATTCGGACAGCCACTCGGCGGCCCCCGCCGAAAGTGGTGCAGTCAAGCGTGCATGGAGTACTTCGGGCAGTACTCAAATCCCTACCCGAAGAACGTGGGGACACGCCACTGCCGGGACTGTGAGACGGACATCACAGCCAAGCAGCTGTCAGCGGTCCGCTGTGATGCTTGTCTCCCGGCGTGGAAGAACGAAGCGCGTCGCAGACTGTGGGCCGGAAATCCGGAACTCCGTCGCCGCCAGCAAGCAGATGCAGCGAACCGTCGTCGGGCCCGGATCCGGGGCAATGGCCGCGAGCGATACGGGCGACTCGATGTGTTCGAACGCGACCGTTGGCGGTGCCAGCTCTGCTCCTTCCCGGTAGACCAGGCAGCACAGTGGCCGAACCCCTTGTCCGCCGCTATCGACCATGTAGTACCCATCGCCGCTGGCGGGGCTGACGCCCTGAGCAACGTGCAGCTGGCTCACCAGGGCTGCAACTGGCGTAAGTGGAGCAAGGACTCGATCGGGATCGGCCCAGACAAATTCATCCACCCGGCCGTGGCCGCTCGATTCCTCGGCCGAAAGGAATCGGGTCCTTCGGAATCGTCTCCTGCGAGAGCTCTCAAGGGCTGACTCCGGTCGGTTGCGCCGCTCTTCACGAAACCTGTGCCTCCGCAGCCGCCCACCAGGGCAAATAGGGGACCCGACCGCTCAGCGGCCGAGTCCCCTATCGTTCCGTGCTTGCAGTGGCCGCCCCAGCCTCTGGGCCCCCTGCCAGAGATCGTTTAGGTAAGACGGCACAACAGCGCCCCCGTTCCTGGCACCATCGGTTCATACACACCCGTGGAAGGGACGCCTTGAGCCTGGCCCGCACGACCACCCAGTAGGTCCCGCCGCATGTCGCACAAGCCCGATTACGGCTTCAGTCCTGGCGTCTCCGCGTTAATCGGCGGGTTATCGGTGCCCGTCTCCGCAACCTCACCTCGTCACTCCAAGCACTGCAGGTGGCGGGGCGAAGGCTTCCTTACACCAGGCGAGTGCCGCGGGACACCCGGGCAACCCTCGAAACAGCCTCCTACGGCTCCATCGCCCTGACGCTCCTCGCCCTGTTGCTTGGCCTGAGGCTGATCAAGTTCTCTGCGGTCGTCGTCCACGACTTGGCCGCTACTCTCGGCATCGCATCATCAGTGGCTGTTCCTGAACTGGCAGCCCATGACTCGGGAGCCATGCGCGCAGCGGGCGGCACATTCGGAGCTCCGCCCTGGGTGGCCAGCGTTCCAAAGGGGAAACTGCGCAGTGCAGCGGACCGCTGAGCGATGATGTTGCCAGAGTGACGGAGTCGATCGGGGGGCCTGCCATGTATCTGAGCCGCGTCAAGGTGAGCGGTCTACGCGCGAGCGCAGAGACGCCATTGAGCTGCGACCTTCCTGGCAGGTTCAGTGTGATGATCGGGCCCAACGGCGCGGGTAAGACCACACTCACCGACGCGATCTACCTCGCGCACCCAGGAAACCGGTTTCCAGTGCTCCCGAGGCCGACTTCAGCCACGCTGGCATCGCCTGATGCCGGCGTCGAGCGCAGCATCGACATCGCGTACGCCCTGGCCGACGACCTCCACGCCGAGGGGCGCCTCGGCCGCGAGCTTCACACCACAGGGCACCGGCGGCTCGGCGGAGAAGCTGAATCCTGGAGTGTCTCCCTTCACCGACAACTAGGAACAGTCGCCTCGCGCCTGACAAGCAGCCACGGCCTCGCCCGGAAGATCGACCAATTCAAGCTGATCTATCTTCCCGCCTGGCGTCATCCACTGGACGAACTGGCGCGCCGCGAGGTGCGCATCCTGGTGGAGCTGCTACGCGCACGGCAGCAGGAACTCCATGGCAGCCGCAACCTGGTGGCTCTACGCGCCCGTGCCTCACGGCTATTAGAGGATCTCGCCAAGGACAGCTTGATAGACGCCGTTGAGGCACGCATCGGCGAGCAGCTGGGCAGACTGTCCGCCGGCGTGAACCCACAATGGCCCTACGTGCGAGGCCAGGTCATCGACGACACCTATCTCGCCCGCGTCCTGGAGATCATGCTCGCCGTGATCGAAGGCCGCTCCGCAGCCCGGCCTCTGGAGGTCTCTGGCCTTGGGTACGTCAATCTGCTCCATATTGCCGTGACGTTGGCTGCGATACCTGATTCCGCCGAGGTTCCCCTCGCCTCAACGAACCCACCGGAGAGCGGCGAGCGCCAATCCCCATCCGAGGAGGAGCAGGCGCGGCAAGCGTTCGAGAACCTGGCGCAAGCACAAGCTGAGGCGGCCTCCGAGGAAGACTCTTTCTTCTCCACAGCCCCTTTTCACGCAACGGTCGTCATCGAGGAGCCAGAAGCCCATCTCCATCCCCAGCTGCAACACTCGTTGGTCCGCTACCTGCGCAGAACCGTCAAGGCGCGCCCCGAGCTACAGGTGATCCTCACCAGTCACGCGACTGACATCATCACAGCCTGCGACCCCACCGAGCTCGTCGTCGTGCGTCGCACCGACCATGGAAGTGTGAGCCACTGCGTCAAGGACGTTGTCCCGGACCAGCATCGCGATGCCACACTCCGCATGGCCAGATTGCACCTGGACGCGAGTCGTTCGTCGGCTCTCTTCGCCGAACGCCTGCTCCTGGTCGAAGGCGTTACCGAGGGCGCGGTGGTGCGTGAATTCGGCCGTGCCTGGGCAGGTGACGATGAAGCCAAGCAAGCCTTCATTGATGCCCTGAGCATCGTCCCTATGGGCACCAAAGTCGGCCAGTGGGCTGCCCATCTTCTGGCGACCCCGGGCAAGGAACTGTGCGCGAAGCTGGCGATCCTCCGTGATAGCGACAGCGACCTTCCCTTCGACAGCACGCGCGACATGCCCAGGTGGGCTGCAGAGCACGACACGTCCGTTGTCCGGGTCTTCATCAGTCATCCCACCCTCGAGCCGGCGATCACTCCGGGCAACGAGGGCCTAGTCGCGGAAGCCCAACAGGTGGTCGACCCAAACCATCCATTGGCCGAAGTCACCGCCGACAACGTTCGGTCCTACTTCGCCAGTCGGAGGGCCGGAAAGGACGGCGAGGAAGCAGTCAAAGAAGGCCGGGGTGCGCGGCGTAAGGCCGAATTCGCCCTCGCTCTCGCCGCGGCGCTCCGGGAAGCCAACGACGCCGCCCGCGAGGCGGACGACGGCTTCTCCCTCGTATCCGTACCCGATCACCTCGAAAAGCTCTTCGACTTCCTCTATCCAGCCGCGCCAGGCTCCCCTCGCGATCTGACGTCAGAAGACGCCGCCATGGAACCGCCCGAGTGGCTTGCTCCCGACACCATCTGGGATCGATTGCCTGACGTCATCGACTGGGATGAGGACCTCGACGACCCGGCGTACTGGCCAGAGAACGAGCCCACCGATCCAGAGCACGAGTTCGATACCGCGGCAAGCGAGGGGGAAGAAACCCCGGACTGGGATTATCCCCTGCGCTCACATCCGATTCGGCAGAACCACACGGCAGGCCGCCAGCAAGGAAGCTGGCCCACGCAAGCGATACCCGGAGCCTGGCCGCAGGAACAGGACAATGCCTAGAACCAGCACAGGTCTTCATGCACTGACACCCCAACAGCTCACCGCTAGTGGCAGCCCCCATGACCGCGTCTATATCGAAGCGGCACCCGGCTCCGGAAAGACCACTGTATCGGCCCTGCGCTTCGGCCTGCACCGCTTTGCCACCCCCACCGATGCACGCGCTGTCGTAGCGCTCAGTTTCACCAGATCAGCCACCGAAGAATTGCGTACGCGGGCCGCCCAGCAATGGGGTTCGGCCTCACTGCACTGGCCGCATCGCGTCGTGACCCTGGACACCCTTCTGTGTGACCTGCTCTTCCACCTACTCGATGAAGGCGTTCTGCACTGGCCAGGAGAACACACGGAACTTGACGTGTTGGACTCATGGCGGTCAATCCTCCCAACAAAACCCGGCCGCATAAGGCCCGTTCTGCAGGTCGACTGCGGCCACGTCGTCATAAGAACCGTCAACGAGCCCCGGAACGCCAGCCACCCTTCACCCCTGCACTTCAAGGGAGCCGTCTCGGCCGGCACGTGCACTCATGACAACGTACGGGAGGTTCTTCAGGGGGCTCTGACAGCTGATCCCGCGCGCCGAGCACTAATCTCGTACTTCGAGAACTCGGTGCGCTCATTAATCGTAGATGAGGTATTCGACGCCAATGATCTGGACCGGGAGATCTTCTCACTCGCTGCGTCAGCGTCCAGTTCTCTCACCTTGGTCGGCGATCCATGGCAGGCTCTCTATCAGTTCAGAGGCGCTCGTCCCGCTGCCATGGCGGCGTACATAAGCGAGAACGGCTTCTCCACACACTACTTGGACGACTCCTTTCGGTGGGGAACCGACAGACAGGCATGGCTTACACAGCGCCTACGACGACGCCTGCCCGTCACGCTGCAGGCCGGTTCTGCCCGCAATGCCGATATGGTCATCGCCCTCAAGTGGAAGGCACTATGGGAGTGCGATCCACAGGTCCTGCCCCTCGCTATCAAGCCAGGCGTCGGTCAGGTTCAAGAGGCGATCTGCACCCTGCTCCTCAATGAGACCGCACAGAATGCGCTGGGCATGCAGGCAGTTTTTCTGCACGACGCTCTGGTCACGCTCGGGCTGGAAAGAGAAATGCTAGCGACAACGCTCCGTCCCAGCCTGCAGTCCGCAACAACTGACCTCAAGAACGGCGACCAACCGGCCGTGGTGTGGCGGAGACTGACACGCAATCTCGCTGAGCACATTCCGGTAATCACTACAGCACAGCTCGCACGCAAACCACTTCGCGCCCTGAATCGTCTACAGCAACGGCTCGCAAACGACCAGCTCATACCCGGCCTCACCGCCCATCAGTCCAAGGGACGTGAGTGGAACACCGTAGCCGTTAGGTTGAGCCCGGCAGACGCTGCGGCCCTGGCGCACGGCCTCGACCCTGCACGGTCAGACCATCGTGCCCTGTACGTGGCACTCACGCGCGCCCGCCTCAACACCATTGCCCTAACTTGAAAGTGGCGCGCCCCATACATCCCAAGCCGAACATCGTGGACGTCCCCACGGGAAGCAGGAGTTTACTCCTCGACAACCAGGTGGCTGCGAAGGGTTGCCGGGGGCACCCCGGCCTTGTGTAGTTCGACCGGATCGCCGCGGACCGGCCCTACGCCGGCAAGAAGCGGCACGATGGCATGCACGTTCAGGTGCTGGCCGGTCCATTCGGGAGATTGCTGTGGACCTCGCCCGCACTGCCCGGTGCGACGGCACGACCTGAGGGCGGCGCCCGCGAGCACGGCATCATCGACGCCCTCGGCGAGGCCGGCCTCAAGGCTGACGCCGACAAGGCATACCAAGGCGCGGCCCGGAACATCCGAGTTCCCTTCAAGGGGCGCCGCCCTAAGCGGTGGCAATAACGTCACAACACCACCAATGCCAAGATCCGCTGCGTTGGCGAGCAGGCCATGGCCGCGTTTAAGGGCTGGCGCCTCCTGAGCAAGCTGTGTTGCAGTACCAACCGCATCACCGCGATCGACGAGGCCGTTCTCGCCCTTCACCTCGCTGCCGCGTCAGGATGAAGAGCCCTCAGTGGTCAGACCGCAGCACGCTATACCCCCAGCCGGCCCACCGCCGTACGGCCTCAGGCGACCGATGTCCGAGGTGCCCGATAGGTTGGTTACCTTCATACGGGCGGGAGGGGCACCGGGTGGCGGAGCGCGGGGGGCGGGCGGCAGCAGATGGGTTCCAATACCAGTACCTCGTGACACTGGAAGCGCTTCTCGATGCCGCAGAAGACCGCTACCCCGGAGTCGCTGCAGCGCTGATCGAACCCGCAACCACCCCGGATGAAGACTCGACGGACCCCGACGCAATCGACTTCGAACTTGTCGACCAGCACCGCGGCAGCATCCATGCAGCCCAGGTGAAGTCCGGCGGTTCAGGTACGGAGATGTCTGCTCCTGATGCGTTCGGCATCCTGCTTCGGATGATCCGCGCACGGCCGCGGGCAGGGTCGTACCGACTGATCACGAACATGCGGCTCCACCCCAAGGCGGTGCAGCTGGACCGGGCCTTGAGTGTCGACGATCCATACGAGCTCCGCGAGCACCTTCAGCGGTTGATGGAGCGCGGACGCTGGCGGGACGAGCCGGCGGGAATGAGCGATGACGAGCTGCACCGACTGGGCCGCGCACGAATCTCGGTGGATTCCAGGCAGCGGTATCAACTGCGGGATCAGCTCCGGGAACGCATGCGGCGACTCCGAAACGAGCATTGCCGCGGACTTGGCCATGAGTCTGCCAGCCGACTGACGAACTATCTGGCATTCGAGATCCACCGTCGCGCTTCGGGCGAGTTCGACGGCGTGTTCCCCCTGGCGGGGTTCCGCGAGGAACTCCTCACCCCCGGGCGCCATCTGGCCTATGAACTCGGCGAGTTCGACTGGGGGATCTTGGTGGGGGCTGTGCCGGCCGCACCAGATGTCCCCCGCCCGGATCTCATCGACCGTATCCGCGCGGCACTAACAAGCAGCGGACGGGAACGCACGGTTCCCACCTGCGCGCTGCTCGGCCCCTCCGGCATCGGCAAGACGAGTACCGCCGCCGACTACGCCTACGACATGGCCGACTCCTACGACCACATCTTCTGGGTGGACGGCGAGAGCAGCACGTCCCTGCGCTCCTCCTTCCAGAGCATTCACGACTGGATGCTCCGTCGCACGGACAACGGCCCAGATACCGACAGCAGTCGGCTCCGTGACCGGGTGCGCACGCTACTGAGCTCCTGGGCACGCCCCTGGCTCGTGATCATCGACAATGTCGTCGACCGCCGTTTGGTGGATCCTTGGGTTCCGAGCAGCGGGCGCGGCCACGTCCTCATCACCTCGACCAACCAGGTCAGTTGGGCAACCCAGAGAGCCAAGATAGCGATCCAGAGTATGACTCCCGATCAGGCCACGGAGCTGATCAGGATGCGCCTGCACCATGAGGGAGATTGTGATGCCGACAGCGAGGGGACCGCTGCGGCTCTCGCAGAACAGCTTGAGTACTGGCCACTGGCGATAGAGCTCGCCTGCGGTCACCTTGCCGGCTGCGAGTTCGGGCTCAGGGAAGCGGGCCGCTATCTGGGGCAGATCCGTGACCTGGCGCTGAATGACCGAGACGCCATTCCGCACGGGTACCCTGAGACGCTGGTCGGAGCCATCCGGTTGGCTCTGAAGCGCCTGATGGACAAGGAAGAGCTACAGCCGGCGTCCGAGGGCGCAGCCCACGCGCTGTTCCCCGCAGCCTATTTCGCCTCCCGGCAGATTCCGATCTGGCTTCTCTACTTCTCCACCCTGATGTCCAGCGACAACGCCGTCCGGTCGGGTCTTCGCCATCCAGCGGTCTTTGGCCCGCAGGCCAAGGTCCCTTTCAACGCCCATGAGATGCATCGTGCGCTGCGTGCCGAGTCACTGGCCCGGCGCGATGAACCCCTGTGCACGCTGCCTCAGCAGGAATGGTCCACCGCGCACTGCGAAGGCGTCGATGACACGATCAACGTCAACGAGATCGTGCAGCATGTCATCCGCACGCTGGCGGAAGGCCGCACCGACGTGACCGAGATCCTGAGCCGAGCTGCGTACCATGCTCAGGGGTGGCTGACGGCGTTTATCGAGGCGAATGACGACAAGCATCTCCTGGCGGTCCTGCCGCACGTGCAGAGCCTCGCCAGCCATGCCGGCCGACTGGGCATCGCCACGGACACGCTGGCGATCATGTGGGGCAACCTGGCCGGTACCTACGTGCTGCGGGGGAAGCTGGACGACGCCCGGCAGGCATTCGAGAACGAGCTGGAGTACCTGCTGACCCGCAAGGAACCGGCCCCCATGCTTGAGCTGAAGACCCGTTCCCAGCTCGCGGACGTACTGAGAAACACCGGTGAGGCATCCGCAGTGTGGCTGCCTCATCTGCAACGCGCCCGAGACCTCGCCTTCCAACTGGCCGACTCCCGGCCCGAGGACGTGTCCATGGCCGTCGCCAACTGCCTGACGGTGCTTAGCAGTCACACCGGCCAGGGCGCCCTGGAGCCAGAGGTACAAGCCCTCACAGCCGATTTCGCCTCCCTGCGCCAACGAATGCCGGCCACTCAGTCCTTGCGCATTCAGCACGAGATCGGCCAGATCAATAACGCCCTCACGACCGGGCTCATGACCGACGAGGAAGTCGAGCAGCGCTGCCGAACGCTGCTTAAGGACGACGGTCTTCGCGGCCCACAACGCCTCGAACTGACAGGCCTCGTCGCCGAGTCCCTGGCCTATCAGCATCGATGGAACGATGCCCTGGAACACCTTCAAACCATCCACGCGTACGCGGTCGAGCAGCCGCTGCACCCGCAGGTGATCGCCAAGACCCTGCACAACGTGGGGCTGCGAGTAGGGCTGGCCACCGCCCGCGGCGTGCCCGAATGCCGCACCGCACTCATGGTCCTCATCGGCGAAGCCGACGCACCACCCGCCCCCGAGTGCCAGCAGCTTCTATCCCTTCTCGTCAGCATCGCGTCGCGCATGGCGGTCGAGCATCTCAGTCTCCAAGCAGGGGTGACCTGCATGCCCTTCAAGATGCAGACGCTGCGCCTCCTGGAAGCCGTGTGCGACCGGGAGCACGACGCGATTCGCGAAATCCACGAGGGCCTCAATGGTCTCGACGCGGCGGCACTCAACCGGGAAGACGAGTTCGGTTGGAGGCTACTTTCCCAGGTCGTCTCCGCTTCCGCTGTCAGCATGAGGCTCCGCGGCGATTGAGCTGATCACGCTCTTCCCGGCGGACTCGAACCACGCGGTGCAGGTGGTCGAAAGTCCCCTGCCGATGACGGCAGCCAGGTTGACACAGCGTCGTGGTGTCCGGCGGGAATCCGGACACCTTCGTGGTCTTGGCGCTCAGGTCCGCCCTGGGGAAGGCCGGCGCCGACACCGGAAGCCAACTGCTGCAGAGGACCGAGAGCAGCAGGCCGAGGGCCCGCAAAGGAAGACGGCGGCGATATAGCGGCGGGTCCCCGGCTACCGAAACCGGGGATCCACCAAATACTTGTAGCTCCACCGCCACTTCCTGACCACCCCGTCGAAAGGCAGCACGCAGCGACCCACAACCTCACTCGAGCAATCGGACTAACGCCACGAGGCTTGGTCCTGTCAGGCCGCGGAATAGCTGAGCCGAAACGGAGCCTGGGCACGCTCCAGGTCTCGCTCCGTACGCAGCTGCACCTCCAAGTCACCCGTGCCGTGATAGCCGAGCCCCGTCACATCCCGAGTAAAGCCGGGAACGAGGTCCACCGAAGCCGGGTCGGCCTTCAGATAGACCAGCACCTCGGACTGCTATGGGGGGGAATGAGGCAGGCAAAGTTCCGCAGCCGCTGGTACGCCGCGTACTGCTTGCGCTGCACTCGGGTGACGCCGTATCCGAGACCGACGAGCACCTCGTCGGCAGCCTTGGCCAAATCAGTCATGGAGCTGGCCTGTATCCGCGCCCCGGACACCACGGCCGCGCGCCGACGACGGATCCCTCCGGCCGCCCGGCCTCCGCGCAGTCGGATATTCCGCGCCAGCTGAAGCGGGACACCGATGACCGTGCCAAGCACTTCCCGGGCAAGTGGAATCTGCTGGTGCGCTGGAAGGACGGCTCCATCAACACCTACACCGGCACCACCACCAGCAGCCTGGGCGCCACCCACACCGTCGGGGGCGGCAAGTGGAGCACCTGGACCCACTCCACGGTGATGACCACCGGCAACTTCACCGGCAACGGCCGCACCGACGACCTCGTTATCCGCTGGTCCGACGGCGAGACCGCCCTCTACCAGGACACCACCACCGAATACCTCGGCACCGAACGCAACCTCGTCCCCGCAGCCTCCTGACCCGCCGAACGTGGCGCCTGCCCGACACGCCTCCCGGCCGGCGCCACCCGCATACACGCCATCAGGTACCGGGCGACGACCCAAGACTGAGCAGGACCTGATCGACCTCCGCGGGCAGCCCCCTCCGAAGCGCCGCCGGCCGCACGGGCACCCGAAGAAGCGGTAGCGGACCGGGTCGATGCTGCGCCGGTTCTCGTGGATGGCGTGCACGTCGTAACGGGCCGGACGAACGGACCAAGATCCGGACCATTTCCGGGCCATCCCGCTCCAAGGATCCGCACCAACTGCCGTTTCCGCTGGTCAGCGGGGGTGTAACTGCTGTACCACCAGCAGACGAAGAACTTGCTGGTGTCGTATTCGCCGAAGAAGCTGGGCCTCTTCTGAGCCCATGAAAAAAGGCGCCTGACCTGGTCTTTTGCCCGTCAGGCGCCTTCCGCTGGACTCACTCAGAGCCAGGCCCGGTTTCCGTCGTACCCCCAGTTCCTCCCACCGCTATACCCGTCCTGACCAGCTCTTCCGGACCAGTCACGGACCAAAACTGCACTTCACCCCGCAGAAACGCCTCCTCCGCTGAAGCGGTCCCACTCCTGCAAAGACTGCTCGATGAGCCGGTTGGCCTGCTCGCGCACACCGTCCAGAAACTTCGCGTAGTGACGGAAGAGCACCTGGATGCTCTGGCCCGCGCGGCGGGCGCATTCGGCCGGGTCCACACCCGAGTGCAGCCAGAACGAGATCCCGGCATGCCGCAGGTCATAGGGCCGCTTGGCCAGACCGGAAGCGCGCTCCGTCCGAGTCAGGGCCAGCTCGCGGGCCCGCGCCCACGTCGTTCCGTACGCCGCGGCCTCCACGTAGTTGCCCGCCCTGTTGCGAAACAGCCGTCCGTCCGGTGCCACGCCGAACCGTTCGATGTGCGCCCTGAGCATGCGTACGAACTGCGGCGGGATGGGCACCGGCCGGGTCGCGCTGACCGCACGGCGCTTGAGCGAGTGCACTTCGTGCGTCACCCCGTCGTCCGTCCACTCCTTGCCCGAGGTGACCACGCCACCCGACAGGTTCAGCAACCCCCACCCTGTTTCGGGCAAGTGGCATTGGTCGAGCCGAAGGTGGATGACCTCCGCGGGCCGCATGGCCGCGTAGTACATGCACCCGAAGAACGCCTCCAGGTGGGGACCGCGCCCGCCGCGCCCGCTCTGGTGAGCAACCGCCGCGAGCAACCGGGTGACCTGATTGGGGTTGGGGACAGCGGCCGGGTCCACTTCCTCGTTGACCGCCGGAGCGTTCCACCTGAGCCCCAGAAGCGGGTTCTCAGCGAAGTAACCTTTCTCCACGGCAGTGTTGAGAACCTCATTGAACGCGGCCCGCTTGCGCCGTGCCGTCTTGGCCGCAGCGGCCGTGCCGTCCAGCTTGCGGCACATGGCATCCAGCGCCCTGCGCAGCACATCGGCTTCCGCGAGAGCGCTGACGGGCAGGGAGTGGTGCTGCATCCAGTCGAGGGCTTTGCGCCACTCGTCGGCCGGCTCCTGGGGCCATGCGTTCTTGTTGAAGGCCCACGAGTACAAGGCACGCCGCAGCACCCTGGGCTCCGGGTAGGCTGCACCCGGGAGCACCAGCGCAGGGGTGATGGTGGCGAACGCGTCGGCCAGGGTGCGGCGGGTGTTTCCCGGTGTGCGGTCCCACCGCTGGTCGAGGTATATGTGGGCCAGGTCGTACCACGTCGTCCGCTGCTTGACGGCGCGCAGCTCGGACGCCGGAAGCCCCGTGTGTTCGTCGAAAGGCTCACCGTCGCGCGCCGCTGTCACCAGCTTCGAACGCCTGCTGTCGGCAAGCCCGGAGGTCATGAAAGACTCGGACTTCTCGCGTCCGTTGACCGTCCAGCGGACCATGAACGGCTCGCGCCGATCGGGGCGTTCGCGTATGTCCCAGACGCGAACGTTGTAACTCATCGCCAAGCGTCAGAATCCCTCTCGCACGCCTCCCACCAGGCGTCCAGGTCGGCACGGCGGCACCGGAGCTCGCCATTGGGAAGTTTGACCATGCGGGGGGCCTGGCCACGGGCGCGCATGCGGTAGAACGCCGACGCGCTCATACGTATCTCGGCCAGGACCTCAACGAGTTTCAGCGCAGGGGGACGAGCCACAAGTGTTTCCTTCATTCCAGGACGCCATCGTAAAGCCGGTGCTGTGCAGGTTGGCGGACATTCCAGAGCCGAGTACGAGGCATACACGCCTCACGCCTCACCTCGCATTTCCGTCAGGGCGCGGCCTCCGCGACCAGATGCGCACAGCCATGTACCACCGCGCCCGCTGTTCTACCGCCAAATCGGTCCGCTGCGGACTCCTCAATGGTCGCGACGATCGCCGGTTTGGCTAACCGGCAATCGTCGGCTATGTTGCGCTCCCCCACCCTGATACACGTCCTCATCTGCCGATATCCGGCGCATGTTCAATCGCCCCATGCCGCCTCGGACACTCGACCAGCGAGCTGCCTCGCAATGGAGGCAGTTGTCCGAACAGGCCGGAGAGCACGAGTCAACAGAACAGACTCCTCATTTGTCGCCCGGTGAGCTGCCAGCGAGCCCTGTCTTCCCGGGGGTGTTGTAAGTTCACATAGTCTCGGAAGGAGTTCCAGCCTTTTGCGGTCTTTTCTTGCTCGTCTGCCGTGGGCGAATGGGCTGACTACTGGCATGCGCGATGTAACCGGGAAGCAAGCAAGAAAGCCGGACACCGGCGCCCAAACCGTCATGCCGTCGCCGACCGACACCGCACAGTCGACGCGGAACTTCGCGGCGATGCCTCCCCGAGGTGGAACCAGCTCTCAGTCGCTGTGGCGCACCGGGGCTGCCTTGCGCGCCTCGGCGAGCTCCTCGGATACCACCAGCTTACGATCTTGTCGTCGATGCCGCGGGGGACCAAGGGCCGGAGCCTCGGTGTTCTTGGCTCGGCGTGCGGCGAGCTCCGTCGAGCGGGGTACCGGAAAGGGGCGCCCTTGATGCCCCTGCGTTCCACTGGTCTCTTTGATGACCGCCCGCAAAGAGGTCCGTGTTCCTGATGGCCCCCGCGAGAAGCGGACTGGAGCAGTTCAGCGGCCACGATCATCTCGGCAGCTCAGTCCATCGGGAAGCCGAAAACGTCAGCGAGGTCCGGCTTCTCGCGCGCGGCGATGGCAAGGGTGAAGAGACTGTAGACGTACAGCAAGGCCGCGTCGCGCCCGGGAGCGACGCCTCAGCCTTCCCAGTTCAAGGTTGCCGAGTCGTAATCAGTGCGGTTGGCGAAGTGCAGGTCGCCAGCACCTCGCCGATGACGGCGGCGACGCCGGGCGCACGCGGCGCGAGCGAAGGGAAGGCCACGACGAGCAGACCGGAGCCATGGAACACCAGGTCGAACTTGCACATCAGGGTGCCACGTTAAGCCCGGGGTCGATAGTTGCCCTCCGGCGCCCTGCGCCAACTTCTCAGCTGACCAGCGTAGTTCTTCAACCGGAAGAACACGCTGGCCAGAGCCAGTCATACATGAAAATTACGGTTTTCATGTAGCCTCTCGGCTGCCTGTCCGCACTACCGTCAAGTCGTCGGCCGACGCGAGGGGTTCACGTGAAGCATTCCCGGCAGCCAGGAAGCGAGATATCGCCGTGCGGCGGAAGGCAGCCGCACCGAGCCCACCTCGTTTGGGTTACGCCCGAGGTCGGCCTCTGTCCCGGCGCCGCCACGGTGAACACTGCGCAGCCGTCGCCGGACTTCGACACCTGGGTCGCCTCCTTCACCCCCGAGCAAGCCACGCGGTGATGCCCGTTTCCGCCGAAGGCCCCGAGATGTACGCGCTGGCCCTCGCGACGGACGGTGAGGAGCGCTCCGCCCGCGCGAGCCTCGCCAGGCTCAGCGGCGATCCGCGGGACGACTGGCCATCGCACGCCCAGCGCCTGTACGCGTACCTGGCCGAGTTCTACGGCGAGCGCGATGCGCTGCCCGCCCTCGCCGCGGCCTGGATCGCCCATCAGCGCTCGGACGGCACCCGCAAGACGTACGCCCAGAACTTCAAGCTCTTGGAGGGCTACCTGCGGGAGCGCGGCGTGCACCCGCTCACCCTCACGTTCCTGGTCGCCGACACCTTCGCCAGCCACCTCAAGACGCTGCCCACCCTCGTCTGGCGCGGCGGCCGGCGCGTGCCGGAGGGCGGGCCGCGTGACGCTGCCACCCGGCACAACGTGCTCTCCGCCAACTCCTCGTTCTTCAAGTTCGTGCTGCAGACCCGGGTCCTGCCCAGGGAAGCGATGGACAGCAATCCCTTCGACGGGGTGCTGTACCCGGCCATGGACCCGCTGTTCACCCGCACCGAGGGCCTGACCGAAGCCGAATACGTCACGCTGGCGCGCACCGCCCGGCACGAGCATCCGTGCCGCCGTACGGCGTTCCGGCTGTACGCTCTGATCCTGGTCCTGTACCACCTGTGCCTGCGCATCGACGCCGCACTCGGCGCGCGGATCGAAAAGCTGGGCTACGACAAGGGCCACCACATCCTGGAAGTACAGATCAAGGGCGGCACCTGGGTCACCAAGGCGGTGCCGCCGTTCGTCTGGCACACCCTCCAGGTCCTCATCGGCGACCGCACCGAGGGCTTCATCTTCTGCACCACCACCGGTCAGCGGCTCGACCAGGCGTCGCAGTGGCGCGCGATCCGCGCCACCGCGAAACGGGCCGGTCTGCCGCAGAAGAAAATCGGCCCGCACTCCCTGAAGCACTCCACGATCACCCACGCGTACGACCGGCCCGGCGCCCGCCCGGAGAAGATCCAGCACTGGGCCGACCACAAGGACCCGCGCACGACACAACGGTACAACCAGCGCCGCGGCGCGCTGGAAGGCAGCCCCGCCTACGACGCGGCCGCCTCCATGGCCGAGCAACTGGAGGCACGGTGATGGTGGTGACCGCCCCGGACAGACAGCGGAGTTCGCAACGCTGCCTTGCCTAGAGCGGTTCGCTGATCTTCTTGATGACCTCCCGCAACGGCGGTACGAGTTGAGGATGGTCGCCGCGGGAGGCGGACTGGAGCAGTTCGGTGGCCACGATCGCCTGAGCGGCTTGGCCTTGCGGGGAGTCGAGAACGTCAGCGAACTCGTGCTTCACACGCGCGGCGGTGGCAGGAGCGAGGAGGCTGTAGACGTACAGCAGGGCGGCATCGTAGCCGTACGGAGCGATGCCCCAGCCTTCCCAGTCCAGGATCATCGGGCCGCTGCTGGTGAGGTTGGCGAAGTGCAGGTCGCCATGGACGGTGCCCCACTCGGTGATCTGCGGGGCGGGCGCGCCGGTGAAGCGGGGTACGGCCCGGTCGATCCACTCCTGGCGCACCGCGACCCGGTCCGTGTGGGCTGCGGCGAGCTGTTCCAGGTCCGTGCGGAGCGATGTCCACCACGTGGCGGGCAGGTCGAGTTCGTGGCGCAGGACCGGATCGGGTGAGCAGGTTGGGGAGTCGACGAAGCTGGTCAGCTCTGCGCGGTAGGCGTAGGCGGAGTCGGTGGTGTCGTGCACGGCATACAGCGCCGGGCGGTGTACTGCCTGCGGAACGCTCTGTGCGGCGTCGGCTGTACCGGTCCACAGCTTTCCGCCGGCCTTGTCCGCCGGGGCGGCCAGCAGTCTCAGCCAGCACGTTCCGTGCTCGGGGTGCTCAGCGCGGCGGCTGATGGTCCGGCCGTGCCAGCCCCACCTCGGAGCGCCGTGGAGGGTGGTACCGAGGGCGGCGGCGGCCTTGTCGTGGGCTTCGGCGAGGCGTTGCGCGTCAGCCGGGTTCGGGGGTGGCGAGTACATCCAGGACGCTCCGCAATCTCGTGGGCGGGATCGGTTCGGCGGCCAGGGCGCCGAGGGCGGCGTTCCAGTGTGCCCGGTGGGAGGCCGAGAGCAGGACCCGTGAGACGCCGGGGCAGGACGCGACGGCGAGCAGGCACGCCTGCGCGATGCTCAGCCCCGGGTGCAGTAGTGCGGCGAGTTCGGTGGTCGCCAGGCAGGGCAGTTCTCCGCCGTGCAGGGGCGCGGAGGCGTGCACGGCCCAGCCGCGGCCGGCTGCTTCGGTGATCGGCCCCCGTCCGTGCAGGGCCAGGGTGAAGGCGTCGGCGGCGACGAGGCTGACCGGGAGCTGGATCACCCGAAGGTGGTGGTCGGCGCTCCCCGCGGCTTCGGTGGCCAGGCGGTCGAGGTCGGCGATGGTGAAGGCCCCGGTGTCGAAGCCGTTCCAGGTGGCTACGCCGTACGTCTGCACGGCTCCCGTTGCTGCCAGCTCCTCCAAGACGGTGAACGCCTCCCGCATCTGTTCGTGCAGCCGCTCAGGGCGGCAGGTGCGTTCGGGGTTGTGCAGGAAGAGCGCCGCCAGCCGGTCGCGGCCCAGGTCGGCCCGGTTCTGCTGCACCTGCCAGCGCACGTACGGCGCGGCCAGGCTGTGGCCGGCCGTCGCGTCCGGCGCCGGCACCACGCCCGCGGCCCGCCCGAGGGTCAGCGCCGCCGCGTTGAGGAACCCGACCTTCGTGGCGACCGGCACCGTCTGATGGGCGGCGAGCAGGGGGGCGAGCTGGTCGTGCGCCCGGCCGCGGAGGTAGTTCGGGGCGGTGTCGATCCACGGGTCGGGCGAGGCGGCCGTCAGCTCGACGACGGCGGCCACCTCCCGGACGCGGTGCGTGCCCAGCCCCAGCGCCGCCGTCACCACTGGCTCGCGGCGAGGGTGGCAGCCTGGGCCTGGACCAGCTCCCCCACCACTGCGGCCACATCACCGAGCGGAAGCCCGGCGCGCTCGGCCAGGTCAGCGCAGGTGACCCAGGCCCCGGCCGGGGCCGTCAGCAGGTGCCGCAGGAGCGGCGCCGCAGCCGGATCGAACTCGATGACGTTGCCGGCCGCGGTGAAGATGGTCGCGTCCGCCGTCCCGTCCAGCCGGCCACGCCCCGTGGTCAGCCGCACCCGGGTCTCCGGCGTGTCCGGTGCCCCGGCCACGTGCGGGAGGCTGGGCCGCAGCCGACCCAGGTCATCCGCGTCGCGGGCGGCGGCGTACCGGGCCAGCAGCATCGGGTCCTCCAGCGCGGCTGCCACTTCCTTGCCCAGGGCGGCGAGGTAGTCGCTCTGTTCCTCGGCGGAACGGTGAACAGGCAAGTCACTGCGGACCCGGTCGCTGGCGCGCAGCTCGTCCGACAGCCAGCGGATCAGGTCGGCCCCGGTGTGGGTGCCGATTCCGCACGTCAGGTGCAAGGAGGCGCTGCCCTGGTCGGCGGTCACCGCGTGCCACCAGCCACGCGGCAGGTACAGCACGTCGCCAGGGTGCAGGACGAGGTCGGCCACCGGCTCCGTGGGCGGCTGCTCGGGCTCGGCGACGTCCCGGTACATCGGCGCGGTGCGCGTCGGCCCGAACAGACGCCACCGTTTGGCTCCGGCGATCTGGACCACGAGGACGTCGTGATCGTCCCAGTGCGTGCCGAAGCCCTCCGTCGACGTCCAGGACGCGTAGGCGTTGACCTGGACGTGGGTGCGCAGCCAGCCCTCCAGGTCTTGCGCGAGAGCGCTGATGGGGGCGTGCAGTTCGTCGATCGCATCGACCACCAGGGAGGCGCCGTCGGTCAGGCGCTCGTGCAGTTCGGCGGGGCGGATGCGCTGCCATACGGTGCTGCGGCGGGTGATCACAGGGACCGCGTAGCGGTGCTGGGCCAGCATCTCGCCGCCGGCCGACAGACGCAGCCGCGGCGGCTCCAGGCGGTGCGTGGCCAGCACGTCGTTGAGGGTGTCGAAGGAGCACAGCGCACCGGTTTCCTGCTCGGTCAGCGCGCCGGGGACATGGCGGTAGTCGCGGTGCAGCACCCGGGCCGGGAACGTGTCCCGGCCCAGGCGCTCCGCGAGAGACACGGAGGTCATCTCAGGTCTTCACCTCAGCCGTTGGCGTCAGTCGTTGCCGTCGGTACGGCCGGTGCCGCCGCCGTCGGAGGGGGCCGCGCCGCGGTTGCGCGCGCCGTTGATCCGGGTGCGGGCGCGCACCAGCCCGCTGTTCTGGCTGCTGTTCGAGGGGGTGGGGTTGGCCATCTCGTGCTCCTTGATGGTCGGTGACGCGGGACCTTGCGTTCATCAGAGTGCCGCCGCCGCTCCATGCGCGTCATTGCCACCGGGTGCTCAACTTATTGCGGTCCGCCCGCAATTGCGGCGCCCGCTGGAGTGCGCTGGCATGATGCTGTGCGCCGCCCGGATGCGCCTTTCGCCCGCCAGCGCAGGCGCTAGCGTGGGCGCACACCGCCCCGTCGCCGCGCACCGGGAGCCGTATGCCTGCCGTAGCCCGCTCACGACGCGCCGAGATCCGCCGGGAAGCGGCCGCCATCCGCAGCCGGGGCCAGCAGCACGGGTGGGGTGTGCACCGCACGCTCACTGCGATCCGCAGCACCCTGCCCGAGGTGTCCGTCCTGGAGGGCTGGCGGCTGGCCCTGGGCTGGTCGCGCGCGCAGACCATCGTCCGCGTCGCGGCCCTCTACCGTGCCGACGGATTGCGCTCCCCCGCTCTGTCGGAGTCCATGCTGTGCCGCTGGGAGCACGATCCGCACGAACGTCCTGGCGACGAGTACACGGTGATGCTGTGCCGCGTCTACGGCGCCCGGCCTGACCAGCTCGGCCTCGACCGTCCCGGTGATCCTTTCACCGCACGGGCCCAGCCCCGGGCTGTGATCCGATACGGTCGCCAGGCACCGCAGCCTCGAAAATGGGTGGAGCCGATGACCACAGCCGCCGGCCTGCCGGCCGTACGCGAATCACTTAGCCTCGCCCTGCTCGCCGACCCGACCGGCAGCAACACCGTGGCGGAACTGGCCGAGGCGGCCGTCGAGCACTACGCCCTCCACTACAGCAAGCACCCCCCACAGATCCTCTTCAACGAGGTCCACGCCACCCGGGGGCTGCTGGGCGAACCACTGGCGGCCGCCACCGCAGGCGCAGACGCCCCCGGCGCCCGCGACCTGCGCCGCAGCATCGGCTACCTGTCCGCCCTGCTGGGCAACCTCGCCGCCCACCTCGACGACCGGCCCGGCGCCCGCGCCCACCTGGCCACCGCGTACGCATACGGTCAGCGCACCGGCGACACACGACTGACAGCCTGGGCCTGCGGGGCCCGCAGCATGGTCGCCCTCGCCGACCACCAGCTCGACGCCGCGGCCCAGCACGCCGAGGAAGCCCTCACCCTCGCCCCGCGCGGACTGCCCCGCGCCCAGATCCACTCCTGGGCCCGCCTGCCCGTCCTCGCCCAGCAGGGCCGGGGGCAGGACGCCGACACGGCACTCGCCGCCGCCCTGGACGAACTGGACTCCGACCCCGTCGGCTGCGCACCGGGACGGTTCGGGTTCGACGAAGCCGAGCGCGCCCTGCACGAGGCCGAGGCGCACCTCGTCCTCGGCCGCAACGACCAGGCCATCCGGACGGCTGAAACCTCCGCCGCGCAGAAACCCGCCGGCACCCCCGGCTGGGCAGCGGCGACCCTGGTCCTCGCCCGCGCCGAGGCCACCGAACGCCCCGACGACGCCGCACAGCGCGCCCTGGACGTCCTCGACCGTGTGCCCCCGGCCCGGCTGCGCTCCACCGCCCGCCGACGCCTCATCAAGCTCGACACCGCCCTCAACACCAACGCCGCGCCGGCCGCCAGCGTCACCGACCTACACGAACGGCTGCGTGCCCTCCCGGCACCCATCGACCCGTACGGCGCCGGTACCGCCTGATTCAGGGCCCAGCTATTCGATGGCCGTTCGCTTGACGTGCTCGTCGGCACCGTCACCGGTGTGGAAGACGGTTGAGGTGGACGACGACGGCAACGAAACCGGCGAGTCGCAGTACGCCTGCGGTGATTGCGGACACGTCGAGTAGGGAAGACCGGTTTCCGCTCCGGACACGGCGCCGCGTCCGGAGCGGCCGCGCGTTGGGCCACCGCAAGATGGCGAGCCACTGATCATTCTCATGCTGGCGCACGTCTCGGGACACTGCGGCGTACGCCGAGCACAGGGCGGGACTGAGGAACATCGGCGTCGGATCGTGCGGCAGTGGCAGACGCCTCCTTGGGGTTGGCGGCCTCGGGGAACATCGGTACAGCGGTTAACGCTAAGCCGGTGATCATGGTCCGGGTGTGAGTGTGCTGACCCTGTTCTCGTACTCGCGGCGGGCCTTGCGCTGGGCAGGGATCGCGGGGCGGCTGTGGCCGCCGTCGAGCGGCTGGCAGCGGGCGAGGAACTGGCGGTGCACGGAGGGTGCGGCGGTGACGCGCAGGGTGTAGCCCTGGCCGCGCCGTACGGTTACCCCTTGGTTGAGCGCGGCCCGCTCGACGGGGTCCAGCTCGCCGGAGCGGAGGAAGTCGGCGACCTTGCCCGGCATGTCGAGGGTGACCGGCAGCTCAGGCGCCGGAACGTCTTCGGCGGCAGCGGTGTGGTCGGGTAGGAGGTCGGCGACGGCCGTGCGGATCGCGCCGCGACTGACGCCGTGGTCGCGGGCGAGGGCGGCGATCGAGCGGCCCTCCAGGTACGCGGCGCGGACCTGGGCAGCCTTGTCGACCGCGACGGCGGGGCGGCGTCCACCCTTGTTGCCCTTGGCCTCGGCGGCGCGCAGTCCGTCGTACGTCAGCTCGCGCTGGAGGTCGCGTTGGAGTTCGCCGGCGGCGGCGAGGGTCTGCACCATGAACTTCACGGTGGACAGCAGTTCGCCGGTGCGTGGGTGGCGGGCGGTGAGGTCCATCGCGGAGAACGCGCCGTCGTGGATGCGCAGGGCGAGCTGGTCGCGGTGCAGGACTTCGAGGACGTCGAGGATGTGCTGGTTGCCGCGCACGAGGCGGAACATCTCGGAGATGTGCACGGTGTCGCCCGGCCGCGCGTAGGTGAGCAGTTCGCCGAACTTCGGCCGCTGAAGCGGGTGGAGGCGGCTGGAGGTACCCGGGTCCTCCTCGAAGACGACCGGGTCCTCGATCCCGGCCTCGGCGAGGACGAGATCCTGGCGGGCGGTGGACTGCTGGTCGGTCGACACCCTCTTGTAGACGAGATTGGCCACGCTGTTCCCCGCTTCTGCCACCGCATCGGACCTTGGGTGTCATCTAATCCTGTCGTCAGCCGTCATCGGATCTCATTGGATCGGAGCCGTCGTCAGGCCCCGGAATCACCGGGCTCATTGGACGACCGGCGCCCCTGTCGTCATTCGTTCGTTTGACGACACTCACGCCGCCCCAGACGCGTTCTCGGCCGCGTGACGGCGTAGGCCGACAGGTCACCACGGCCCTGCTCGTGGAGCTGCGGTGAGCGGATATGTAGCACTGAGTGATGTTCTGGCTGCGTTTCGGCGCGGCTCGGGCCTGGGGCAGCGGGGCGCGGACGACGCCGTCGCCCCACTTTTGTCTCGTCTTCGGGCCTTACGGGCTCGTCGCCCGGTCTGAGCTGAAACACTACTGATCGCTGTTCACTAGTCAGCTCGCAGGCAGCCGGTCGGCTGGCGTGCGACGAAGAAGGAGCATTGATGGCGCTCGCTGCATACGCCTGGTTCGTCGACCTCGGTGGCTTCCACGTCGCGACCTTTCAGTCGGCTTCCTCCCCGACCCTAGGGAAAGAGTTTGTCGAGGTCCGCGCCGTCAGCCCTGAGGGTAACGACATTGTCGAGCTCGTCCCGGGGCCCTCTCCGGGGGCTGCGGAGGTCACCCTCGCTCGCGCCATGGATACGCGCACGGAGTTCGGCGACTGGGTGAGGGCTTGCATGGACCCGACCCGCGTGGACGAGAGCCGTCAGACCCTGGTCCTCTCGCTCGTCAACGCGCAAAAGGAGACCGTCAGGAAGATCGTGTATCAGAACGCGGTCGCCACGTCCTGGGATGGGGATGGCCGCAGCGCCGTCGAGCAGGTCACGATTGGCTATACGAACATGGAAATCATTAATACCTGATTCGGCCCTGCAGACAGTCGAACCGGCGACGCAGGCATGCCCCTGGCCACAGGGGCATGAGCTCAGCGTGGCCCGTATCTCGGACATTCCTCATCGCCCAGCTGCGGGCCGAGATCGAGGGCGCCGTGTAGCCATCGATCAGCGTGCTCACTCCTCGGCCTCGTCATCCTCGTCCAGCTCCGGCGCGTCCGGGTCGCGCAGTGGGCGCAGGGCGCCGGCGGCCGGGGTGGAGGCGGTGAAGCTGTAGCGGCCGAGCAGGTTCAGGTTGCGGTGCTTGAGCGGGGACAGGCGGGCGATGTCCTCGTCGCGAAGCTCGTGGCCCTCGGCGCGGAGTTGTTCGACGGCGGCGCCGATGTACTTCGTGGTCCAGAGCACGATGGCGTTGAGGACCAGGCCAAGCGCGCCGAGCTGGTCCTCCATGCCGTCGCGGTACGCCTGGTGGATGGTGCCGCGCTTTCCGTGGCACACGTCGCGGGCCAGTTTGTGGCGGGATTCCTGCACGGTGAGCTGCCGGTTCATCTGGCGACGGTAGGTGTCGTCGACCGGGTCGACCACCCGCAGCAGGTGCTCGGTCTTCGCGATCCGCCCGTACTCGGCGAATGCCGCCCCCAGCGGGGTGGGGCGGCCGTCGCGGCCGAACATGCGCAGCAGGCCGTAAGCGCGGACCTGGTTGGTGACCAGGGACCCGGCGACCTTCAGCATGTCCGGCCAGTGTGTGATCACCTTGTTCAGGTTCACGCGGTTGCGGGCCAGGTCCTCCACCGCGCCGTACGCGCCGGTCTCGACGCCGGGCATCGTGGCCCGCCAGAACCGCTGGTCGTCCAGGTCGCGGAAGCGGGGGCTGAAGTTGTAGCCGAGGATCTTGAACAGGCCGAACACTATGTCGGAGTACGAAGCGTTGTCGGTCGCCACCATCTCCGGCTTGACCCCGCCGTCCAGGTTCAGCAGGGCGTCCAGAATGTGGAGGGAGTCGCGCGGGGTGCCGGGGACGACCATCTGCCCGATGCCTGCGACCTGGTCGTTGACGGCGTTGAGCCAGGTGATGCCCCGCTTGAACCCGAAGTACTTCGGTGACGGGGCGGCGTTGATGGTGCGCACCGGTACCTGGAAGCGCAGCCCGTCCACGGAGGCGAGCAGCCCCTCTCCCCAGAACTGCACGATCGGGATGCTGGCCTGGGCGGCGATCAGCGCGGCGTTCGCCGCGGCGATGGTGTCGGCCCGCAGGTAGTACTGGTCGACGTGCACGAGCCGGGCCCGGGTCAGGGCCTCGTAACCGGGGTTCACCACCGGGGTCAGGCCGATGTTGCACGCCTCGGAGACCAGCAGCGCGACCATGGACGTGGGCAAGTCCTTCATCCGCGTCGTACCGTCGCCGAGATGCACGAAGGCGTTGAGGAACCCGGTCCAGGCGTTCACCTCGAACAACAGGTCCGGCAGGTCGATCTTCGGGAGCATCTTCTCGACCCGCTTGCGCAGCCAGGTCAGCGACTTGGGCTCGCCGAGCGCGCCGAGCTTGTCGACGTTCAGCTTCACCCGCCCGTCCTCCTGCACCTCGATGGACACCTTCGCCGCCGGCCCGGCTTCCGTGAGGCGTTCGGCGAGCTGCTTCCATCCGGCGTCCAGACCGCGCACCAGCTCCGCCAGGTGCTCGGTGACGGGCATGTCCAGGCTCAGGGCGGCCAGGACGTCCTCTTCGACCGCGTCCCAGTCCGGGCCCTCCAGGAGGCGGGCGCGCGGGTTGGACCAGCGGTGCGAGGGTGACGCGAACACGTCGCGGTTGTTCAGGGCCCGGTGCAGCTGCTCCAGCACGCACACCACGTACGCGTCCCGGTCGACCGCGCCCTGCGGCAGGTCAGGGTTGGTGTACACCGCCTTGCGCCACACCGGCGGCACCAGCTTGTCGTCCACCTCGCGCGGCAACAGCGGCTTCACCCCGACCTTCCGCCGCGGCAGCGCCGGCAGCCCGCGGACCCCGGCCAGGACCCGCTTGCCCGCGCTCGCCGCATCGAGCGCCTTCGACTCGCCCAGCAGCGCAAGGAACGGGCGCACCGTGGCGTACCGGGTCGTGAGCGCGGCCCGCATCGCCACGTCGGCCGAGTTCTCGTCCTCGGGCACCAGGGTCACCACGGTGGCCGCCGCGCTCATCACGGCGGCGCGCGGGGCGACCTCCTCCACCGCCGCCCACAGCGCGGCCACGTCCAGGCCCGCCTCCTGTTCCTCGACCAGCTCCAGCTCCTCGAACAGCACCTTCGCCGCCCGCGCGAGCGTGCGCGATGCCTTCTCCAGCTGCGGCAGCGTCGACAGCCGCTCCTTCTCCGTCTTCCGCTTCGCGGCGTTCAGCAGCCGGGTGGCCATCAGCACCTGGAAGAGATCCAGGGCCTCGTCGATCGCCTTCGCCTCCAGGTACCGCATCACCGCGATCAGCATCGCCGTGCGCTTCGGCTCCGCCGCCCGCTCCAGCAGCGGCGCCTTCGACCCCAGCGCGTACCGGGCCAGCGCCGCCATCCGGTTCGGCGGGATCTGCGACAGCCGCAGCCTCCCCAGCCGGTACGCGCCGATCTCGTCCACCCGCTCCAGCGCGCGGGCGAACGCCGTCCCCGTCGTCCGCGTCGGCGGCCGGCGCAGCCGCTCCAGCTCCGAGAACCGCGCCCCCTCCGGCGTCTTCAACGTCGCCACCAGAGCCCCGGGCAACGCCGGGTCCGCGCGGCGGGCCGCGCCCGCGACCGTGGCATGCAGCCGCTTCTCCGCGACCTTCCGGGCCTCCGCCACCTGCCGCGCGAGCACACTCACCCCCGGCAGCAGCACCCGGTGACGGCGCAGCCAGCCCACCGCCTGGTTGAACAACGCCACCGGCCCCTCGGCGTGCGTCCACGCCCGCCCGTGCAGGAACGTCCGGAACCGGCGCGACCACTCCGCATCCTCGTACTCGCGGTACTCGTAGGCGTCCCGGATCTCCCACGCGTGCTCATACGGCGTCGGCTTGCGCTCGGTGTACCGCTTCACGCACGAGACGTCCTCGATGCCGAGCTGCACGGCCAGGTGCTCGACCACGACCCACGGCACGTCCAGCGGGTCGTCCGGGAGGAACCGGCCGATGTAGCGCACGGTGCACATCTGGAGAGCGAACCCGAGCCGACTGTGGTCCCCGCGCCGCTTCGCGACCAGCTTGCGGTCCTCGTCGTCCAGGAAGAAGAACCGCTCCAGCTCCGGCCGGGTCGGCTCCTCGTTGAACTTGCCGTACGACGCTGCCTGCTCATCGGTCAGGAACTCCACTGGCATGGACGCGAAACTATCGGCGCCCGCAGGAGCTCAGGGATCTTCCGCCGAACCTCGCCGCCGGGCCTGCCGCCCGTGGTAGAGGCCATGATCACCGGCTTACCGTTAACCGCTGTACCGATGTTCCTACCGACGCCAATTGCATCGGATGCGAATAGGCGACACCCATCCTGGAGGTTGGCCTGGGACCGTCTGGAAGCGGTCCCACCAGGGACGCTGACCTCGGAACCACGGTAGCGGCCTCCTCGGCGGACATCTGCAGGTCTCACTCCATCGAGCGATTGAACTGCAAAGACGCCTCCGAGTCGCATCTGATGCGAAATTCTCGCGTCAGATGCGATGGACGGAGAGTGATGGCGGATGGGTAGGGACGGTCTCGTTCCAGGGTCTGCTCGGCTGCACCTGATCGACGGTCTGCCGTTGCTGCGGCCGGATGAGCAAGTCTTTGAGGCGATGATCAAGGGCTGGCGCAACCAGCAGCTCGCCCGGAATCTCTCACTGGGGTACGTCAATGACCAGGAACGTACGGTCCGGGCGTTCACCCGGCATGCCGATGCGATGCCGTGGCAGTGGACGCCGCAGCACGTCGACGAATGGTCGGCCGATCAGCGGGCCGTGCACGGCTGCGTCCGCTCCACCCTGCGCAACTACCAGGGCTCGGTACGGCAGTTCTGCGACTTCCTGACCAATCCTGCCTACGGCTGGAACGACGAGTGCCTGCGGCACTTCGGTACTCACCCAGTCCAGGTGGTCTACGACTGGAACGCCGCGACGCACGCCGACGAAGCCGAGGGCGAGCCAGAACGACGGGCCTTCACCAAGCCTGAGCTGGAGGCATTCTTCGATCATGCCGACGAGGAGGTCCTGCGCGTTCGCGGCAAGGGCCGCAAGGGCTGGCTGCCGGCCTTCCGGGATGCCGCCTTGTTCAAGGTCGCGTACGCCTACGGCCTGCGACGCAACGAGACCCGAATGCTGGATCTCACCGACTTCGGACGCAATCCGGAGGGCCGGGAGTTCGGTGAGTACGGCACCCTGCTGGTCCGCTACGGCAAGGCCAAGAAGGGGTCACCGCCCAAGCGCCGCAGCGTGCTGACCGTCTGGCACTGGACACCCGGCACGATCGAGGAATGGATCAGCGAGGTGCGTCCCGGGATGCGGCACTCGACCAGCCGGGCCCTGTGGCCGTCCGAGCGAGGGCCGCGGCTCGGGCTCCAACGCCTAGACTCCCGCTTCGCCGCCTACCGGGATGCCATCGGCCTGGACCCTGCGCTGGAGTTCCACTCGCTGCGCAGGTCCTACATGACCCACCTGATCGAGGACGGCCACGACCCGCTGTTCGTCCAGCAGCAGGTCGGCCACGACCACGCCTCCACCACCGCGATCTACACCTGCGTCTCCTCCGACTTCCGCACCCGCTCCCTGCGTCGCGTCCTGGACGCCACCATCGAGGCCGCTCTGCGGCAGGGAAGGACCTCCTGATGCCACGCCAGATCAGCTACCGGTGGCGCCTGCGCGAGCTGATGGCCGCCCGCGGCATGTTCACCGTCGCCGAACTGATGCCTCACCTGAGCGAACGCGGCATCACACTGTCCTCCTCCCAGGTCCACCGTCTGGTCTCCGGCACCCCGGAACGACTGTCCCTGCCGGTGTTGGCCACGCTCTGCGACATCCTCGACTGCACGCCCACCGACCTGATCGCCACCTCGGCCCAGAACCTCCCGGCCCGCCGAGCCGCCGGCGAAGAGGCGCCGATCAACCTGGCCGCCCGCCGACCCACACGGGTCCGGCTGACGCCCGAGGCGTGAGCGATGACGCCCGAGGAGTACGAGCGGTGGATGATCCGCGACTGCGCACGCTGCGGCCGTCGCGCCTCGAAGTCCGCCGAGTGGTCGGACGGTCCGATCTGCCGAACCTGCTACGACCGCGCGATGCGAGTCCGTGGCCGCTGCCCCTGCTGCGACACCGACCGGCTGCTGCCCGGGCGGGACACCGACGGCGCGCCGATCTGCCGTGACTGCGCGGGCATCGTCCGCGACTTCTTCTGCGATCGCTGCGGCTTCGAGGGGCTGCTGCTTGGCGGACGCCTCTGCGAACTGCACCCTCGCCGATACGCTCGCCCGCCTCCTCGATGACGGCACCGGCTGCGTCGCCCCGGCGTTCCTGCCATTGGTCAAGATCTTGCTGGAAATGGACCGGCCCAAGAGCCGACTCATCTGGCTGCGCAACCCCAACGTCGTCCGTCTCCTCCAGGGCCTGGCCACGGGCGGTATCCCGCTCTCGCATGACGGGCTGCACCAGGAAGCCCCCTGGCGAACCGTCACTCACCTGCGTGACCTGCTGGACAGCGGTGTCCTCCCGCGGGTCGACCGGCAGCTCCTGCTCTACCAGCGCTGGCTGACCGAACGGCTCGGCACCATCGAAGGCCCCGAACATCGCCAGCTTCTCCGCCACTTCGCCACCTGGCACCAGATGCGGCGCCTGCGGACCAAGGCGGAGAAGGGACCGCTGGGACGCTCCCAGACCAACCACACCAAGCAGGAGGTCACCCAGGCCGGTGCCTTCCTCGCATGGCTCGCCAGCCGAGGACGTGTAATCAGGCAGTGCCAGCAGGCCGACATCGACGCCTGGCACACCGATAGCCTGGCAACCCGCCGCCCGTCCCAGTCATTCCTGCGGTGGTGCATGAAGAGCGGCCGGATGCCCCGCCTCACGCTGCCGCCCGCGATCATCACTCAGGACTCGGAACCGCTGCACCAGCACCGCCGGCTCGCGATCCTCCGCCGGGTCCTCAATGACGTCTCCTTGCCCCTGCGGGCCCGGGTCGCCGGCGCCCTCGTTCTCCTCTATGCGCAACCCGTCAGCCGCATCGTCCGCCTCACCATCGACGACGTCATCGACGACGTCATCGACGACGAGACCGTCGTCACCGTCCGGCTGGGAGACCCGCCGTCCCCGCTGCCGGAGCCCGTCGCCGACCTGATGCGGGCCTACATGCACTCTCGCCAGCACTTGCCCTACGCCAGCAGCAGGAGTTCACAGTGGCTCTTCCCCGGCCGTCAGCCCGGACAGCCGATGAACCCGGTCAGCCTGCAAGTCCACCTGCGTGAGATCGGCGTCCCTCCACAGCGCGGCAGGACCTCCGCGATCCGTCAGCTCGTCCTCCAAGCCCCGGCCCCCGTCGTCGCGAAAGCACTCGGCTACCACGACAAGACCGCCACCCGCCTGGTCACCGAGGCCGGCGGAACCTGGAGCCGATACGCCCCCGGCGACCACACACAGTGAGTTGTCGCGTCGCTCCAGCTGGCATGCCTCGTCACTCGGGAAATGTGAAGCCCAGCTCCCGGAGGCGGGGCAGGCAGGCTTCGAGGCACTGCTCCACGGACGCGGCATCGGTACGCACGAGGATGTCGTCACGCAACGGGGCGCCACTGGCCACGAACGTCCAAGGCTTCCGCCTCTCTGCCATCCGCTCAGCATCAGCCTTGAACAGCACGGTTATGCCCTGTTCGGCGAGCGCCTCCATGATCGCGACAATGTCCACCAGTGACCCCTCCAGAAGTGGCTCGAACACACCACGGTGAACCTATCCGTCCGAGGACGGACCACGAACACTGGCCTCGCCACCCAGAGTGACCAACGAGAGCCGTCCAAGCTGGAATACGCGACACCTCAACATGCGGGCCTACCAGTCCCGAGGCCGGTTGGCGCGGCTGCCCCCAACGGCTTCATGCAGCCGATGTTCGTCGGGCGACGACGACGAGCGCAGCTTGTTTGCGATGCTGGGTAGGACACAGCACAGCCGTTGCCCTCCTTCCCGAAGCTGAGGAGGGCAACGGCTGCGTCGCTGGGTATCAGGCCCTGGGTGCTTCGAGCCCGCTCAAGAACTGGGTCCAAACGTCCTTCGGGAAGAGCAGGGCGGGGCCTTCGGCGTCCTTGGAGTCGCGAACGGCGATCTTGTCGCCCACATTGGTACGGCGGGCAAGTTCTACGCAGGAGCCCCCCTCCTGCGTGCTGTAGGAGGACTTCTGCCATTCGTCGGCTGCGGCCACATCGGGGGCCATGAGGTTGGTGTTGATGGCTACATCCACTTTCTTGCTAGTTGTTCCAGGAAGTGGGGTGTTTCCCCTGGTCCTAGAGCTTCGGCGCGCATTGCATCGAACTTGCGCGCGTGGGCCCAGACCTCTGTTTCCTTGTCCACGACGTTGACCGTGCCCACTCCGTCCGCATGGACCGCGGTCGGGAACGGCGGATCGAACTCCAGCAGCGTGAAGTCGCCCGTTGCTCGGTAGGACGCCTTGGACGAAGGAAGTATCTGTACCGTCACGTTGTCGCGCTTCGCCAACTCCGCGATCTCTTCGTACTGCTCACGCATGACGTCGCGGTTGCCGTACACGTTGCTCACGGCAGCCTCGCCCATGATGACGGACAGCTCTACCGGGTTTTCGCTACGGGTGATGAGCTCCTTGCGTTCCATCCGCAGTTGGATGTTGCGCTCAACGAACTCGGTAGTGGTCTCTTCGACGGGCTTGGCCGTCTCGAACAGAGCTCGCGCGTACCGCTCGGTCTGAAGCAGACCGAAGACCAGGTTCGGTTGCCACGCCCGCATCGTGCGGGCACCGGCCTCCAGTCCTACGTACAGAGCCATGCCGGATGGCATCACGCTGCGGAACGGCGACCACCACTCCTTGCTGAGGGAATCGGCGTGCAGGTTCAGAAGGAACTCGATGTCCTTCTCGTCCTGTACGCCGTAGCTCTCCAGGAGGGCGCGGAGCTGCACTCCGGTCCGCAGTTTCGTTGTGCCGTTCTCCAGCTTCGACAGGCGGGTCTTGTCGAACGGCATGTTCGCGCTCGCCTCGGCCAGCGTGAGGCCGGCCTTCTCGCGTAGGCGCAACAGTTCCTGCCCAAGCTGGATACGTCGGAGGGTGGGGCCCACCTTCGCTGCCACGTCCTTAGCCTCCCCGATTCCTGTGTCAGCCGCCAGCGCCCGTGTGTCGGGTCCGGGCACCGCTGTGTCAGTTCTCGCCACCGCTGTTACCGCCGAGAACGACGCTGTGCCGAGTCTGGCAGTGACTGTGCATGTTGCAAACCCCCTTGTGTCAGCAACAAAATATGCCAACTTTTTTGCAACTCGACTTTCAGTTGCATCGTAACTTGCCGTTGCAGCAGGCTGGTTGAGCTTCGCTGAACGGGTTGCAACATCCCGAGGCGAGCAGTCCGTACGCATAGGTGACTTCCCCTCTCACCTCGTGGTTCCTCTTCGCAAGCCGGGCGTCTGGCCCGGCTGAAGTAGAGCGCCGATCACGTAGGGGAGAGCGGCAGGGGCGCTACCGCGGGCCTGCGGCAGCGCTCCACGAGAGCGGTGGAGGACTGAACGATGAACGTTGCTGTGCATGGCGGCCTGCCCATCAGTGAGCACTCGCACTCGTCGGCCTTTGCCGTGGGCCACCCCCTCGACTTCATGGCGATGTCGTACCAGCCCACCGGGCACGCGGCCGGCACCCCTCCGTTGCCTCGGGTGGATGCCCAGGAGGTGCGGGACATGCGCCATGACGGGACCGCGCGGCTTCGTCGGTGGGGCGTTGGTGACGAGGTGGTCGCGGTCGCGGATTACGTGATCGGCGAGCTGGTCGCCAACGCGTTCCTGCACGGTGCCGTACCGGGCTGCGATGTCGTCCTCAGCCTCTCGTCGTACGAGTCGGTGATCGACGTGGCGGTGACGGACGGGTGCCCGAACATGCCGCGTCTGCCCCACGCATCCGCAGATCGCCGGGACGCCTACGAGAGCGGGCGGGGGCTGCTGCTCGTGCGCAACAAGACGTACCACCTGGGGGGCACGTGGCGCTTCACCAGGTGGAGCACCGGCAAGGAGATCGCCTGCACCCTGCCCCGCGAGCCTGTCGGCGACCACCGCGACCGGGTGGCCCGGTCCTATGACGCTGCGCGGATCAGCGAGGCGCTGGTCTACCTGAGAATGCCCGGCTTGTACTACGCCGACCCCCTGAGCTGGCGCCGGGCGCGCAAGGTGGTGTGGGGCTCGTGGCCCAGGCTCGTCCCCTTCGCGGAGCGCCACCTCCAGGACCTGCCGAAGGCGGACCCCGCGCGCTCGGAGATCCGCGCCTTCCTCGACTGGGCCCGACGGCTGCGCGCCGACGGGCCCGTCCCGATGCATTACCTGATCGTCGCTGTTTCGCGGCTGCTCGACCTTGCCGAGGACGCTTCGCGCCGACCGCGATGAGCCGGAACCGTTCCGGCAGCCGCCGGAACGGCGCCCTATCCGCTCGCCGCCACGGCGGGCCCATCCCTGACCAGAGGACCAGGACATGCCCCCGACCGACCAGCGCAGCAAACACCCGTGTAAGCACCAGCCGCCGTGCCCGGCCGCCGGTGCGCCGGACCGGGAAGCCGCCCGCATCGTGGCATCGCACACCGAGCAGGGCTGGGTGCTCCGCTGCAATGGCGTACTGGCGTTCGAGGACACTGGCGAAATTCTTCCGGACGGCCAGGTCATCGCCCCGCACCGCCCGCAGATCCGGACGGGAGCGGTCGCGTGATGACCGGCTTCACCTGGGGCGGTCGGCCCATCCCCCGCTGGCGCCGCTTCGCCTTACGCGCCCGCGGTCTCGGTGACGGTGTGCCGGCTACCGCGAGTGCAGGCGACTACGTCACGATCGACTGGGGGGACCGCCGCAGCACGGAGGCGGAGCCGATTCTCACGTGGTGGGTGTCGCGCAGCGTGTCCGGACCCGGAAGCGCGCAGGAGCACGCGGCGGAGGGCGGGCGGGCGGAGAACGCCATACACGCGGTCAACTGGCTCCACAGCAGCGGCACATGGCTGAAGCTGCGCCCGGGGCACCCGGCGGGCCTGTTCTTCGATGCCTTGGACGAGGCCGCCGTCCGGCTGGACTACGCCCGCCGCCTGACCGCGGACTGCACCGGCATCAGTGTCACGGTCACCGAGCGCGGGGTGTGCACCACCTTGTCGATCGGCTGCACCGTGGAGACGAACGGTGCAGCCTTCCTCAGCGAGCCCATGGTTCCCCGGACGAGGTGCGCTACATGAACGTCGAAGCGATGCTGGCCGGCCGGTGCTGGCATGGGTGCGAGCCGGCCGCCACCAACCCCGCCGTCTTCGTCGGGCCGGGCGACTTTCTCGGGCTGTACCTGCCGCTGTTCCTGTGCGAGTGGCACCGCCAGCGGTTGCAGGCGCGGGCCGGGCTCGGCTGCGCGGCGTGCTCGCTGTGCGAGGCCGTCGGCGTCCCGGTGGACCGGGTCGGCGAGGACACGTCGGTGGTGACCTCCGTACGCAAGTGGTCCGACGGGCGGCGCGTGGTCACCAAGTGGGCCCTGCACGTGGTGCTCTACGGCTGCGTGCCGTGCCAGGAGGCGGCCCTGGAGGCCATCGTCAACGCCCGCGACCGCAGCCGCTACGCCGGCAGCGCGCAGCGCCCCCTCACCCCCGCGGCCTGACGCCGCCTCACCGTCGCCGTCCGCTTCGGACGGCGCCCGACCTCACCGGAGAACCTGATGCCCCCGCTCCCCGCTCCCCGCCCGCGGACCCTGTACTCCGCGGTGCTGCTGGACCACCGGGACCGCGTGCTGGTGGTCCACGCCGACGATGCTCCCGGGGGCCTGTACGGGCTGCCGGGCGTGGCGCCCGACGGGGACGACACCGGATGGATGGGACTGGCATCCGCGATCAAGACCGCCACCGGGCTGGAGATCATGGTCGGCCGGCTGCTCGCCACCGACCTGACTCCCGCCGACCCGCAGACCGGTACGCCCGTCTACCGCCACCGGTTGCGATTCTGCGGCCGGGTGCCGCAACACCGACGGATCATTCTGGGCGGCGGTCTGGACCACCACCGGTGGCTGGCCGCCGGCGAGGTGGCCGAGTACTGCGGGAGCGCTGCGCCCCTGATCCAGTGCGCCCTGAAGGTGCAGGCCAGCGGGGAGAAGGTCGATCCGCGTGACGTGTCGTCCGTCGCCTCCCGCACGGAGGTGTAGACGATGCCTCTCACGATTCACGATGACCTCGCGCCGGAGCCCCGGGAGCCGGGCCGCCCGCCGCGCTACCGCATCGCTCCGGCCGGGGCCGCCGACCTCCCAGCGGTCAAGGCCCTGGTGAAGGCCCGTAGGGGCTGGCTGCGCCTGAGCGGTCTGGCACCCGGCTCGATCGAGCCTGCGGTGCTCAGCTACCTGCGGGCCTGCGCCGTCACCGATGCCCAGGTCTGGGTCCTGTATGAGGGGACGCTGCTGCGGGGCGCCGCGGTCACCTCGATCGATGCCACGGTGAACCTCCAGTGGCACCAGGACCCGGACAGCGACTCGCTGTGGCTGCACGACATGTACACCGACCCCGACGCCCGTGACGCGCCCGGCCGCTGGATGACGTGGTGGCTCAGCCAGCACTACCACCCGCAGCTGAAGTACGTCTTCGCGGCGCTGTGCGATGAGGTGCTGGCCCGCAAGGTCGCGTATGGCCACGGGCTGGAGCTGCATCTTACCGACGACGAGTTCCGCCCCTTCCTGCTGCGCCGCCGCACCGCGCCCGCCCGCCGTCTGCACACCGTCGTCGCGAGCGACATCCCGCCGCTGACCGGCCCCCTGCGCCTCAGACGCTGAGGCCCACCAGCTTCCGCGCGGGGCTGGCCTCCCCATAACCGCGCGGGAGGGCGCGGAAGTGCCTTCCGCGCCCCGGGGCGCCGCAGACGGCGGCGGCACCCCACCTCTGCGCAAGGACACCGTCACTCGCTGCCCGACGGCGTTCTCGTGCAGGGCCTGGCGTACCGCGACGCGTGGCGGGTGCGCGCTACGCCGGGGCCGGGGTGCTGGAGGGGTTCCCCCGAGCGCCTCCAGCACCCAACTCCCCAACCGGGCAGCGCCCGGCTCAACACCCATACCGAGGAGCACATTTTGCCTACCCTGTCCGCCCCGGCCGACCGGCCGTACGTGCTTGAGCACGTGAACTCGCTGCCGCTGGTCGACGGCGCCAGCGCCACCGAGCCGCAGTACCGCTACGCCCCGGACAGCCAGCTCGTCGTGGACGACGTGGGCTCGCCGATCCTGAGCATTATGGCCACCTGCCTGTACGGGGCACACCGCGGCGACCCGGACGAGAACATCGACCGCATGATCGGGGCCGACGCGTGGTGGTAGAAGACCTCGTCGCGCAGGCCGGGCGTCCGCGCCCGGTCTGCGTGGTCACCCGTGACGACGACGCCTCCCTCAACGGCGTCATCCAGAAGCTGCACGCCCTCGGCGCCCCGGTGCTCCGCTTCGACCTCGCCAGCTTCCCGAAGCGCGTCACCCTCGCCGCCCAACTGGCCGGCGACCGCATCGAGGGGACCCTGGAAGCCGACGGGCGCCGCGTACGGCTGGAGGACATCGGCGCCATCTTGTGGTGGCACCCGGCCACCCCCTGTATCCGCCCCGAGGGCGTGGACGAGCGCGAAGCCGAGTGGCTGAGCCGGGAGGCGGCTGCCGGACTGGCCGGCACCCTTGCCGCCCTCGGATGCCTGCACGTCAACCACCCCGACCACACCTACGTGGCGCAGAACAAGCCTTACGCCCTGGTCCAGGCGGTGGCCGCCGGACTGCGGGTGCCTGCCACCTGGATCGGCAACGACGTGGCCGACGCGCGCCGCGCCGTGGGCGATTACGGCCGGGCCGTGTGCAAATCGCTCGTGTCGCCGGCGATCGAAACCACCGGCAGGCCGAAGGCGCTCTTCACCAGCCCGGTGAACCCCGGCGGCCTCGGCGAGAACGTGGCCGCTGCCGCGCACCAGTTCCAGCAGCGGATCTTCGCGATGTACGAGGTACGCCTCGTCGTCGTCCAAGCGAAGCTGTTCGCCGCCCGGCTGACGGCGCCGGCTCACTCCACCGATTTCCGCGCCCACTACGACGAGCTGGACTACGCCTACACCGACGTGCCGACCGAGGTCCGGGACGGCGTGGTGCGGCTGATGAGCCGCCTGCACCTGCGCTACGCGGCCCTGGACCTGCTGGTGGACACCCAGGCCCGGTGGTGGCTGGTCGACGTGAACCCCGCCGGCCAGTTCGGCTTCGTCGAGCACCCCCTTCCCGACCTCACCATCTCCGCCGAGCTCGCCAACCTGCTGACCGACCCCCGCATCGCCCGGCGCCGCCGCACCTCCCGGCCCGAGCGCACGCGCACTGAGCGCTAGGAGCACCATGCACACGGGATACAACCCCGCGCCCCCGGTCCGCATCGGCGGACAAGGGCTGCTGACCGACACCGACGGCCGGACCCTGGTCGTCCGGCCCACCTACGCCGATGACCCCGAGCACTCCTACCAGCTCATCGGCGGCCACGCCCTGGAAGACGAGTGGTACGACGGCGCCGCCGCACGCGAAGCCCGCGAGGAGACGGGGCTGACGCTTTCCCCCGGACGGCTGCTGGTCATCGACCGCATGGACGGCAAACCGGGCCGTGCCCCGGGCTACAACTTCGTCCTCGACTTCGGCACCGTCCCCGCTGATGCGCAGATCCGGCTGCCCGCGCCGTCCGGGGCCGGGGAGTCGCCCGAACTCGATGCCTACCTGTTCCTCGCGGACGACGAACTGGATGCCTACTGCCAGGACTACATGGTCAAACGCATTCGCCGGGCCAAGGAGGCCCGCGACTTCGCGAAGACCATCGAGCTGCACCGTGGCGAACCGGTGCAGCGATGAGGGGCGGCAACGGGCCGCTGGGCCCGAAGGGGCTGCGCGAGATCGGCTGGGGCGACCCGGCCCCCGCGGCGCGGGCGATCCTGGAAGAACTCGGCGCCGAGCGCACCGAGATCATCCCCAACCCGCACCGGACCCGGGCCTGGGCCAAGGACCTCGTACGCGCCCCGCGCCTGCTGGAGCAGGTCCAGGACCTCATCGGGCCCGATGTCGCGGTGGAGCACACGTTCCTGGTCATCAAGTGGCCGGGCACCGACTTCGAGATCGGCTGGCACCAGGACGGCATTGACGACCGGATCGAGCTGGACCCCCAGCGCTCGGTCGCCGCGTGGCTGGCCCTGACCAACGCGCCCCCGTCCTCGGGCTGCCTGTATGTGGTGGCCGGCTCCCAGCGGCTCGGCTACCTGCCCTACGCCCTGGAGGAGGACACCGGCGCCACGCGCGGCCGGGCCCAGGTCGCCACCGTGCCCGACGGCACCGTCGGCACCCCGATGCTCTGCGGCCCCGGGCAGGGGGTGCTGATGGACGTCCGGCTGCTGCACCGCTCCGGCTCCAACCGCATCAGCGGCGTGCGCATCGGCCTGAACATCCGCTACGCCGCACCCGGAGGCGTCCAGATGCGCGACGGCTCCAGCCCCGCCCACCTGGACCCGGTCAGCGGAACAGGCTGGTGACGACCGTGGTCCCGCCCCGACGTGGGGTGGGGCGGGACCCCGATCGCAAACAGCAACGCGTTGTCGGCTTCACCCTTCACAGGAGTACGCAATGAACAGCCACGTCACCCTCGCGAGTTCCAGATGACCGGCGGGCAGGGGCCGGTGAGCCCGTACGGATGGCGCACCATCCGCTGGGGCGAGGCCCGGACCCTGTGCCACCAGCTGACCGAGCGCTACCGCAGCACCCGCACGCAGCTCGTCCGCAATCCGCACTGCGACCTGCCGGAGGCGCAGGCCATCGTGCGCTCCCCCCAGCTCCTGGACCAGGTGCGCGCGGCTATCGGCCCGAAGGTCTTCGTTGAGCACAGCGACCTGATCCTGAGATGGCCGGGCAGCACCTTCGCTGAGCCCTGGCACCAGGACGGCATCAACGACCGCCTGCACCTTGACCCGGACCGGTCGGTGGCCGCGTGGCTGGCGCTGACCGAGGTCACGCCGCACTCCGGCTGCCCGTTCGTGGCCTCCGGCGCGCACGCAGGCGGCTACCGGTCATCCGGCACCGGCCCGCCCAACGGCTCGTCCACCGCGTCGGTGACCCTCCCCGCGGGGCAGGGCGTGCTGATGGACGTCCGGCTGCCGCACCGCTCCACCACCAATGAGAGCGGCCTCGTACGGGCCGCGCTCAGCGTCCGCTTCGTCGCTCCGGACGGCATCCGGATACGCGACGGCTTAAGCCCCAGCCTGTTCCCGGTCAGCGGGACGGGCTGGTAATCCCACAGGGGAAAGAGAGGAGAGCACAGTGAGCATCCTCAAGGAATACGCCGAACAGCGCGACGCGCCGGTCAGCGTGCGCGTGCTGAACGGCGAGGACACCGACGCCGAGCGGCGCGGCACCAAGCAGCCGCTGCTGCGCAGCGACTGCACCTTCTACTGCGCCACCGAGGACATGGCCCGGCGCTGCATCGAGGAGCTGCGCGAGTCCGACGAGCGGCTGCGCTCGCGCCCGGAGGAGCTGATGCTCTGGGACTGGCAGGCCACGCACTTCGAGCCGGAGCCCGGCAACACGGACGGCGGCGGCTGGATACGGCTCGGCGTCGCCTGGTACGACCAGGGCTTCTTCGACGACCGGCGCGACGCCGCCTTCGGCTACCTGCACCGCAGGATCTACGACCGCATCGGCCTGACGGACAAGGACATCACCATCGTCCACTGGTCCCGCGTAGCGGAGCCCGTCCCCGCCGCCGCGTGATGCGGTAAGCCTGTCCGGCCCCGTTCCTTGACCGGCGGGGCCGGACATCACCGGGCCGGCTCGCGTACCGCTTCCTTGGGGAGGGAAGCACGCGAGCGGGCCCCCCAGGTGGCGGCCACCCCCCCGGTGGCCGCCACCGCCGTCACCAGCCCGCCGGCCACGAAGCCCGCCCGCGGGTCGGCCGCCGCCAGCGCCGGCACCACCAGCATCGCCACCGTCCCGCTCGTGCGGATCACCGTCAGATCCACCGTCATCAGCCGCAGCCGCTCCGCCGCCGGATGCGCCGCCAGGTGCGTGGCCAGCGTCACCTGGAGGAACGGCGCGACCGCCCCCGACAGCGCCGCCACCACCAGCAGGTACGGCAGGGACAGCGCGGCCGCCGTCGCGGCCAGCAGCAGCCCCGATGCCCCCCACGCCGCGCAGTAGCGCACCGGCGCACTCCCCTTCAGCCGCATGTTGCCGGCCACCCCGTTCGCGGCGAGCGCCCCCGCCCCGGTGGCCGCCAGCACCGCCCCGTACGCACCGGGCCCGCCGCCGACCGCGTCGGCCAGCAGCGCGGGCATCGCCATCGCCACGGCGCCCGCGCCGATCCCGACCCCGTGTACCGCGATGGCAGCGGCCGTCGGCGGATGCGCCCGCAACAGCCGCCATGCCGACACCCGCGCCGCCCCCGCCGCCGCGGCCGGCCCCCGACTCGCGGGGCCCGTATGCCGCCGCCCCAGCAGCGCCAGCGCCACCGCGGACACCGCGAACGTCGCCGCGTCCGCCCAGAACAGCGCTGCCTGCGGCACCACGGCCAGCAGCAGCCCCGCCGCCCCGGGCCCGGCGATCCGCGCCAGCCGCCCCGACAGGTCCATCAGCCCCACCACCGCCTGCACCTCGTCCGGCCGCACCAGGTCGGGCACCAGCGCCCCCAGGTTCGGGTCGAACAGCGCCCCGGCGGCGCCCAGCAGCAACGCCGCCGCCAGCAGCCCCGGCACCCCCAACCCCGCCCACGCCAGCGGCAGCAGGACCACCAGCAGCGCCCGCGCCACGTCCAGCCCGGCCAGGGTGCGCAGCGACGCGCACCGTGCCACCGCGGCCCGGCCCACCGTCCCGAGCACGATGTAGGGCAGCGACTCGGCCACCGCCACCAGACCCATCGCCGCCGCCCCGGACTCCTGCCAGGCGATCCACATCACTGCCATCGCATACAGCCGGTCCCCCAGCACCGACAACGCCTGCGCACCCCACAAGGCCAGCACCCGGCGACGCCGCAGCAGCCGTACGTAACCCAAGATCACTCCCGGCCCGGAAACGACACATCCCGGCCGAGGCAGCCGGGACGCGCGACACCTTAGGCCACGTACGAGGCTCCGAGAGGTCAATGGCACGAACGAAGCAATGCACCAGCTCTGTGTCTGCTACCGGCAGGACATCACTGCCCATGGTTCTACGCCGATGCGTACGGACAAACGCTCATATGGTGCCGCTTACACGGACGAGCGGAGGCAACCTGCTCGGTGCCTGATGTAACGGATCGGCCCGGACTGACGTTCCGCGCTATGTATCGGTTGGCCTTTGTGTCAACAGCAGCGACATGGCGCGGAGGAATGGGTGACGACTGCTACCGCTCCCCTATCACCAGCGGCGGGCCGGGCCTTCTGGCAGGAGCCCCTGTTTCCTGCGCATGTACCGGTACCGCAGGGCGCAGGGAAGAAGACGGAGACGAAGGCAGCTCCCCCCGTTCCGCTAGCCCCGGCCGTCGAACCGGCCAAGGACCTGTCGCACGTCTGGGTCGTCGCCGCTGAGATCGAGGTGGAGTCGCGCGTGGCGCGCATCGCCGACTTCCGCGGCAGCTTCAAGACGAGCGCTGATCAACGCGTCGACGCCCTGGAGGACTACTGCAAGGGCTGTCGCCGCCCGTACGACGAGGCACAAGGGCGGGACTGCGCGGAATAGATCGACAACCGGCACCTGATCGGGGGCGACCAGGCCACCCGGAAGAAGCGGAGGACCCCACCGCCGCCCAAGGGAGCCACCATCATCCCGGGCAGCACGATCCAGCGCCGCAGCATCAACGCCTACATGACCGGGGTCAGCCGCCCCCGCTGACCTTCCCGCAGCACCGCACGCTGACGGCCGGGGCGAGCACGCGACACAAACCGCGCTACGCGACATCAGTTAGTCGCTATGGGCCACTACAGCCTCCAAAAAGCTGTTCTGTGCCGACATCGCCCGCATCATCCTGGCCGCACAGCTTTTGGCGCCACTCGCACCACCGACAGTCGCACCTTGGCCTGGACGGCTATCTCGAACAGCGCGGACTGGCTCCCGGCTGCCGCTGAGCGCACCGCAGTTGCGGGAGGCCAACACCATAGAGGTGGTCAAGGGCGTGGTCCTGCAGGCGTTTTCTGATCCTAGGCAGCCTGATCGCAGCGCGTGGCGAAGCTGAGGCACGGTATGGCAGTAGGGGTCGCGATCCCTGGTAGGAGGTAGCGCCAGAGGGTGATCACCCGATGGTGCAAGTCGGCTCGGCCGACGGATATGTGGGAGAGGAGCTGTGTGCCGGAGTAGGAACTGACCAGCATCCAGGCCACTTCCTCTTCGTTCGCCTCCGGCAGTAGCTCCCCCCGGCTTCGGGCTGCGCGCAGCTGTACGGCGAACATCTCCGCCCAGTAGCGGTAGGCGGAATCGTCTTGGACACCCCAGGCTCCTTGCTCGATGGCAAGACGGACCCCCGCCCGGAGTTTCGGGTTGCTCTGCAACTCGCTGGCGAGGTACAAGGTGATGTCGATGAGCCGTTGCAGGCCGTCTTCGCCCGGCGGCATTTCCAGTCCTTCACCTTGCTCGGTCATCACGGCATGAGCCAGATCGCTCTTGCACGAGAAGTGGAAGTACATCGCGCCCGCCGTGACCTCCGCACGTCTCATGATCTTACTGATGCTCGCCGCAGAGTAGCCGTGCTCATCGAATAGCTCAGCTGCCGACCGGAGGATGGCCTCCCGCGTCTTGACCGCCCGTTCCTGCACTGCGCCGCACATCCCTTCGAAGATTTCCCTGGGTGGTACAAAAATGCCGAGCGCATCTCGTTGCGGAGTAGGCAAAAGTTGATCACCGCAAGGCGACGAGCTCTACTGATCGGGCCGCTGACTAGGACTTCGGGGCACGCGTTTCGGGCCTGCCGGGACACGGTACAGCGCTCCCAGCCGTTCAAGAAGGCGCGCTGTGAAAGCCTCTTCGGCGGCGGCTTGGCGCGCTTATACGCCGGACCGATTCCGGCCCGACGGATTGCTACGCGCCCGCCCCAGCGTGCCGGAGGCCGCGGCCAATCGTTAGGCAGATCTCAGGCATACGGCAGTAGGTTGTCCTGTTCGTACAGGTCCCGCCACACCTCACGCAGCAGCAGGATCCGGTGCTGCAGCTGTGGGAGCAGCTTTTGGATTTGGTCGACGGCTGCGTCCGGGGCGGCGGGCAGGGCACAACGCGTGAGCAGTTTCACTTCGTCACGCGCCTCGGGGATGAGGGCTGCCTGCGGCATGCGGGCGATCACCGCGTTCGCGTCGACCTCGGTGGCCGCCCATTCGCCCGGCGCCTCTTCGATCGCCCAGATGACCGAGTGGCTGCTCGGCGACAGCGTCAGGCGGCTGTCGGGCCCTATCAGGCGGCTGAGGACAGGCAGCGGAATGCCGTCGTCCCCCGCGAGGGCCGCTGCTTCCTCTGCCGTATCCAGGACGAGACGAGCAGTGAGCGAATGCGCGTGACGCTGGTGTATCGCGTCGTCCCGCCCCTCGCTCTTCTGGGCCCGGGCCGGTGCAGCTTGCGCCTTTCCGGCAGCCGGCGTCTCGGCCCAGGCGTTGCGGGCACCCCCGAGGGCGTCGTGCTCGTCGTCAGCGCGGTCGTCCTCGACCCAGGTGATGACGACGAAGCGGCAGTTAGGCATGCTCGCCGGGTACACCACGTGACTGACGACCTCAACGGTCTCCCAGCCCAGGGCCGGCACGTTCATGCGGAAGACGTGGCCGTCGCGGGTCTCGCCCAGCTCGTTCTCGGCCTCCCAGATGCGCCGTACGTCGGGGTCCTTCTTGACGTCGTCGATCAGCCGGCGGAGTTCGGCGTCGTGCTCGTTGGTGGCTTCCGCGAACTTGAGCATCTTCACGTAGGCCGCAGCGTGCTTGTGCCAGTCGTGGTACTGGGCCCGCGCTTCGGAGCGGGTCAGCGCCCAGCGTATGAGGTTGGCGCCGGGCTCCATGACCCACGGCCACCACTCCGCCATGGCCGTGTTGAAGCTGATGATGTTCCAGTACCGGTCGCAGAGGTACATCGGGCTGGGCATCTGCTGGTCGATCAGCAATCGCAGTGCACGCCGCAGCTCGGGGCGTCCTTCGGCGCTCGACGTGGGAAGGGATGTGCCGACGTTATACAGCAACAATGCGTGGCGTTCGTCACGGTCCAGTGCGAACAGAGCAGCCAGTGAATCGCACTGGGGCTGAGTGAATCGCGGCGGAGTCGCGCCCCGTTCAATCTTCCGGTACGTGCGTACTCCCATTCCCAGGGACTTAGCGGCCAGTGCTTGCGTGACGCCGGCGGTCTTACGCCACCTTCGCAGCAGCGCGCCAAACCCCATGAACTGTCCGGCAAGCTGCCCAGCGCCCTGCACTGAAGAAGCCTTTTTCTGGGCGGCGCCGTCGGGGTCCGGTTCCTTCGCGTCCATGACCCTTCCTCATTCCTTCGTCCTGCCTTCGGAGACGTCCGCTTTCGGGCATGAAAAAAGAGGGTCAGCTCACAATGGCTGGCCCCCGCCCTATCATCTCCGCCCTAGTACTCCAGCTGTAGATCGCGATCTTCATGTCTGGGCGGCTTGTCGCTGGTAGTGGCCGGTCTGGGATCGGGCTTGGTGTCTGCGTCGCCAGTGGGACCAGCTGAGCCGATGGGCCGCGTCGTGTGCGGGCCAGACCATGAGCGCGGTGAACAGGTGCTGGATCTCGTTGGAGGTCAGCGGTATGAGTCCCTCCGGCTTCGGGTGGCGGGCGTGTTCGTCGGCGCGGACGACGGTGAGGAAGGCGTGGGCGAGCATCGCGAGGGTAACCCAGCGGTGCCAGGACACCCAGCGCCTGACCTGGTGTTCGTCGAGCCCGGCCAGGCCCTTGCCGGACTGGAAGATCTCTTCGACGGTCCATCTGCGTCCGGCGACCCGCACCAGGGTGGACAGTGGCACGTGGGTGGCTGAGTAGCAGCGGTAGAAGGCGAGTTCTCGGGTGTGCCGGTTACGGCGGACGAGGAGCTGGTGGTGGCCGGGCCGGTCGTCGGCGATGCCGGCCAGGGCCCAGTCATAGAAGCGGTGCCCCTTGGCTCCGGCCCCGGCGGAGAGCTTCTGCCAGGCCCGTGCGGGGAGCTTCTTGACCAGGGCGTCGGCGCGGAGTGTGCCCGCCCGCATGGTGATCTGGTGGTCGCAGGCGACGGCGAGTACGTAGCCGATCTCGCGTCTTTCGAGCTCGCCTCGCAGGTGGGGGTTGCCTCCGTAGACCTCATCACCTGCCACCCAGGACGCGGCGACCCCGGCGTCCAGGGCACGGCCGATCATGCGTGCGGCGAGGGCGGGTTTCGTGGCGAAGCCGACGGCGTCGGGTATCCCGGCGGACCGGCACCGGGCCGCATCCTCGGTCCAGGAACGCGGGACATACAGCTCTCGGTCGATCGCCGCGTGCCCGAGCGGGGTGGAGTAGGCGAGGTATACGGCGACCTGGCTGTTCTCGATGCGTCCGGCGGTGCCGGTGTACTGGCGCTGCACGCCGACCGTGTGCGTGCCCTTCTTCAGGTCGCCGGTCTCGTCCACGACCAGCACCGCGTCCTGGTGGTGCAGGCGCTCGACGACGAAGCCGCGGATGTCATCGCGTACCGCGTCGGCATCCCACCTGGCCCTCGACAGCAGATGCTGCAGACCGTAGGGGGTCGCATCCCCGGCATGCTCAGAAAGCGTCCAGCAGTTCTTGCGCGGCAGATCCGACAGCAGCCCGAGCACGAACGCCCGCGCCCGCCGCCGAGGTTCCACCCGCACGAACCGTCCCGCGATACGACCCATCAGGACTTCGAACGTCTCCTGCCAGCGGGCAGGATTTATGCTGTGACCTGCGGCCACCGCCTGATTTTCCGTCATCACACACCGATGATCAACGGTTCCCGCACCCGTTCCCGGACCAGCCCCCTGATCAGCAAGATCGTGATCTATAACTGCGCCCTGAACTGGACTTCGACCACGCCATCTGTGGGAGCCGGTCGAGCATCGGCTGTGTGATGTCGGCTGTGGTGGCTGAACTCGTCAGCATTCCCGGTGGCCGAGCAGGTCGGCCAGGGCGGTCAGCTCGGCGCGTACGGACAGGACAGGCGTCGTCTCCCACAGGATGGCCAATGCCTCGCGCACGCGCCGATCGGCCTCCCGCCGGGCCCAGTCCCGTCCACCCGCGAGCTCGACCAGGTGGGTGGCGCGGGTTAGTTCGGCGTGGGTCAGGGGGTGGTCGAGGCGGTAGAGGCCGGCCAACTCCGCCCCCACCGCCGTGCCGGAGGCAAGAGCGGCTGCCACTGGCAGGGACTTCTTGCGGCGGGCCGCATCCCAGCCGACGGGCTTCCCCGTCACCGTGGGGTCACCCCAGAGGCCGAGCAGGTCGTCTACGAGTTGGAACGCGACGCCAAGCCGCTCGCCGAACTCCCGCAGGGCATCCATCTGGGGGCGGCTGCCACCGCCGGACAGTGCACCCAAGGCGCACGCCGCGCCCATCAGCATCCCAGTCTTGCCAAGCGCCATGGCTTCGCACTCTGGTAGGCCCACATCGTCACGGTGCTCGAAGTCCAGGTCCGCGCTCTGCCCGCCAACCAGACCTTGCAGGGCCGCGGTGAGTAGTTGGGATGCCTGACTCGAGATCGCGCCCGTGCCGGCCAGCACTTGCAGCGCCAGCGCCCACAATGCGTCCCCCGCCAGGACCGCCGTCGGAACCCCGAACGCCGCCCACACGGTCGGCCGGTGATGGCGCACCCGGTCGCCGTCCATCACGTCGTCATGCAGCAGGGAGAAGTTGTGCACCAACTCCACGGCCGTCGCTACGGTGACGGCGTTCTCGGCAGTGCCGCCGACCGCCTCGGCCGAGAGCAGTGCCAGCGCAGGTCGGAGCATCTTGCCCGCACCCGCGTTGACGGGCTGACCCTGGTCGTCGAGCCAGCCGAAGTGGTAGCCCGCCGCCCGCCGTAGCGGCCCCGGCAGCGAGTCCACCGCCGTGCGCAGGTGCGGTCCGACCAGCGTCCGCGCGTCGTTCAGCACCCGGGAGGCGGTCCTGGGATTACGGACGACCTCGGCGTTGGTCACCATCGGGTTTGCCTCCCGGTCCAACCCCCGCTCACAGGGCGGGCCCACATGCGCCTGGTCCCGGCCGCGCGGTGCGGCCGAGGGCGCTCGGTCACATCAAAAGCTGGGCGACGGAGCACCGGCAGATCCTTGCTGTCGGGCGAGCCGCACCACAGCCTCGACGTGACGGGTGGCCATCGCCTCGTGGTCCACGGCCATCTCCTTCCAGAGCGACTTCGGATACCGGTAGCGGCGGCTGACCGCGTGGAAGGTCCATTGGCTCTTCATCATCGTGTCCAGGCCGTCGAGGTAGCGCAGCAGGGCGCTGGCCCTGGGCTCATCGTGTGGGCGCACATCCCCGGCGAGGTTGGCCACGTACGACGAGAGGGTGACGAACTCCTGGATCATGTCGGCCACCAGGTAGCCGCTGGCTTTGATCGCCTCCAGCAGGCTGGTCCCGGGGCGGTTGAGCGCGAGGACGGTGATGAGGTTGTCACTGGCCCCGAGGTCTACGACTTCCTTCTCGAAGGACACGACGTCGTTCCCGATGGCCGGAATAGCCGCCGCTAGGAACATGAGACGGTCGAGGGCAGAGACCAGGTTGTCGGGCTCGCGGTAGAGGTCGTCGAGGTAGGCATCGAGGCCGAGCTCCAGCAAGGAGGTCACGTAGGCCATGCCGGAGGTTCGAAGCCGCTGTTGGATGTATCCGAAGATCGATGGCACAACCCCCGTGGCGGGAAGACTGAGATCTTGGTGCGTGAGCTGGACGTGATCGCGAAAGCGGCTGAGGAAGCAGGCGAACCACGACGCAGGAGAGCCGGCGCGGATCTCGCGCAGAAGCTGCCTGGCCGCTCCTTCCTGGATGCCCTCGCTGTCGGGGGCGGCATCGAGGTCATCGCAGATGGCGACGACGGCCGCGGCCAGATGAGGGGCCCCCTGCGCGTGCACGCCGGCCAGGTCCCTGCCCTGGGTATCGTTGAGAAACCAATTGAATGACAGGAGCTTGCTCTGCAGAATCAGCGCTGCCCTGCTCGCTGTGGGAAACACCCAGCTGCAGGCGCTGAGGATGTGGGGCGTCGTACTCAGCCAAAGCTGGTTCGCGCGCATCCAGGACTCGACCTCGGCCGTCACCGACTGCTCGGCCGGGTGCGGCCTGATGTGCGCACTGGCTTCCCCGAAAGGGAACCCGACCGGGCTGAGCAGGTCATCCAGCGACAGCAGCCCCGGGCCGTGCGAATCAATGAGTGCTACATATTCGCCTCGCAACAGACGTAGGCGTTCGGCATCGGCCGGCGTGTACGCACGAGTGTGATCGGTCAGGACTTCCATGAACGCGTTGCGGTAAGGCCAAGATGGTGTGAGAGTCGGCACGTCTCGCTCTTCCCGTGAGGATCTGCTGGCCGGTCGGGCGGACCAGATCGGCGCCATAAGCATGTCGGGGGCGGCTGCCGCCGCTCCCATCGCTGTGGTCGCCCGCGGGTGCTACGTCGTCACGCTCCGTGCCTCTTTGCGTTCGCGCGTGAGAGTACGCATGTACAGCCCTGAGGGGTTCAGGAGCGCGGACGGCGAAGCCTTGACCTGCCGGCCCGAGGCGGGCTCCAGCCGCCACCGGGCTGCAACCGTGGCCAGCGCCAGGACGGCCTCGGTCATCGCGACGGAGTCACCGATGCACTTGCGTGCGCCCGCCCCGAAAGCCAGATAAGCGTCACGGGGGATGGCTTTCGCTCGCTCGGGCACCCAACGGTCCGGATCGAAACGCTCCGGGTCGCGGTATAGATCGGCGCGGTGATGCACGAGGTAGGGGCTGTAGACGACGACGGTTCCGGCGCGGACGGGCCGGCCGCTGAGTTCGGTGTCAACTGTCGTGCGGCGGGTCAACAGCCAGGTCGGCGGATACAGGCGCTGGGTCTCGGTGATGATGTTCCGCGTCACCTCTAGCCGGGGCAGGTCCTCGAAGGTGGCAACCCTGTCGGTCAAAACGGCGTCGACCTCAGCGTGCAGTCTTGCCTCAATGCGAGGGTGGCGTCCCAGCAGGTGCAAGGCCCAGGCGAGACTTGCGCCGAGCGTTTCCGTCGCGGCGAAGAAAAACGTCATGACCTGGTCGCTGATCTCAACGTCGGACAAGTGCCCCCGCGCCTCTCGGCCGGCGAGGCCACCCTAGGCTGCCAACAGCATCGACATCAGGTCGCCACGGTCGATGTCGTCGGCTCGATAGTCGGCAATGACACGCTCGACGGTCCGCCGGAACCGGGTGCGTGCCCGGTCGAAGCGGCGCTTGCCGGGGGTAGGGATGGCAGCGGCGCAAGGCGGCAGGAGCATGCGCCGGTACGCCTCTGCTCCGACGGTCGCCATGTCGGTAATGAGTGACTCACGGACAGCGGCGGGCGTGGCGGAGAAGAACGTAGCTGCGGCGGTGCGCAGGCTGAGCATCGTCGTCTCCGCCAGGACGTCGATATTTCGGCCGGGCTGCCACGCGTCGGCCGCCGCACGGACCTGTGCGCTCATCTCTCGTGCGTAGGCTGGCAGGTTCGCTCGGTGGAAGGTCGGCTGGATCAGCCGTCGTTGCCGACGGTGCTCCTGGTATGGGCAGGTTGCCAGGCCGTTGCCCACAACCTCGCGGCCGCGATCGAAGAGGAAGCCGCCCTTGTCGAAGGTGCGGTCGTCCACCAGGACACGGCGGGTAAGTTCTGGGGTGCAGACCACGAGGGCGTTGACGGGCCCGAGCCGGATCGAAACAACATCTCCGAAGGCCGGCAATGACCGGAGGAAGTGCAGCGGGTCACGTAGAAACCGCAGCGTGTGGCCGAGCAGCGGCAACGCCCCCGGCGCGGTGGCGAAAGAGTTATCGGCCGACATGATCAGCCCTCCGCTGTGGTGTCGGGCGGGCCCCAGAACAGGGCTACGCATGCCTGAACTTCACGGCTGCTGGGACAGAGCAGGAGAAACCTGCAGACCACCGCCGCGCGGCAGGCCAACGCGTAGAGCAGGCAGGAGGTGGGCTGGCGCTGCAGCCCGGTGCGTTCGGCGGACCGCTGAGCCCGCGCGCGGCCCTGTGGGGCGGGGACTCGAAGACCTCCACCGCGCCCTCGGTCAAGTGTTGCGCCGTGACCAAAGTACCGTGGTGGACGGCGCGGCCACCCCGAGCTCCCTCGCTGCGAGACACGAAGTGCGCGAGCGTCTGAGCTCCCTCTCGGCCGCCAGTTGCCGTGGAGACGACCGCATCAGGCACCTCCGGATGGCGGCCCCAGATGGCCACCGAGCCGGTGATCAGGGAAAGCGTTGCCCCGGCGGCCATCTGCTCGACCCGCAGCCCCAGCTCTGCTTGTTCCTCGCGCCTTTGCCCGGGTAGGGCCGCGGTCCCCTCCGCCATCGTCACGCCGAGGAAGCTACAGCCTCACTCGCCTCTCAAGCGGTGTAATCCCGCTGGTGAGGCCACTCTCCACTCTTAAGAAGGGATGAGTGAATTCGATGAGGCAACGTCAGTTCTAGGGCGGATCGTATGATCTGACGAATACAGGCAAAAGGGGCACTGATCACGTCACCTCGCCATCAAGCACGTAACCCCAGCGCCTTAGCAACTCCTCCACGACCCCGGATAACTCGGCGACCCACGCCGCCCCGGCCTCTCTGTCGCGATCGACGGTGCTCTGTGCGAACTCCTTTGGCGGCGCGATCACCCTGGCGCCTTACGCGCCCGCCCGTCGCAGCTACCAAGCCCCAGCCTGCCGCTGGAGCCGCCCGGCAGACCGCACACTATGAAGGTCGCTATCTACAGCTGGAGTACTAGGAACCATCGCCAGGATTGAGGGGTTCTTCGGCCTGCCGCTGTGTCCTCAGCCGCTCCCCGTGAGTAACCGCCACAGAGGCGTGTTGGCCATCCACGCCACCGCCCGGCAAGAGGACCTTGAAGCCATTGCCCGACTCCGCGAGGCTCAGCAACAAGTTCAGGAGTTGCAGCAGGCCCTAGAGTCCGCTCGATCCGCTCTCCATGTCGCCGAGCAGGAGGCAACAGTCGCAGCTGGCCTCGTAGAATTGACGGCCACGCTCGCTGTACAAACCGCAGCTCAGGAGCAGATGGAAGCCCTGAGCTGACCAGACGTCTTTTCATTTGGCGAGTCGGCGGTGGCATATGAGGGTTGCCGCGATGGCGGTGAAGGCCAGGAAGTGGTCAGGGTTGCGTTCGTAGCGGCGGTGGAGCCGTCGGCATCCGGACAGCCAGGACACCGTGCGTTCCACGACCCAGCGCGGTGCCGGCCCAGACGGTGGGAG
>NZ_JBVIBD010000032.1:0-74230 GCF_055573595.1 Streptomyces sp. NPDC030165 | reverse complement strand
CACCGCCCGCCACCGCGGCTGGACGCTGCGCATCTACGGCACCGGCGAGGAGGAAGCCGCCCTGCGCCGGCAGAGCAGCCAGCTGGGCCTCGCCGAGACCGTCGCCTTCATGGGCCGCACCCACGACGTGCCCGGCGCCCTGCGCCAGGCCTCGGTGTTCGTGCTCAGCTCCCGCGGCGAAGGCTTCCCGCTGGCCCCCATGGAGGCGATGGCCACCGCCGTGCCGTGCGTGGCCTTCGACGTCGCCCCCGGCGTGCGCGAAATCATCCGCCACGGCGAGGACGGCCTGCTGGCCCCGCCCGGCAACACCAGCGAACTCGCCCGCCACCTCGACACCCTCCTCGGCGACCAGGACCTGCGCGACCGCATGGGCAACGCCGCCCGCACCCACATCCAGCGCTACGCCACCGACGAAATCGTCCACCGCTGGGAAAACCTCTTCACCTTCCTCCAACGATGAACCCCACCCACCACGAACACCCACCCGCCATGACGTCCCACCCACGATGACGTCCTTCGCATGATGAACCGTCCTTCCTGGCAACGTCCACCGGCGTGTCTTCGCAACGGCGGACGTTGCCAGGGGACTTCATCGGCTCGTGCGGGTGGCCACTACGAACAGGTCAGCAGGTACGGCCTACGTAGTGCGCGCCGTCGATCCGCCCGGCGGAGCCCAGCCACGAGACTCCGGGGCCCACGCAGCGCTCGTAGTTGGGGCCGAACACCTCCACCTCGATGATCACGCGCGAGCCGTCGCTCGTGCAGTGGTTGTAGTACGCGTCCCTCGAAGTTTCGTAGAAGCCACAGGGGGTGGCGGCCGCGCTGGGAGCGCCCGCGACGGACATGCCGAGGGTGAGGGCCGCGGCGCCGAGGGTCGCCAGCAGAGTACGGCGAAGGCTCATGTGCATGACTCCTTGTCGAGTTGTGGAAGTGTCGACCTTCCGGTGCCGGGCGCGGGCCGCCGCGGCACGGAGAGAGCGTCACCTCGATCACCCGACACGTCAGGCCGTCTCACTCGTACGTGGAACGGAAACCACCGGTCCGAGTGCTGCGACGGATCGCACGAGTTCGACGCGAGTCCGGTACGAGAAAAATCCGGGCAGCGCTCCCCCTCTCCTGCTAATCAAACTTGACTACCATGCTCGACGGGCGTACGTTCCTCCTCCGCGGCCTCGCGCGGTGAGCGCACGAGGCCCCTGTCCATGAGGAGAAGTTCGCGTGGCCTTCCTGCCTGACACCGGGTACGCAGCGACCGACGAGGACCGTGCGAGCCTGGACGCCTGGTTCGCGGAGTACGACGCGCAGAGCGCGAAACGCAACGTCACACGCATGGCCGACATGGCCGTGTTCCCGCTCAACCTCGTGAGCGACGACTCGGCCGGCAACGGCCGCTCGGCACAGTGGGACCGGGAGCGGTTCGTCGCGACGATGACGCACGTGATGGGGGAGGGCGGCGAGGACATCACCTTCGAGTCCACCCGGACGCCCGTCTTCCTCTCGCCCTCGATGGCCGTGGTGTTCACGGACTCGACGATGACGCAGGAGGGCCGGAGCCAGCAGCTGCGGTACGCCGACATCCTGATCCGGCGGGACGGGAAGTGGGCGTTCCAGACCATGATCCAGGGCGGCTGGGGCGACAACTTGTAAGCCCGGCCCGGCCGGCGGGGCACGGCGCGTATCCGCTGACGCTGTCGGGCCTCGCCGACAAGTCCGGTGTGCCGGCCGGACGGCCGGGCGGTGGTGGAGGCGTCCATGGCCGGGAGCGGGGGCTCCTGGGCAGACCTGACCGCGGTCGACTACGCGGGGCAGGGGCTTGCGGACGAGCAGTGACGTGGATCGTGGCCGGTCCGACGCCGCATCCGGGCGCCCCCTGACCGAGGCTGCCGAGCTGGCGCACATACTCCTCGGCGCTGCCGAGCAGTGATCGCGGGCGTACGGGAAGCGGGGCAGTGTAAGGGGGTGGTGGGGCGGTCGGGGGGAATTCAACGCGTTGCGAGGAGGGCTGAGTCGGTACCTCTGTGTCCTCCGTAGAACTGGGTGCCCACCGTGCACGGGGGCAACCGCGCCACCACGGCGTGCGTTCCCGTGTGCTCCCCCTGTGACCCAGCTGGAGGTCAGAGAAGTGAGCCACCGATACGCGAACAAGAGCCATCGGCATGTGAACAGGCGGACCGGCGTCCTCGTAGGCGGCGCGGCAGCGGCCCTCGTGGCAGCGGCGATCGTCCTGCCGCAGGCCAACGCGAGTGCGGACCGGCCGCGCTCACCGCGGACGTTCTCCTCCGGGGTGGCCGCGCAGGTCGCCTCGGCCCTGAAAGCGGACCTCGGTACCGATCGGACGGCGGGCTGGTATCTCGACGCCGAGAAGGGTCGGCTCGTGATGAACGTCCTGTCGGCGGACGACGCCAGAAGGGTCGAGGCGGAGGGCGCCGTGGCGCGCGTCGTACGCAACAGCATGAGCGAACTGCAGGCGGCGACGCGGACGTTGAGCGACACCGCCGCCATTCCGGGCACGGCGTGGTCCATCGACCCGAGGACCAACCGGGTCTCGGTCATCGCCGACCGCACGGTCACCGGCGAGAAACTCGCCGCTCTGACCGAAGCTGTCGAGAAGGCGGGAGGAGGCATGGTGAGCGTCAAGCGGTCGGCGGGGGAGTTCCGGCGGTACCACGGCGAGGGCGGGGACAGCGCCGCGGGAGCGGCAGCGGACACCGGTGGCTCCGGAGGCGACTCGGATGGCGGTGGCGGAGGGAACGCCGGGGGCGGCGACGGCGCTGTGTCCGGAGGAAATGAGGGTGGTGGGGCCGGAGGAAGTGACGGTGGTGCGGGAGCGCTGCCCGTAGGGGGAAGCGCCATCTTCGGGGGGAACGCGCGCTGTTCACTCGGGTTCAACGTCACGGTGCGGGGCGCTCCGGCGTTCCTGACCGCGGGGCACTGCGGCAAGGGCAGCGCGACCTGGTCGGCCGGCCAGGCGGGGGCGCAGCCGCTGGGCACGGTGGCCGACGCCCGGTTCCCCGAGAGCGACTTCGCCCTGGTGACCTACGATGACGCGGGCGCCCGGCCGGAGAGCGCGGTCGACCTGCAGAACGGCAGCACGCAGCGCATATCTCGGGCAGCGGAAGCCGCCGTGGGGATGCGGGTACAGCGGTCCGGCAGCACGACGGGCCTGTCGGACGGCACCGTCACCGGCCTGAACGCCACGGTGAACTACGGCAACGGCGACATTGTCAACGGGCTGATACAGACGGACGTGTGCGCGGAACCAGGGGACAGCGGCGGGCCGATGTTCTCCGGAGACGCGGCCGTGGGGCTGACCTCCGGGGGCAGCGGCGACTGCACGCAGGGCGGGGAGACCTTCTTCCAGCCGGTCACCAAGGCCCTCGAAGCGACGGGCGCCGAGATCGGTGCGGGCGACGACGGTGGAGCGGCCAGCGGCGGCGCTGCGGACAACGGCGGTGGAGCAGCGGACGGCGGTATCGACGCAGGCAGTGGCAGCGATGCAGGCAGTGGCAGTGGCAGTGGCAGTGGCAGCGGCAGCGATGACGGCGACGCGGCTGCCGGCGGCTTCGATGCCGCTGCCAGGGTGGAGGAGTCGGCAGGGCGGTAGCTCACCGCTCAGCTTGGCCGCCCGGTGCCGGCTGCCTGGTCCGGAACCTGCGTCGGCCTCGGCCGGCTGGCGGCGGACCCGCGGCGCGCGGCCGTCGTCCACGTCGTACGGCAGGTGCTGGCCGACACGGCGGCGCCCGCCTCCGTCACGGTGGTCTTCACCGCGCTCCAGCACGGCCGTACGGGCCGCTGTGTGGGCTTCCCGGGCCGCTACCGCATCGTGCTGTCCCTGGCGCTCGCCGTGAGGGCGCCGTGGTGTACTGCGCGTACCGGTTCCAGGAGCGCGGCACCGCGGGGTGAGCAGGTGTTTCCCCCGCCGCGTCGGCCTACCGCAGCTCCTCTTCCGCATACGTGAGGAAGCTGCGCGGTGGGCGGCCCGTGACACGCTCGACGGTGTCGGTGGTGCGGTCCTCCGCGCCCTCGGAGACGGAACGGTCCAAGTCGGCCAGCAGCGTGGCGAATTCTCCGGGTATGCCGGTGGCCAGGCGGTCGCGGAACTGTCCGTGGGTGAGCCGCCGGTGGGTCACCGTCCGGCCCGTCACGCGGGTGAGGACGGCGGCGACCGCGTCGTAACCCAGCGCCTCGGGACCGGTGATGAGCAGGTCGGTGTTGGGGGCGGCCGGATCGGTGAGGGCGTGGGCGGCGACCGCCGCGATGTCGTCCGCGTCGACGAACCCGACGCGGCCGTCGCCGGTCGCGGTCGAGATGACGCCCTCCTCGCGGACGCTGCGCGCATGCACGTGGTCGCCGCTGAAGTTCTGCATGAACCACGACGGCCGCAGCACGGCCCACTCGTCGAACAGCCCGGGCAGTGCGTCGTGCACCCGGCCGACAGCAGGGCCGCCCCGGGCGATGGCCGAGGAGCTGAGCAGCACCGCGCGCCGCACACCGGACGCGCGGGCCTGGCCGAGGAAGGGCAGTACGACGGCGGCCGGGTCGCGGTCCCCGACGGGCGGTACGACGTAGACCCCGTCCGGTTGGCGCCCGTCCGTACCGCGCAGGGCTTCGGCGTACGTGGCCGGGTCGTACCAGTCGAATCGGACGGGCCGGGTGCCGTCCAGAGGTGTCGCGCGGCGGCTCGCGGCCCGGACCTCGCAGCCGAGCGCGGCCAGCCGGGCCGCGAGGCGGCTGCCGGTGGTGCCGGTGGCCCCGGTGACCAGGACGGTGGGGCGACGGCGGTCATGCTGTGGAGATGTCATGGGTGTGCTGCGTTCCTCACGGTGCGGTGGGCGACGACTTGGCCGCGCTGGGGGGCGCCGGTGCCGCGAGCGGGTTCCAGTAGTCGCGGTAGCGGGTGATGCTGGATGCGGGGCCTTGGGTGCGGGATACGGGGCGGGAGGCGGCGCCGGACGCACTGCCGGACACAGCGTGGGACACAGTGCAGGATGCGGAATCGGGCATGGCCGGGCCTCTTACTCTATGATGCGGACCGATGCGGACTATGAGTCCGGTTAGTCGTACGGACCATACGGACTGCCGGTCCGCTGTGTAAAGGGTGCCGCGTCGAACGAGGAAACGAGGGAGAGGCCGTGACCGCACGGAAGGAACGCGTGGACGCCGTACGCAACCGGGAGGTCGTACTCGCCGCCGCCGACGACCTCTTCGCCCGCAGCGACAGCCCCCGCGGCGTGTCCATGGACGACGTCGCGGCGGCGGCCGGAGTCGGCAAGGGCACCCTCTTCCGCCGGTTCGGCGACCGCACCGGCCTGATCCGCGCCCTCGTCGAGGCGCGGATTGACCCGCTGCGCCGGGCCGTCGAGAACGGACCGGCACCCCTCGGGCCCGCCACCCCGCCGCGTGAACGGGTACCGGCCCTGCTCGACGCCGTCCTCGGCTTCAAGCTGGCCAACCGGCACCTCTCCCTGGCCCTGGAGGAGGCCGGCAGCGGCAGCCCGTACCAGGCGGCGCACTACCAGTGGTGGCACGCCACGCTCCGGCAGACGCTGGACGGCGTCCCCGGCATCGTCGACAGCGGCTTCACCGCGCACGCCCTGCTGGCCGCCACCCGCGCCGACCTCGTCGAGCATTTGGCCGGCACGGAAGGCGTGACGGCCGAACGGATGCGGGCGCACGTCGCGGCGTACGCGCGGCAGGTGCTGGGGCAGCAGGAGCCGGGACAGTAGGAACCAGGGCAGGGGACCCCGGGACAGCAGGCGCCGGGGCCGCTGCCGACGGAACGACCGGTCACCACCCCACGCGAGTCCGGCCGCCCTACAAGGACCACGCCGCGAGGTAGGACAACGCCACCGCGCCATGCACGGCGGCCCCCACGGCCAGCGCCGGTTCGTCGTGCACGACCCGGCTGGAGTGGTTGTCGGGCGCCTGGCCGGCGGCCTGCCCCGGCGGGCAGGCGCCGAGGAACGCCATGGCGCCGGGCACCCGTTCCAGGACGAACGCGAAGTCCTCGGCGGCCATGATCGGGTGGGGCAGCAGGCCGACCTGCCCGGGGCCGAGGAGTTCCGTCGCCGCGCGGGTGACCAGGCCGGCGAAGCCGGGGTCGTTGGCCACCACGGGCGTCACGTCCGGAAGCTCCACCTCGGCGGTCAGGCCGTGCGCCGCCGCCACACCGTCCGCCACCCGCACGATGCCGTCACGGACCTTCTTGCGGGTGGCGTCGGACAGGGTGCGGAAGGTGCCGGCGATCTCCGCCGTGTCAGGGATGATGTTGGATGCCGTACCGGCGGTGACGCGGGTGACGCTGAGGACGGCCGGTTCGAAGACGTCGACCGTACGGGTCACCATCGTCTGCAGCGCCTGGACGATCTCGCAGGCCACCGGTACGGGATCCAGGCCCCGCTGCGGCGCGGCGGCGTGCGCGCCCCGGCCGTGGACGGTGACGGTCAGCATGTCGGCGGCGGCGGACTGCGGGCCGGGCCGCAGGTGGACGGTGCCGGACGGGTGCCGGGTGGTGATGTGCAGGGCGAACGCCGCGTCCACCGGCCTGCCGTCCGGCGCCTCCAGCACGCCTTCCTCGATCATGGACTGCGCGCCCTGGCAGATCTCCTCGGCGGGCTGGAACATGAACACCACCCGGCCCGCCAGCCGTTCCCTGCGGGTGGCGAGCAGCCGGGCGGCGCCGAGCAGCATGGCGGTGTGCGTGTCGTGCCCGCAGGCGTGCATGACGCCCGGCGTGCGGGAGGCGAAGTCGAGCCCGGTCTCCTCCGTCTGGGGCAGCGCGTCCATGTCGGCGCGGAGCAGGATCGTCCGCCCGGGACGGTCACCGGTCAGCGTGGCGGTGACGGAGGTGAGCCGGTCGCCCGTGGTGACGGTCATGGGGAGGCCGGACAGTTCGCGCAGTACGGTCTGCTGCGTACGGGGGAGGGTGGTCCCCAGTTCCGGTGCGCGGTGGATCTCGCGGCGTACGCCGGTGATCCACGGCAGCAGCCTCCGGGCGTCCCGGAGGAGCGTGCCGTCGCTGTCGTCTCCCATGGGCCCATGATGAGATCGCGCCGCCCGTACGGCCAGAGGGCGCCTCCTGGATCCGGCCGAAGAGCCGAGTGGGCGGGGCCCGGCGGCGGAGACGAACGGGCGTACCGGCGTACCCGGAGGCGGCCGTGCCCGACAGCCACGCCCGGCACCCGCGTCCGGCAGCGGTGCGCAGCCCCTCCGTACGGCCTGCGCACCACCGCCGCGGATCAGGCCGCCGCGGCCCGCCCTGCGCGCAGCCGCGTCAGCACGAGATGCGCCACGACGCCGAACACCAAGCCCCAGAAGGCCGAGCCGATGCCCGCGATCGTCACTCCTGACGCGGTGGCCAGGAACGTGATCAGGGCCGCCTCGCGGTCCTTCTCCTCCTTGACCGCGCCGGTCAGCCCACCGGCCAGCGCACCGAAGAGCGCGACACCGGCCACCGCGGCGACCAGTTCCTTGGGCAGTCCGGCGAACAGGACGACGAGCGTGGAGCCGAACGCCCCGATCAGCAGGTAGAAGAAGCCGCACGAGACGCCGGCCACGTACCGGCGGCGCGGGTCGCGGTGTGCCTCGGGACCGGTGCAGATCGCCGCGGTGATCGCGGCGAGGTTGATCGCGTGCGACCCGAACGGCGCCAGGGCCGTGGACGCCAGACCGGTCGAGCCGATCAGCAGCCGGTCCTTGGGCCGGTATCCGGACGCGCTGAGCACGGCCATGCCGGGCGCGTTCTGCGACGCCAGGGTGGCCAGGATCATCGGTACGGCGATGCCGATGAGCGAACCGGCCGAGAACGACGGGGCGGTGAACACCGGCTTGGCCAGCTCGACATGGTCGATGTGGATGTCCAGCCGCGAGGTGACCGCGCTGAACACCACACCGGCGGCCAGCGCGAGCAGCACCGCGTACCGCGCGATGAAGCGCTTGCCCAGCAGATACGCCACCAGGACCGCGCCGGCGATCCACGGCGCGGTCTTCAGCGACGTGAACACCCCGGTACCGAAGGAGAACAGGATGCCCGCGAGCATCGCCGACACCACGGCCGTCGGAATCTGCCGCATCAGCCACCCGAACACGCCGGTCAGCCCGACGAGCGTGATGACCGCCCCGGTGACGAGGAAGGCGCCGACGGCCTCGGCGTAGGAGTACGCGCCCAGGCTGGTGACGAGGAGCGCCGCGCCCGGGGTGGAGAAGGCCGTGATGACCGGCATACGGGTGCGCAGGCTGAGCGCGATGCAGGTGACGCCGCTGCCGATGGATATCGCCCACACCCAGGAGCTGGTCTGGCCCTGGTTCAGATGACCCGCGTGGGCGGCCGCCAGCACGATGACCAGCGGCCCGGAGTACGACACGACGACGGCCACGAAGCCGGCCAGCACGGCCGACAGCGAGGCGTCGCGGAACAGGCCCGGCCGCAGCTGCGGCGAGCCGTCCGGTGGTGAGCCCTCCGTGGGGGGACCGGCCGGCGGCTCCGGTGGGGGAGTGGTGCCGGTCGGCTGGATGTTGCTCGTGGTCTCCGAACTCAACGGTCTTCCTTTGCGGCGCGTTCCAGTGCCTGTTCCAGGTCGGCGACGAGGTCGGCCGGGTCCTCCAGACCGATGGACAGGCGGATCATGTCCTTCGGGGAGGTGCTGCCCGGCCCCTCGAAGGTGTAGCGGTGTTCGACCAGACTTTCCACCCCGCCCAGGGACGTGGCCCGGATGAAGAGTTCGCAGTTCTGCGCCGTGCGCAGGGACCGCTGCCAGTCCCCGGCGACGTGCAGGGACAGCATCCCACTGAAGCCCCCGCTCATCTGCCGGGCCGCGACCTCGTGACCGGGATCGGTCGGCAGCCCCGGGTACGCGACCCGGCTGACGTGCGGATGGTCGGCGAAGTGCTCGGCCAGCGCCTGCGCCGTGGCCGATATCTGCCGCATCCGCGGGAAGAGCGTACGGATGCCGCGCATCAGCAGGTACGTCTCCAGCGGGCCGAGGATCGGGCCGGTGAGCCTGCGGTGCAGCCGCAGCCGCTCCCACAGCGCCTCGCGCGCCTCGGCCGCCGCGCCGTCCTCCCCCTCCGGCGCGGGCGCGGCGACGAGGAAGCCGGCCACCACGTCCGTGTGGCCGTTGAGGTACTTGGTGCCCGAGTGCATGATCAGGTCGGCGCCGAGCGTGAACGGCCGGGCGTGCACCGGCGTCGGTACGGTGTTGTCCACGGCGAACAGCGCCCCGGCGCGGTGCGCGATGTCGGCGCAGGCCGCGAGGTCGGTCACCAGCCAGGTCGGGTTCGCCGGGGACTCCGCCCACAGCAGCGCGGTCGGCGCCGCCGTCACCGCAGCGGCCACCGCGTCCAGGTCGTCCATCGGCACGCGTACGACCTCCAGGCCGCGCGCGCCCCCGAACTCGGCCAGCCACTTGGTGAGCCCGAAGTACATGGTCTGCGGCACCACGACCCGCGCCCCGGCGGGCAGCACCTGGAACACCGCGGTCGCGGCGGCCATCCCGGAGGAGAACACCAGTGCGTCCCGGCCGCCTTCGAGCCCCGCCAGGACCTGCTCCACCTGCTCGTATCCGGGGGTGCCCTGGTCACGGAGGTAGGCCAGACCGGCCGGCGCGCGGTACTGCTCGTCGCGCGCGAACGTCGCCCCCAGCTCGATGGGCGGCGGAATCGACCCGGTGGCCGGCGAACGCCAGCCGTCGCCCTGGGCGGCGCGGGTCGCCGGGCGGTACTCCTGCCGCCAGGGGGTGAAGGTGTCACGGACGTTCATCAGGGCCTCGCAGTCAAAGGGTCGAGAGCGGTACGCAGAGCGAGTTCGGCGTCCATCAGCGCGCGCGACGGAGCGCCGGGGGACGGAACGTAGTGGTTGTAGTAGCTGGAACCCTCGGTGTGCGGGCCGAGGAAGTACAGCCTGGGCTGCACCTGTCCGGCAGGATCGATGCCACGGCCGTCGCGCGTGACGTGCAGGCCGGTGGCGCTGCCGCCGCTGCGGGCGAGGGTGGCGACCCGGCCGGCCCCGACGAGCGTGCCGAGCAGCGAGCCGGGCACCTGGTCGGCGGGCGGCTCGGCGACGTGCGCCGCCACCACGTGGTCGACCTCGACGGTCTCGGGCCGCTCCAGGCAGGTCGACTCCAGACGCCAGGACGCGGCGTTGCCGGACGGCGCGAGGACCTTGGGCCGCGGGCCCGGACCCAGCCGCAGCACGCCCGCGTCGAGCAGCGAGAGCAGTTCGGCGGAGCGGTCCAGCTGCGGTCCGATGACCAGGCGGTTGACGGTGGCGGTGAACGCACCGAAGAAGCGGTCCAGCGAAGCCGGGTCGAGCCCCGGCGGATCGACGGCCGCCCGCAGCACGTCCCGGTGGTCGCGCAGCACCTCCAGGGCCTCCTTGCGGGGACTGCGGCCCAGCCCCGTACGCGCGTCGTCCAGATCCTCCGCGACCTGGGCCGCGAACCACCGCGCGTACTCCCGCGGGTCCGCCCACTGGCGCTCCGCGGCCGGGGCGTCGAGCACGCCCCGCAGCGGATACGGCCCGTAGCGCTCGCGGGACTCGGCGAGCAGGGCCCGCCAGCCGACCTGCTCCGCACGGCGCGCGAACTCGGCGCCCGCGGCGGCGAAGTCGTCCACCCGGCCGCCCAGCACGGCACGGTAGTAGGCCAGTTCCATCTCGGCCTCGACCAGCGGGAGCACGTCGTCGGCGAAGTGCAGCCGCCCGCCGGGGCGTACGGCGCGCCGCGCGTCCAGCTCTGCCACGGTCAGCGCGAGCGGTACGAACCGCAGCCGGCCGGGGTTCAGGTACGGGCGGCTGCAGGACGGCAGGCCCGTACGGTTCGCGAGCACGATGAGCGGCTCGCGGCCGCTGGGCACGTACCGCAGCCGCCCGGACGCACGCGCCCCGTCGCCCTCTTCGCCCGCCTTCTCGTGCCGGCCGCCGCGCCCCAGCGTCAGCGACGCGATGACGTCCATCGCGGTCAGGCCCATGCCCAGGACGGCGACCCGCTCACCGGGCGCGATGCCGTCGAGCACATCGGGCAGCGGGTACGGGCGGGACACCAGGCGGGGCTCCGCGATGGCCTGTTCCGGGTGGTACAGGGAGTGGTGGCCCACGGTGACGAAGACCGCGTCGGCGTCGATGACCGTACCGTCCGCCAGGCGCACGGTCTCGCGCTCCGCCGCCCCCGGCCGGACGTCCAGCGCCGCGGTCCGGTGCCGCACCAGCCGCATCCCGTCGGGCGCCGCGGCCAGGATCCGGTCGGTGGCCCAGGTGAGGTAGTCGTGCAGCAGTCGCCGCGGCAGATAGTCGTTCGGCTCGATCTCGCGGCCCTCGCCCGCCCGTACGGTGTAGCCGTCGGCGCCGATCCGCAGGTTCCGCGAGCGGCACCACTCGTGCAGGCCGGGGCCGGTCGTGGCGGTCGGGCCGTCCACCATCCGCGCGTCGGCGAACGCGGTGACCTGCGCGCACACCGTGTTGAGCAGCAGGTGGTCGGGCTGGTCGGCGAGGTGGAAGCCCGGGCCGGCCGGCTGCGGGTCGACGAGGTGGACGGTGACCGGAAAGGGCCGCGCCGCGCAGTGGCTGACGAGGCGCTCCAGGACACCCAGCCCGCGCGGGCCGACCCCGATGACCGCGAGGACGGGCGTGCGGCTCGTGTGCTCCTGGGTCACCATCGGCGGGTCTCCCCGAAGAAGTTCGGCACGCTGACGGCCGTACCGTCGGCGCGTGCCTGCTGGAGGGCGAACGCGCCCACGGCCAGGTCGAGGACGCCGAGGCCGAACGGCGAGAAGATCACCGGCTGGTCCGCGGCGGGCTTCACCTCCCCGTTGAGCACCCCGGCCAGCGTCCCGGACACGAAGTCGCGGTTGCCGGTGAGCTGTTCGGCCAGGTGGGGCGAGGTGTTCGCCTTCATGCAATGCTCGACGTCGTCGAAGACGTTCTGCGCGCCCAGGACCACTTCGGGCGCGAGGTCGCGCAGCGAGATGTTCAGCACCACCTGACCGGCCTCGAACTGCCGGTGCACGTACGGCTCCAGGGCCGTCGTCGCGAACACCACCGTCTCCGCCTCCAGCGCCGAGCCCAGGTCGCCGGCGACGGACGCGGGGCGCTGCTGGGTGTCGCGGACATGCGCGGCGAGTGCCTGGGCCGACGGTTCGTGCAGGTCATGGACGAGGTAGGCGTCCGGAGCGCAGCCCGCGGCGTGCAGGTAGTCGCAGATGTTCCGCGCGATGACGCCGCCGCCGACCACGGCGATACGGCTGCCCCCGTAGCCGTCCGGACGCAGCGCCGTCGCCGCCACGGCGGCGGAGGCGGCGGTCCTGGCGGCGCTGATGTTCGCCGCCTCCAGGACCGCGACCGGGTAGCCGGTCTCGTAGTCGTTCAGGACGAGTACGGCCGAGGCGCGCGGCACCCCGTTCTCGGTGTTGCGCGGAAAGCTGGATATCCATTTGATGCCGGCCAGCTGGACATCCGCGCCGATGAAGGCGGGCAGCGCGATGATGCGGGAATCCGGCTTCTCGGGAAACCGCAGGAAATAGCTGTCCGGGTTGACCGTCTCGCCGGCCTCGTGGCTGCGATAGGTGCGGGCGACGATGTCGAGAACGTCACCGCGCCGGCTCTGGAGTGTTTTGCGTACGGAGTCACCCGGCACCACGTCGAAGGTGAACATGCTGAATGTCCTGTTCTCAGGCGCGCGCCTGGTCCATTTCCGATTCCGGGTCGATGAGGTGCGGCCAGCGTTCGGCCACCCACGCGTCGTCGTAGATGCTTTCCAGGTACCGTTCCCCCAAGTCGGGGGAGAGGGCCGCGACGACACTGCCCTCCGGAATGTCTTTCGCCGCGTTCTGTACGGCGGCCAGCACGGTTCCGGTGGAACCGCCGAGCAGCAGTCCGCGTTCCTCGGCGAGTATCCGGCACATTTCCACCGCCTCCTCCTCCGGTACGAGCATGACCTCGTCCACGTATTTCTCGTCCAGGATTTCCGGGCGGCGGCTCGTGCCCAGCCCCGGAATGTGCCGGCGGGACGGCGGGCCGCCGAAGGTGACGGACCCGTGCGCGTCCACCGCGATGACGCGCGTCGCCGGACTGTGCTCCCGCAGGAACTCGGCGCAGCCCATCAGCGTCCCGGTCGTTCCGGCGCCGATGAATACGTAGTCGATGTGGCCGAGTGTCTCGACCAGGGCGCGGCCGGTGCGTTCCCGGTGTGCCCGCGGTCCGGCCGGATTGGCGTACTGGTTCAGCCAGTACGTGTTCCGCTCGCGGCGCAGGCGTTCGCGGATGTAGTTGATGCGGGACTGCAGATAGCCGCCGTTACCGTCGCGTACGTCGATCACCACGACCTCGGCGCCGAGCGCCTCCATGAGGCGTACGGACTGGGCGTTGGCGTTGGGATCGGTCACGCAGGTCAGTGGATACCCTTTCGCCGCGCACACCATGGCGAGTGCCACTCCGAGGTTTCCGGAAGTGGACTCGATGAGCCGGGTGGCGGGAAAGGGGCGGCCGGTGTTCTCGGCTTCGGCGACCAGCGCCACCGCCGTCTTGAGTTTCACCGAACCCGCAGGATTGAGGCCCTCGATCTTCAGGAAGACAGAGCTTCCCGGGACCAGTTGGTCAACCCGGATGAAGAGATCATCCAGGATCAGGTCATACACTTCTTCTGCTATCACTGGAATCCAAGGTGATGGAAAGTGGGCACACGCAGCTGCCGGATCCGTCCGGTGCCGGGCGCATGCGGAGTCGAGTCACACGCGGTGATCAAGGCATGCAGAAGAGATGGAATGTTCCCCCGTTCGTTCCCCCGTCGGCCGTCCCGTCGTCCCCCGTAGAACCGTGACGGCGATGCCTGCACGGAAACATACCCGCTGGAGCAAGATCCTTCCAGCATCAATGTTGGGTGAAAGCTCAACCGCTGTGAACTCCCGGGGCGGAATCACCAGTTCAGCCGGGGTCGGAGGTCTCCGCTTCCCGGGCCACGGTATGCGGAAGAGGCCGTCCGGCACAGGCAGGCACCGGGTTTCGCCGCCATCGAGAGCCGCCCGGCGGACGGCATCGGCCGACCGGCCGTGGAGGCCCGGACCCGGCTGGTTTCTTCGCGGGCTGTCGGCGCTCGCGCGTCGGGCCTATTCGCGCGGGAGACCGTCGGGAGGACGGTGCGGGCTTTCCGTAAGGGGCGCCGCCTCACCCCGCTCCCGCTCGCCCTTCCGCTCGCGCTCGACCAGTTCGTCGAGCTGGAGTTGCAGGCCCTTGGCCTCGCCCGACCGGTGCTGGCTACGGTACAGCTCCAATGCCTGCTCCCACGCATCCCGGGCCTGACCGGGCTGCCCCAGCGCGGCATGCGCCTGGCCGATCCCGTGCAGCAGAACGGCCTCGTGATACGTGTTGCCGATGTCGCGCAACAGGCCGAGGGCCCGCCGGCCGTGCTCCAGGACTTCGGCGTACCGGCCCGTGCACAGACCCAAGTAGGCGTGGACACCCAGGGACAGCGCCTCACCGTTGCGGTTGCCGTGGCCGCGGTGCAGGAGCAGGGCCTTCTCGCAGTAGGCCTGGGCCTGCTCGTAGTGGCCCAACTGCGCGGAGAACCAAGCCGACTGGTTGAGCCCGCGGGCCTCCCACTCCTTGTCGTCCAGCGCCTGGAACAGCGCGAGGGAACGGGTGGCGTGGTCCAGCGCGGGCCGGGTCTCCCCCTGCTGCCCCCAGGCCCACGCCAGGACGCGGTGGGTGTGCGCCTGGCTCGGCAGGTCGTCGGTACGCTCGGCGAGAGCGAGCGCCTGGTGAAGCCGCTCCAGGGCCTCGGCATGCCGGCCCATCAGGGCGCACGCCTCGGCGAGGAGACGGTGCGCGGGTGCCTGGGCGGCCTCGTCCCCCAGGTGCCGCGCGGCGGCCAGTCCGTCGGTCGCGACGGCGACTTGCCGGGCCAGCAGCCCCCGCCGCCAGTGATAGGTGTGCAGCGTCGGAGCCAGCTGCCACACGGCCTGGTGCCACTGCCGCTCGACGGCCAGCCGCTGCGCGCCCATCAGGCAGGGGTGTTCGGCGTCCAGCCACGCCAGCGCCCTGGTCTCGTCCGGCAGGGGCTGGGGGCGGCAGCCCCGTACGGGCGGATCCAGCGTCACCGACTCGCGGTGCGGATCCAGTACCTGGTCACCGGCGTAGGCCGTATGCAGGTAGAAGTCCACCAGCCGCCGCAAGGCGTCGTCGCGGCCGTCCTCCGCCTGGTGGGCGTGAGCCTGCTCGGACGCGTAGAGGCGGATCAGGTCGTGCAGCCGGTGGCGACCCGGCGACGGCTGGGACACCAGGTGCGCGGTCTCCAGCTCCCGCAACAGCGCACGGGTCCTGGCCGCGGGCAGCCCGGCGAGCGAGGCGGTGGCCGCCAGACCGATGTCCGGCCCCGGCGCCAGTCCCACCAGTCCGAGCAGGACGGCCGCCTCGGGGGACAGCGCGTGGTACGACGAGGAGAACGCGGCCCGCAGGTTCAACGGGATCTCACCGGCGTCCAGCTCGTCGAGCCGCGTCGCGTGGTCCCGCAGTTCCTCGGCGAGCGCACTCAGGGGAAATCCGGGGTGGGCGGTGGCGCGCGCGGCCACGATGCTCAGCGCCAGCGGCAGCCCGCCACAGCACTCCAGGAAGGCGTCCACCGCCTCGGGCTCCGCGGCGACCCGTTCACCGCCCAGGTGATCGACCAGGAGCTGCCGGGCCTCGGCCGCGGAGAGCACGTCCAGGTCCAGCGAACGGGCACCGTGGGTGGTGACCAGACCGGCCAGGTGGCGGCGGCTGGTCACCAGCACCGTAGAGGCCGAATTCCCCGGCAGCAGCGGCGCCACATGCGTGGTGTCCCGGGCGTTGTCCAGCACGATCAGCAGGCGCCGGTCGGCGACCAGGCTCCGGTACAGCCCCACTTGGGCATCGAGGTCCGCCGGCATCCCGGCCGGATCCACCCCGAGGGCACTGAGGAACCCGCGTACCGCCTCCGCCGCGGGCATCGGCTCGCCGACGGGTGTGAAACCCCGGAGGTCGACGAACAGCTGGCCGTCGGGGAACCGGTCGACGTGCTGATGCGCCCAGTGCAGAGCCAGCCAGGTCTTCCCGATCCCTCCGGCGCCGCCGAGCGCCGAGATCATCACCGTGGTGCCGGTCTCCGCCGCGCCGTCCAGCGCGGCCGTCAGCTCGGCCAGCTCCTCGGCCCGGCCGGTGAAGACCCTCGGCGCGGCAGGCAGCTGCTGCGGCGCCACCGCGCGCTCGCGCTCGCGGCCGGAATGCAGGTGCACCCCACCGTGCACGACCCCGGCCTGCACCACATGCCCCGTGACCGGCGCGGACACCTCGTTACGGACATCCGCCCCGAGCGTCCTCCGGCCCTGGCCGTTCGCCTTCTGTTCCGTCGTCACCGCCTCCAACCACCGCCACAGCACTCAGGCACGTCGAGTCTCCCGCGCAAGCGGAACCGAGGGCGGCAGCGGGGCGCAGCTCCACCCGCGCGAGTGAAGATCGAGGCAGGAAGGCCACCGGGCGGCCCCGACCGCCACCCGAGGCAGCCCGACCGGAACCGCCTCGGTGCCGTACGGGCCGCGCCACTTCGGCATCGTCCGACGCGCCCGGCTCGATGCGGAGGAATGCGAATGAATGCGAAGGAATGCGATGGAATGGGGTGCCATCTGCTCCAGGTGCTACCGGGTGATGGTCTCCGCCGTCGGCCCCCGAATAGTGTTTGACGCCCGTCGGTGTCCGGCGATCGGATGGCGCCCCATGGGCGCAGAGCAGATGCATCCCGGCCAGCACCCCATCGACGACGGCCTCGTGCGGCGGCTGGTCGGCGGGCAGTTTCCCCGGTGGGCGGGGCTGGCGGTGGAGCGGGTTTCGTCGGGCGGGACGGTCAACGCCATGTACCGGCTCGGTGACGGCATGGTCGTACGGATGCCGCTGGTCGAGGGCGGGGCCGGGGACGTGGTGCGGGAGCGGGAGTGGCTGCCGCGGCTCGGGCCCCGGCTGCCGGTGGCCGTACCCGAGGTGCTGGGGGCCGGGGAGCCGGCCGAGGGATATCCGTGGCCGTGGTCGGTGTACCGGTGGCTGCCGGGGGAGAACCCTGACGCGGGAGCGTTGGAAGCCCCTGAGTCGCTGGCCGAGGACCTGGCCGGGTTCGTGGCGGCGGTGCGTGGTATCACGGTGCCGGGGGCGCCGACGGCTCACCGCGGCGGGCCGGTCGCCGCGCTCGACGCGGGGACCCGGGCGGCGATCGAGGAACTGCGCGGCATCCGGGAGGAGGACGTCGACTGCGACGCGGTGACCGCCGTGTGGGAGGACGCGTTGCGGGCTCCTGGCTGGGACGGTCCGACGGTGTGGCTGCACGCCGACCTGATGCCGGGCAACCTCCTGGTGGACGGCGGCAGGCTGTCGGCGGTGATCGACTTCGGGTGTACGGGAGTGGGCGACCCGGCCTGTGACCTGTTCCCGGCGTGGAACCTGTTGCCGGCCGGCGCCAGGAAGGTCTTCCGCGAGGCGCTCGGCGTGGACGACGCGACCTGGCGCCGGGGCCGGGGGCGTACCCTCTCGCAGGCGGTGATCGCGCTGCCGTACTACCGGACGACGAACCCGGCGATGGCGCACAACGCCCGGCTGGTGATTCAGGCGGTGCTGGAGGAGGCGGACTGAGGCCGGGGGCGCCCGGGGCGCGCCCGGGGCAAGCGGGGACGGCACGCGCGGCACTCGCCTCGCCCGTACGCGGTCCGCCCGCCGCCGGTGAACGACGGGCGGGACGGACGACGACGGGCGAGGCGAAGCGGCCGGGTCAGGGGCGCACCGGGATCAGCAGCTCAGGTTGCCGCCCGTGCTCGTGCCCAGGATCTGGGTGAACTTCTTGAAGTTGTTGATGCGGCTCTGCACCTGCCCGGGGTTGCCGCCGTTGCACTCCAGGCTGCCGTTGATGCTGCGGATCGTCTCACCGAAGCCGCGGTCGTTGACGATCGCGTCGTGCGGCGTCATCGTGCCGGGGCCGCGCTGGGTGTTCCAGTACCACAGGCCGGTCTTCCAGGCCACGGCCGCGTCCGTCTGGACCAGGTTCGGGTTGTGCAGCAGGTCGATGCCGAGCGCGTCGCCCGCCGCCTTGTAGTTGAAGTTCCAGCTGAGCTGGATCGGCCCGCGCCCGTAGTACGCCGCCTGGCCGGCCGGACAGCCGTACGGCTGGTTGCGGTCGCAGTAGTGCGGGTAGTTGGCCGTGTTCTGCTCCACGACGTGGACCAGGCCGCCCGTCTCGTGGCTGACGTTGGCGAGGAAGGCGGCGGCCTCCCGCTTCTTGATGGTGTCGCTGCCCGTGTTGGCGAACCCGGGGTACGCGCTCAGCGCGGCCTTCAGGCCGTTGTACGTGTAGAACGGGTTTCTGTTCGGGAACATCTGGTTGAACTGCGCCTCGCTCACGACGAAGCCGGAGGGGTTGGTGCCGCCGCCGCAGTTGTACGGCTCCCAGAACCAGGTGCTGATGACCGGGTCGTAGCCCGGGTTGTCATGCTTGGCGCGGTAGTACTGGCCGTTCGTGTACTTGACGATGTCCCCGGTGCGGTAGGCCTTTCCGGCGGTCCATACGGTGAAGTTGCAGCTCGCGGCGGATGCCGCGGAGCCGGAGGAGGGAGCGGCCGTGGCCGGCGGCGCCGCGACGGTGAGGGTCGCCGCACAGGCGGCGGCCGAGAGCACGGCGGCGATACGCTGCTTGAGCAACATGTGATCACTCCTCGGTGCGGCAGGGCCGCGTTCGATCGGCGACGGACGGTCCGGCGCACGACGAGCACCACGGATCGCGCTCCGGTTCGCAAGCGCGATCACAGGCTGGTGGTACTCAACTCGCTTGGTCTGTACCAGTCAAGGTGCCGAAGGGCCGGATTCCGGAACGGGCGGCAAGCGGTCACCGGTACGGGCAATACGGGCACCACGGGCGCCCGTCCTGCCCCTGCCGGCAGCCCCGCCCATGGCGGTGCCGCGGTCAGGTGAGCAGCCGGAAGAGGTGTGCGCAGGCCGCCGCTTCGGTCGGGTGGCGGGCGATGACGTGATGGGCGCCGCGTTCATAGGCACCGGTCTCCCACGCCCCGTCCGGAGCCTGGCGCAGGAACAGGAAGTCCGGGGGCGTGGGGACCGGTTCGTGCACGCCTTCGATGCGGTAGTGGCTGTCGGCCACCCCTGCCGCCCGCAGGGCGGTCCGCGCCGCGCGACGGTCCGGGGGAGCTCCCGTGTCCATGGAGGAGGCCATGGTGTTCATCCCACCACGGTGTCCAAGTGACCAGGGTGTTCAGATGGCCACGCGTGTGAGGAAGCCGTGCTCCACGAGCCACTTCACGTTCAGCCGCTGTCCCCGGCCCGGGTCGAGGAACACCGCGTCCAGCTTGATCTGCTGTCCGCCGCCGGGCTGTTCGAACCACGGAGCGATGCTGCCCTGCCACACCCAGAACGGCTTCGCGACCTTGTAGACGTGGTAGTCGCAAGGGGCCGGGGCCTCGCGGGTGTTGAGGTTCTGCGGGGGCAGGGAGCGTTCGGCGTACAGGTCACCCGCCGGCGCCAGGAACCCGCCGAACTCGGAGCCGAAGCGGTCCAGCCGCTGGCCCGGACGCAGCTTGGCGGGTTCCTTGTCGACCGTGCCGTTGACCTCGCCGAAGCCGTCGTTGGGCGGATATTTCCAGCCACCTGTGTCCGCCGGCCCTTCCCAGTACTTCTTCAGGAAGGCCGCCGCCGGCAGTTTGCCCGTCCTCTTGTAGTTCTTGAGGAGCGGGCCCACCGGGGCCTGCTGCTTCTCGGGCAGCCATTTCGGTCCGAGCCGGGCGTCGCCGTGGAACGCTCCCGTACAGGGCTCGGGCCCGGACGTGAGCTTGGGCTGTGATGCCGCGACCGGTGCGGTGGCGGCCCGGTCGTCCGGCTGTGATGCGGCGCTCGCGGCCGGGGCCGCCACCAGGCCGGCGGCGAGGCCGAGAGCGGCGCATATGGTGCGGATACGGTTCACGCGGGAGTCCTTTCATGCGCTGATGACCCACCAGGACGGTCCGCAGGGTAGACGTACCGCCTCGGGGGGTGTCATGGCCGCGTCGCCTTCAGGCCAGGGTCAGGGCCAGGCCGGCCGGACCGGGCCGGGTCGAGGAGGCGGGCTTCCCGGCCGCGATCGTACGGCCGTACCACCGCACCACCCGCCCCGTCCCCCGAAAGGGAATCCCGCCCCGCTCCCGGGCCGCCGTCCGCGACCATCGTCCGGGTGGACAACCAGCGGGTACGCGTCGGGTTCCGGGTCGAAGGCATCGTCCAGGGCGTCGGCTTCCGGCCCTTCGTGCAGGTGACGGCATCGCGACTGGCGCTTGCCGGTCTGGTCGCCAACGACCTTGCCGGGGTGCTCATCGAGGTGGAGGGGCCGGCCGGCGCGGTGGCGCGTTTTCGATGGCTGCTGGAGAGCGAGGCGCCGCCCCTGGCCCAGATCGAACGGATCACCGCCCGGCCGCTCTCCCTCCTGGGCGACAGCGGCGCGGGCTTCAGCATCGAGACCAGCCGCGCACATCCACGCCATGCCGAGGAGCACCAGGCACCGGCCCACCGCACCCCGGTCCCGCCGGACATCGCCACCTGCGACGACTGCCTCCGCGAGCTCCTCGATCCCACTGACCGGCGCTACCGGTACCCGTTCATCAACTGCACCAACTGCGGCCCCCGTCACACCATCGTCCGGGCCCTGCCCTACGACCGCGCCCGTACGACGATGGCCGGTTTCCCCATGTGCGCCGACTGCGCGGCCGAGTACGAGGACCCAGCCGACCGCCGCTTCCACGCGCAGCCGCTGTGCTGTCCGGCCTGCGGGCCCCGGCTGCGTCTGGTGGCCCCGGACGGCACGCCGCTCCCCGGAGACCCGACGGCCTCGGCGGCCGGCCTGCTCCGGGACGGACGGGTCCTCGCGGTCAAGGGGATCGGCGGGTACCACCTCGCCGTCGACGCCACCCACGAGCGGGCGACCCGCGCCCTGCGCGCCCGTAAGCACCGCGCGGACAAACCCTTCGCCGTACTGGCCCCTGACCTGGCGGCGGCCGAGGCCCTGTGCGAACTCGACCGCCGCGCCAGGGAACTGCTGTCCGGGCCGCGCCGCCCCGTCGTCCTGACACCGCGCCGCCCCGGCACACCGATCGCCGCCGCGGTGGCACCGGGGTGCCGGGACCTCGGCCTCGTCCTCCCGTACACACCGGTGCACCGGCTGCTCGCCGACGAGCTGGCCGGACCGTACGTCCTGACCAGTGGCAACGTCTCCGACGAGCCCATCGCCCACCAGGACGCGGACGCCTTCGCGCGGCTCGGCGGCATCGCCGACGCCTTCCTCACCCACGACCGGCCGATCCACGCCCGCGCCGACGACTCCGTGATCCGGGTGTACGCGGGCCGTACGGTGCCGGTGCGGCGGGCGCGCGGCTACGCGCCCCAGCCGCTGCCGCTCCCCGTCCCCGCGCCCCGCCCGGTGCTGGCCTGCGGCGCCCAGCTGAAGAACACGTTCTGCCTGGCCCGCGACCGGCACGCCTTCGTCTCCCCGCACATCGGCGACCTCGCGGACGCCGGGACGCTGGAGGCGTACACCACCGGCATCGACCGCTGCGCGCGCCTGCACGCCGTCGACCCCGCGGTGATCGCCCACGATCTGCATCCCGAGTACCTCTCCACGAAGTACGCGCACGACCTCGCCGACACCACCGGCGCACACCTCGTCGGCGTACAGCACCACCACGCGCACATCGCCGCCTGCCTGGCCGACAACACGGCGTCCGGGCCGGTCATCGGCGTGGCCTTCGACGGGCTCGGCCACGGCACCGACGGCACGCTGTGGGGCGGCGAGTTCCTCGTCGCGGACCTGTGCGGCTTCCGCCGCGCCGGCCACCTGGAACCCGTACCGCTCCCGGGCGGCCCGGCAGCCGTACGGGAGCCTTGGCGGATGGCCGTCGCCTACCTGGACGCCTGCGCCGAGGGCGACGACGGTTACGGTGCCGACCTCGCGGTGCGCCGCCGCCACCCCGGCCGCTGGGACACCGTCCGGCGCCTGGCCAGGTCAGGTATGGGCGCGCCGCCCACCTCCAGCGCGGGGCGCCTCTTCGACGCCGTGGCCGCCGTCCTGTCGCTCCGCGACACCGTGCACTACGAGGGACAGGCGGCGGCCGAACTGGAGCACCACGCCGACCCCGCGGTCCACGGCACCTACCCCGTCCGGATCGAGGAGGGCCGGGTACGGGCGTCCGACCTCGTCCGCGCGGTGGCCGAGGAAGTACGGGCGGGCACCGCCACCGCGGTCGTCGCGGCCCGGTTCCACAACAGCGTGGCCCGCCTGATCTACGACTCCTGCCGGGCGTTGCGCCGCACCACCGGCCTGACCACGGTCGCGCTCTCGGGAGGCGTCTTCCAGAACGGGTTCCTCCTCCAGCGCACGGTGCCCGCGCTGGAACGCGACGGCTTCGAGGTCCTCACCCACCGGCGCGTGCCGCCCAACGACGGCGGGATCAGCCTCGGCCAGGCGGCGGTCGCGGCGGCCCGCGACGCGGCGGCGGGAGCGTAGCGGCTTCCTCCCGCCCCGCCCCTCAGCAAATCCGCGGCAGCGGGTCCCCGATCAGCAGATCCAGAATCCGCGTGCCCCCGAACCCCGTGTTCACCAGCACCAGCGCAGCCGGCTCGGCCACCACCCGTCCCACCACCGCGGCGCGTTCACCGAGCGGGTGCCCGCGCAGCGCCGCCAGCGCGGCGTCGGCGCCCGCTCCGTCCACCACGACGGCCATCCGCCCCTCGCAGGCGATGTAGAGCGGGTCGATGCCCAGCAGCTCCGCCGCTCCCCGCACCTCGTCGCGCACCGGTACGGCGGCCTCCTCCAGCACCACCGCGACCTCCGAGGCCCGCGCGATCTCGTTGAGCACGGTGGCCAGGCCGCCGCGGGTGGCGTCGCGCAGGCACCGTACGCTCTCGCCGCAGGCTTCCAGCAGGACCGCCACCAGGGACGCCAGCGGCGCGGTGTCCGAGACCAGGCCGCTCTCGATGCCCAGTTCGCCGCGGGCCAGCATGACGGTGGTGCCGTGATCGCCGACCGGCCCGGACACCAGGACCGCGTCACCGGGCCGCGCCTGCCCGGCGCCCAGGGCGAGCCCGTGCTCCACCACCCCGACGCCCGAGGTGTTGACGTACACACCGTCCGCCTTGCCGCGCTCCACCACCTTGGTGTCGCCGGTGACGATCTGTACGCCCGCCGCCTCCGCCGCCCGTGCCATGGAGCCCGCGATCCGGACCAGGTCCGCGACGGGAAAGCCCTCCTCCAGGATGAAGCCCGCCGACAGGTGCAGCGGCCGGGCCCCGGCCATGGCCAGGTCGTTGACGGTCCCGTTGACCGCGAGGTCGCCGATGTCCCCGCCGGGGAAGAACAGCGGCGCGACCACGTACGAATCGGTGGTCAGGGCCAGCCGCGCGCCGCCCGCGCAGAACACCGCCTGGTCCTCCAGCCGGGCCAGCAGCGGATTGTCGAACGCTTCGAGGAACACCGCCTCGACCAGCGTCTGGGTGGCCTTGCCGCCCGCGCCGTGCGCGAGCGTCACCCGCTCCTCGCGCACCCGGGCCTTGCGGCGGCGCGCCCGTTCGATGCGCCGCAGGACCCGTTCCTCCTGTTCGGTGGTCATGTCCGGGCCGCCTCCCGTACCGAGGACCGGCTGAACCGGCCGAAGTTGTAGTACGCGGCGCACGCGCCCTCGGAGGAGACCATGCACGTGCCGATCGGCGTCTCGGGTGTGCAGGCCGTGCCGAAGACCTTGCACTGCCACGGTTTGAGTACGCCTTTGAGGACCTCGCCGCACTGGCAGGACTTGGGGTCGGCGACCCGTACACCGGGGAGTTCGAAGATCCGTTCCGCGTCGTACGCGGCGAACGCGTCGCGCAGGCGCAGGGCCGAGTGGGAGATGAAGCCGAGGCCGCGCCACTCGAAGTACGGCCGCAGCTCCATGACGTCGGACAGCGCCCGCAGCGCCCTGGCGTTGCCGTTCCAGGGGACGACGCGCGCGTACTGGTTCTCCACCTCGCACCGCCCGTCCGCGAGCTGGCGCAGCAGCATGTGCACCGACTGGAGGATGTCCAGGGGCTCGAAGCCCGCGACGACGAGGGGTTTGCGGTAGGCCGCCGCGATGAACTCGTACGGCCGGCAGCCGATCACCGTGGAGACGTGGCCGGGCCCGAGGAAGCCGTCCAGGCGCAGGTCGGGTGAGTCCAGGATCGCCTTGACCGCCGGGATGATCGTGACGTGGTTGCAGAAGACCGAGAAGTTCGCCAGCTTCTCGGCGGCCGCGCGCAGCAGGGTCACCGCGGTGGACGGCGCGGTCGTCTCGAAGCCGATGGCCATGAAGACCACCCGTTTGTCCGGGTTCTGCCGGGCGATCCGCAGGGCGTCGAGCGGGGAGTAGACCATGCGGATGTCCGCGCCCTCCGCCTTGGCGTCCAGGAACGACGCACTGCCTCCGGGCACCCGCATCATGTCGCCGAACGACGTCATGATCGTGTCAGGCTGCCGGGCGATGTGCAGGGCGTCGTCCACCCGGCCCATCGGGATCACACAGACCGGACAGCCGGGGCCGTGCACCAGGGTGACCTGCTCCGGCAGGTGGTCCTCGATGCCGTGTTTGTAGATGGTGTGGGTGTGCCCGCCGCACACCTCCATGAACGCGTAGCGGCGGCCGGGCTCGCACAGCCCGGCGATCCTGGTGGCGAGGGCCCGCGCGGTACCGGCGTCGCGGTACTCGTCGACATGGCGCATCAGTCGGTCCCCGATTCTCGCAGTGCGGCGATCTCGTCGTCGTACGCCTGGCCGATGCTCTCCAGGAAGTCGAGCGCGGCCCGCGCCTCGGCTTCGTCGATCTTGGACATGGCGAAGCCGACATGGATGAGGACCCAGTCACCGGGCCCTACCCCCTCCTCCTCCAGGAGGGCGATGTTGACGGCCCGGCGGACGCCGCTGACGTCCACCCGGGCCAGGTCGGGCTGCCCGTCGACGAACCCGACGACCTCACCGGGAATCCCGAGGCACACGGTCACCTCCCGGGTCCGCCGCGCGGTCCTCCCCGGCGACCCGGAGGGAGACCAGGGTGAACTCGTCGCCGGGCACCGTGATCAGCTCCACCGCCGCGCCCTCGGCGACGGTGCCCGCCGCGACCAGCTCGAAGCCCTGGGCGAGGGCCGGTCCGACCACCGCGTGCTGTTCACCGATGCGTACCGTCACGCCGGTGACCCGGCGGCCCCGGGCGCGGTTCTCCACGGCCTGGAGGATGCCTTCGCACAGTCCGACCTCATGCATGACTACCGTCCGTTCCTGATTCCGCCGCGGCGGGGGTGCCGCGGTCCGTCCGCTGTTCCAGCAGTTCGTGTACGAGCCGTACGGCCTCGTCGACCGCGCCCAGGACCGGTGGGCTCAGCCCCATCTCCTCGTCCAGGGCGCCGGGTTCGCAGCCCAGCACCCGCACCCACGGCAGCCGCACGCCCAGCCGCCGGAGCACCGCGAGGACCTTCCCGGGAGCCATGTCGTGGGCGTCCATGGCGGGCGTGGCAGCACCGTCCGGTCCGGGCAGCCCGTCGGTGTCGACGTCGGGTTCGAGGACGTACAGGGTCCCCGGCGCGCCACCGCGCCGCATGGCGTCGATCAGGATCAGGCCCTCGTAACCGTTCATCAGCTCGTACGCGAGATGTACTCCGCGGATGCCGAAGTCGGCGGCCCGCGCGCCCGGGGGCAGCGGCTCGGCGGCCAGCCGCTGGGCCACCGCCACCCCGAACCCGTCGTCGCCGAGGAAGACGTTGCCCACGCCCGCGACCATCACCTTCACAGCAGTTCCACCTCATCGGGAGCGAAGTAGCGGAAGCGGCCGACCGCCTCGTGCAGGTCGGCGCCGAGATCGTCGTCGAGCGTCACCGCCAGGTGCGTGCCGCCGTCGATGTCCTGGAGGACCGCCGACACCCGCGCCGTACGGCCGTGCAGGAACATGTCCTGCGCGTCGGTCCGCCGGCCGCCGCCAGGACGCAGCCGTACGCGCGAGCCACGCGCCGCCCAGCCGCCGAGGACCTGGACGCGGCTGTCGTCCAGGCCGGGAGCGCCGTCCGTCGCGCCATTCGGCGTGTCCCGCGGACGCCGGACCACGCCGTGCAGCCGTGCCAGCACGTCCGGCGCGATGGAGTCGGCGTGGTCGATGATCGCCGCCGCCCGCTCGTCGGTGGCCCTGGCCGCACGCTTCTCCTCGTCGGTGAGGGTCATCGTGCGCAGTGTCAGCAACTCGTCGATCTCCGTGCCGTCGTGGAAGTCGGCGGGGCTCTCCTCGGCGATCCGCGGACGGTCGCCGAGGATGATCGGCGCGCAGAGCAGGGTGCGGTCGTCGATGAGCGCGGGCCAGGTGTGCCGGTTCTCGCACCCGGCGGCGGCACCGGCGGCCCACCGCGGCGGATCGGTGGGGGAGAGGAACCGGCCGCCGGTGACCGCGAGCAGGGTGTGGGCGCCGATGAGCGCGCCGCACAGCATCTCCGCGCGGTCGTCGCCGCCCGGCAGGCCCTCCGCAGCCCGTTCCGTACGGTTCTCCGTGCGCACCCGCACCTTCAGCAGGCCGTACGGACCGGGTACCGCCTCCGTGGCGATGCGCAGTACGCCGTGCAACGGCCAGCGCCTGCGCCCCTCCTCCTCGCCGCCGGGCACCCTGAAACGATGGTGCGCGACCGCCCCGGGCACGAGATCCGCCTGCGCGTCGATCTCGCGTACGACTCCCTCGTCCCACGGTGGGTCACCGGGTCCGCGCGAGAACCGCCGCTGGACCTGGAGGAACCTGAGCCGCACGGTGAGCGCCGTGCCGCTGCTCCGGCCGGGGTCGACCAGGCAGTCGGCCTGCGCGGACGACGTCTCGGACGGGTCGGCGCCCTTGGGCGCCAGTACGCCGAACTGCCAGCGCAGCCGGTTCTTCGGCGCGGACGCCCGGTACGGGTAGAGGATGTAGCCCTCGAAGAGCACGGCGTCCGCCACCGCGCGGGCCCGCTCGAACCCGGCGGGCCGCCCGTCGGCCGCTTCCGCGCTCACCGGACCTCACCGCCGCCGCACCGCTCCGGCGCCCCGTCCCCGGGGCCGTCCCCGTCCTCGTGTCCGCCCTCGTCCTCGTGTCCGCCCTCGTGTCCTCCCTCGTTCCCGTCCTGGTCCGCCGGGCTCTTGCCCACCCGGTCGAGGAGCGTCTTGACCGTGTCCTCCCACGTGGTGAACTGCCGTTCGTGCTTGAACTTCTGCAGCGCGTCCAGGGTCTCGCGGCGCAGCCGCAGCCAGCCGCTGCCCGGGAAGTACAGGTCCATCACCTCACGCCACACGGTCGCCGGCAGCTCCGCCGTGCACTCCTGGTCCCACGGCACCATCTCGACCTGCCCCGCCGTGAAGACGGTGCCGCTGAACAGCATCAGCACCGGCACCTGACCGCCTTCCAGGGCGTGGAAGTACTGGCCGCACGAGACCTCCAGGTCGTAGGTGCACTGCACCGGTACATCGACCTCCGTGGCGCCGCGGAAGCCGGGCACCATCACGGTCACCGTGGCCAGTTGCAGGGGCTGCTGCGTGCTGGCCCAGCGGTCCGGCGTACCGAAGAGGGCGGCCAGACGGGCCTGTTCGAGCGCGCTGTACACGCGCTGGTGCGGCTGGACGCGCAGTTGGCAGCGGAGGGCGACGGCCCGTACGTCCAGGCCGCTGCGCTCCTCGATGCGCAACCGGAAGAGCAGGGTGGGAGCCGCCGCGTACGGCTCGGGGCGGACGCCGGAGCAGGCGAAGGCGAAGTCACCCACGGGCGTCCCCCTCCTGTCCTCCAGGGCCCGCCGAACGGTCCCGCAGAGCCGCGAAGAACGCGTCCAGCTCGCCCCGCACCAGCTCCCCGCCGTCGAAGCCCCGCCAGTGCAGCCGCATCCGCCCCACCAGGTCGTAACACGTGTCGATGGGGACCAGATGGCACTCGACCCGCTCGCCGTGGCGGCGCAGCAGCAGGGCTTCCACGTCGTCGGCCAGGTCGGACACGTCCGGGTTGACGGCCATCACTCGCTCCCAGGCGGCGTCCGGCAGCAGCGACTCGGTGGCGCCGCCGGGGCTCGGATAGAACACCACGTAACGCCCGAGGCGGGAGTTGCGGAAGCAGAAGACCATGCCGACCGGCAGTTGCAGCGCGTCCCACTGCACCGAGTTGAGCACGAAGCCGCGTACATGGCGGAAGCGGTCGGGTACGCCGCGGTAGCGCCCCTGGACCGCGCCGCGGTGCGCGAACAGCATCCGGCACGCCCGGCAGACACACAGCAGGCCGCGGTCGTCCAGATCCACCACATGCCCGTGCGGGCCGGTGCCGAAGGCCGCGGCGCACAGGTCACAGCGTGGGCCGGGCGGCCTGCCGGCGGATTCGCGGAAGCGGCGCAGGCCGTGTCCGGTGGTCATGTCCGTGCCCCGCGGCCGGTGGGCGCGGACCACTGCGGCGGCGGCCCCGACCCGATCTGGAGCAGCGGCACCCGCGGTGCGGTGCTCTGCACCCGAACGCCGGTGACCTCGGGCGCCACGGACCGGACGGCCCGTGCGACGGCCTGCTCGACGGCCGCGGTTGAGGAGGCGCAGCCGCCGCGGGAGCCGTGCAGCCTGAGCCGGACCACACCGGAGGCGTCGACTTCGAGCAGTTCCACGTCGCCGTCGTGCGACCCCAGGAACGGACGCACCTGCTCCAGGGCCTCGGACACCCGCTCCGCCGTGCTGCGCGGATGCAGGTCGTGCAGGATCAGCAGGCTGCCCACCAGGTCGTCGGCGGCCAGCTCCGTGACCCGGTCGGCGGGCAGCAGCTCGGTGATCCGGGCCAGCCCGCCCCCGTACAGCCGCATCAGCAGGCGGACCAGCTCCTCCACCTGTTCGCCGATCCGCGGCGTGGTGGCGAGCCGGTCGATCAGCTCCTCCACCCGCGTCTCGGTCTGCCGTAGATCTTCCATGCGTCAGCTCTCTTGGGCGTGGACGGTGGGGGACAGCGACTTCTTCAGCACCCGGCCGCCGCCCAGGAACATGTGCACGCCGCAGGGCATGCACGGGTCGAAGCTGCGGACGGCCCGCATGATGTCGATGCCTTTGAACTTCTCGGGCGGGTTCTCCTCGAAGATCGGCGTGTGCTGGACGGCGTCCTCGAAGGGGCCCGGGGTGCCGTGCACATCGCGGACACTGCCGTTCCAGGGCGTCGGCGGGTACGGGTGATAGTTGGCGATCTTCCCGCCCCTGATCACCATGTGATGGGACAGGGCCCCGCGTACGGCCTCGCTGAACCCGCAGCTCACGGCGTCGTCGGGGACGGTGAACGGCGCCCAGGTGTCGGTGCGCCCGGCCCGCACCTCCGCGAGCGCCCGCTGCGCGAAGTGCAGGGCGGCGGCCGCCGCGTACGCCTGGAAGTACGTACGGGCGCGGTTGCGCTCGATGGCGTTGCTCAGCGGCTCGCCGTTGTGCACGGGGATGCGCCACTCGAAGGTGGTCTCCGGTTTGGTGGCGGTACGCGGCAGGTTGATCAGCACGCTGTGCCCGGTGGCCTTGAGGTGCTCCGTGTCGACCAGCCCGGACAGCGCCGTGGACCAGAGCCGGGCGAGCGGCCCGCCGCCGGTGTCCAGCGCGAGGTGCTCACTGCCGTCGAACCACCGAGGGGACATCACCCAGCTGTACTTGTCGTCGAAGTCGCGCTTCTGCGGCCGCGGGATCGTGTGCTGGTTCCACGGGTGCCGCTGGTCGACGGGGTTGCCCAGCGGGTCCTGCGTGACGAACGGTTCGCGGTCCTGCCAGTCGTCGTAGAAGGAACTGCCCAGCAGGATGCGGATGCCGAGGTTGATGTCCACCAGGTCGCTGGTGACGAGCTTGCCGTCGACGATGACGCCCGGCGTGATGAACGCCTTGCGCCCCCAGTCGGCCATCGTGCGGTAGTCGAAGTCGCAGTGTTCCGGGTCCTGGAACCCGCCCCAGCAGCCGAGCAGCACCCGGCGCCGGCCGACCTCCTCGTACCCCGGCAGCGCCTGGTACATGAAGTCGAACAGGTCGTCGTGCATCGGCACGACCTTCTTCATGAACTCGACGTAGCGCATCAGCCGGGTCAGGTAGTCGGTGAACAACTGGACCGTGGCGACCGTCCCGACACCGCCCGGGTAGAGCGTGGAGGGGTGTACGTGCCGCCCCTCCATCAGGCAGAACATCTCCCGGGTGGAGCGGCTGACCTGGAGCGCCTCCCGGTAGAACGCGCCCTCCAGCGGGTTCAGCGAGCGCATGACGGCGCCGATGGTCCGGTAGCCGTGCTGCTCCGCGTGCGGGGCTTCGGTGCGCGCGGCCAGCTCCCACACGCCCGGGTTGGTCTCGCGGACCATCCGCTCGCAGTAGTCCACCCCGACCAGGTTCTCCTGGAAGAGGTTGTGGTCGAACATGTACTCCGCGGCCTCGCCCAGGTTCAGGATCCACTCGCCCAGCGCCGGCGGCCGCGCGCCGTAGGCCATGTTCTGTGCGTACACCGAGCAGGTGGCGTGGTTGTCCCCGCAGATGCCGCAGATCCGGCTGGTGATGAAGTGCGCGTCGCGCGGGTCCTTGCCCTGGAGGAAGATGCTGTAGCCGCGGAAGATGGACGAGGTGCTGTAGCACTCGGCGACCCGGCCGCGCCCGAAGTCGATCTTCGTGTGGATGCCCAGACTGCCGACGATGCGGGTGATCGGGTCCCACGCCATCTCGACCAGTTCGCCGTCCGTGTCCTCAGCCATGCCGTTTCCCCTCTCGCCAGGAAGGCTCGTATCCGGTGGTCAGCGCTTCGCCCTTGCGGCGCCACGCCGGTTCCTTCTCGACGTTGTGCAGGGTGATCGCGCGCAGTGTGCGGACCAGGCTCGTGTACAGCCCGCCGGGCGGCTCGGCGGCCTTGACGCCGGCCGGCTCGTCCATGAACGGCATGAACTTGTCCGGGAAGCCCGGCATGGTGCACGCGATGCAGATGCCGCCGACGTTGGGGCAGCCGCCGATGCCGTTGATCCAGCCCCGCCGGGGCACGTTGCACTTCACCACCGGACCCCAGCAGCCGATCTTCACCAGGCACCGGTCGGAGGCGAAGCCGGCCGCGAACTCCCCCTGTTCGTAGTAACCGGCCCGGTGGCAGCTCTCGTGCACGGTCTGCCCGAAGAGCCACGTGGGCCGCAGGTTGTCGTCGAGCGGGATCTCCGGAGCCTGGCCGGTGAGCTGGTACAGCAGGTGGACGAGGGTCTCGGAGAGGTTGTCGGGCTGCACCGGACAGCCCGGTACGCACACGATCGGCGTCCCGGTCCGCGACCGCCAGCCGCGGCCCAGGTAGTCCGGTACGCCCATGGCGCCGGTCGGGTTGCCGGCCATCGCGTGGATGCCGCCGTACGCCGCGCAGGTGCCCGCCGCCAGGACGACGGCGGCCCGTGGCGCGAGCCGGTCCAGCCACTCGGAGGTGGTGATCGGCTGGCCGGTCTCCGGGTCGTTGCCGAACCCGCTCCAGTACCCCTCCTCCTTGATCGCCTCGTTCGGCACCGAGCCCTCGACCACCAGGATGAACGGGTCCAGCTCGCCCCTGGCGCCCTGGTGGAACCACTCGATGAAGGAGTCGGCACCGCCCTGCGGACCGCACGCGTAGTCGAGCATCGGCCAGTGCATCGCGAGCCGCGGCAGCCCCGGCAGGCCGCCCAGCAGGATCTCCTCGATGCTCGGCTGGGTGGCGGACGTGAGCGCGACGGACTCACCGTCACAGCTGAGCCCGGCGTTCAGCCACAGCAGATGGATGAGCGGTTCCCCCTCCCGCCCGGCGGGATCCGGGGGCGGCGTGGCACGGCTGCCCGGGCCGTCGTCGGCCGTCATCGCACCCCACCCCGCTCCGCGCGGACGGCCGGCAGCGCCCGCTGGGTCAGCTCCCACAGGGCGTGGTACACCGTCGTCTGCGCCTCCTGGATGCGGTGGACCGAGGCGGAGGGGATGACGAACAGGTGGCCGAGCCCGTCGAGCCGGGCCAGCCGGCCGCCGTCGTGGCCGGCGAGCGCCACCGTCACCATGCCGCGCCGGTCCGCCTCCTCCAGCGCCCGCACGACGTTGGCGGACCCGCCGCTGGTCGACAGGCCCACCGCGATGTCGCCGCGCCGCCCGAACGCGGCAAGCTGCCGGGCGAAGACCACGTCGAAACCGACGTCGTTGGAGAGCGCCGTGACCACCGCCGAGTCACTGGTCAGCGACAGTGCGGGCAGCGGCACGGCCTCGGGCAGCACCCCGGCGGGCGGATGCAGGAACGTGGTGACCAGGCCCTGCGCGTCCGTCGAGCTGCCGCCGTTGCCGAAGGCGAACAGCCGCCCGCCGCCCGCGAAGCACTCCGCCATGCGCACGGCGCAAGCGGCGATCCGCGCGCCGCACTCCACCGCGACCCGCTGCCGCAGCGCGGTGATCTCGGCGGCCTTGTCCCGGGTCGACCGGGCCACCTCACCGGCCAGACCGTCACCGGCCTCCCGGCCCGCGGGCGCCGCCGTCTCGTACAGGAACGGGTACAACTCCCGGACACCTTCCGGTACGTCAGTCATCGGCGCCTCCCGTCGCGGCCGGCCGCGCCAGGGCGACGGCCTCCCCGGCATGTACGAGGACGGTGGCGCCGGGAGCGGCCTCGACGAGCGCCACACTGATCTCCACGTCGCGGCCGTCCGCATCGCGGCTCTCCTCGCGGGCCAGCGCCAGGCCGCCCGGCAGCAGCCGCCGCACCCGCATCGGCCGCGCCTCGTCGGAGCAGGTCACGCACGTGCCGTCGGGATCAGGGGCCGCTTCGCACCACGGGCCTAGCCGGTCGAGGAAGACGTGCGTCAGCTCCCACACCAGGTGGTACGCCGTCACGTGCACCTCCTTGGCGACCAGCGGGTCCGTGCCGCCGAGCACCAGGACGTGGTCCGCCGGCGGTGCGTCCGCGCGGTCACCGCCGCACAGGGCGACGGTGAGCAGCCCCGACGCGCGCGCCTGGGCCAGCGCCCGGCGTACGTTGGCGCAGCGGCCGTCCGGCGAGACGCCCAGCGCGATGTCCCCGGCACCGGCGAACGCCCGCAGCTGGTGGGCGAAGACCTCCTCGAAGCCCTGCCGGGCACCGACGCCGCTGAGCGTCGCCGCGTCGTTGCCGAGCGCCAGCGCCGGCAGCGCCCGCTTGCCCACCACGACCGGGTGCAGGAACTCCACGGCGATGTGGCCGGCGTCCACACCGGACTCGCCGTTGCCGAACACGAGCAGCTTGCCGCCGCCGGCGAACCGCCCGGCCATGTCCCGGCAGGCCGCGGCCACCTGGCCGGCAGCCGCGGCGAGCCCGCGGGCGGCCGGGACCCGGCGGTCGAAGACCTCACGTACCGCCGTCCCGTCGACGACCGGGCCGTTCATCGGCACACACCCGGCGGGCCGCCGGACAGCAGGTTGACGGTCATCGTCGCTCAACTCCCTACGTGGAGGACGATGACGCAGGTGTCGTCCTCCGGATTGGTGTGCAGGACGGACAGCAGGGTCTGCAGGTGCTCCTCGGGACTGCCGGCGGCCCCTCGGCGGGCGGTGGACAGCAACAGGTCCTCGCGGTCGCCGGCCCGGTCGGCGCGGCGCTCGACCAGGCCGTCGGTGTAGAGGACCAGGCGGTCGCCCGGAGCCAGCGGGAGCGTCTTGCAGACGTAACCGGGGTCGAGGCTGGCGCCGAGGGTGGCCCCGCCGTCGTTGACCAGTTCGGTGGCCCGGCCGCCGCGTACGAGGACGGGCGACGGGTGGCCGGCGCGGGCCCAGGACAGCGTGCGCCGCCCCGGGTCGAAGTGGCCGACGACGGCGGTCGCCGTCAGCGACTCGTCGTGGCCGTGGAAGGCGACGAGGTTGAGGCAGGCGAGGATGCGGGCCGCGTCGGCGCCGGTGTACGCGATGCCGAGCAGCGCGTTGCGCAACTGGGCCATGCCGGCGGCGGCCTGGAGCCCGTGCCCGAGCACGTCGCCGATGGCGATCAGCACCCGCCCGTCCGGCAGCGGCGTGGCCTCGAACCAGTCACCGCCCACGCGGGCGCAGTTCTCGGCTGGCTGGTAGCGGATGGCCGCCCGCAGGCCCGGCAGGGTGGTGTGGACCCGGGGCAGCAGGGCCAGTTGCAGTTCCTCCGCCATCCGCAGCTGCCGGCGTTCGGCCTCCCGCCGGGACACGTCCAGTGCCGCCTCGATCCGACGGACGCGGGAGACGTCCTGGACGACACCGCGCAGCGCCACCGGATTGCCGAGACTGTCGCGGACCAGTTCGGCGTTGACGCTCACGTGGCGCGGCCCGCCGGAAGCACGCGTACGGACCTCGAACCACACCGGCCCGTGGTTGTGGGAGAGCGACTGCACGGCCCGGGCGACGGCGGGCAGGTCCTCCTCGACGACGTACTCGGACAGCGCGCTCAGCGACACCGGCCCGCTGTCCGGGGCGAGTCCGAAGATGTCGTACATCCGCCGCGACCACGTGGCCTCGCCGGTGGCCAGATTCCACTCCGCCCAGCCGAGGTCGGCCAGGCGCTCGGCGTCGTCGATGCGGGCCGACATCCGCGCCTGCTCGTCGTGGAACTGCCAGCTCACCAGCAGCCCGCCGCCCACGCGCTGGGCACGCACGCTCAGCACGGCCGGGTGCAGGACGCCCCGGAGCGGCTCCTCGTACGAGAACGGGCCCCGGTCCAGCGGGACTCCGGTCTCCAGGACCTTCACGTACGCCTCGAAGAGGCCCGCGAGGATCATGCCGGGGAAGGCGTCGAGCAGCCGGCTGCCGGTGATCTGCTCGGGGGTACGGCCCAGGAGGCCGGTGGCGTGCGCGTTGCAGCGGTCGATGGTGAACTCGACCACCCGGCCGAACGCACCGCGTACCGGGAAGAGCAGCGCCGCCGGTACGGGAATGGCGTCCAGCACCGCGCCCAGCCAGGCCGCCCGTACGTCGTCTTCCGGCAGCCCCAGGGCGGCCAGACCGCGCAGCCGCTGCCCGGCGCAGTGGGTCAGCACCTCCAGCCGGTCCCGGGCCGCGGCGGTACGCGGCGGAGGCCCCGACCAGATGACGCTGACCACGCAGACCACGGCGCTGCCGGTGCCGGGCTTCCCGCCCCCGGCCGGGCGGGGTGCGCCCGGTGCGTCGCTCCTGGCCGAGACCCAGGTCAGTACCCGGTCACCGGCCTCGTCGTCGAGCCACAGCTGCTGGTCCTTCCCGGCCATGCGGGCCAGCGGGAGGATGCATTGCAGGGGCACCTGCGACCAGTCGCTGACCGTCTGGGCTGCCGGACCGGCGACTCCGCTCATGCGGAGCACGCCTTCCATGTCGAGGACGGCCAGCAGCACCGCGGTGGCGCCCGAGGGTTCGGCCCGTTCGTAGAGTCGTTGCGCCAGCTCCACCGGGCTGCGGGCGGTGGTCAGTTCCACGGTGCCGTCGGCCGGCCCGGGGCTGTGCCGGACCGTTACGGCAGGGTCGTCGGTCCCGGGGGCCCGTACGGCGTACTTCCCGTCGCCGGTCAGGCTGCCGGTGCCGTACACGGTCGGGGCGGAGGCCGCCGAGCCGTTCCCGGAGGCACCGGCGCTCCCCGGCGCGGGGGCCGACGGGCCGGGGACGGCCGCTGCCGGGGCCCCCGCTCCGGGAAGGCCGGCTTCGGCGACGGCCTGGGTGCTTACGGCTCCGCCGCGGTCCGCCCTGCGGACCGGCTCTCCGGCGCCCGCTCCGGGAGCCCTCAGCAGCCTGTTCGCACAGGCGCGGGCCTGTGCCTCGTCGCACCCGAGATGCTTGACGAGCAGTTCCTCGACGCGCGCGGCACTCATCGCGGTCCCAGGCGACGGCCCGGCCCCCCGCAGGGGCCGTCCTCCTCCGGCCGGGAACCGGCAACGCCGCTGTCGCACCGGACCATGGCACCTCGTCGCTTCTTCGAAGGCACCTGTGCCCGCCCCATGGTTCTCCGGACGGCGCACGGATGGCGTGCACGCACGCGACCGGTCGGGGGAGCCTGCCTCATGACGGCTGATATCTAACAGTGCCCGCTCGATCACCGTGAGAAGTGGCCGGAAATGTCCAATGGCTTTGTCGCGCTGCCCCCGAGCGTACGAAGAAGAGCGGCCACTGATCGATATCGCCCGGTCCGCCGGGGTGTGGCAGGGGGTAACCGGGGCGCGGCATCCGGAGGCCGGAAAGCGGGCGAAGTCCGTGTGCCGATGCCCGACCCGCGCCACCGCCTCCAGCGACTTCACGCAATATGTGTTAAAAATGCTGAGGTCTTCTGCTAAAAAAGCCGTTCACCGTCATCCCCGCGATGGCGCCCGCCTACTCCCGAGGGACGCCCGCCCATGCCCGCTCCGTTGCCCGCCCACGTGCCCGCGACCATGCGCGCCGCCGTCCTGCACGCGCCGAAGGACCTGCGGATCGAGGAGCGGCCCGTCCCGGTCCCCGGGCCAGGACAGGTGCTGGTCCGCGTCGAAGCCGTCGGCATCTGCGGCTCCGACGTGCACTACTACGAGCACGGACGGATCGGCGGCTTCGTCGTCCGCGCCCCGATGGTGCTCGGCCACGAGCCCGGCGGTACGGTCGTCGCCCTCGGCCCCGGCGTCACCCGCCACCGGCCGGGGCAATTGGTCTCCCTCGAGCCCGGCGTCCCGTGCGGCACCTGTACGCAGTGCCGCCACGGCCGCTACAACCTCTGCCCCGAGGTGTCCTTCTACGCGACCCCGCCGGTCGACGGCGCCCTGTGCGAGTACGTCGCCATCGACGAGCACTTCGCCCACCCCGTCCCGGACCCGCTGAACGCCGAGACCGCGGCCCTGCTGGAACCGCTGTCCGTCGGTGTGTGGGCGGCGCGCAAGGGGCGGATCGGCACCGGCTCGCGGGTGCTGGTCACCGGCGCCGGGCCGATCGGGCTGATCGCCGTCCAGACGGCCCGCGCCTTCGGTGCCACCGAGGTCGTCGTCACCGACATCGCACCCGAACGCCTCGCACTGGCAAGGGAGTTGGGCGCAACAGGCAGCATCGACGTCCGTACCGCCCGCCTCGGTGACACCGGGTACGTCCCCGACGTGCTCCTGGAGTGCTCCGGCGTCCCGGCCGTCGCCGACGAGGGGATCCGGGCCGTCGGGCGCGCCGGCCGGGCGGTGCTGGTGGGAATGGGCGGAGACACCGTGCCGCTGCCGCTGGCCCATGTGCAAAACTTCGAGATCGAGGTCACCGGCACCTTCCGGTACGCCAACACCTGGCCCGCCGCCATCGCCCTGGCCGCCTCGGGCGACGTACGGCTCGACCGGCTGGTCACCCACCGGTACGGCCTGGCGGAGGCGGAGCAGGCGCTCACCGCGGCCGCCCGTGACCGTACGACGATCAAGCCCGTGGTCCGTCCGCTGCCCAGCTGACCGCCGCGGACGCCGAGGGAAGGAACGCCGGATGCCCGCCAAGGCACGGCTCTCGCAGGCCGCCGTCGAACAGCGGCGGCAGGCCGTCCTGCGGTACGTCGCCGACCACGGCGCCCTGCGCATCGACGCGCTCGCCGACCGCTTCGGCGTCAGCCTGATGACGATGCACCGCGACCTCGACGACCTCGCCGGCCGCCACCTGCTCCGCAAGGAGCGGGGGCGGGCCGTCGCCTTCCCCGCGCTGACCATGGAGACCGCCACCCGCTTCCGGGAGAGCGCCGGGCTGGCGGCCAAGACGGCGCTGTGCGCCGCGGTGGCCGCCCGGATCGCACCGGGCAGCACCCTGCTGATGGACGACTCCACCACCCTCTACCCGCTGGCCGGGATGCTGGCCCGGCAGGACAGGGCCGCGCGGCTCACCGTGGTCACCAACTCCGTCGGCCTGGCGCAGCGCCTGGGCGCCGCGCCCGGCGTGGACGTCACCCTGCTCGGCGGCCGTTACCGGAGCGAGTTCAACTCCTGCACCGGCCCGGAGGTCACCCGTGGCCTGTCCCGGCTCCACGCCGACCTGGCGCTGATGTCCGCCACCGCCGTCCTCGACGGGCGGCTGTACCACCCGCTGCGGGAGTACGCCGAGGTCAAGGAGGCCATGCTGGCCGCCGCCGACGAGGCCGTACTGGCCGTGGACCACTCCAAGTTCGGCAAGCGGGCCACGTACCGGTACGGCACCGCCGCGCTCTACGGGACCGTCGTCACCGACACCGCCACCCCCGCCGCGGAACTCACGGCCCTGCGCGCCACCGGCGCCGCCGTCGAGGTCGTCGAGCCCGGCGCGCAATGAGCCGGGCGCCTCGGTCAGACGCCGTCCGGAGGCAGGGCGGCCACCGTGTCGAGAAGGCGGTTGACCTCGCTCAGGGCCTCCCGGCCGGTGTCGGAGTCCCGCTGACCGGGGTCGTCGAGGACGTCGGCGGTACAGGCCATCAGCTGGTACATGGCGCCGATGGGCTTCAGGCCCCAGGAGGCGCTCAGCAGGATGTGGGTGATGACGGGAGCTGTGAGCCGGCCGTCGTTGTCGTCCCGTGCGAGGACCAGGGCCAGGGCCAGATTGCGGTCGGCGTCGTCCGGCTGCCACGGCCCGCCGAGGTCGCGGGCGAGGGTGGTGGCCTGGGACCGGATGTCGGATGCCGCGTTCATGGTCCGACGGTGCCACACCGCCGACCGCCTCGCCCGTAGGCCCGGCCGCGGTGCTTCGCACGGGCTCACGGCCGCATCACTCCGCCAGGTGAAGGCGGCGGCCGTCCGGCGTACGGCGGTACCGGGGTGGGCAGTCCTTGGGCGCGCGGGGCCCGGCGGTACCGAAGCGGTCGGGGAGCCGCGGCGCCGCGCGGAGAGGGGATCGCCGTGGAAGCGGACACCGTCTACGAGCCACCCGTGGCGGAGGAGATCGGCGGCTTCGCGGAACCGACGCCGGGCTCGCACACCGGCTCGTTCTCCGAGGGCGGCTGTGGCCCCTGGTACGCGCAGCTCCCGTCGGCGGCCGACCGGACTTGAGGGACGACGTGTGGTTCGCGGTCCTGCCCGACGGCGAGGGCGGACCGGCCGCGGCGGGCGCGCTGCGGTCCGGCGCGACCGAGGTGGTATCCCACCACTCCGGCCGCCCGTGGCTGGTGGGCAGCTGGCCCGCCGGTCAGGTGGTGACCGCCACGGTGGGGGGAGCGCGGATGGCGGTGATCGGGCGGTGCCCGGTCACCGCCGGCGCGCTCACGGACCGGCTGCGCCGGGCCCGGGACGTCACCGGCGCCGAGAACGCGCTCGCCGGGCTGGTGGGCAGCTTCCACGCGGCGGTCTCCGCGGGCGGCCGGGTCCGGGTACGCGGCAGCGCCTCGGCCGTACGCCGGGTCTTCCACGCCCGGATCGCTGGTGTGACGGTGGCGGCGAGCCGCGCCGACATCCTGGCGTCGGCGCTCGGCGTCCCCGTCGACGCACGGCAGTTGGCGCTCCGCCTGCTGGCGACACCCCCTCCGTATCCGCTCGCCGACCGCGACTGCCTGTGGCGTGGCGTCCACGCCGTACCCGACGGACACGGTCTGCTCCTGGAGGCGGACGGCCGAGCCACCGCCCGGCGGTGGTGGACCCCGCCGAGCCCCGAACTCCCGCTGCCAGAGGGCGCGGACGCGGTACGGCAGGCGCTGACCGCCGCGGTCGGCTCCTGCACCGCCGGCCGCGAGACCGTCAGCTCGGACCTCTCCGGCGGGATGGACTCCACGAGCCTGTGCTTCCTCGCCGCCCGCGGCCCGGCCCGCCTCGTCACCTTCCGCTGGGAGAGCGCGGACCCGGCGAACGACGACTCCGCCTGGGCCGCACGGGCGGCCGCCCGGCTCCCCGGCGCCGAGCACGTCCTGCCCGACCTCGCCGGCGCACCCCTGTGGTTCAGCGGCATGACCAGCCTGGGCCCGGCCGGGGACGAGCCGGGCGTCTGGGTACGGGACAGCGCCAAACTCGCCACGCTCGCCGGGCTGATGACCGCACGCGGGTCGGCGCTGCACCTGTCAGGCGGCGGCGGGGACGAGCTGTTCGCCGCGCCCCCTCCGTACCGCCACGGCGTCCTGCGCAGCCACCCGAGGGCCGTACCCGGCCGCGTACACAGGCAGTGCGCGGTCTGGCCCCGGCCGCTGTGGCCACTGCTGCGCGGGCCGGCGGACCGCGGCACCTTCAGCCGGTGGCTTGCCGCGTGGGCCGACCACCTCACCCCGGACCCGGCGAACCCTCCCCCCGCGCACCTCACGTCCGGCACGGCCTGGGGGACGTTCAGCCCCATGCCGCCGTGGGCCACGCCGGCAGCGGCCCGCGCGGCCCGTTCCGTCCTGCGCGAAGCGGCCGCCGAAGCCCCCGAGGCGCTCGCGGCGCAGCGGGGCCAGCATGCCGCGCTGACCGGTGTGCGCAGGTGCGGCCGCGCGTTCCGGCAGGTCGACCAGGCCGCGTCCGGGCTGGGACTGCCGTACGCCGCGCCCTTCCTGGACGACAGCGTGATCGAGGCCGCGCTGTCCGTACGGGTCGCCGACCGCGGCACCTCCGACCGCTGCAAGCCGGTGCTCGCCACCGCCATGCGGGGCGTCGTCCCCGACGACCTGCCGGCGCGGTCCACCAAAGGCGAGTACACCGCCGACTTCTACTTCGCCCTGCGCCGCAACCGGGCCGCCCTCGCGGAGCTGTTCAACGAGTCGCGCCTGGCCCGCGCCGGGCTCCTGGACACCGCGGCCCTCGCGGCCAACCTGGCCCGGCCGCACCTGCCGCCGGACGTGATACGCGCCCTCGACACCACCCTGGCCTGCGAGGTGTGGCTGCGTTCCGCGATCAGGCCGCCCGGAGGGTGACCGCACCGGCGGGCACGCGCGGTGCCCGCCGGCGGGAAGGCCAAGGGTTACGGCTTGGGCAGGACGCAGCCCGGGCGCCCCAGGTCGAGCTTGTTGCCGGTGCCGAAGCACTTGGGTATCTCGTACGTCTCCTGCGCGTAGCCGATGCCCCGGCGTACGCTCACCTGGCCGTTGGCGTCCACCTCGCACGGGTTGTTCATCGTGCAGCGCTGGCCGCTCTCATTGATCGTGTTGTTGACGGCCGCCACCTTGCCGGAGGCCACGTCGATCACCGGTGACCCGGAGGTGCCGCCGATGACCTTGCACGGGGCGGTGTAGCGGACCGAGTCCTTCCAGGTCCAGTCGCCCTCCTTCAGCCGGTAGGCGAAACCGTCCACGTTGCAGTTGTAGGTCTTCTTCCAGTATCCGGAGACCACGCTGATCGCGGCACCCTTGACGGGGTGCGTGGTGGCCATGTCCAGCGCCTTGATGCCGTAGCGCTGCTTGATCTGGGCATAGGTGGAGGAGAGTTCGTAGAGCGAGACATCGGTGTCGGTCATCGTGCCGTAGACGACCTTGGTGGCGCGTACGGTGCCGAGGTTGCCGGCCGAGGCGCTGAGCACCGTGAAACTGCGGCTGGAGGGCCGGTCGACGACGACCTCGCCCGCACCGGGCATCCCGCCTTCCAGGCAGTGCCCGTTGGACATGACCAGAGCGGGATCGTTGTCGGTCGAGGTGGGCATCCGCACGATCGATCCGGAGCAGTTGCTGAGCGCCACCGTGCCGGCGAAGGACACCGCCCGGGGTGTCCGGGGAGCCTGGAGAGTCTGGGGAGCCGCCGCATCGGCTCCGGTGAGCGTGGTGTCCGTCGTGCGCTGGAGCGAGGGCGTCGCCGTGTGCCCGGCGGCGTCCGAGGGTGTGGCGGCACCGGCGGTTCCGGCGCTGCCCACGAGGGCCGCGGTACCCAGGACGGCCGTGGCCAGGGCACCGACGAGAGGGCTTTTCATGTGGGGGTCCTCTCAGAAGCTGTGGCCGAAGTTCCTTCGGCTTTGACGTGCGCATTGTTGGGGCAACCGGGGCTGGTGGCAACAACTTCGCCGTAACCGGCGGAAAGTTGTTCGGGTCCAGTGGGGAGGTGCGGGGCTGCCGGGTACAAGGGCGCGCTCGCGGGGGCGCGCTCGCGGGAGTGGGCGGCTGTGCGCCGGGGTGCGCGCTGCCGGGGTGCTGCCGTTCCTCCCCGCCCGCTGCCCGGGCGCGACACCTTTCGTGTCCGTCCGGTTGGCTGCCGTCCCGATTTCTCATGTGTTTCTCACAAATGCGCACCGTGCCGTCCGGCCATACCGCGTTGACCTGCACCGCAGTCAACTTCGAGAAGTTCGCGGGCGTTGTGGACATGGGGCAGGTGAGGTGTCGTACGCTAAACTCCGCGATCCGTTCGCGCATTTTCCGCTGTTTACCGTAAAACTCGGACAGATTGCCGCCGCACCGTCGTTAAGGACCCGGATGCTTTACGCCGCGCCCCAACACCCTCCCGGCCCGCAGGGAGAGGTGCGGAGGCCCAGACTGCGTGTCCTCGACGGGCTGCGGCTGCTGGCCGCCCTGATGGTCCTGGCGTATCACTACATCACCCTGCGCGACGGCTGGGGCGACGATCCGCAGGCTTTCTCCCCGGTCGTCTACCACCTGTCGGAGTACGGCTGGCTGGGCGTCGAGGTCTTCTTTCTGATCAGCGGGTTCGTCATCTGCATGAGCGCGTGGGGCCGTTCCCTCGGTGATTTCGTGACATCCCGCGTCTCCCGCCTCTATCCGGCCTACTGGGTCGCCGTGCTGCTGACGGCGGCGGTCCTGACGGTGTGGCCCAACGTCCGCAGCGCGGACAACTGGGAAACGGTGCTGACCAACCTCACCATGCTCCAGCAGGGGCTCGGCGTGCCCGACGTGGACGACGCCTACTGGACGCTGTTCATCGAGCTGAAGTTCTACCTGCTGTTCGCGGTCGTGGTCTTCCGCGGGGTCACGTACCGCCGGTGTGTGCTCTTCTGCGGCCTGTGGACCGTGGCCGGGGTGGTGGCACTGAAGTCCAACAGCGACCTGCTCTCGGTGTGGGCGATCGCGCCGTACTCGCCGTACTTCATCGCGGGCATCGCCTTCTACCTCATGCACCGGTTCCGGCCCACCGTCCTGCTGTGGGCGATCGTGGCGGTCTCCTTCCTGCTGGCCCAGCACTATCTGCGCGGCCGGCTGGTGATGAATCTCGGCGCGAAGGCGGACATGGCGCAGGGGTGGCCGGTACGACTGGCCGTCCTGGCGGCTTTCGCGCTGATGGCCGCCATCGCGCTCGGCTGGTTCGACAGACTCCAGTGGCGCTGGCTGTCCACGGCCGGATCGCTCACCTATCCGCTCTACCTGCTCCACATGTACGTCGGTTTCACCCTGATCGACCTGCTGCGTGACCGTGTGCCCGCTCTTCTCCTGCTGCCGGGGATCGTCATTCTCATGCTGGCCCTTTCCTGGCTGGTGCACCGCTATGTGGAACGGCCGCTGGGCAGGAAACTCCGGGTGTCCATGCAGAAAAGCGTGGAGGAAATGCGATTCCACTCGCGGGGGAAAGTGGCCGGTTCCTCCGACGTACCGGTGGGGAAACGCAGGGAAATTGTGCGAGAAGAACGAAAACCGGACCCGGAATTGCTGCACTGACGATCGGGGCGTCCGGCGCGACCCGCGGAAAACTCCCGCCCCATCCGCCCCGTGCGCCCTTCCACACTCCCTCCCGCGCCGCCTCCCCTGCCCCTTTCTCCCGCACCGTTTCGCTTTCTCCGGCCGCTCGTTGAAGTGGGTGCCGGCCGTACCGGACGAAGAATGCCGGTGCCGACCGGCATTCCCCACGCGACGAAGGGAAGACGTCAGGGATGAGCGGTGAGATGTGGGCGATCGTGGTGATCGTGGCGGTTCTGCTCGCGGCGATGGCCGGCGCGGCGATCGTGCTCCTGGTCAAGGTGGTCCGCGCGCGCAGCGCCCTGCGCGACGCGGGCGTACCGCTGGAGAACAAGCTCGCGTACTGGGGCGCGCTGCTGTACGTGATCTCCCCGGTCGACCTGCTGCCGGACCCGGTCCTGCTCGACGACATCGGCGTGCTCGTGCTGGCCCTGCGCTCACTGCAGGCGGCGGCCGACGCCTCGGGCGTACGCAAGGGCGGCAAGGGGAAGCGGTCCGCGGCGCCGCCGGAGGTCGAGGCGGAGGCGTGACGGCGTACGGACGCCGGAGGCCGCGCGGGCGATCGCAGGGGCTCACGCCGCCGCGGGTTCGCGCCGCGCGGACCCGCGCCGGTACGGACGTTCTCAGTGCGCGGTGAGCCCGCCGTCGACCACGAGTTCCGAGCCGGTGACGAACGAGGAGTCGTCGCAGGCGAGAAAGAGGATTGCGGGCGCGACCTCGTCGGCGTGACCGGCCCGGCGCATCGGGGTGCGCAGGATGTCCGGCTGCTGATCGCCCTGTTCGTCCAGCAGCTCCTGGATCATCGGCGTGGCGATCACCCCGGGGTGTACCGAGTTGATCCGTACCCCCTGCCGCGCGTACTCGACCGCGGCGGTCTTGCTCAACAGCCGCACCGCGCCCTTGGACGCCTGGTAGGCCGCCGCCGCGCCGCTCCCCACGAGTCCGAGCACCGACGACGTATTGATCACCGACGCGTTCCCGCTCGCGCGCAGCAGCGGCATCGCCGCCTTCATTCCCAGCCAGGTGCCCTTCTGGTTCACATCGATGACGCGGTCCCACGCCTCCTCCCGCGTGTCCTCGACACCCGGCCAGTCCACGATGCCGGCGAGGTTCACGAGCACGTCCAGGGCCCCGAACCGGTCGCGTACGACGCCGACCACCTCGTCCCACTCCCGCGCCGAGGAGACGTCGAGCCGAGCGGCGACGGCCTCGGCGCCGCCTGCCCCGATCCGGTGGGCCAGGTCCCGCAAGGGCCCCTCGGCGACATCGGTGACCACCAGCCGGGCGCCCTCACGGGCGAAGAGCCCGGCGGTCGCCGTACCGATGCCGCCGGTCGCACCGGTGATCAGCGCGACTTTGCCGTCAAGCCGTCCTGCCATGGAAATGAACCTCGATCCTCGCTGTCACTGATGGCCGTTCCGGGGCACGGGACAGCCCGGTCCCCGAGCCTCCGTGCCCCTCGCCGCCCTGTTCCTGTTCCTGCTCCACCGAGTCTGGGCAGGTCAGCGGCGGCGGACCAGGACGTCTCCTGCCTGGGTGCACCACACCCGGGGAGCCCACCGAGCCGCCGCATAGCCTGACCCCATGGACGACAACCACCTGGGAGACTTCCTGCGCGCACGCCGCGCCGGCCTGCGGCCGGAGGACGTCGGCATGGCGAGCTACGGGACCCGCCGAGTCGCCGGACTGCGCCGCGAAGAAGTCGCCGTCCTGGCCGGGATGAACGCCGATTACTACACCCGCCTGGAACAAGGGCGCGAGCGCAACCCGTCGCCGCAGGTCCTCGACGCCCTCAGCCACGCGCTACGCCTCGATGCGGACGCCCGCACGCACCTGTACCGACTGGCCGGTGCCGCACCGGGCGACGAACCTCCCGACCGCTCTGCCGCGCAGGTCAGCCCCGCACTGCGCCAGTTGATGGACGGATACCCGAACACCCCGGCCTTCGTCCTCGGCCCGGCCCTGGACCTCCTCGCCGCCAACGCCCTGGCCGAGGCCCTTTTCGCCCCGTTCCGGCCGGCGGACAACCTGGCCCGCATGGTCTTCGCCGACCCCGCCGGCCGGAGCTTCTACGCGGACTGGCACCGGGCGGCCGAAGCCACCGTCGCCAACCTGCGCCAGTCCGCCGGCCGCGACCCGGACCATCCACGGCTGCGCGAACTCGTCCGTACCCTCACCGAGCACAGCACGGACTTCGCCCGCCTCTGGAACGCCCACGCCGTACGCGGCAAGACCCGGGACGCCAAGCACCTCCGCCACCCGGACGTCGGCCCCCTCACCCTCACGTACCAGGCCTTCGACGTCCGCGACGCCCCCGGCCAGCAACTCGTCATCTACCACGCCGAACCGGCCACCCCCAGCGCCCAGTCCCTCGACCTCCTCGGCACCCTCCACGCCACCCACCACCGGACCGAGACCCGCGGCCACGCTTAGAGCGTTCTGATGGATCTCCGTGGCCTCGCGCCGCCCCTCACCGCCCCTCCCGCGCCCGGGCGACCGACTCCCGCTCCACGAACTCCGTGGGGAGCGTGATGTGTTCGGGGGGACGGGTGCTGCCCTGGATGCGGTTGACGAGGGCGTGGACGGCCTGGGCGCCGAGTTCCTGGACGGGCTGGGCGACGACGCTGACGCGGGGGCGTACGGCGCGGGCCCAGTCGGTGTCGTCGAAGGTGATCACGGACAGGTCTTCCGGTATGCGCAGGCTCAGTTCGCGTGCGGCGGACAGGACGCCCAGGGCGATCAGGCTGTCGGTCGCGAAGACGGCGGTGGGCGGTTCGGGGGAGTCGAGCAGGTCGCGGGTGAGGAGGGCCGGATCCTGGCCGTGGAAGGCGCCGGTGCGCAGGTACGTGTCGGTGTCCTCGATGCCTGCTTCGCGGAGCGCGGCGCGGTAGCCCGCCATGCGCGCGAGGCCGGTGGAGCCGGGGTCCACCGGGTCGTCGGTGGCGTCGTTGCCGACCAGGCTGACCAGGGCGATGCGGCGGTGTCCCATGGTGAGCAGGCGGCGTACGGCGTCCTGGGCGGCGCCGTGGTTGTCGACGGTGACGGAGTCCAGGCCGAGGCGGGGCACGCGCCGGTCGAGGAGGACGACCGGGCAGCCGCCGGTGTGCGCGGCGGTGAGGTGGGCGGTGTCCGTGGTGGAGGCGGGGGAGACGATCAGGCCGTCGACGTGCTGGTCGCGCAGGGTCTTCACGGCGGCCCGTTCGGCTGCCGGGTCCTCGTCGGTGTTGGCCAGCAGGATCTGGTAGCCGGCGGCGCGGGCGGCGTCGGTGATGCCGCGGGTGACGCCCGCGAAGAACGGGTTCTGGATGTCGGCGATGACCGCGCCCAGTGTGTGCGTACGGCCAGTGATCATGGACCGGGCGAGCTGGTTGGGGCGGTATCCCAGCTTCTGCGCCGCGGCGCGTACGCGTTCGCGGGCCTCGGGGCTGACGGAGCCGTATTCGGCGAGGGCCCGGGAGGCGGTGGACCGGGAGACGCCCGCCTCGCGGGCGACGTCGGGGATCGTGGCGGGCCGGTGCGGGCCGCTGCGTCGGTTCGTCGTCATGGCCTCGCCAGGCTAGCGGCTGTGCACGGGTATTGACGCCTTGCCGAGGGCGGTGGGAAGGTTCCCAGCATTCCCGGTGGGAACGTTCCCAAATTTTTGCGAGGGGCGTTCCCGGTTTGGATTGGGAACGTTCCCATACCGCTCGGAGAGGATCCGCGTGACCACCGCAACCCTGCCCCTCAAGCCCATCACCGAGGACTTCAAGGAGGCCGTGGCCTTCGCCCTGAGCCAGTACGAGACGGCCCGCGACTTCGTGGCCGAGGCCGTCGACGGCGGCCTGCGCAACGTCTTCCTGGTCGGCTGCGGAGGCTCGCTCACCGCCTCCTACCCGGCGCACTTCCTCCTGGAGACCCGCGCCGGGTTCCCGGTCTTCCAGATGAACAGCGACGAGTTCAACCTGCGCAGGCCCGCGCTGCTCGGCGAGGGCTCCCTCGTCCTCGTCTCCTCGCACACCGGCACCACCAAGGAGACCGTCGCCGCCGCCCGCTACGCCCGTTCCGCCGGCGCCGAGGTCGCCGCGCTGACCCGCGACGCCGACAGCCCCCTGGCGCAGGCCGCCGACATCGCCTTCACGTACCGCAGCGAGGACACCGTCGTCGCCCCCAAGGGCGTGCTCTTCGGCCAGCTCGCGTACGCGCTGCTGGAGAAGACCGGGGTGGCGGGCGACTACGCGGCGGTCCGCAAGGCTTACGAGGCGCTGCCCGATGCCCTGTACACGGCGCAGGAGGAGGGGGAGGAGCTCGCGCACTCCATCGCCACCGCGCTGGCCGACGAACCCGTGACGTACGTGCTCTCGGCCGGCCCCAACTACGGCGCGGGCTACGGCTTCACCATGTGCTACCTGATGGAGATGCAGTGGAAGCACGGCGGCAGCTACCACGCCGGTGAGTTCTTCCACGGCGCCTTCGAGGTCGTCACCGAGGACCAGCCGGTGATCCTCTTCCTCGGCGAGGACGCCACCCGCCCGATGGCCGAACGCACCAAGGCGTTCCTCGACAAGTACACCCGCAAGGCGCACCACGTCGACTCCAGGATCTTCTCGCTGCCCGGTGTGCCGGAGGAGGTGCGCGGCGACATCACACCCATCGCGCTGGACGTCTTCGGCACCCGGCTGGCCCGCCACTACGAGTCCGTACGCGGCCACGACCTCGACAAGCGCCGCTACATGTTCCAGGTCGAGTACTGAGTCCGCTCCGCCGCGTTCGCCCGGCCCGGCGCGCGTCGGCGTGCCGGGCCGGCCCCCACCGGAGCCAACTGGAGGAAAGAGCGGTATGCGCATCTGCGGACTCGGCGACAACGTCGTCGATCGCTACCCCCGGCGCGGGCTGATGTACCCGGGCGGCAACGCCCTCAATGTGGCCGTGCACGCGGCCCGTTGCGGTGCCGAGGCCGCGTACCTCGGTGTCACCGGCAGCGACGCGGCCGGCCGGCACGTACGGGCGGCGCTGGCGGCCGAGGGCGTATCGACGGAACGGTCCCGTATCGGCGACGGGCCCAACGCGTACGCCACCGTGCACCTCGACGGCGACGGCAACCGGACCTTCGGCGACTGCGACGAGACGATCTCCCTGTTCACCCCGGACGACGCCGACCTGCGCTGGCTGTGCGGCTTCGACCTGGTGCACACCGGCGACTGCAGCGGCATGGAGGAGCAGCTGCCGCGGCTGGCCGCCGCCTGCCCGGTGAGCTTCGACTTCTCCGACCGGCCGTGGAGTTACGCCGAGCCGCTGCTCCCCTTCGTGCGCAGCGCCGTCCTCTCCCGGCCCGACGCGGACGACGACGAGGCCGTCGGGCTGCTGGCCCGCGCGCACCGCCTCGGCGCGAAGCTGGCCGTGGTGACGCGGGGCGCCCGGGGCGCCTACCTGTCGTACGAGGGCACCACGCACCACCAGCCGGTCGTGCCCGTCCGCGCCACCGACACCCTCGGCGCCGGCGACTCCTTCATCGCCGCCCTGCACCTCGCCCTCCACCGGGGCCGGCCGCTCGCCGACGCGGCCGGGTACGCCGCCACGTACGCCGCGGCCGTGTGCACACTGCCCGGCGCCTTCGGACGGCCGCTCGCCCTCGACGGCACACGCCCCCGCGACCCCTCCCGATGTCCCTGACCCCGCTCCCCCCTGCCAGGAGAGCCGATCCCCGCCAGGAGAGCCGATGCGCCGCACTCCCGCCGCCGTCGCCGGCTGTCTGCTCGTCACCCTGCTGACCCTGCTGGTCAGCGGGTGCGGACAGGCCCCCGTCCGCGTCACCCCGGACGACTTCACCCTCGACGGGCCCCCGCGCGGGCACCTCACCGTCCTGGAGAAGTGGGCCGATCCGGAGTACGCCCCGTACTTCCGCGGCGCGGTCCGCGCGTACGAGCGCCGCAACCCGGGTGTGACCATCGACCTCCAGGCCGTGGGCGACCAGCCGTACAAGGACCGGATCGCGGTGCTGGCCGCGTCCAGGGAGATGCCCGACATCTACTTCGCCTGGCCCGGCCGGTACGCGCGCAAGTTCGCCGACGGCAGGCTCGCCGCCGATCTGTCGGAACCGCTGCGCGACACCGCGTGGGGCCGCTCGTTCGAGGCGGAGGCGCTGGACGCGTTCACCTTCGGCGGGCGCCGGTACGGGGTGCCGCTGAACCGGGACGCCAAGGTCTTCGCGTACAACAAGGAGATCTTCGCGAAGGCCGGGCTCGCGCGGGAGCCGCGTACCTTCCCCGAACTGCTGACGGCCTGTGACCGCATCTCCGAGGCGGGCTACACCCCGCTCGCCTTCGGCAACCAGTACGGCTGGCCCGCCGGGCACCTGCTCACCCAGTTCAACGCCATGGAGGTCCCGGCCGCCGTCCTGGCCAGGGACTACGACGGGGAGGGGGGTACGGGGGCCTTCGGCCACCCCGGCTACGAGCGGGCCTTCGACGACCTCGCGCAGCTCAGGAAGCGCTGCATGGGGCCGTCCGGTACGAGCATGAGCCACGAGTCCGCGCAGACCCGGCTGCTGTACGGCAAGGCCGCGATGCAGTACCTGGAGACGCTGGAGTTCTCCTACCTGAGCGCCAAGGGCGGCGCTCCGGAGAAGTTCGCGAAGAACTGGGACTTCTTCCCCATGCCCGCCATACCGGGTGCCGCGGGCTCCGCCCGGGCCGTCGCCGGGGGAGCGGACGGGCTGCTCGTCGCCAACTCCTCCCCGAACAAGGCGCTCGCCGTCGACTTCCTGAAGTTCCTCACCAGCCGGGACCAGGCCCGCACGATGGTGCGCGACCTGGGCTGGCTCAGCGCGGTCAAGGGCACGGCGGACGCGGCGCGCCTGAAGGGGCTGCCCGAGGCGCAGCGCACGCTCGCCGGCCAGGACCTGGCGCTCTGGCTCGACACCCGCGCCGACGACAAGATCGTCAACCCGTACCTGTCGGCGGCCGAAGCCGTCCTCGGGGGCCGCACCGGTGCGGCACAGGCGGTGCGCCAGGTGCGCGAAGGCGCCGAGCAGGCCCACCGCTTCCGCGTCCGCAACTGAGTCCCGTACGACAGCCGAGCCCCGTGCGACCCGACGTCCCGAAGGAGGTGCCGCCGTCATGCAGCGACGCCGATTCCGCCACGCCCTGTACGTCGCCCCCGCCCTCGCCCTGATCACCCTGTTCGTCTACTACCCGATCGTGGAGAACATCCGGCTGAGCCTCTTCAAGTTCAGCGTCTTCCAGCCCGGCATGCGCTACGTCGGTCTGGAGAACTACCGGCAGGCCCTCCAGGACCCCGTCTTCTGGAAGGCATTGCTCAACAACCTCTGTTACGCGCTCACCTCGGTCGTCTTCCAGGTGGGGGCGGCACTGGTGCTGGCCGCGATCCTGGAAGGGGTCATCGGGCGGCGGCTGCGCGGGCTGCTGCGCACCGTCTACTTCATCCCCGCGGCCGTCTCCATGACGGTCGCCGGCCTGCTCTTCCAGTTCCTCTACCAGCCCGACGCGGGCCTGATCAACAGCGCGCTGGACGCCCTGGGACTCGGCCGTTTCGCGCACGACTGGCTGGGCGATCCGGCGACCTCCATCTGGGGCGTCGTCAACATGAGCCAGTGGCAGTCCTTCGGCTACACCACGATGCTGCTGACGGTCGCCGTCCAGCGCATCCCACGCGAGCTGTACGAGGCGGCGACGGTGGACGGCGCGGGCCGCGTCCGCACCTTCTTCGCCGTCACCGTGCCGATGGTCCGCGAGATGACGACGCTGCTCGTCATCCTCACCGTCTCCGGCGCTTTCCTCGTGTTCAACGAGGTGATGGTGATGACCGGCGGCGGCCCCTCCAACTCCAGCCAGACGCTGGGCACCTGGCTGTACGCCAGCGCCTTCACCGGGGACGACATGGGGTACGCCGCGGCCATCGGCACCGTCATGTTCGCCATCACCTTCGTGGCCGGTGCCGTCCAGCTCCTCCACTCGCGCCGGAAGGCGGTAGCGGCATGACCCTGACCCTGCACGAGCCCGCACCGGCGAAAGCCCCGCCGGCCGCGTCCGGCGAGCGCCGCAGGCCCGCCCGTTCCGGCTCGGTCGTCCTGCGCGTCCTGACGTACTGCGCACTCGCCGCGCTCGCCGTCGCGGTCGTCTACCCGCTGTGCTGGATGGCGCTGTCCGGCCTCAAGACGAACGGGGAGATCTTCTCCGACCCGTGGGGGCTGCCCGCGCACCCCGACTGGGGGACGTACGCCGACGCGTGGCACCAGGGCGTGCTGGGCTACCTGCTCAACAGTGCGCTCGTGACCGCCGCCAGCGTCCTCGCCGTCGTCCTGATCAGCGCCTGGGCCGCGTACGGGCTGACCCGGCTCGCCATCGCGTTCTCCCAGCCGGCGCTGCTGCTCGTCCTCGGCGCCATGATGCTCTCGCCGACCGTGGCGCTGGTCCCGCTGACGCAGCTCCTCCAGGCGCTGCACATCTACGACACGTACTGGGCGCTGATCGTCCTCTACACCGCCTTCAAGGTGCCCTTCACCACCTTCCTGATCCGCGCCTACCTGCTGGGCCAGCCGGTGGAGGTGGAGGAGGCGGCGCTGATCGACGGGGCGAGCCGCTGGCAGACCTTCTGGCGCGTCGTCGTCCCGATGGCCCGTCCGATCCTGGTCTCGGCCGCGCTCCTCCAGGCGCTCTTCTCCTGGAACGAATACGCCTTCGCGCTCGTCTTCATCACCGACGACCACCTCAAGACGCTGCCCGTGGGGCTCGCCGACATGGCCGGGCGTCTCAACTCCGACTGGCCGATGCTCTTCGCGGGCCTGACCATCGCCGCGCTGCCGATGATCGTGATCTTCCTGGTCGCCCAGCGGCACTTCGTCCGCGGCCTGTCCGAGGGGTTCGGCAAGTGAGCGGGGGAGAGGGCGCGGGCCGCCGGCGCCGGTGATCGTGCGGGGGCGGCGTCGGCGTTGCAGGATGGCTGCATGCTGCTGGCTCGTCTCGCCCATGTGTCCGGGGAGGTCGCCGCCACCTCGGCGCGGTCCCAGAAGATCAAACTGCTGGCCGAGCTGTTCCGCCAGGCCGCCCCCGACGACGCGCCGGTGGCCATCGCCTACCTGGCGGGGCGGCTGCCGCAGGGCCGCATCGGGGTCGGCTGGAGCGTCCTGCGGGATCCCGTGCCGGCCGCGGACACGGCCACGCTGACCGTGCTCGGCACCGACGCGGCCCTGACCGCCCTGGCCGCCGTCGCGGGGCCCGGCTCCCAGGCCGAGCGGCGCCGTCTCGTCCAGGAGCTGCTGGGTGCGGCGACCGCGGAGGAGCAACGTTTCCTCGTGGGGCTGCTGACCGGCGAGGTACGGCAGGGCGCGCTGGACGCCATCGCCGCCGAGGCGATCGCCGCGGCGGCCGAGGTGCCCGTCGCGGACGTACGGCGGGCCGTGATGCTGGCCGGGTCCCTGGAGGAGGTGGCCCGCGGCCTGCTCGCCGAAGGGCCCCCGGCATTGGCCGCCTTCCGGCTGACGGTCGGGCGCCCCGTCGGGCCGATGCTGGCGCACGGCGCGAAATCCCTGGCCGAGGCGGTCGACAAGGCCGGGCGGTGCGCCGTGGAGGAGAAGCTGGACGGCATCCGGGTGCAGGTCCACCGCGACGGCACGGACGTACGGATCTACACCCGCACCCTCGACGACGTCACCGGCCGGCTGCCCGAGATCACCGAGGCCGCGCTCGCCCTGGAAGCGCCCTGCTTCGTCCTGGACGGCGAGGTGATCGCACTCGGCGACGACGGGCGCCCGCTGCCGTTCCAGCAGATCGCCGGCCGGTTCGGCTCGCGCGTGGACGTGGCCGCCGCACGGGCCGCGCTGCCGCTGTCGCCGGTCTTCTTCGACGTGCTCGCCGTGGACGGACAGGACCTCCTGGACCTGCCCGGCGACCGGCGGCACGCGGAACTGGTCCGGCTGGTGCCGCGGGAGCGGCGGGTACGCCGGACGGTGGTCGACGACCCGGCCGACACCGCGGCCCGCCGGGCCGCCGAGGACTTCTGGGCCGAGACGCTGCGCCGCGGCCACGAAGGCGTCATGGTCAAGGCGCTGGACGCGCCGTACAGCGCGGGCCGCCGCGGCGCCGCCTGGCTGAAGGTGAAACCGGTGCACACGCTCGACCTGGTGGTGCTGGCCGCCGAGTGGGGGCACGGCCGCCGCACCGGCAAGCTCTCCAACCTCCACCTCGGCGCGCGCGGCCCGAACGGCACGTTCGTCATGCTCGGCAAGACCTTCAAGGGACTCACCGACGCCACCCTGGCCTGGCAGACGGAACGACTGCGCGAGCTGGCGGTGGACGAGAGCGGGTACGTCGTGACCGTACGCCCCGAGCTGGTCGTCGAGATCGCGTACGACGGCCTGCAGACCTCGACCCGCTACCCGGCGGGCGTGACGCTGCGCTTCGCCCGGGTGCTGCGCTATCGCGAAGACAAGACGGCCGCCGAGGCGGACACCATCGAGACGGTCCTCGCCGCGCACGACCGGCCGGGGCCGGACGCACCCGCCGGTCCGGGGGAGGGTGAGGCACCGGACACTCCGAAGGAGCCGGGCGCCGCGGGCTGACGGGGGCGCGTACCGCGTACCGGGGGGCGCCGGGGCGTGTGCCGCATGGGTGCGAGGGGTGCCGCCGGGCCGACCGGGGCACGTACCACCGGGCCGGTCGGGCACGTGCCACCGGCCCGGCGCCCCGGATGCCCGCCCCGCCCGAATGCTCTGGCACTATGACGGGATAGGGACTCGACCGCTGGTCAGGGCCTTGGGCGGGGGCAACGCCGCCGTGAAATCGATTACCCGAACCGTGTCGAAGGGGAGGTGCCCGGTAGCACCAGCCGTGTCGGCCCCGTCCGCCGCGCCGGTGCGCCGCCGTCCGTCCGCGCTCTTTCGGTAACAGCCCTTCTGCTGTGCACCAAGAGATCCACTTCAACACCTTCAGCTGAGCAAAGGGGCTCTTCCGTTGGCCAGAAAGATCATTCTCGACTGCGACCCCGGGCACGACGACGCGATCGCCATGCTCCTGGCGTACGGCAATCCCGACATCGACCTGGTCGCCGTCACCACCGTGGTCGGCAACCAGACCCTGGAGAAGGTCACCCGCAACGCGCTGTCCGTGGCCCGCATCGCCGGCATCACCGGCGTGCCCTTCGCGGCCGGCTGCCCGCGGCCCCTCGTGCGGACCATCGAGAACGCGCCCGAGATCCACGGCGACACCGGACTGGACGGCCCGGACCTGCCCGAGCCGAACGTCGAACTCGACCGCCGGCACGCCGTCGACCTCATCATCGACACGGTGATGTCCCACGAACCGGGCGAAATCACCATCGTCCCCACCGCGGGCCTGACCAACATCGCCCTCGCCGTGCGCAAGGAGCCGCGGATCGCCGAACGCGTCCGCGAGGTCGTCCTGATGGGCGGCGGCTACCACGAGGGCAACTGGAGCGCGGTCGCCGAGTTCAACATCGTCATCGACCCGCACGCCGCGCACATCGTCTTCAACGAGCGCTGGCCCGTCACCATGGTCGGCCTGGACCTCACGCACCAGGCGCTGGCGACCCCCGAGGTCACCAAGAAGATCGCCCAGGTCGGCACCAGGCCCGCCGCCTTCGTCCTGGAACTGCTGGACTTCTTCCGCGACGCCTACCGGGAGAACCAGGGCTTCGAGTACCCGCCGGTGCACGACCCCTGCGCCGTCGCCTACGTCATCGACCCGGACGTGATGACCGTCCGCAAGGCCCCCGTGGACATCGAGCTGACCGGCGGCCTGACCATGGGCATGACCGTCACCGACTTCCGCTGGCCGATCCCCGAGGACTGCCGCACCCAGGTCGCCGTCAAGCTGGACCACGAACGGTTCTGGAACCTCGTCGTGGACGCCCTTGAGCGCATCGGCGACGTCGAGGCATGAGCGCGCCGCACACCGCCCGGCCCGCCGAGACGGCGGGTCCCGGGCGCTCCGTACGGGTCGGTGTCCTGGTCACCGCGCTGCTGACGGCCTGTGTCGCCTTCCAGCTCAACGCCAGCATGCTCAGCCCCGCGCTGAAGAGCATCGAGGACAGCCTCGACGCCACCTCGGCCGAGATCGGGCTCACCCAGACCGCCTTCTTCACCTCGGCGGCGCTGTTCTCGCTGTTCCTGCCGCGGCTCGGCGACATCATCGGCCGCCGCCGGGTGCTCGCCGGGATGATGGCCCTGATGGTCGTCGGCTGCATCGTCGCGGCGCTGGCACAGAGCGTGCCGATGCTGTTCGTCGGCCGCGTCATCCAGGGCGTGTCCGGGCCGACCGTACCGCTGTGCCTGATCATGCTGCGGGTCGAGGTCACCGAACCCAAGCGGTACGGCACACTGCTCGGCGTGATCACCGCGGTCAACGGCGGCATCGCCGGTGTCGACTCCCTGGCCGGCGGCTACCTCGCCGACCGGCACGGCTTCGCCGCGGTCTTCTGGGCCATGGCCGTCGTCGCCGCGATCGCCACCGCCCTGGTCGCGACCATGGCTCCCGAGTCGAAGGCACCCGACAGCCACCGGATGGACTGGCCGGGCGTCGTCCTGCTCGTCGTGTCGGTCGGCTCCCTGCTGGTCGCGCTCAACGAGGCGGGCAAGCTGGCCGCCGCGAACTGGCCGCTCATCGCGGTCCTCGTGGTCGTGGCGGCGGCCGCGTTCTGGCTGTTCTGGCGCACCGAGGACCGCTCAGGTCACCCCCTGGTCGCCACACGGCACCTGCGGCAGCGCTCGACCTGGGCGACGCTGCTGACCACGCTGCTGACGATGACGGGCGTCTTCGCCGTCATGAACGGGCTCATCCCCGCCTTCGCGCAGGACGCGCAGGCCGGGCTCGGCATGTCGGCCGAGCAGTCCGCCTGGTGGACGCTCACCCCGTACGCCATCGCGGGCCTGGCCATGGGCCCGATCGCCGGCCGGCTCGCGGCGACGTTCGGGTACGGCCGCATCCTGCGGCTGGGGCTGGTCGGCGCGGCGGCGACCGTCGTCCTGATGATCGTCACGCTCTCCGCCCACTCGCGGGGACTGCTGCTGGCCGCCTCCATCCTGGTGGGCATCACCTACGCGGGCGTGGCCAACATCGTGCTCAACGGACTCGGCATCGTGCTGTCGCCCAAGGAGAACCCGGGCTTCCTGCCGGGCCTGAACGCCGGAGCGTTCAACCTCGGCTCCGGCCTCAGCTTCGCGGCCCTGTACGCGGTCAAGACCGCCGTACCGGCCGACGACCCGTCGTCCGCCTCCGGCTACACCGCCGGAATGATCGCCGGCGTCGTCATCATGGCCGTCGCCCTCGCGGCGTCGTTCCTGATCCCGAAGCCGGTGGAGGCCGAAGCACACGAGTGAGCGCCGCCGCGCGCCACCGGACGGCCCGGCCCCTCCTCGCCCGAGGAGCGGCCGGGCCGTCGTGCACAGCGGTCAGGGAGTGACGGTGGCGGCGGCGATCCGTCCGAGCAGGGCGGCCAGTTCGGCCGGTGCGGCCAGGAACGGTGAGTGGCCGGTGCCGAGCCGTTCGACGCGGGTGGCGTTCGCGGACATCTTCGCCTGCAGCGCGGGCTGGAGCGCCTGGTCGCCCTCGCAGATCACGTAGGTGGCGGGCACGGTCCGCCAGGCCGCGCGGGTCACCGGCTCCTGGAAGGAGCGCCGGCTCTGCTCGACGAGCCGGCCGACGGCCCGCTCGGCCACGTCGTCCGGCACGTCCCCGTACAGCGCCGCACGCGGGTCCTCGAAGACGGGCGGCTGGACGCCGTCGAGGTCCACGCCCCTGGCCGCGTCGCGGCCGTGCAGGCTGCCCAGCGACTCGCCCTCCGCCGGCATGTACGCCGTGAGGTAGACGAGGTGGGCGACGTGCGCATGGCCGACGGCGGCCTCGGTGACGGGGATGCCGGCGTAGGAGTGGCCGACGACGACCACCGGGCCCTCGATCTCGCGCAGCCGCGCGGATATCGCCTCGGCGTCGTCGTACACACCGGCGGCGGGCGTGCCCTGCGGGCCGGAGCTGGGCAGGTCGACGGTGTGGGACCGCGAGCCGTCGGCGGCGAGGGCGTCCTGCAGGGCGGACCAGCAGGTGGACCGGTGCCAGGCGCCGTGGACGAGGAGGAAGGAGGGGCGGGCTGCGGTGGTGGGCATGGGGGGCTCCTGAAGGTCGGACGAAGAGGACGGCCGTGACGGGAGGCGCGCGGCCCCGGACCGGGCGCGGACTCCCGTCCGGGCACGGCTCTTCGAAGGATCATGGAACATGACGTACGGATCCGTGCGCCAGCGCTTTTCACCTGCGCGGATCCGACACCGGGCACGCCCCGGGCAGCGCATTTCGACATGCCGGACGCGGTCGGTTCAGCGGGCCGTCGTCGCGTCCTCGACGGCCATCGCGACGAAGTCCGTGGCGGCTCTGCGGCGGGCGAAAGGGTTGCGCAAGGGGTGGGAGGGTGCGGCCGCAGGCGTGGACACGGACCGGTGGAGACGCAGGGCCTCCTCGATCACCGGGTGCCACTGCGGACCGAACGTCTTCAAGGCGTAGCGGCCCGCGGCCCCCTTGGAGATGATCTCCCCGGTGCCGGCCGTGTGATGCAGGCGGCTGACCCCGAGCACGCCCCAGGCCGGCGCCCAACCGCCCAGCGCGGCCAAGCCCTTCAAGGACAGCGGCTTGCGGTGCGCGAGGTGCCAGCGCCGCCAGTAGCCGTCGAGGTTCTCCAGCGTCCAGTCCCGCAAGGCGGCCCGGTCCACGCCGACCTCGAAACCGCCGGGCACCGGACCGCGTACCCGCACGGCGTCCTTCGCGAGGACGGCCCAGGTCACCGGGTTGACCTCGAAGGCGTCGTCCGTACGGAACCTCCCCCGCAGCGTGTACGGAACGGCGGGGCACGCGGCGAAGCCCGCGGCGAGGTCCTGCCAGGTGACGTGGACACCGTCGAAGTACGGGCGGGAGTGCCGTGCACGCGTCTCGGCGTGTGCCTGCTCCAGGGCCGCGACGTCCGACGCCGGGAGGCGCTGAGCGGTGACGGCCACGAAGTCGATGTCGCTGCGCCCCGGCCGGAAATCGCCCAGGGCGATCGAACCCGTCAGATACAGCCCCTCGACCAGGCCGGGACACAACCGGTCCGCGCTTGTGAGGAAGGCGCGCACCACGGCTTCCACCGAAGGGTGCACCACACGTTTGCGCACGCTGCCCGATTCACCGTGCATGCCCTGTCTCCTCTCTCCGCCGGCCGCGGTCAGCGGTAGCAGTACGAGTCGGACGACGCGTCGCCGCCCTGCAGGCGTGTCTGGTGGACGCGCAGCCCGCGGAAGTCCTCGCCGTGCGGGAAGAAACGCGGGTCGGGAGTCAGGCCGCCGTGCTCCGGGTCCGCGTCGAGCTTGGCGAGCCAGGGGTGGATGCCGGCGGGGTGGAACTGGTCGTCCCACGCGCCGTACAGGCTGTTGGTCAGGTACACCCGGCGTCCGTCGCGGCTCAGTTCGACCATCTGCGGGCCGCCGGTCAGCGGCAGGCCGGGCGCCGCCGGGTGCGGCTGCCGCGCGGTGATGCCGCCGAGCCGGACGGACGCGGTCCTGCGGGGGTGGAAGGGGTCGCTGACGTCGTACTGGAGCAGTTCGCCGGTGCCCCAGGCGGACACGTACAGCCAGCGGTCGTCCACCGACAGGTTGATGTCGGTGACCAGCGGTGGCACCGCGCCGAACGGTTTGAGGACCGGCGGCAGTTCGTCCTCCTCGGCGGGCTCCGCGGGGATCGTGACGACCTTCCGTGCCGTGAACCGGCCGCCGTCCTCGCGGTGCCACAGCCACACGGACGCCGACAGGTCCGCCACGCTGACCACGACGCCCGCGAAGCCCCACGTCGCCGCCGGGTCGTGCGCCGGCCGCAGTTCCAGCACCATCTGGTGTTCGTCGCCCAGATCGACGCGTTGCAGGTGGCGGCCGGACGCCAGCTCCCAGAAGTGCAGCGCGTGGCCGTAGGAGCGGCCGACCAGCAGTTCCGGGTCGACGCCGTTCTCGACCATCGACGGGGTGCCCCACTCGCTGGTCACCGCGATGTCGTGCTGGAGGTGCCACCAGACGTCGTAGGCCAGGCGCTGCGGGCCGCGGTCGGTCTCCCAGGCGCGCAGTACGTCGAAGGTCTCGTGATCGAGGAGCGCGACACCGCCCGGGCCGTCGTTGCCGTGCGCGCCGCCGAGGCAGGAGAGCAGGACGCCACCGGGACCGCAGTGCAGGGTGTGCGGACGGGAATAGCCTGCCGCGTCCGCCAGTTCGGCCGGCTCGATCACCTTCACGAGGCGGGGGCGGGCCGGGTCCGGACGGGTGTCGAAGACGTGCAGCCGGGAGGAGCGGAGCCCCGGGACCAGTAAGTAGCGCCGTTCGGGCTGGTGGTGCCCCTCGTGGGCGAGGGCGCTGGAGCAGGCGTTCCAGCCGAAGTGGTGGAGTTCGTCTCCCAGCCCGGGGACGTCGGCGAAGTGCAGCACCCGCCCGTACGAACTCGATCCGGGATCGGTGTCGACGACGATCAGCGCGTCCGGGCGCTGGGCGGTGCGGTCGAACCCGGCCAGGTAGGCGAGGTGTTCCGGGGGAGCGGCCATGGCGTCGGCGGCCGTGCGGTAGAGGGTGGGGTCAGGGTGTCCCGCGGGGTGGGCGGTGTCGGCGTGATCGGTGCCGCCGGGGTGCGCGGCGCGGGAGGTCCGACCGGCATGATCAGAAGTAGTCATCTTGTGGCTCTCCTCGGCTCCGTGGCCGGCCCGCCGGCCCCGCCGGCCGGCCGGGCGGGAAGCCGCGCCGGACTGTCCGTAACAGGCGGCCGTATCGGCATTCATGCGAACCGGAGCCGGCGGGGCACTACGCCGGGACCCGGCTCCGCGGTGGCTGCGAGCCTCGCACAGGGCCTTTCCGCCGCCAAGGGCGCACCGGTCGCGGACGGCCGGTGGGCGGCTGGAAATCACCGTTCCGGTGTCCGATTGTCAGACCCGTACGCAATGATCGCGGGTACGGACCGGCCGGATCCGACTGGTCGGGCCGCGCGGTGAACGGGCCGCCGAAATCCGGCGGTTGCGCCATGGGCAACGAGATACGGGGACCTGTATGCGACGTTTGGGCACTGTGCTGACCGCGGTCGTGCTGGCTGGCGCGGCGGTGGCGGCGACGACGGTGTCGGCGACGGCGGCGCCGACGGGGGCCGCACCGGCCGCCGCGCCGCCGGCCAAGTGCGACACCGGCGGCTGGGGGAGCGCCCTGAAGTCCGCCGACGCGCGTGACCACAAGCCGCTGAAGAACATCAGGACCGGGCAGCACGCCTGCTACGACCGGATGGTCTTCGAGGTGCCGACCGCGGGCGGCAAGCAGGTCGGCTACCGGGTCGGTTACGTCAAGGAGCTGCACCAGGACGGTTCCGGCGACCTCATCAAGGTCGGCGGCGGAGCCGTCCTGGAGATCCGGGTGGCGGCGCCGAGCTACGACCCGGCGACCGGCAAGCCGACGTACCCGGGCACGGCCGGCAAGACGCTCCCGGGTGTCGACATCAAGGGCTACCGGACCTTCAAGGACACCCGGTTCGCGGCCAGTTTCGAGGGGGACACGCAGATAGGCCTGGGGGTCGCCAAGCGGCTCCCGTTCCGTGTCACCCAGCAGAAGAACCAGCTCATCGTGGATGTCGCCCACTCCTGAGCCGGGAGCCGTGCGCGCTCGCGCACGGTGATCCGCTTCCGGCCCGCTGACCGGGGCCGGCGCGGGTCCGCCTCCGTACGGGGTGCCGCTCCGTACGGAGGCCGCCGGCGCCGGAGCGAACAACATACTTGCGCAACCACTACGCCTGAAGCACTATAGGCGAAGTGGTTGCGGCGCCGGGGCATGCCTTCCCGCCGCCGCACCGACCTTCACTGCGATGCGCCCCCGCATCGCCGGCGGAAAGAGGACCTGTTGCGCAAGCTCACCTACTTCGTGGCCTGCTCGATCGACGGCTTCATCGGCGACCCGAACGGTGACGCGTCGTCGATGATGCAGTACGTCAGCGAGGAGTTCCTGGAGTTCCTCAAGACCGAATACCCGGAGACCGTCTCCGCCGAGGGCCGCGCCGTCCTGAACTTCCACGACGTCCAAAACCAGAAGTTCGACACGGTGATCCAGGGGCGCGGCAGCTACCAGGTCGGACTGGACGCCGGCGTCACCAGCCCGTACGGCCACCTCCGCGAGTACGTGGCCTCCCGCAGCCTCGGCACGTCACCCGACCCGAACGTGCACCTGATCACCGACGACCTGGTCGGCGCCGTCCGGGCCCTCAAGGCCGAGGAGGGCGGCCTGGGCATCTGGCTCTGCGGCGGCTCCCAGCTCGCGGGCGAGCTGCTGGACGAGGTCGACGAGCTGGTGATCAAGACCTACCCGCAGATCTACGGCTCCGGCATGCCGATGTTCGGCGCGGACTTCGCGGCCACGGACTTCACCCTGGACTCCGTCCGCACCTTCGACAACGGCGTGCTCGTACGGAAGTACAGCCGCAAGCGCTGAGCGCCGCTGCGGACTCCCCCTGACCGCGATGCTTCCTAACGTTCCGGCATGGAATCAAGCACGGCGATCAGGCCCTTCCGTATCGGCGTCCCGCAGGCCGACCTCGACGACCTGCGGGACCGGCTGCTCAGGACCCGCTGGCCCGACGAACTGCCCGGCGTGGGCTGGGACCACGGCGTCGCCCTGCCGTACCTCAAGGAGCTGGTCGCGTACTGGGCCGGTACGTACGACTGGCGGGCGCACGAGGCGGCGCTCAACGAAGTGCCGCAGTTCACCACGGTCGTCGACGGGCAGCGGGTGCACTTCCTGCACGTCCGCTCGCCCGAGCCGGACGCGACGCCGCTGATCGTCACGCACGGCTGGCCGAGCACCGTCAACGACTTCCTGGGCGTCCTCGGCCCGCTCACCGACCCCCGCGCGCACGGCGGCGACCCGGCGGACGCCTTCCACGTCGTCGCACCCTCCGTGCCCGGATTCGGCTTCTCCGGGCCGACCCGGGAGCAGGGCTGGGGGACCCGGCGCATCGCTCGCGCCTGGGACGAGCTGATGCGGCGCCTGGGCTACGACCGGTACGGCGCCCAGGGCGGCGACTTCGGCGCCCTCGTCTCGCCCGAACTCGGCCGCGTCGCCCCCGGCCGCGTACTCGGCGTCCACGTCAACGCGCCGGCCGACGCCGCGACCACCATGGATCCGGGCGAACTGGACCACCTCTCCCCGGCCGAGCGCGCTCAAGCCGAGGAGAACGAGGCGTGGTGGTACGGGCACTCCGGCTACGCGGCCCAGATGGCCACCCGCCCGCAGACCGTCGCGTACGCGCTCAACGACTCACCGGCCGAGCAGCTCGCCTGGAACCTGGAATGGTTCGTCGGCCACGACCCGACGCGGACCCGGCAGACGCCGGTCGGCCGGGACGCCGTACTGACCGATGTGACGATTCTCTGGCTCACCGCCACCGCGGGCTCCGCCGCCCGCCTCTACCTGGAAGCGGCGCGGACGGCTGGACGCGGGCCACGCCGTCGGGGGTGCCGACCGGGGTGGCCAACTTCCTGGGCGACCGTGCCGTGCGCGGCCTGGCAGAGCTGTCGCACCGCGTCACGCGGTGGACGGAGTACCCGACGGGCGGGCACTTCGCCTCGCTCCAGGCCCCGGACCTGCTGGTCCAGGACGTACGGGAGTTCTTCCGCGACCTGCGGAAGTGAGGGCGGCGCCGGCCGGGAGCAGGGGCGGACGGCGTCCACCGGTCTCAGGCCGGTGTCCGACGGCCTCAGGCCGGTGTCCGCCCGGTCCCGGGACGGCGTCCGCCGGCCTCAGGACGACCGTGTCGTCACGATGCCGAGCGTGACCAGGGCCAGCACCACCCAGGAGAACCAGAGCCAGCCACTGCTGCCCAGCGCCACGGTGTAGGCCGTCGCCACGACCAGCCCGACCACCGTGCACGCCGCCATCGTCTTAGCGGATCCGGGCATCCCCGCAACCTCCTCACGGCGGCCCCGCCAACGCCACGGGCCGCGGCCTTTGAGGACATCGTCCCCGGCCGCGGCCCGTACCGCCAGCGTTCGCGCGTGACCTGCGGTCACTATCCGGTCACCCGGCGCCTCCCCCCTGGCCACGGGCCTGGAGGGAGGCCAGATACGCGTTGTACGCCGCCAGCTCCTGGTCGCCGTCCCGGGCCGCCGCGCGGTCCTTGCGCTGGTTCTGCCGCTCCTCGGACTTGTACCACTGGTAGAGGAGGGCGACGAGCACCAGCACCGACGGGATCTCGCTGAAGGCCCAGGCGATGCCGCCCGCCGCGCTCTGGTCGCCGAGCGCGTCGATGCCCAGGGAGGCCGGCGGGTTCTCGAACGTCTTGATCATCGTCTCGGTGCCCATCATCAGGGCGATGCCGAAGAACGCGTGGAAGGGCATCCCCGCGAACAGCTCCAGCATCCGCATCACGTGGCCCGGCCGGTGCGGCCCCGGGTCCACACCCATGATCGGCCAGAAGAAGACCAGGCCCACCACCAGGAAGTGCACCATCATCGCGATGTGCCCGACCCGATACTGCATCAGGAAATCGAACAGCGGCGTGAAGTACAGCGCGTACAGGCTCGCGATGAACATCGGGATGGTGAACGCCGCGTGCGTGATCACCCGCATGTACCGGCTGTGCAGCAGCGCCACCAGCAGCTCCCGCGGCCCCTTGCGGCCCCGGCCGGCCGCCGGCAGCGCGCGCAGGGTCAGCGTCACCGGCGCGCCCAGCAGCAGCAGGATCGGCGACAGCATGCTGATCACCATGTGCTGCACCATGTGCACACTGAACATGGCCATGCCGTAATCGTTGAGCTTGGTGCACATCACCAGCGCCACGGTCAGCACACCGACGACCCAGGCGACCGTCCGGCCCACCGGCCAGTGATCACCGCGCCGCCGCAGCCGCAGCACCGCCCAGCCGTACAGAATCAGCCCCACCAGGCAGCCGACGAGGAAGAACGGATCTCCGCCGAACTCCATGCCGCGCCCCAGCGTGAACGGCGGCAGATCCATGTTCATGCCGTGCCCGCCGTGATCCATCCGCTCGCTCCTGATTCGTACCGATACACCGCGACCAGACTAGAACCGCCCCCGGCCGGGGCATCGGCCGGGGGCGGTCCGAACGGCCGCGGGCGGCCCGTACGGAGCAGTACCGAGGACTACAGGACGCACTCCGCCTCGGCGTACCGGTCCCCGGGCACCGTCTTCAGCGTCTCCACGGCCTCGGCCAGCGGCACCAGCGTGATGTCCGTGCCGCGCAGCGCCGTCATCATCCCGAAGGCGCCGCGGTGCGCCGCCTCCACCGCGTGCCAGCCGAAGCGGGTCGCCAGCACCCGGTCGTACGCGGTCGGCGTGCCGCCGCGCTGCACATGGCCCAGGATCACCGCGCGGGCCTCCTTGCCGAGCCGCCGCTCCAGCTCCAGCGACAGCTGGCGGGCGACACCGGCGAACCGCTCGTGCCCGTACATGTCGGTTCCGCCCTCGTCGAAGGCCATCGAGCCCTCGCGCGGCTTGGCGCCCTCGGCCACCACCACGATCGCGAACTTCTTGCCCGCCTCGAAACGCTCACCGACCTTGCGGGTCAGCTCCGCCACGTCGAAGGGGCGCTCCGGTACGACGATGGCGTGCGCGCCCGCCGCCATGCCGGAGTGCAGCGCGATCCAGCCCGTGTGCCGCCCCATGACCTCGACGATCAGGACCCGCTGGTGCGACTCGGCGGTCGTCTTCAGGCGGTCCAGGGCGTCGGTGGCCACGCCGACCGCCGTGTCGAAGCCGAAGGTGACGTCGGTCGCGGCGATGTCGTTGTCGATGGTCTTGGGCACACCGACGATCGGCAGGCCTGCGTCGGACAGCAGCCGGGCCGCCTTCAGCGTCCCCTCGCCGCCGATCGGGATGACCGCGTCCAGACCCAGGTCGGCGACGTGGCCGCGGGCCCGCTCCACGCCGTCCCGCAGGTGCGCGGGCTGCACCCGGGACGAGCCCAGGATGGTGCCGCCGCGGGCCAGGATGCCGCCGACGGCGTCCAGGTCCAGCTTGCGGTAGTCGCACTCCAGCAGGCCCTTCCAGCCGTCCCGGAAACCGATCACCTCGTCGCCGTGGTCGGCGGTGGCACGGTGGACGACGGAGCGGATGACGGCGTTCAGCCCGGGGCAGTCGCCGCCGGAGGTGAGCACACCAATACGCATGTTGTTCGCAGACCCTCTGCACATCAGAGTCTGTCGGCCGGGCCCCGGGCGGGCGCGGGCGCAGACTCTCGACCGGACGCCCGGACCCCGTCGTCCGGTTGGATGGCGCTCACCCTACAAGCGCGGGGCCCCGCCGCACACGTACGCCCGCAGTGCGGACACCGCGGGCGTACGGGAGCGGCGAATCGTTACGCGGGCTGCGTGGCCGCCGCGATGCGCTCCTGCCGCAGCGCCTCGTACCAGCGGTCGTCGGCCGGCGGCAGCGCGTTGACGTCCAGCGCCAGCTTGATCAGGAGGTCGGCGATGTGCGGGTTGCGCGCCATCACGGGGCCGTGCATGTACGTACCGAAGACGGTGTCGTTGTACGCGCCTTCGTAGCCGTCACCGACGCCGTTGCCCTTGCCGAAGCGGACCCGGGCGAACGGGCGGGCCGTCTGCCCCAGGTGCGTCACGCCCTGGTGGTTCTCGAAACCGGTCAGCGGCGGCAGGTTCAGCTGCGGGTCGATGTCGGCCAGCACGTCACCGACGCACCGCTCGCCCTCGCCGCGGGTGCTCACCACGTCCAGCAGGCCCAGGCCCTGCTCCCGCTCCCCGAGGTCGTTGATGAACTCGTGGCCCAGGATCTGGTAGCCGGCGCACACCGAGAAGACGATCGCGCCGTTGGAGACCGCGCGGTTCAGGCCGCCGTCGCGGCGCAGCCGCTCGGCCGCCAGCCGCTGCGGCCGGTCCTCGCCGCCGCCGATCAGGTAGATGTCGCCGGAGGTGGGGATCTGCTGGTCGGAGCGGACGTCGAGACGCTGGACGTCCAGGCCGCGCTGGCGGGCCCGGCGCTCCACCACCAGGGCGTTGCCCTGGTCCCCGTAGGTGCTCAGCAGGTCCGGGTAGATCCACACCAGCCGCAGGCTGTTGTCACTCATGCTCGCTCGTCCTTGTCGGGAAGGTCGCTGGTTCACGTCAGTTCCCCACGCGCCGGCGGAGGTCCTGGAAGGCCGTGTAGTTGGCGATGACCTCGATACGGCCCGGAGGAGCCGACTGCACCGCCTCGTCCACCGTGTCACACACCCGGAAGTCCAGGCCCGCGACCTCCAGGCGGACCGCCAGGTCCAGCTTGCGGTCGCCGATCACGAAGATCGGGTGACCGGCCAGCCGGGTGTAGTCCACGTCCCACAGCCAGGAGGTGTCCGTACCGTCCGCGCCGCGCGCGTTCACCGACAGGATCACCGGTGTCGGCGGCGGGTCGATCAGCGAGAACGTCTCCAGCCAGCCCGCCGGGTTCTTCGCCAGCAGCAGGCGCAGGTCACGCTGCATGAACGACACCACGTCGTACCGGCCCGCGACCGCCTGGACCGAGTACATCCGCTCCAGGGCGACCTGCGGCGGCACGCCGAACGCCGCGGCGACCGCCGCCGACGTCGTGGCGTTCGCCTTGTTCGCGCGGCCCGGCAGCTGGAGCCGGATCGGCCAGGCGCTGCCGTGCGGGTCGAGTACGTGGTCGCCGGAGAGCGCCCAGCTCGGCGTCGGCCGGCGGAAGCCGCACTCGCCGCAGAACCAGTCGTCGCCCGGGCGCTGCATCACACCGCCGCACGACGGGCAGGACCAGGCGTCGTCCTTCCACTCCTGGCCCGCCGCGACCCACACCACGTTCGCCGACGACGAGGCCGCCCACACGATCAGCGGGTCGTCGCAGTTGGCGATGATCAGAGCCTTGGAGCCGGCCAGCCCCTCCCGCCAGTGCTCGGCGAGCATCCGGGTCTCCGCGGCCCGGTCGAGCTGGTCGCGCGAGAGGTTCAGCAGCGCTATGGCCTTGGGCGTCACGTCCCGCGCCACGCCCGCCAGGTACTTCTCGTCCACCTCGATGACGCCGAAGCGGGCGTCGGAGCCGCCGGCCAGCGCGGAGGTGATGCCCGCCGGCATGTTGGCGCCGAGCGCGTTGGAGACGACCGGGCCGCTGGCCCGCAGCGCCTCCGCGATCAGCCGCGTCGTGGTCGTCTTTCCGTTGGTCGCCGACACCAGCACCACGTCCAGGTGCCGGGCGAGCCGGGCCAGCAGGTCGGGGTCGAGCCGGAGCGCCACCTTGCCGCCGATCACCGATCCGCTGCCGCGGCCCGCCGCGCGCGACACCGCCGCCGCGGCCTTGCCCGCCGTCACGGCCAGCTTGGCCCGTGGCGACAGCGGCTCCGTGTTGCCTGCCATCGTCCTTGATCCTCCTTGCATCCGGCGCCCTCCCGCCTTAGGGCGTTTCTGATGGATCTCCGCGGCGTCGCGACTCCCGGCACGCACCCTCGCCGCACGGTGCGAAGGGACAGGTGGCTCCGCCACATGACCCTTCGCGCCGCACGCCGAGCGCACGCACCGGACGCCGCTCCTTCCCCACGGAGATCCATCAGAAACGCCCTAGGGCTGCCGGTGGAACGCCTCCTCCGGAGCCGATGACCGGCCGGAGGCTTCGGTCGGGGATCAGCCTATCGAGATCCGGCGGCGGCCCCGAATCCCGCCACCCGTACCGCGACCTCCGCGACCCGCGACGACCTGCGTCGTCACATGTTCCAGAACGTACCCTTACCCCCATGCGTTCCCGCTCGATCCCCGGCAGCTCCGGCCGCCCGCGCCCCCTGCGCCTGCTCGGCGACCCGGCCCTGACCGCGGCCTGCCGGGACGTCACCGACTTCGATGCCGGGCTCGCCGCGCTCGTCGAGGACATGTTCGCGACGATGTACGCGGCCCAGGGCGTCGGTCTGGCGGCCAACCAGGTCGGCGTGCCACTGCGGGTGTTCGTCTACGACTGCCCGGACGACGACGACCGGCGGCACCTCGGACACCTCGTCAATCCGCGCCTGGTGGAGGCCGACGGCGTCCTGGTGCGCGGCCCCGAAGGCTGCCTGTCGGTGCCGGGGATCGAGGCCGGCACGCCGCGGTACGACCACGCGGTGGTGGAAGGGTTCAGCGTGACGGGTGAACCGCGCACGGTGTCCGGCACCGGGTTCTTCGCCCGCTGCCTCCAGCACGAGTGCGACCACCTCCGGGGCGGCCTCTACCTTGACCACCTCACCGGCCTGCGCCGCCGCCGGGCGCTGCGGGCCGCGTCCCGCGCGCCGTGGGCGGGACGCGAGGCGGGCACGGGCTCGTAGCCGCTGCGGCTGCGGGCGTACGGGTACGGGCTGCTCGCCGCTCCGGTGCTGCCGAGCGCGGTGCCCCGTCGGGCCCGGCTCCCCGGCCCCGAGAACCCGGGCCTCAGAACCCGGGCCCGCCCAGCCGGTCCCCGGCCGCCGCCAGCCGCCCCCACAGCAGGTCGGCCAGGTGCTGGACCAACTGCGCCCGCGAGCAGGGGCGTTCGCGCAGCCACCAGTCGCCGGCCGCGTGCATCATGCCGACGATGCCATGGCCCCAGACCCGCGCCAGCTCCTCGCCGCCCGGCCCCAGGTCGAGCCGGTCGCCTATCACCTTCGCCAGCTCCTCGCCGAGCCGGCGCAGCAGCGGCGCGGAGTGCCGGCCGACGTCGAACCCGGCGTCCTTGTCGGCGCCGTGCCCCCCGTCGGAGGGGTGCATCAGGAACCGGTAGACCTGCGGGCGGGTCTCGATGGCGGTCAGATACGTGTCGAGGGTCGCCTCGACGCGGTCCCGGCGCGGCACGGGTGAGTCCAGCGCCGCCCGCAGGCCGTCCAGCAGGGCGTCGGTGTGCCGTACGGCCAGGGCCCGGTAGAGCCCGCCCTTGTCGCCGAAGTGCCGGTAGAGGATCGGCTTGGTGATGCCGGCCTCCGCCGCGATGGCGTTCATCGAGGCGTCCGGGCCGTCGCGCAGCACCACCCGGTCCGCGGCCTCCAGCAGTTCGCGGCGGCGCCGCTCGGTGGCCGTCTGCTGCCGACGGACCGTGTTCGGCGGGTCCGCCGCGGCGCCGTGCCCCGCGGCGGGCTGCTCCACCGTGGTGGCCTGCTGCCGGCCGTCGTGCTGGGTGTTTTCCATGTCCCACTCCCCGCCCTTGTGAATCCGTGACGCTCGCGCAACGTAACACCCGCTCTGCGGGGTGATGGCGGGCCCGGGGGAGTTGACATCCCTTACTGACGGGTAACACACTCAGGTTACCGCTAGTAACACTCTCGAAGTACCACTGCCGGGGACGCCGCCCCGGGAACGCAGCGCTGGAGGGGTCATGGCCGAATTCACCATGGAGCTGAGTGATGAGCAGAAGGAGGTCCGGGACTGGATCCACGGCTTCGCCGCCGACGTCATGCGCCCCGCGGCCGCCGAGTGGGACGAGCGCGAGGAGACCCCCTGGCCGGTGATCCAGGAAGCCGCCAAGATCGGCCTGTACTCGCTGGACTTCTACGCGCAGCAGTTCTTCGACCCGACCGGCCTCGGCATCCCCGTGGCCATGGAGGAACTGTTCTGGGGCGACGCCGGCATCGGCCTGTCCATCGTCGGCACCGGCCTGGCCGCCGTCGGCGTCCTGGCCAACGGCACCGAGGAGCAGATCGGCACCTGGGTACCGCAGATGTACGGCGACGCCGCGGACGTGAAGGTGGCCGCCTTCTGCTCCTCCGAGCCCGACGCGGGCTCCGACGTCTCCGCGATGCGCACCCGCGCCGTCTACGACCAGGCCAAGGACGAGTGGGTGCTCAACGGCACCAAGACCTGGGCGACCAACGGCGGCATCGCCGACGTGCACGTCGTCGTCGCGGTCGTCGACCCGGACCTCGGCCCCAAGGGGCACGCCTCCTTCATCGTCCCGCCGCGGACTCCCGGCCTGTCCCAGGGCCAGAAGTTCAAGAAGCACGGCATCCGCGCCTCGCACACCGCCGAGGTCGTACTGGAGGGCGTACGCGTCCCCGGCCACTGCCTGCTCGGCGGCAAGGAGAAGCTGGACGAGCGCCTGGCCAGGGCCCGCGAGCGGGCCAAGAATCCGGGTGGTGAACGCGTCAAGAACGCCGCCATGGCCACCTTCGAGGCGTCCCGCCCGGCTGTCGGCGCCCAGGCCGTCGGCATCGCCCGCGCCGCGTACGAGGTCGCCCTGGACTACGCCAAGGAACGCGTCCAGTTCGGCCGCCCGATCATCGACAACCAGGGCGTCGCCTTCCAGCTCGCCGACATGCGCACCCAGATCGACGCCGCCCGCCTCCTGGTCTGGCGCGCCTCCTGGATGGCCACCGCCGGCAAGCCGTTCACCTCGGCCGAGGGCTCCATGTCCAAGCTGTTCGCCGGCGAGACCGCCAAGAAGGTGACCGCCCAGGCGATGCAGATCCTCGGGGGCAACGGGTACACGCGGGAGTACCCGGTCGAGCGGATGCACCGCGACAGTTCCATTTACACGATCTTCGAAGGGACGAGCGAGATCCAGCGGCTGGTCATCGCCCGGACGGTGGCGGGGGTGCCGATCCGCTAGCGGTAACACCTCTAGGACGCGCGTAGATTGATGTCACGTGAAGAGCCCCACCCGGATGGAAGGTGAGGCTCTTCACTGCTGCGGAACTAGTCCGTATCCGCCTGTGGGAGATTTTTGGGAGATCGCCGACAGCGAAAGGGAGTGAACGGGGGGAACGGGCCGTACTCACGGCGGTCGATGACCGGCCGGAGGGAGTCCTCCCACAGACCCTGCAACTGGTCCGCGATCTTCAACTCCATGGGCAGCGTCACGTGCGAATATACGCCTTCAACGCCCTGCAGCACATGCCCCATCCTCGCCTCGACCGCGACACGCGGATGCCCGCCCTCGTCGAGCCAGACCTTGTGACTGTGCCGAAGCCCGTGTGGCACCAGTCCCTCGACTCCCAGCACCGGACGGATGCCCGTCCGGGCCTTGGCGCCGCGGACCACGCCCCGCGGCGCGCGCCCGTCAACGATCGGACGCCACGTCTCCGCGTACCAGTCACCGCCGCGGGTCAACCGGCCGCCCTTCGGAGCTGTGAACACCCATTCCGAAGAACGTGAGTCGATCAACTCCTGCAGCAGGCCAGCAAGGAAGCGGGGGATGATCAGTCCTCGGCCGGAATCATACTTTGCGCCGATCTCGGTGAAGACGCCGTCTACGTACTGGCTTTGCTGGATGGCGTGGATGCGTGGCCCTCGCCTCCCGTCTTTCAGAGATACCTGATCACGGTGTACGCCGGCCAGCTCGCCGATGCGCAGGCCGGTGTAGGCGGAGGCGAGGACGATCGCGTACTCGTTGAGGCCACACATCTCCTGCGCGTTTCTGGCTACGAGCAGCGCCTGCCTAGGCGTCGCAATGACCTTCTTCTCTGCCGGCTTGGGCTGATAGCGCCCCCGCCGTCGGCTCTTGCGTGCGGTCACAGGGTTGTCGCGGCGGAGCCCTTCACTGACGGCGTCGTCCATCATCGTGCGGAAGACGCTGACCACGCCGTCGGCGTAGTTCTTACTGATCCGAGTCCGCAGACCTTTTTCCCATGCAGCTACGCCCGTGGCAGAGAGGTCGCCAACGGCTACCGCCCCCCACTCGGGCAAAATCTGGTTCCTCAGTCGCAGCCGATACTCCTTCTCAGTGAGAGGGCCGACGTCGATGGAGGGAAGCCACTTCGCCGCCCACTCCTCGACGGTCAGCTTGCCGTCGCGCGGGTTGATGAACGTCTTGCGGCGGACATCGACTTCGAGGCCGTGCGCGTACTGCTCAGCGGACCTCTCGGTGTAGAAGGGCCGCCCGTCGTCGTCCTGCGACACCGAGCCGTACCGACCGTTGGGCAGCTTATAGCGCCCCCGGTACCGCCACTTACGGGCGGCCTTGTCGTAGTTGCGTTTCTCGGCGTATGCCATGGCTCACCTCGCCAGCGTCGATGAAAACGCCGGCCGCCTCCGAGGTGGGGGAGTGAGGCGGCCGACAGCGGCTCGATCAGCCTGTGTGGACTCGGAGCCGGGGCTGCCCGTTCGGGCTCTCTGTCCGCTTCCAGTACTTGGTGAGTGCCGTGAGCGCCTCGCCGATCGCCTTGTCTGCTTCTGCGCTGTCGAGCCGTGTGTCGATGTAGATCACGACCCGGTCGGGTCGGTCGTCGACGAGCACCTGCGCGTGGTGCGGCATACCGGAGACGCGTTGTATCTGGACACGCATCGGTCCCCCAACCATCCGAGCGTGGCCCCCTCGACGGTATTTGATTATGGAATCACACCGACGGGCTGGATGTGGAGATGTCGGAGTGACGAAACGAGCAATCTGCTATCCCTCGTTGACCAAAGCGGTCGGATCGTCGTCATCTCCGATGGTCTGCAGCCGTTCTTGAGCGCGAGCCCACGCCAGCAGATCGCGGCGGATCTGGTCCGGTGACGCGTTGGTCTCGCCCTTCACGACCACGATCATTCGCGCGCTGGAGCCCAACGGGGTCAGGTCCATGACCTTTGTGTCCAGGAGTGGACCGTCGGCGAGTTCCTGCACGATCCGCAGAGGCAGGTCGGACACGGCCGCCTGGTCGTCTCGCGCCTTTGGGGTGGCCGTGCTGACGACGGTCATCGGAACGCGGGTGGGTTCGCCGCCTTCGAGCACGGCTTTCCCGGAGCCCGGTGCCCACCCGATCGCTTGCTCGATCTTCGCGAGGGACGGAGGGAGCCGGGTCCGGTCAATACCTGACTCCAAGTTCTGCACCGTCGACTCGCTGACGCCGGCGGCTTCGGCCACCTCGACCTGCGTGAGGGTGCGCTCCTCGCGAGCCGCCTTGACGGCTTCGGCGAGCCTCTTCCAGTCCCTACTCATGGGGCCATCATGCCTGAGCTGAAGGCAACGCGCACCCATCAAGGCACGTAAACGACCAGTATTAATCGGTGTACGGGGAGCATTTTTGTTGCCTCTTGAAGCGCCGGGGGGCGCACGGGCTGGATGTGAGTGGAGGGCTCGGTCGATGCGCGGCCGAGGGGTGACGACCCCTGGGCGGCGCAGCACCCAAGGAGGGCCCCAATAATCCGGCGCATCCCCATTGCTTCCAGCCTTCGTTGGGTCTACGTTGGGTGGCGTGACACCGAACGGAGCCGCAATAAGAGCCATCCGTGAGGCACGCGGAATGAGCCTGAGGCGGCTCGCGCACCTCATCGGCGTCGACGCCAGCTACCTCTCTCGCATCGAGACCGAGGAGCGAGGGGCCGCCGACGAAACCCTCCACAACATCGCTTCGGGACTCAGCGTCCCGACAGAAGCCATCACAAGGGAGAAGCCCTGTGACCACGAACGACCTGGCTAAGCCCCCCACCGAGGTCGGTCCGCCCTCCATCGACCAGACCTTGCTGGAGCGGCTGACCACAGCCGCCGAGCAGCTGGTCAAGGCTGTACCGCAGCAGGCTGTCGCCCCGGACCTCAAGTGCTACACCCCGGCCGAAGCTGGCTACCTGCTCGGCAAGACCGAGAACTGGGTGACCGAAGCCATTCAGGACCGGCGGATTCCCTTCACCTACGTCGGCAAAAGCCCGCGCATGACCGCGGCGCACATCCGGTGGGTGCAGGAGAACGGCGAAGTGCTGCCCAACAAGTTCACGCGCCGCCGCACCCCCACCGCCGCCTAGCGGTATGCGGCCCCAACCGCCGGGCTCTCACACACCGGCAGCCGGGGCCTACGAGATCGACCCCTCTGCACGCATCCATCCTGCGAGAGAGAAGAGGACCCCGTGTCCCACATGATCCCAGACCGGCCGGGTGAGCTGGTCTTGACCGAGTCCC
>NZ_JBVIBD010000031.1:0-84043 GCF_055573595.1 Streptomyces sp. NPDC030165 | reverse complement strand
CGCCCCTCCTTGTTTTTGCGCCCCTTCCCCCTCCCCTCTTTCCCGCCGCTTTGTGGACCCCCGGGCCCGCTGGGGGTTCTACCGCTCGCGTAGCTCGTACGGGCTGATCTCCTCGTACCGGTCGTCAGACTCCTCCTGGCCGAAGCCCGATTCCCAGCGCTCCGGCCAGTTCGCCGGACCGCCGACACGGAATCGGTCGTCCGCCCACCTTGGTTCTCCTACGCAGAAGGCGTGAACCTGGGGCTGGTCGTCACCAGACCGGCGGACGAACTTCTCGTCGTAGATGAGGAAGTGGCCCATGTCGTCGCGGTCTTCGCGAACTTCCTCCGGCAGCGTGACCACACGGGTCACCTTGTCCTCGTCGACATCGACTTCGACCATCACCGGCACCACGTACCGAACCCACCGCTTCGCCACCGCTCCGCCCCTTCTGCCAGGTCTTCCGGCGGCAAGCTATCGGGAGAGCGCCACAACGGGCAGTTGACCCCAAAGCATCACTCTCAGGTACTTGTCACTTCGTCGCAGCTTCGGGAGTACCGGGCCGACCGAAACGTTTCCGGGATGGACGTTCGAAGCTTGGCAACGCGTCCAGGAAGTGGTTCGGCCGAACCACTTCCTGGATTCCCGTTCGGTGCACGCCGCTCAGTTGGGCAAGCGGCTATGGACGGGCAGGGAGCAGGGTGAGGCGGACGCTGCGGCCCTCCAGGTGGAAGCTGAACGGGGCCACGATCTCTGGGCCGACGTTCTCGACCAGCCACGTGTCGTCGTCGTCCTTGCCGCAGCGCACGTACAGGTGCCCGTCGAGTTCCACGAGCAGTGCGGCGCGCTCCAGGCGTTCGCGGACGTGGTCGGTGAAGGCTGACTTGCCCTTCTCCCAGGCGTCACGGACGTGCTTGTGCACGGTGGGCAGCTTGTGCGCCACCAGCGGCCATGCGTAGCCGGGGCCGGGCCGGCGGGCGACCCGAAAGCCCTGCCAGGAACCGAAGCCGCCCTCGGGGAGGCCGCAGTCGCGGGCCAGGTCGCCCCACCGGTTCGCCTTGATGTGGCGGCGGCAGCGCTCACACGCCTTCCAGAGCATCGCGGCGATAGGCAGGCCGATCCGGATGCCCGAGCCGGGGACGAGTTCGCGGGAGTCCTCGGCCTGCCCGGCCGGGAAGGCCCACACCACCGGGGGCGACTCGATGCCGACGATCGGGCCGTTGGGGCAGAAGTCGCAGGCGGCTCCCGCGTTCTCCAAGTTCATCGGCTCGGCAACGACAGCCTCGTCCCGGGGCGCTGGGACACCAGTGATCGCTTCGAAGACCGTGTTGGGTTCCATGTCCCGCATAACTACCGGGGGCGCTCCGAGGTGAGGGCTTCCCCAGGTTCAGCTCATCCGATGGCAGGGTTCGCAACGTCGTCCAGACGAGTGAGGCGGTTCTCTTTTCCGGCCCTCAGCTGAGGGCCGGAAAAGAGAACCGCAGGCCTGCTTCCGCCGTCAGGTCACAGGCCGATGCCCTCGGTGGCGGCGTCCTCGAAGGCGGCGCCCTCGTCCACGTACTCCCAGAACACGGGAGAGTTGGGCGACCAGCCGCCCTGGCGGCGGAGCTTGTCGATGCGCTTGCGGTTCTTGATGCCGAGGGTGACCAGGGTGCGCCGGGCGGAGTGGCCGGTGATCCGGCGCCCGGTCAGCCCCGCGTACTGCGCGGAGCGGGCGAGGGCGCGGCCGACGCCGTCCGGGGACAGGCGCTGGGTGCCCTGGTGGCCCCACTGGTCGACGGGCAGGAAGGCCGGGCCGTCGGGGTCCGCGCCGGCGGCGAGCTTGGCGGTCCGGTACGCCTGCCAGCAGCGCACCGGGCAGGTGCTGCGGTTCTCGCCGTACGTGACGGGGGCCTGCCTCTCCGGACGGCCCTTGACCGAGGGCACGCTGACGATCAGCCCTTCGTCCACGACCGCGATGTCCGGGTCGTCCAGCTCGGACATCTCCTCGTTGCGCCCGGCGACGGCCACCTTGAGGGCGTTGAGCGCCTGGTCCCGCAGCCGGGCCAGCTCCGGCACCCGGTAGACCGTGCGGCGCCGGGCCGTCGGCTGCGGCTTGCGCTCGTGCGGGGCCTCCGCCATCGCGCGCAGGTCAGCCGGGCTGAGGGAGGCCGCCTTGCCGCGGCCGCGCTGCTGGCGCTTCTTGTCCAGCTTGATCGGCTTGAGCGCCTGGGTGGCGGCCGCCCGGGCGGCCTTGGGCACCTCGTAGCCGTACCGGCGGGCCTCGGAGGCGACCCCGGTCACCCGGCGCTCGATCGAGTTGGGCGCGGCTTCCTTCACCTCGTCCAGCCACTTCACGAAGGCGACGTAGGTGCCGACCGTGATCGTGCTGAGCGGCAGACGGACACCGGTCTGCTCAGCGAGCCACCCGTGGAACTCCTGCCACAGCGCCCAGTCCCGGGCGTACCCCTTCTTCGTCTTGCGCGGGCGGTCGTTGTACAGGTCCTCGGCGGCCTTGGTGTCCAGCGCGGCGAGCACGGCGGCCACCGGGTCGGGCACGGCGACCGCGCCGGCACCGGGGGCGTCGTCCTCGACCAGCTCGCCATCGACCACCTCCACCGGCTCCAGCCCGGTTCCGTGCTCCTGGGCGGTCGTCATCGGGCCTCACCCAGTCGAGCGGGGCCGTAGCTGAAGGAGAGCACCCCGTGATCCTCGGGAACCCCGTGTTCCTTCACGGCCATCTGCCGAACCAGGTCGAGCAGGCCCAAGCGGGTGTCGTGCGGGAGCGCCAACGTGTCACCCCAACTGCTGTACTGGCGCTCGCCGGAGTGGTCGCGCCATGCCACGGCCAAGGTCCAGAAGACCGGAAGGGGCGGCTCGTCCGCGAGGACGAGAACGTTGGGCGAGAGATCGAACCACGGCGTGGAGTAGCGGTCGAACCGCAGACCGAACTCTGTCTCTGCGCGGCCCTGGGCGCCGTGAAACAGGTCGGCTCGGGTGTCATCGGGGCCGGTCAGCACCACATCGGTGAGCGTTCGGTAGTAGGGAGCCTCGGGCAATGCCACCGTGATGCCGCGGAAGTAGCGGTCCGTCGCGGTTGTCACTCGGCGACCTCCTCCACCGTCTCGGCGAGCCTGCCGACCCGCTGGGCGGCATGGGTGATCCGCTTCGCCTCGACCCGGAGCTGGGAGCCATCCTCGTCGTGCTCGGTCCGCAGGCGCGCACCGGCCTCGGCACGCTGCTGCGCGAGCGAGGTGAGCGGCGTGCCGGCCGGAACGTCGCCGGGGCGGCGGACCGTGTCCGCGGTGGTGTGCTGGCCGGTCATGCCTTCTCTCCGAACGGGTTGGGGACGGTGCGGCCGGTCTCGCGCAGCCACTGGTGGAGCGCCTTCTCCTCGGCTCCCAGTCGCCTGAAGGCGGCGGCACCGGCGGGCGTCAGGTCGAAGGCCACCCGGGCGCTGCGGGTCTGCGCCCACTGGCACAACTCCCACTTCGGCTGTCCGGTGGCGGCGTTGTACGAGGCCGGGTGCAGCGAGCCGTCCCGCACGAAGGTGTCCCGCTCGGCTTGCCGCTGTGCGACCTTGGCCTCGACCTCCTGCTGCGCCTCGGTGATCCGGTCCTCGAAGTACGCGGTGACGACGGCCGTACCGTCGATCTGCTCGGAGATGCTCACTGCCCCTGGTCCTCCTTCGTGTCGGTCGCGGCGGACGTCTCCAGCTCCGCCGCCACCCACTTCGCCGCCGCGGTGACGGACGTGAACGGCTTCTTGGCGCAGTCCGGCCGGTGGGCGACGGGCTGCCAGCCCAGGTGGGCGGCGAGGGCGTCGGAACTGCTCATCGGGCGGTCACTTCCCGTCCGCGGTGAGCCAGCGCAGGGCGCCGGTGACGGCGTCGCGTGCGCCCTGGTCGTCGCCCGCGCGCACGGCGTCGACCAGGGCCAGGCCCGGGGTGTCCGCGCGGTAGACGAGGACGAAGGCCGCGTCGTCGTCGGGGAGGGCCGCCGGGAGGGTGTCCACGCGTCGCTCCGGGGCGAGGATGATGCGGGCGGTGCGGACTTCCCCGGCCCGTACGGCGCGGGGCCGGTGGCCGATCCGGTGCACCAGGTCGTGGGCGGGGTCGTCGTCCTCGGTGCACCCGCCGGGGCACGGGCGGGGCTGCGGTTCGGCGTCGTGCCGGCGGGCCAGCTCGCTGCACAGTTCCGCGAGCCGCTTCACGCCGACGGTGCGGGTCTCGCCTGCGGCGACGGAGCGGGCCAGCGTCTCGGTCTCGCGCACCAGGTGCTCGGGCGCCAGGTGGAAGGCGTTCGGCAGGTCCAGGTGCTCCCGGCCCTCGGCGGTGAGCGTCGGGACCATCGTCCCCCGGGCCGGGCCCACCCAGGTCACGGCATCGGGGGCGGTGTCCAAGTCGGTGAGGCGGTGGGGGGCGAACCGGGCCTTGCCCCGGCCCGTCTCGTCCTCGGGCTCGACCGGGTACGGCTTGCGGCCCTGCCGGATCAGCCGGGCGATCTCCTCGCGGGCCCCCTCCGGGGTGCCGTCGGGGAGCAGGCCGCTCTCCCGCGCGAGGAAGGCGGCCTCGTCCAGCCACAGCACAACGCGGTCGGTGGAGCCGCCGGTGCGCTCCTGCTGGACGGCGAGCACTGCGGCGAGCATGTCCTTCGCCGAGGAGACCGTCTTGCCGGGCATGGCCTTCTCCAACTCCCCACGCAGCTTCAGGAGTTCCACGGTCTGGCCCTGGAGCTGGGTGGCGGCCCACTTCCGGGCGGCCTCGGCCTCGGCGTCCTCGGCGGCGTTGCGGCGGTACTGCTCGGCGACGGCGACGCAGACGGCGGAGTCGCACAGCACGCGGGCCACGGCCTCGGCACCGTCGGGGTGTTCGATCACCACCACGTCGGCGTCGGCAAGCTCGGCGGCGACGCACTCGGAGACGAAGCGCAGGCCCTCGCGGGCGGCCTCCATCAGGGCGGAGACGCCCCGGCTGCCGTGCTCGGCGAGCTTGGCGTCATCCCAGCGGGCGCGCTGGGTGTGGACGGTGTAGCGGCGGTCCGGCTCTCCCGGTACGAGGAGCAGCGGTACGGACAACGGCATGTCAGTCACTCTTTCGGGTGGTGGCGGCACGGGCGAGCCGGGCCGGGAGAGGGACGTCCTCACCGGCCAGCGGACCGCCGTCCGGGCGGGCGAGGGCGCGGCCGCCCTCCGGACAGCTCAAGCTGCCCCGTATTGACGGGAGTTGCCTGCGGTGCCGGCGTCGTGGCGACGGTCGGGAAGGTCGGCATCACGGGCCCTCGGTGAGCATCGGGTCAGCGGTCGACTGGCCTTCCCGGTAGGTGGCCTCTCCGCCGTCGTAGTCGCCTCCGTGGCGTACCACGAGGGCCTCGACGTCCGCGTGCCGCTCGGTGAGCCGGGCCGTCTCGACGTCGCGGCCGGCCAGCAGCAGCCACCGCGCGCCGTCGGCGGCACGGATGCGCGTGACGTAGTCCGTAAGTTCCTCGGCGCAGCTCCGGGCGCTGGCCTGGTCGGGGAAGTAGGCCCAGTGCGTGTAGGCGATCGTGGGCATCATGCGCCCGCCTCGTGCAGGAAGATGGTGGCGCGGAAGCAGCCGCCGACCTCCTCCAGGCCGGTGCCGAGCTTCCACCCGGCGTACAGCTCCTCGCGGCCGTCGCGGGTCGTGCGGGTGTCCACCGAAACGCCGACGTGCGCGGCCCAGCGGCGGACGGCATCGCGCTGGCCCTCGGGGGTGTGGCTGAGGCCGTCGGCCTCGCCGGTGAGGGCGCCGTTGGAGGCGAGCGTCCACGTCAGCGGGGGCAGGCCGTGCTGCGCGCCGTGCGCCAGGAACGTGGCGAGCTGCTGCTGCCCGTTCTGCTGCCAGCGGTAGCGGACGGCCGTCGGCACGGTCTCGGTACCGGTCACGGGTCAGTGCTCCTTCGTCGCGGGGCGGGGCCCGGCCTGCGGGCCGCGCCGGGATGCGGGCCGCTGCGCGTCGATCTCCGCCTGGACCTGCGCCTTCAGCGCCTCGCCGCGTGCGGCGTCCTCCGCGTCGGTGTACTCGACGTACACCCACCGGGCGGTGTCGTACCCCTCCTCCCCCCGCCACGGGAAGACGGCCCGCCACAGCAGGTTCCAGGCGTCCTGGAGACCGTGCAGGCAGCGCAGCCGGTCGCTGCGGTCGTAGAAGCTGTCCGCGGCGAGGGTGTCGGCGTGGCGGCGGACGGCGAATTCCGCGTGGCGCACGACGGCGTCCAGCGCGGCGGCCGTCCGGTACGCCGGGGTGCCGTAGTGTCCGTCCATCTGGGCGTGCAGGCGCGGCACGAGGAAGTCGAAGACGGCCGCGGCGTCGGCGGCGGTGAGGTCCACGACGTGGAGCCGCGGCGGTACGGGAGTCGATGACACAGGCGTTCGGTTCCCTCCGGGTGGGCGGGCCGGACGGTGACCTGGCGTCATGTCCGGTTTATCGCCTCGGATATGGCACATTATCCGAGCCGAGACGCACCGTGCAGCCGATGCGCGAAATCCTCACCCGCCCGAGTACGGAATCCGGCCATATTCTCCGGGGCCTGTACGGCGGAGGGTTCCGTCGGGCACACTCCTCATACGGATCCCGGAGACTGGGCAAGAATCCGTCGGAAGCCACGGATCATGGAGCCCGTCCCGGCCCACCAACCGACGACGAGGAGCACCGATGAAGGACCGGAAGCTCGCGAACGCCATCGAGCGGGAGAACGTGGCGGAGGCGCTCGGCGAGCTGAGCGCCGCGGACCGCACCACCTGCTACCCGCACCAGGAGCGCGCCGAGGACTGCGCCGACCTGCACGCCCCCGGCGGCCCCGGCCGCGGGATGGACGAACCTCTGGACCTCGACTACGTCCGCGGCCACCGCCCCTGACCTGCCCGGAAAGGCCCCATGAAGATCACCATTGAAGGCGCGGACCCGGAGTTCGCCGCGCAGCTGGTGGCCCTCGCCGCCCAGCACCGCCGCACGGAGCTGACCGTCATCGACACCGGGTGGACCATCGAGCGGGCCGAACGCTACGTGCGCTCCCTGCCCGCCGGCGCCCGGACGTTCGCCCAGATCGTGGTCGACGGCGGCGGCCGCGCCGACGCCGACACCCTCCGCAGCGCTCTCGGCAAGCTCAACGGCCCCACCGTCGCCCTGTCCCGCGCCCTCCCGCGCGGGGTGCGCGAGGGCTGGTGGCCCGAGGGCATGGAGGCTCCCATCCACGTCTTGTACGACGAGGCCAACCCCTCCTGGCAGAAGGCCATCGCCTACCAGATGGCCAGCGAGAACGTGCCCACCTTCCGGGCCGCCCTCGACCGGCTCGCCGCCACCCGGCAGACCGCCCGGGCGCTGGGGATCACCCCCGGCGGCACGGACAAGACGACCCTGAGCTGGACCCCCGACTTCGTCGCCGAGAAGGCCCCGGACGTCACGTCCGTGGATCTGGACAGCGGTTCGCACCCGCCCACCGACCCGGACGAGGAGGAGCAACAGCCGTGACCACCAGCCTCGCCGCTTAGGAGCACCATGCCGAATCTGCACCTTGTCATCGACATACCCGAACCGGGCGACTGGCACGGACGACTCGACGTGCTCGAAGCCTTGGAAGCCGCAGGGTGGATCGCCGACGAGGAGATGCCTCTCAGCATCCTCCGGCATCCGTCCGGCGCCGTCTGGTCCATGACCAACGAGTCCGGCGACTCAGGGCTGACGTGCATCAACGGAGCGAATCCTGATTTCCCCTGCGACACTCCGTCCGTTGTGGTCATTGCCGCCTGCCTGGCCGCTACCGCGCAGCACACCACCGCCTACGCCGACCGCCGCGCGGACGGCACCTGCTGAGGGCTGGGATGACTGCGCCAGGAGCCCCCGTGCCCAACGACGTTCTCCTCTTCTTCCAGCTCGAACCCAACCGGCTCGGGTGACCGGCCGCACCCGCCGCGGGGTTGCGCGCCTTGCCCGCGGCGGGTGTAGGGCCCCCGCCCCCCTCGACCACCGGACCAGCAGGTCAGGAACCTGATGCCGTCCTCTCGGGCGGCGGCGTCCGGGCGCCTGCCGGGCGGCTTGCGCGGCTAACCCCGCCCTGCCGCACGCTCCGGGTCCTGTCCGGTGCCCGCCCCGCCACTGAAGGGGCGAACACCCGCTGTCCGTCCCGAGAGGAACCCGCCCGTGTCCACCCTGCACCTGCTCGTGATCCTGCTGCTGGCCGTGGTCGCCGTCCTGGTCTTCGGCGCCCTGGTCTACCTGGCCCACCAGCACCCGGCCTGGCGCGAACCCCTGGTCGTCGGCTTCACCGGCCTGGGGCTCCTGGCCGCCGTCGTGACCCTCATCGTCACGCGCCGGTGACGTGACGATCGGGCGTCCGCGCCGTCCGGGGCGGGCCGCCAGCGGCCCGCCCCGGCACCGCCGCTCCCCCACCACCGAGGAAAGGAACCCCATGACGACCACCGGCACACCGCCGTGCCCGGAATGCTCGACCCCGACCGCCCCGCTCACCGTCGACGGGGAGGACCTCTGGCGCTGCCCCGCCCCCGACTGCGGCCGCCGTACGTACGGCACCGGCAGCGAGGACGACGACGCGCTGCCGCCGTACACCGAGACCGACGCCGACGGCACCGTCCTCGTCTACTACGGCAACGGCCACCTCGACGTGGAAACGACCACCGAATGGGCCGCACAGGACGGGCCGGACCAGGGCGACGAGGAGCCCGCGGCCTTCCGGGTCGTCCCGCCGCTCGACCTGGCGCCCGGCACGCTGCTGGTCGCGGTCGGCCCCGGGGCCGCAGGCAAGTCGACGTACGCCGACACCGCGGCGGTCGACGCGGTGGTCTGCCTCGACACCCTGCGCGGCGAGATCGGCGACGCGGGCGACCAGTCCGTCACCCCGGCCGCCGTCACGCGGCAAAACGCCCTGCTGGAACGCTACTTGAGCACCGGGGCAACGGTCTGCCTCGACAGCACGAACGTGGAGCCCCACGTGCGGGCGCAGCTCGTGGAGCGGGCCCGCCGGCACCGCCGCCCCGTCGTCGCCCTGCGCTTCCTGCCCGACCTCACCACCTGCCTGACCCGCAACAAGCAGCGGCCGGCCAGCCGGCGCGTGCCCGACGACACGCTGCGCTGGCAGCACCGCCTCGCGTGCGAGGCCACCCCGGACGCGCTGCTGCGGGAGGGCTTCACCGCCGTGCACCACATCGACCCCGTCCCGACAGGAGCCACCGTGTCCAACGACGTCCTTGCCCCCGAGCGGATCGCGGATGCCGTCGCCGCCCTGCGCAAGGCACAGGAGGGCGACGAGGAGGCGCGCCGAGACCTCGCCGCGTTCTTCCCGGAGTACGAGGGGCTGGTGATGCAGACCGATCACGCCCGCTACCTCGAACTCGCCGCCCGCGCCGGTCTGGTCGCCACGCACCTCCTGCTCCTCCAGAGCGGCGGGGAGTGGCTGGCCTCGGTGGACACCTACACCTCCGACCTCGCCCTGCCGCTCGCGTCCGTGGCCCTGGGGGGCTACGACACCAGGACCGAGGCGGTCCGGGAGACGGTGCGCGCCGCGACGGACCACGGATGGACGCTCGCCCCCGAACACGAGTGGTCCGACTTCGACTGCGGCGGCGGGGAGATCCACATCCCGATCCACGCGCGGCCGACGCACTGACCAGTCAATCCCGTCTCTGACCAGCGAAAGGAGCGCATCCGATGCGTACCTGCACCCGTATTCAGCGTCGCCGGGACCGCGGCTGGCGCTCGTTCGTCGCCCGCCCTGCCGACGGGGAAACGGAGTGAGCGCGACCGACGAACTCCCCCGCCTGGACCGGGCGGAGACGTACGCGAAGACCGTGCACCGCATCTACGGCGACCGCCGGGCGGCCCCGCCGGCGCGGGAGCTGCTGCTCGCCGTGGCGTACGCCCTCTTCGTCGCCCCCGGGGACCCCGCACGGGTGCTGAACACCGCCGCCCGGGCTCTGGGCCGGAGCACGACGACCGGCCGCCCCCGGTTCGACGCCCTGGTCGCCGACGACGCACCCCGCTACGAGCCGCCCCGCGCGGCGGGCGACTGGGGCCCGGGCGGGGCGCCGGGCTGCGAGGCGCCCCGCCTGCGCCCGTACGTCTACCGGCCGCGCCGATCCGCCACAGGCGGGAGCGAGGAGGCCGCGGTGCCCCTGCGGCCGCTGCCCGAGCCGGTGGTGCACGTCGGCCCGGGCTACGTCCCGCCGGTCGACGTCCGCAACGAGCGGCAGATCTGCGGCGCCGACTCCCACCACAAGGTGGTGGAGCTGGACCCGCGGACCGGCTGGGTGCTCCCGCACTGGTTCTGCAAGCGGCACGTCGACCACGCGGAGCGCGTCGCCGAACAGGTCCGCAAGCAGAACGCGGCCGCGCCCGAGCCGATCCCGAACCGCGGCGGCCTGCTGCCGGCGTACTTCAAGGCGCCGTGGGAGGACGTCTACCGGCACTACGCCGCGGCGAGCTGGAAGCCGCCCTCGTACGGCCTGTCCGCCGACGACTGGCCCGACCCGGGCAACCCTCCCCCGGCGAGCTCCCCGCGCCGCCTGCGGGCCGTGTAGCCGCGTTTTATCTGGCCAAATAGACCACCTACCAGGGCCGGGACTCCCCCGGCCCGTACGAGAAGGAGATCCATGGGCACATACGAGGAAGACGTCGCCATCGTGCTGCGCGAGCGTCGTGCGTCCACCTGCACCTGTGGCGCGAGCAACCCGCCGCACTACGACGCCTGCCACGACTGCGGGCAACCGCTCGTGACGTGCGCGACCTGCGGGGCCGTCAGCCCGCAGCGCTACGGCGGCTGCACCGAGTGCGGGTGCGAGACCGCCGCCGAGTCGCTGGGGGACCACGAGGAGGGCTACGAGCTGACCCACGCGGAGTTCGTGAACCTCCAGGTCGGCCCGCGCAGGGTCGGCGGCCGCTATCGCGTCGGCGCGAACGGAGAGGCCTACGAGGTCCTCGACGTCGAGCGGGAACGCCCGTCGGGGACCTGGCCGTCGTGGCAGATCACCGTCCGGTGGCTGGCCGACGGCCGGACCACCTCGCACTGCACGCGCTGGGACGACCGGCACGACACCGTGATCGAGCAGCCGCCCGCCTCCCGGCCGTAGGTGCTGGCACCTGGTGCACCACGGCGGTGCGGACGCACAACGACGCGGGCTCCGGCTCCCCCTCGAAGGGGACCGCCGGGGCCAGCGGGTTATCTGGCCAGAGAGACCACCTCTCTCAGGCGGACTCCTCCGGCGCGAAGTTCTCCAGGCAGTCGCCGCGGGCACGCCGGGCGCCAAGGCCGTCGTGCAAGAGGGGTAAACGGGCGGTGAGTTGTGGGCTTTCGGGGCTGCCCAGCGGCACGTGGAGCGTAGTATCGGGGCGTCTGGCGAAGGCCGGGCCGTTGGGAGCCGAGCCCGGCTACCTCGTTGTCGCGAGGTGGATCAGCGGGCTCGGCTTTTTCTTTCGCCGCAAGACGCGGCTGTCCAGCGCTGCCGGAGTAGCTGGGCGGCGTGGCAAGGCCACGCGAACGGGCTTGCGTCGGCACCTGGCTCGGCCTCGGAGTCGGCGCCGGCGCGCCGTCGCTGCCGCCGAAGACGGCGAGCGCGGCGATCATCGCGCCGATGATGACGAGAACAGCACCGGCGACCAGGGCGACGGTGCGCCCGGAGGGCGGGGGAGCGCTCATTCGCGGGGTCCTTCCGTACGGGAACGTGGCACCGCGGAGGGTGGCGGGCCCGTACGGTTTACGTCGCGCGCCCGAGCCGCCCATGACGGTCGCGGAGGCGCTGATGACGCGGTGAGGCATGGTGGCGATCACGGGCGTGCGCCGAGCACACTGGATCCGCGACAGGTGGGGAGGACGGCATGGAACACCGTCGGGATGGAAACGGCCAAGTTGGCGGCGATCACTCCAGCCCGGGTGATCCGGGTAACCCGCCGCCGGAGGACGACGGTACCGAAGACGCCGAGGACGAAGAGGAGTGAACGACGCCGTCGGCACGGTGCAGGAGGCCGCCGAGCTGCGCGAGCAGGTCGCAGCGCAGCTCGACAAGCGCGGGTACTTCGAGGGCCAGTCGTGGCTGCGGGACGCCTTCATGGCGGTGCCGCGCGAGCACTTCGTCCCCGATCGCGTGTGGTGGCCGGTGGCGAAGGATGGCGTCTTCCCGCTGATGGATCGCACCACGCGGCCCCGGCAGTGGCTCCAGGCCGTCTACCGGACACAGCAGATGCTGATCACGCAGATCGACGACGGCGCGATACAGCCGGAGGAAGGCCCGGTGACCACGGACGCCTTCACCGATTTCACCAGCTCCATCTCGTGCTCCGCCGTAGTAGTGGAGATGCTGCACCACCTCGACCCGCAGCCGGGCGAGACGGTGCTGGAGATCGGCACCGGCACGGGCTACAACACCGCGCTGCTCGCCCACCGTGTCGGCGCGGGCAACGTGACCTCGATCGAGATCGACCCGCAGATCGCCGAGTGGGCACGTAAGCGGCTGAGCATGCTGGGCATCGGCGCGCGGCTGGTAGTGGGCGACGGCGAGAAGGGGTACGCCGACGGCGCGCCGTACGACGGCATCTTGTCTACCGCAGCTGTGCGCGAGGTCCCCCGGGCCTGGCCTGCGCAGGTCCGTGCCGGAGGAGTGGTCGTCACGCCGGTCGCCACGCCCTTCAACAGGGACGGGGGCACGTATGACGGCCTGTGCAGGCTGGTGTGTGACGGCAACGGCAACGCCGAGGGCCGGATGGTGTCGGGGGTGGCCTTCATGAAGGTGCGCGGCCAGCGTTCGCAACGCCCCTTCGAAGAGCTGGGCTGGCCCGCGTTGGGCGACTACCAGGTGAGCGTGTCGGCGGAGGCTGGGCAGCGGGTGCGCACCGGGCCGTGAAGGCGTTGGGGTGGGCCGTGTCCGCAGAGCCGGACGCTCGCTGGTCAGGACTGCCGAGGTGGAGTTGAGCGATCCCAGCAGGCCCGAATCCTGCCGAGCTGCGCGGCCTGGCGGTCACCGCTTGCTGAGGCTCACCTTCGGCGGGGCCGCGATCCTCGGCGCGGCCGGTGGCTTCGCAGGTGTACCGACCGCCCGGCTTCTTGGCCGCAGCGTCCGGGGCGACCGGGTGCGCCACGCCGGGCCCGCCCGCCGAGGCGTGCCCGCTGCCCTGCCCGGCGCCGTACACGGTGCAGGGGCGGGACCCGGCCGGCACGAAGTCACCCCCCTTCGAGGAGACGGTGGCACAGCGCGGCGCCCGGCTGCTGTCGTCGGCGCGGGTGGCGACCGCGACGATGCACGTGAGGAACATGGCGACGATGACCAGAGCGTGCAGAACGACAAGCCCGGCGGCAGCGGAACGGGGGTGCGGGGAGCGGGTCATGGTGGCCTTCCTCGGTCAGGTGGCTGCGACGGTGCCACCCCGCACGTCTTGCGTCGCGGCTGCGGGCGCGCCGCCTCGAGCCTCGAGCACTATCGGCAACAGGCCCCCTACTCTCTGGCCATGGACACTGTGCGGGCCCACAACACCCAGCTCATCACCGCCGCAGCCGATCTGATCCGCCTCCACATTGGCAATGACCCCGATCCCGTAGAGGTCTGGCGGCTGGTAGCCCGCACCGCCGACGAACTCACTGCCGAAGGAGAAGATCAGGCAGCCATCGCCGTTGCGCTGATCTCGATCATCTGCGGTACCACCGCAGGTCTCCTCGTTGCCGACGGCGGCGCCCACAATGCACACCGCTTCCTCGACGGGCTGACAAGAGCAGGAGGCTCTGTTCCCCGCCACCGGTAGGGCGGCGCTCTACGGTGTGTTGCTGCCGTACTGCGGCCGCAGGGCAAATCGGCCGGGCCGGGCCGCTCCGTTGCACCGGGGCGGATTCACTGGGTCCGGCCTTTCCGCTGCGCCTGCCCCGGGTTCACGCTGCAGCGGCCTTCGGTCCTCACGGACACTCCACCACGCCCGTGGCCTGGAACTTCTCTTCGGCGGCTGCGGACCGGGTCACGTTCGTCCACCGTCCCGTCCCCACCGGATCCCGAGATCGGTCAGCGCGTTGACCTGCTCGTCGTTCAGGCGCCCGGCGCGGCGGGCCGCGCGCTGGCGCCCGAGCCACGCGTCAAGCCGCAGCCCGCCGACGACCTCCCCGGCGGGCACGATGAGGTTCCCGTGCTCGCGCGCGTAGGTCTGCGCGGCGGCCAGCCCGCGGTCCCAGCTCTTTTCGGCGTGCTTGCGGCCGCCCTCGCAGGGGTCCGGTGTCCTGCGCGGCGGGGGCTGCCAGTCCATGCCGAGCTGGTCGAGAGCCGCGGCGACGGACGGGGGCAGCTCGCCTGCGGCACGGACGGCACGCTGCCGGGCCAGCCACGCCCCCAGGGCGACACCGTCGTGGCTGGTGCCGTAGGGCATGACCAGGGTGCCGTGCTGACGGTGGTAGGAGGCCGCCGCAGCCAGGGCCCGCCGGCGCAGGGGGTGCTCCTCGTCGCGCCAGACCATACCGACCCGTTCCAGGTCACTGATGCGCTGCGCGGACAGCTTCCCGGCCGCGTACTTGGCCCGCATCTGCGAAACGAAGGCCCCCAGCCGGACACCGTCGCGCTGACAGCGCTGCGGGACCAGGGTGTCGCCCGTCTCCTGCCGGTAGGCGGCCAGGGCATCGAGGTTCCTCTGCCAGGCCCGGTCCCGGTGTTCCCAGATCATGCCCAGCGCATCGAGGCGGCCGATCCGCTCCTCGGCGAGAGTGCCGGCGCGCCGGTACTGCCGCTGACGCACGATCCACTGGCCCAGCGCATCGCGGCCCGGTCAGCCCCGCGGGTGCTCGCAGGAGGGACACCCGATGGACGCGGCCTCGGCGGCGGACGCGCCGGCCGCTTCGGCGACCGTGCGCCAGCACAGCGGCAGGCCGGTCTCATCGAGCGTGCGCCCGCCGGGGTACTCCTCGTCCGGGCCGTGGAAGATCGCGACGAAGGGCTCCACGCCGGGCAGGACGATGCGAAGCGGCTCAGCCTGCGGGCCATACAGGTACGCGGGCGGGATGGACGCAAGGTTCTCCCACACCAGGCAGTCCAGCACCTGCGCCACGCTCTGGCAGCCGTGGCCGTGCCCCTCGCACAGCTCCCACGTACTGCCGTCGGGACGCAGCACCTCCAGGCGCTCGGTGACGGTCAATGTGAAGGCGTCGAACGTGTCGTGACCAGGCATGACGGGGTCTCCTTCTCAGTCTTCGCCGTGCGTCCAGGCGCTGGGCACCAGCCCCGGCAGCCGGTGGCCGATCTGATGCACGCCTTTGGTGCAGCCCGCGAACGGGCCCGTGCTCGCCCGCAGCTCCCGCAGGGCGGGGTCCAGGTGGTCGCGGTGCCACACCGAGGGCCCGGTGTAGCCGCAGGACGCCGGGTCGGTCAGCTCTTGCCAGGCCAGCCACGCCGCGTGCAGCCGGGCGACGGCGACAGAGTGCTCGAACCACAGATGGCACCAGCGGGCGTCGGCCGACGGCTCGGCGAGGTAGCCGGGCACGAGCACACCCTCGACCCACTCGATCAGGGCACGCAGCTCGTCGTCGTACGCCGGGGGGTCGAGCAGCAGGATGAACGGCGGGTACTGCCACGCCTCTTCGTCCGCGTCTCCCTCCGCGGCGGCCTGGTCGCCAGCGGCCGTCTCGCCCTCCGAGGCCTCGCCCGGCTCGGCGTCGCCACCCTCGGTCAGCGCCCTGACCTGCTCGGCAAGGGCCGTGACCTGGGCGGTCAGGGCCGCGTTCCGGGCCTTGAGGTCTTCGATGTCCTCGAACATACCCACCGGTACGGACAGTTTCGGGTCCGGCTCATCGGCCATCGCGGGCCGCCTTGCGCTCCTCGTACGCCGCCACGGCCCGCTTGGTGATCGCGTGCTCCTCGGCCTTCAGCTGCGGGCCGACGTAGGCCAGCGCCTTCTCCGCGTACCAGGGCCGCAGCCGGACCTGCGCGACGGGCATCCCGGTGGCCAGCAGCAGCGCGGTCCCCTTCCGCATCGCCCGGATGTCGGCGGGGTCCATGACCTGCTCGCGCTGCTCGGAGACGCTGCGGCTGTAGCCGTCCTTGCTCTTGGAGTACGAGCCGCGGCCGACGAAATGCGCACCGACCATGGTGGAGACGTCACCGGCGAAGCGCGCGTCGTCGATACCGACGCCGATCAGCTTCTTGGTGGCGGCCGACCACATCGCATCCATGCCGACCTCGCCCCACGCTTTCACGCCCTGGCGGTAGGACTGGAGGATCACGAACGGCGTGATGCCGCGGCTGCCGAGGTGGCTGTAGAGGTCGGGCAGGTCGGCGATCTTGCAGATGTTCGCGGCCTCGTCCAGGACCGCGCGCATCGGCTCGGGCAGACGGCCGCCCGCGCGTTCGCCCGCCTCGGCGCCGGCGATGAACACCGCATCGGCCAGGGCGGCCACGACCGCGCTCGCCGGGCCGCCCTTCTTCGACAGCAGGTAGAGGGTGTCCTTGCTGGTCGCGAAGTGCTCGGGGTCGAAGCGCGGGTGATACTTGTCCGGCGTCACCCAGGCGAGCACCTTCTCGTCGCGCAGCGCGCTGACGGCGGTGCGGGCGTTCTGGTAGATCCCGGACTGGGTCTCCTCGGCGATGTTGATGGAGGATTCGACCTGCTCGGCGAGTACCGGCTCGTGCTCGTACAGAACCCGCAGCGGGGCCTTCTCCTTGGGGTCGGCCAGCCACCGCATGACGTCGCGGACGCTGCCGCCCTCCCACCATGCGGCGCGGAACAGGCCGACCAGGAGGTCGCCTGCGGCCTGGGACCAGAACGGATCGGCCTGCTCGCTGGTGATCTGCGTGACGAAGTGCGAGGCAAGGCGTTCGGCGCCTTCCAACGTCTCCGCCTGGGCGATCATGTCCCACCACATCTGCCGCTCGGCCTGCGCCACGCCCTGGGTGTCGAGAATCCAGGCCTGCCCGGCCCGTGAGCGGCTCGCGAGGGTCGCGGCGTACACGTCCGCCTTGTTCGACGTCATCAGCAGCGCCGCCGGCGCCTCCTCCGCCACCGGAATGGCCAGCGACGTGCTCTTGCCCGCGCGGGGCGCCATGATGGCGACGTAGGTGTCCTCGTCGCTTCCGCGCAGCTCCACGCCGGACGGCAGGTGGTCGCCGAGGAGCACGCCCCGGTCGCGGGCCGGGACCTCGGCGGGCTTGGTGTTCTTCAGGGAGGCCCGCAGGCGGGTGGCGGTACGGGCCGCCTGCTTGGGCGTCAGCTCCCGCACCTGGTACAGCGTCGCCAGGTCGGAAGGGTTGCGGAACCACCGGAAGCACAGTCGCAGGCCCCATACCACCAGGGCGATGACGAGGATGTCGAGCAGTCCGGCGCCGATGACGGACGCGGTCGGGGAGTGCGCCCACACCGTCGGCCACCGGGTGGCCATCTGGAACAGGCCCGCCGGGGACAGCGGGACGGGTGCCGGGTCCTCGCCGGTCACCAGTGCACCGGCGGCCGCCCCGGCCCAGGTGGAGACGGACAGCGTCACCGCTCCCCCGAACAGGATGCCTCCGGCCGCCCACGCCCTATCGTTGTCCGTCATCATCAGTGCGGGTCCCCCTCGTCCACGGTGTTGTTGTCGGTGCGGTACAGCCGGGCCTCGGTGGCCGTCAGCTCCATTGCCGCGGCGATCCCGGGCCTGGTTCCGATCTTGATGAGGTATTTGCCGCGGCCGGGGTGGACCTGGTCGCCGCCGGTGTCCAGCCCGGTGCTGGTCGCCGAGGACCAGGACTGGATCATCATGCGTTCCTGCTCGGTCAGGGCCCGCTTGCCGGTGACGCGCACCAGCTCCTCGGCGGTGGACGCGCCGAGCACCCAGGTGTCGCACCGGTCCATCAGGCCGCGCGCTTTGGCCCGGTCCTCCTCGGTGGGCAGGGACTCGCTGTCCAGCAGCGAGTGCGTCACATAGATCGTCACATCGTCGGTGGTGCGGTTGAGTCGGCTGATGCTGTCCATCGCGTCGACCAGGCCGGGGCCCGAGCGCAGGGCGCGCCACATCTCATCCATGGGCAGCACGAGCTTGCGGTTCATCAGGCCGATGCTGCGGGCGCTGTCGACGCTGGAGTACGCGTAGGCCCAGGTGGCGATCATTCCGGCGGAGATGACGTCGTTGCCGCGGGCCCGCAGGCCGGAGATGTCCACGGACACCGCCGGGGCGTGCAGGTCCAGCGGGGTGGTGGTGGGCCCGTCGAACAGGCCCTTGAGCGGGCCGCCGACCAGGTTGTCCAGCCCGGCGATCACCGAGCGGGTCAGGTCCCGGTAGGTGTCGTCGTCGGCGGCGAGCTTGTCGCGGACCTCCTGCGGCGCCTGCCGCAGGACCGTGATGACGTCGGGGATGATCGGGTCGTGGCCCGGGGTGGCGTCCGAGGCGAGCTGCACGGCGGCGGTCAGCGCACTGCGCTCGATCTCGTTGGGCGCCCGGCCCAGCCCGTTCTTGGTGGCCAGCAGGGCGCCGAGCGTCTCCAGGCGGCGGCCGTTGAGCACGTCCAGGAGTCCGGTGCGCTCCCGGGCCGTCAGTGCGTCCAGGTGGCCCTTGAGCGGGCCGGAGTCCAGCGGGTTCAGGCGGCCGATGCCGTCGCCGATGCGCACCACCGAGCCGCCGAGTTCGGAGACGAGCTGGCTGTACTCGCCCTTGACGTCGCCGGGCACGACCATCATGTAGCCGTAGGCGGAGTAGACCAGGCAGATCCGCTTGACCAGGGCGCTTTTGCCCGCGCCGGGCTGCGACATCACCCACACGCCCGGGTTGGTGGTCAGCTTCCCGGTCCAGCCGGACGGGTCGATGCACACCAGCTCGCCGGTGAGCACGTCGCGGCCGGCGGGCACGCCGCGCGGCGGCAGCCCGGCCCCGAGCAGGAACGGGTACAGGGCGCCGACCTGGGTGGAGGGGCCGGTGTAGACGGTGCCGGTGTCCTCGACCGGGACGCGCCCGCTGAACCGGCCGCCCCAGCCGAGGCGGCCGGCGAAGCGCCGCTTGGCCTGGCGTTCGGCGCGGGCTTCGGCCCGCCGCTGCGCCGCGGTGGTCTGCGGCGCGTCGCCGGGTGTGGTCATCCGCCGCGGCGTGCTGACCTTCTGCTGCGGTTTGGCCATGGGGTTGCGTCCTTTACTTCACCAGCGGGCTGTAGCCCAGCGGCAGACCGGCGGCGAACACTGCGGCCTGCGCGCCGTACGCGGGACGCATCCGGATGCCCCTCGTTGCTTTGATCGCGCGTTGTACCTCCTGGCGGGCCGCGGGCAGGTCCGCGGTGCTGCGGGCGGTGGTGGTGACCATCAGCGTCCAGTCCACGACCTGTGCGCCGGAGGCGGCCTGCGCGGCGGCCTTGTCCGCCCGCTGGTAGTCGGCCTTCTGGCTCCACTTGGCCCGGCCCTTGACCTGGGCGGTGGTCAGGGCCCGCTGTTCGGCGTTGCTGATCTCGCGTTCCAGGACCGCCTCGCCCTCGTGCGGGTCGAGCACCCGGTAGGCGAGAGTGATGCGGCGCTGGAACTTGCCCGGGGCCAGCAGCGGCAGCAGGACGGAGTAGGGGATGGGGCGGCGCGGCATCTCCCGCAGCACCCACGAGACGGACACACCGCCGTCGTGCGCGTACTCCTCCCAGCCGTCATCGGCGGCCTGCGGGCCGCACTCGCTCCACGCCAGATCCTCGAACGCCTCGTCCCTGGAGTGGAAGGCGTCGGGGTCATAGGCGGAGCGCACCAGGCGGCGCACATCGACGTCGGTGGTGCGCCGGAAGATGTCGGTGCCGGTGCCGGACAGATCCAGCGAGTCGACCACCCGCAGGGCCTCGGCGACCTGCTCATGCAGGTCGCTCGGCGGGGTGGCGCAGGCGTTGGGGTCGACGATGACGCTCATCCACGGCGCCACCGAGGCAGTGGCGCGCGGCGTGGTGCGTACCAGCTCGTCGATGGTGTCCTTGGCCAGCTGCGGGGCGTCCGCGCGGCGGCGGCGTTTGACGTCGTCGCCCAGGGCCTCCCCGGCGCCGGGGGTGATCTGGATGGTGACGCTGGCGCCCTTGATCTGCTCGTCGGTCGACATCGCGTCCAGCACACTGCTCCAGCTGCGGATGTTGCCGCCCACCGCGCCCGTAGGGGCCATCAGGCTGCCGCCCGGGGCGAGCAGCGTGGAGACCGTCATGTAGCCGGTGGAGCGGTCGTGCACCACGCCGACGGACCGGCCGCTGGTCGGGTCGTACGCCTTGATCAAGGTGGAGGAGGCGCCCACGCCGGGCAGGTCCAGGGCGTAGGGCTGCGGCAGCAGCACCCGCCGGTAGGCGGTCGCCTCGGCGCGGGTCGCCCGCTTCCAGGCGAAGTGCGCCCAGTAGTACGCCAGGGCGGACATGCCGTGGCGGCGGGCGGCGGCCAGCCCGGTCACCGCGAGCGTCAGCGGGATCGTCACCGCGAGCGTCGTCGGCTCCCTGGTGCCGATGATGCCGTCGGCAGCCAGCACCACGGCCGCCAACATCGTCCCGCCCTTGGACAGATTGCCGACGCCGAACGAGCGCCGGGTGCGGAACCCCTCGACCCGCAGTGCCTCGGGGACCTCATGGGTTGTCACGTGTTCCCCCGCCCATTTCGTTGGCTCCCTTCTGGAGGGCGTCGTTGACGCCGTCCAGGACTTGCAGGGACAGGCCCGCCGGCCCGGCCGCGGCGCCCGCGGAGCCCGCCACACCGGCCGTACCGGCCGCGCCCGTCGCCCCGGTGGCACCGGCAGAACCGGCGGCTCCCGCGCCCGCGTCGAGTCCGGCACGGGTCTGGGCGGCCGCGGCATCGTTGCGGGCGGCCTGGGCCATCGCATCGCCGCCGGCGCCGGTCTTGCTGTCCTTGCCGTCCCGCTGCCTGCCCATGCTCTGCTCGACGTAGCGGGCGTGCTCGACGGCACTGGTCGGCGCGGCATCGCCGCCGCTGTCCTGCGCGCCGCCCTTGTCCCGGCTGCCGGCCTTTTCCCCGAGGTAGGCGGCAGCGCCGCCCAGGGCGCCACCCACGCCGCCGCTGGCCAGACCGGCGCCCATCTCCTCGCTGATCGGCGCGAACAGCTTTGCCAGCGGCGCGGGGGCGAGCACGGCCAGCACCAAGGTGGCCAGCCCGCGCAACCATTCGGCGAACGTCTTGGACTGCCCGAATTCGCTGAAACCGGCGCAGATGATGACGGCCAGGATCGGCTTGTAGGTGATCACTACGAGGATGGAGTTGATGAGCCGCGGCGCCCACTTGCGGGTGGACTCACCTCCCATGCGACCTCCGCCCGCGATGGGCAGCAGCAGGCACTGGATCGGGATGGCCGACTGCCGCAGGAAGATCAGCACCAGCTGGAGGAAGCCGACCAGCAGCAGCACGAAGACGACCCCGGCCAGCGTCATCGGGTTGGCGATCCCCGCGGGCAGCATCACGGCCACGATCCGCTCCAGGGCACCGTCCTCGGCGAACACTTTGTCGACGATGCCCGCGGTCATCGCGTCGCCCGCGCTGAGCAGCGTCGCCACGATGGTCAGGCCGATGCTGGCCAGCAGCGTGTGCTGTACCCAGCCCAGCACGGCCTGGCCGATGTACTTCGACTGGCCGGTCACCGCCATCTTGCCGATCTGCCACATCAGGCCGAACGCGGCGATCACCAAGCCCAGCCACACGAGCATCCCCGCGAGGGTGGCGTCCTGGCCGAAAAGCCCGGTGTCCTCCAGATGGAGACTGGGCCCCATCAGCGCCACCGTGAGCGTCTTCTTCAGCACCCACTTGGCCACGTCCACGCCGGACTTGATGAGGTCGCCGATGACGGAGTCCCACACCGCCTTCCAGGCTTCCTTTATCTTCTCCTCGCCCTTGTCGCCGATCTTTTCGCAGATGTCTTCCCCGGCGATGCCGTCGACGATGGCGCCGATGACCGGCCCGGTGGTCAGCTCACAGGCCGCATCGATGCCGTGGCTGATGATGCCTCGATCCGGTTTCGGCCCATCCGCCGCCGCCGGCGGGGCCGTGATCCCGCCGACGACGGCCACCAGGACCAGCAGCAGCGCCGCCAGCCGCCGCCGCACGCTCACGACGCTTCCCGGATCGCGGTCCAGCCCGCCTGGTTGAAGGCGGCGTCCCCGGGAGCGGCCATCGCCGGGCGCGGAGCGGAGGCCGCCTGCCGGGCGGCGCGCAGCACCGCCGCAGAGCTGATCTTCCAGTCGCCGTTCTGCCATGCGGCCGCGGCCAGGGTGCGGGTGTAGGAGCCGCGCTCCTTGTCCGTCTCCCCCGCCTTCATCGTCACGCGGGTCAGCAGCCATGCGCTGACCTCCCCCTTGTCCTCCTTGATGACCTTGAAGCCGACCACGTGGTTGCGGGCGTAGCCGCCGCTGGGCAGCGGCCCGTCGGCGCTCACGCCCAGCTGGCGCCGGATGGAGGCGTCCGCCTGCGCCGCCTTCTCCTTGACCTTCTGCTCGTGGGCGGCGCTCTTGTCGGCGTCGGCCACATAGGTGCGGTAGATGCCCAACTGCTCCTCGACGGCGCTCGTGGCGCCCTCGACGCGGGTCTCGTTCGCGGCGGCGAGCATCGACAGCGCGCCGGTGGTGGTCTGCGGGAAGCCGGTCGCCCGGCGGTTCTCCGCGCGGGAGCCGTGCACCAGCGCCGCCCACCGCGCGGGCTCGGTCCAGTCCTCCGGCGGAGCATAGGTCGGGGCGGGGCTGGCGGGCGGCGCCGACGCGCTGGCGCTGCCCTGGCCGACCGGCGCGGCCGGGCCGTCGTCGCCCCCGCTGACGACGGCGTACAGGGTCAGACCGGCGACCACGGCGGCCATGGCGCCGGCGCCCCACATCATGCCCCGGTTCAGCCGGGCGCGGTTCATCCGGGCCATCAGCCCGCGATCCCGTTGATGATGGCGATCAGCGATCCGGACACCAAGATGGCGGCGAGGCCGCCGCCCATCCACTTGAACGGCTCGCTGCCGCCGCCGTTGCGGGACTTGTCGCTGACCGCCAGCTTGTACAGGCCGAAGCCGACCGCGCCCGCGCCCGCCAGAACCACGATCCACAGGCCGTAGCCGAACAGCTTCGACACGGTCTCGCCCAGGCCGGGAATCTGGGTCGGCTTGGCCTCGGGGATGATGCCAGCGAGCATGATCATTTCGTTCACGGTCACTTCCCTTCGATTCGCTCGCGCAGCTTCACCGCTGCGGCGTACACGTCCTTGAACTCCAGGGCCTCCTCGGGCCCTTCGGCCGTGCGCAGGCCCGGCAGGTAGGGCAGGTGGGCGGTGCCGGCCAGCCGGGCCTGCAACGCCCGGAAGCGGAAGCGGGCCGCGGGCGCGGGGCGGGCCGGGGCGTCGGCGACCAGCACGAGCCAGGGCCGCGCCAGGGTCCAGGCCCGGAGCATCCGCTCGACGCACACGGCGCCGTACACGGTCGTCTCGGCGAGCAGGACCGGCCGCGCCCCCCAGGGGACGGGCTCCCCGGCCTGCAGCACCCGGGCGACGGCCCCCGTACCGTCCGGGTCCAGCATGCGCGCGGCGGTCGCCACCGCGATGCCGTAGCCGTGGACCGGGATGAGCGCGTACCGCAGCCCGCTCGCGGGACCGGTCCCGGTCGTGGACACGGGCGTACTGGTGATCACTTCGCAACTCCCCCCGATGCTGCGCTTTGATTCTGTCTCAGTCTTGGGTTTATGTGACCACTGAGGCTAGCGTGCTTTGTTCACCGAGGGTGAGAACAATTTTTCTGGTCCCGGAGGTCGGTTTCCGCATGTCCTGGTCTGTCGGCCCACGCAACCGAAATGCCGCTGGTGCCAGCCCCTCCACGGTCGCGGCGCTATATATCGCCCACCCCGGGAATGGCAACGCTTTCACCACATCGAGTGCACCTTTGGCACTTCCATTTCTCCCGCCGCATGGGCGACTTTCGGCAATGCGTCACCGCCCGCCCGCGCGCCCGCCAGAAATCACCTGACGGACCAGGACCGTACAACAGAAGATCTGCGGGCCGGGGGGCGGCACGAGGGGCACCACGTCCGGCCGGTGCACCGGCACGAAGCACTGCCATTCCGTAGCGCGCCGCGGCGCAGCAACACCGGATGACAAGCAGGGGGGCACGGGGGATGAAGGTGGTCAAGGGATGTGCGCTGGCCGTGCTGGCGCTGATCCTGGGACTGGCCATGCTGGTGGTCAGTGTGCTCGCGGACGCCGACGCGCAGGCGGCCCCCGACACCGGCAGCGGCGGACTGCGCGGCGTCCCCGAGGAGTTCCGCCGGTGGATCTTGCAGGCGGACCGCGAGTGCGACGCCCCGGAGCTGACCCCGGCCCTGCTGGCCGCCCAGCTCAAGCAGGAATCGGGCTTTCGCACCGGAAACGTCCGCAGCCCGGTCGGCGCCCAGGGCCCCGCCCAGTTCATGCCCGGCACCTGGGCCACCTGGGGACGCGACGCCGACGGCAACGGGCGCTCCGATCCCACCGACACCGGCGACGCCGTCATCGCCCAGGGCCGGATGATGTGCTCCCTGATCAAACAGGCGAAAGCCTCCGGCCTCACCGGCGACGCCCGTGCCCTCGCCCTGGCCGGGTACAACGCCGGCTGGGGTGCCGTCACCCGCTACCGCGGAATCCCGCCCTACCGCGAGACGCGCGACTACGTCCGCCTGATCTTGACATCGATGAAGCAGTTCGAAGGCCTCGACAACACGCTGCAGATCCGCGGCAGCGGCGCCGGGCCCGACGCCCTGCGCAAGGCCTCAGGCCGCCTCGGCACCCCCTACTCCTACGGCGGAGGCGGCCCCGCCGGCCCCTCGACCGGCTTCTGCGACGGCACCAACGGCTACCTCGGCGGACGCTGCGCCGCCGCGACCACCGTGGGCTTCGACTGCTCCTCGCTGGTGCAGTACGCCTACTGGGAGCACCGCAAGCTGCCGCGCACCGCGGCCGCCCAGTACAACGCCACCTCCGACCGCCCGGTGGCCCGCGCCGACCTCAAACCCGGCGACCTGCTGTTCTGGCGCAAGGGCGGATTCATCTACCACGTGGCCCTCTACGAGGGCGACGGCAAGGTCCTCCAGGCCCCGCGCACCGGCCGCAACATCGAAATCGCACCGATGGCCACGGCCATGCCCGCCTCCCACTACGCCGGGGCCACCCGGCCCTGACGGCCTCCGCACAGTCCCGGTAGCCCGCTGCGCACCAGACGGAGCAGGCCAGCCCACACGACGCGGGCTGGCCTGCTCCATACTGACGACGGCGCGCAGCGGGCTACCGGGTCTTGCCGCCCTTGGCGGCAGGACCGGCCTCCCGGTGCGCGGCCACCGCCGGCTCCGAAGGCGCCGTGCCCTTGGACGTCGGCGCCTTAGTAGGGCCCGCGCTCGGGGACTGTGCCCGCGCCGCTGCGGCATCCACCCTCGCCCGCATCGCCGCCGCCGGCGCACCCAACGGCCTGCGCAGCGCATCCAGCGTCGCCTGTCCCAGCCGACTGCCCAACTGCGTCCGCGGCCCCTCCTGCCACGAAGGGTCCATCTCCAGACGGGCCAGGTGCTCCGCCACCGGCTTGCCCTGGCTTTCCATCTGCACCATCCGCGCGACCAGCAGCGGCCACTGCTTCGAGGCGATCACGAGGTCCGCCTCACGCTCTTGACCCGGCAGCGCCTCCCGCAGCAGCCGCGTGCACCGCTGATGCTCCGAGGGAGAGATGGCCAGCTGCCGAAAGGCCCGCTGACGGTCGGCCAGCTCCAGGTCCCGGGGCAGATCCAGTCCTGTCGTCAGCGGCCCGTACGACAGCTTCGCATCCCGGCTCGTGGCCGGAGCCTCGCCTGCCGCGAGCACCTTCGCCACCGCTCGGTCGACCCCGACACCTTCCTCATGCGCAGAAGCCAGGATCTGCCGCACGTCCACGCCGCGCGCATCCAGCTTCGCCATCGTCGCCGCCATGTCCGGCCAGGCCGGGGAGGACAGGATCGCCTCCCGCACCGGCCCCGCCGGCAACGTCTCCCGCAGCGCCTTCGCCCACCTCTCCGTGCCGTCGCTCGCCACCCGCTCGGCGTTCGCCGCGACCGCATCCCGTACGGTCACCGCCACCTCGCCGACCCGCGGCAGCAGGGCCCCTACGTCCACGCCCGCCCGGCGCAGAGCCATGAGCTGCTGTGCGAACTGCGGCCAGTCCCCGCTGCCCAGCAAGGCCGCGGAAATATCCGGCGGCAGCAGCTTCTTCGCCCCCACGGACGCCTCGGCAACGGCCTCCGCGGCGGGCGGCAGCTCCTCCTCCATGCCGTTCTGCCGCTGCTGGTGACGCCGCACCGCGTCCGCGATGGCCATGATCAGGCGCATCGCCATGATGGAGGTCTGCACCGCCTCGGCCGCGGCCTCGGCGAAGGGCTCTCGCTCCTCCGATGTCGCCATTCCCTCTCCCCTCGTCACCGGGCCCGCTTCGGGCCCGTACGCTGCTCGCCGCCCGGCGGCCGCCGCGTCGCCGCAGGCGCCCCCGTCGTACGGGCCGGGCCGCTGCGACCGCTGCCTCCCGTGGCCGTTGCGCTCCTGCCGGAGGCGGCCGCCGCACCGCGCTGGCGCTGCCACCCGTCCAGCCGCCATGTAAGCACCTCTGCGACCGAGTCCGCTGAGGACATTTCGCGACGGGCGGCCACCGCGGCCAAGACTTCCACCGCGTTCTCGCCCGCCCGTTCGACCGCCGCCAGGCGTGTGCGCAGCGCGGGCCAGGCGGTATCCGCGAGCACCGCCTGTGCGTGCTCGGGCAGGGCCTGCTGCACCACGCCCGCCATCGGCCGGTCACCAGCTGCGGAGGGTGCCTGCCGGGCTCCCGCGGGCCGCGCGGCCGTGGGCTTGGGACGCGACCGGTGCTCCCGGGCCGCGCTTGCTCCGGCGGTCACCTCGACCGCCTCGCGCAGCAGCCGACCGGCCCGCCCGGCGGCCTGCGCCTGGGCCCGGTGCTCCTGCGCCTGGTGCCAGCGCTGGGATGCCTCGATCGCCTTCACCAGCGCCAGCAGGAAGCCCAGTGCGGCAGCCGTGTCGCTGCGGCCGACCGCGGCCGCCGACTGCGAGATCAGCCGCGCCGACTCCCGGTACAGTCCGCGGGCCTGCCCCTCCAGAGCACGATCGCCCGGCACCCGGGACGCACGCTCGAATTCGTAGGCGCTCTGTCGCATCTGCTCGCGCACCAGGCGCGGGGACGACACCGCGGCGACCACGATCAAATCGCCGAGCGCGGCGACGTCCCCGGCGCCCTCGTGCAGCCCGCCGGCGCCGAGCCGGTCGGCGGCCGCCCGCACCCGCCGCTCGGCCTCGCGCCACATCTCGGCGGCCGCCACCGCCGGTACGGGCACCGGGCTCTGCCACCGCTCCCGCACCCGGGGCAGTGACAGGTCCGGTGCGAGGCGAGCCCCCGGAAACCACACCGGCGCGCTGCCGCTGTCACGGTCGCCGGGCAGCGCGACCGAGTAGCCGGTGGTGTTCCCGTCCGGGGCGATCCGCTGTTTGACGCGCACGCCGGACGCGCTCAGCCGGGCGAAGAAGTCGGCGTCGCTCACCGCGGCCGCAGCTGCCTCGCGCACCGTGCGCTGAAGCGTCTCGCGGACCGGCTCAGCAAGGCCGCGCCGCGCCGCCTTCTCTTGCTCGCCCGTCTTCGCCCACTTCCGGGCGGTCTTGTCGCCGTGCGTCAGACGACGCAGCCCGAACTCGGTCTCGAAGCGCCGCGCGGCCGCGTGCATCCGCACGATGTCCTGCCGCAGGTTCGGCTGCCGGCCATCCTGCCGCGCCTTGGTCGCCACGATGTGAATGTGGTCGTCCGCGTGCCGGACCGCCACCCACCGGCAGCCCTGATCGTCACCGTGCTGCGCGATGCCGGCGGCGTGCATCATCTCGCGGGCCACCCTGCCCCATTCCTCGTCCGTCAGGACTGGGTCCTCGGGGGCATTGCGTACTGCCACGTGGTACACGTGTCGGGGCGGCTTCTTCCCCAGCAAGGCGTATACCGGCGCGTCCAGCATCAGCGCCAGATCGGCGATCGTCATGTCCGGCGACCGCGCCGGATCGTCCACGTACGGATCCCACGCGGCCACCATGCGCGGATCCTCGTGCTCGTCCCGCTTGCCCGGACCGTACAGATACTTCAACAGCCCCGCCGTGTCGGTGCCCTCGCGCGCCTTCTTCGGCATCACGACCGCGGCCGCCGCTCACGCATCACCTGACGGGTCGCCTCGTCGATCCGCCCGATGGCCTTCCGTACGCCATCCAGTACCGCTGCGAGCTGGGCGGCGGTCACCGTGCCGTCGGCGTTCAAGGCCTTCGCGACCTGGTTGACGTTGTTGCCGATCCGCGCCGCCTGGCGGCGGGCCTCGATCAGCTCGGCGACGACATCGCGAGCGTCGGTGGAAACCGGCACGACCTTCTCGGCAGCCACATCAAGAGCGGCGCTGCCGACCCAGGAGGCCAGCGCCTGGTTGTCGCGGTCAGCGGCCTCTTTGACGATCGACAGTTCGGCATCGCTGTAGGACACGAGGAAGCGATTGGTGCGACGGCCGCCGGCTTCGCGCTCGCGGCGGCGCACGGGGGCCGCCCGCCGTCGGCCGTCCGCTGCTGGTGGCTGCGTCACGACAGTCCCCTCCCCCACCCCGGTCCGTGCTCGGACCCAAGATCGATGACTGCCCACCCTAGTGGCCCGCAGCCGAAGATCCTGGTTACTGATATCAGTAACCACTAACTCGCTTCCGGCGGCTACTGCCGCCGGAAGGGTGCCCGCAGTGCCTGGGTAGACGTCAAAAAACCCTGTGCCCTGCGGCGTTGAGGCGTTCGCCTGCCTGCCGCAAAGGGGCGACCGGTACGATCACTGCATGGCGGATGTTCAAGAGATCAGACGGCAGATGCAAGCGATCCAAGCAGCACGGGAAGAGGCCTTCGGCCCCCTGCTGGGCCTCCTGGAGCAGCGGGACAACCTCAAACAGCAACTGGCCGCTCTCGACGAGCCGTACGCCCAGGCCTTCGTCGCGGCGGAGGCCGCGGGCTGGGCCACGGAGGAGCTGCTGGCCCTCGGTGCCGAGGAACCCGTGAAGCGCCCGAAGGGACGCCCCCGCGCGCGAGGCACAGCAACGAAGAGGAAGACAGCTGGATCGGCTTCCACGCCTTCCTCGCCGACGGCCCAGGTGCCCACGCAGAATGCTGCGGGCGACGCGGCAGCGTCCACCGAAAACGCGTCCGCCTGAGACCGAGAACGCAGAGAAAAGGGCCCCGTGACGCGGGGCCCTTCGCGTCGCTCGGCCCCCCTTCCCGGCCGGTGCGATGCCCGGCCAGAGGCTTCAGCGCCTCCCGGCCTCCGCACGCAACGGTGCCCCGGAACCTCTCACGGGTGAGGCTCCGGAGCACCGCCTCCGTCCGCTGCCCACGTCGGGGGAGCACAGGCAGCGGGGCTTTGCGCGCGGGGACTGCCCCGCTCACGCCGGTGTCAGAGTTCGCCTGCTGCGATCATCTCGGCGCGGGTGCGACGTACGGTCAGCCGCTTCGAGTCCTGCGCCGGCCACTCCTCCCGGCCGGGGGCACGCAGCCAGTACTCACCGCCGCGGATGTCGGTGACGATCGCACGGACCTGGCCCTCCATCACCTCGTCGCCGACTTCCGGCAACACGTCAGTCGTCGTCATTTCGACACCCTCACTTCCGCCCAGACGCGCTTGCCCCACGGCCGCCTGCCGGGCCCCAAAAGGTCGCACCCCCACCGGTCGGCCAGCTCGTGGACCAGGACGAGTCCTCGCCCATCGACGGCGTCCACGGTCGGGAGGCGCATCTGCGGGAGCTGCCGGGGCGACCGGTCGACCACGGCCACGCGGAACCGGTCCATCGCGGGGCGGTCAACGACGATGCGCACCGACCGTCCGCGGGCGTGCCGGACCGCGTTGGTCACCAGTTCCGACAGCAGCAGGGCCGCTATCTCCGCATCGTCTTCCAGGCCCCAGGTGCACAGCGCGACGTGGGCCAGGCGCCGGGCCTCCTTCGCGGACTTCGCTGTGCGCTCCCGCGTGACCGTGTAGCCGGGGCAGCCCGTGCTGCGGGGTCTTACTGCGGTCATGACAGACATCGCCGGGCCTCGGTTGGGGATGGGTCGCCCACGACCGTAAGGCCCGAAGAAGGCAGCGGCGGGTACAACTTGTACCCCCTTGTTTCGGGGTACAAGTTGTACCCCTAGCTGGCCGCGCCGAGTTGACGCGCGAGGCCGCGCGCCTCCTCCCGGATGAGGGGGCTGCCCCGCTCGGCCAGCTCCGCGGCCGTGTCCCGGGCGAAGAGGTTGAAGCGCGCGGTCTCCGGCGATGCCTCATACGCCTTGGTCAGCAGGTGCACGACCGCGAAGGGCTCGCCTTCCAGGCTGTAGGCGCGGGCCGTTTCCACGAGGTGGAAGCTGCGGCGGGTGGCCGAGGGCATGGTGCCCAGGTCGATGTGCGTGGCCACATCGACGGCCTCCCCCGCCCGCACGAGGTCGTTGGCCATGGTGATCGCGTACGCGTCGACCATGCCGCGGCCGAACAGCAGCCACGGGTGGATGTAGGCGTCACCGAGGCGGCGGGCCGCCGCATCGGCCATGCCCCAATACCGTTCGGCGCTGCCCTTCTGGCCGACCTTGGCGTAGGACAGGGCGGCCGCGAGATGCAGCAACCCGGTGAGCGCGATGTCCTCGACGCCCCGGTCCGGGTCGAGCAGTTTGTTTGCCCGCATGGCCAGGTCCACCCGGGACTCATGCTGCTCGCCTGAATCGCGATACACGTGGTTGAGGTACCAGGCGCTGGCCGCGATGGCGCGGGGGCTGTCGGCGTTCTGCGCGGCTGCCATCGCCCGGTCGCCGGTGAGCATCACCAGCTCCGGCACGGGCTGGAACGAAAGGTAGAGCTGGGTGAGGTGGTAGACCTGCGCCAGGTGCACCTGGACGCGGCGGCGCTCGGTGCCCTCGTGCGTGCGGGCGGCGTAGGTCACGTCGGCCAGGAGGGCGGGAAGGACGTCGGCGACGCGGGTGCGGTGGTCGCCGAGACCGTGCCAGGCCTGCCAGGTCTGCTGCACCCGCATCGCCAGCGCTGTCGCTGGCGCGGGCTCCTCGTCGCGGAGCAGCACATTGCAGTCGGTGAGCGCGTTCTTCACCGTCATCAGCGCCGGGTGGGCTGCTTGACTGTAGGTGGTGATCGCCAGCCGTTCGTCCCCGGTGAGCACCCGAAGGTCGTCCACGCCGAGCGCCTGCGCCAGACGCAGCAGCAGCGGCGGCCGCGGCTGATGAAGGCGGTCGCCCTCGATGGCCTTGACCCATTCCGTACTGCGGCCGACCAGCCCGGCCAGCACCGGCCGCGACAGTCCCTTGCGCTCGCGTTCTCGGCGGACCCGCTTGCCGAATGTCTGCGGGTCATTTGCATCGTGCGTCATGATGAACTCTCCGTTCTGACGTCGCACTTGGGACGGTACCGGGTGCCCGTGCAGCCGGAACACGCTTCGGCCCGCCTCCCCTGGGGGAGGCGGGCCGTCGGGTGGCGCTGTTCGCCTACGCCGCCTGGGGTGTCAGGTCGTCGTCGGCGAAGAGCACCGTCTGTTCGATCACCGGGGTGCGGCTGGTGTTGATGCCGTACAGCTCGTGCACGTACGCCCGCACCTTCGCCTCCCAGCTCCGGTCTCCGGTGATCCGCCCGAAGACGGCGGCCGCGACCATGGGGCTGACCGCGTCCGCTGCCTGCTGGGCGACGTTGCGCACGCCGCGGCCGCGGCCGACGTGGGTCCACGGGTAGTCGGCGGGGAAGCCGACCAGGCGGCCGATGTCGGCCTGCGTGATGCGCTCGCCGGTCTCGGCGTCGGCCCACCCGTACGCGGTCGCGGTGACGCAGGTGGACGGGAGATCGGCACTGCGGCTGCCGCCGCCCTTGGCCCGGCCGGTGGCGGGGTCGACGGGCCGGTGACCGCGCGTCAGGTAGGTGCGGCCGGTGGGCCAGCCGACGACCTGGGCGAAGGTCGGGGCGGGGATCGGCTCGGCCGGGACAACCTCGACGAACGGCGTCGCGGTGCCGCGGTAGGCGGACAGGAACCGGCGCTTGCGGTGCGAGGCCCCGTAGTCGACCGCGTCCAGCGTCCAGGCCTCCGTGGTGTGCCATCCGGCCTGGATCAGCTCGGCGAACAGCGCCTCCTCGATCTGCCGGGGCAGCGCGCTGGACTGCTCGACCATGACGCACTCCAGCAGGCTGCCGGGCCGGACGAGCATTCCGAGCGGCCAGATGATGACCTCCGCCATGAGTCCGGCGCGCGGGTCCTCCAGCTGCGCAAGCGGCGCGCGGACGTCCTCCCAGGTGTCGCCGGAGCGGGGCGCGTAGCCGGTGGGCGAGTGCTCCCAGGGCACGAATCCGGCGGCCGCGCCTGCCTCCCAGATGACGCGGCAGATGAGGTCGATGGCGGCGGTGTAGCGGCCCTTGCCCAGTCCGCTCGGGGTGAAGGCCTGGCACGGCGGGGTGAGCGCGACGATGCTGACGAACTGGAGGGCGGGGCACTCCGGGTCCAGGGCGGTGACGTCGGCGTGGATGACGCGGAATCCGGCGGCGGTGGCGGTGGCGACGGCGCCGCTGTCCAGGTCGATGCCGATGATGTCGACGTCCGCGCCGAGGACGTCGCGCAGCCCGAGGGAGAGACCGCCGGGGCCGTGGAAGAGCACGACCATGCGCTTGCGGAGGATGCGTCCGAAGGCGTCGCGCGCGGGGGCCCACAGCCACTCGATCGGGAACGGGTCCGCGTACCACTCCAGGAGGCGGCGGGTCTCCGCATCCAGGGCGGCGATCCGCTCGGCGGTGACCGGGCCCTGGTCCTCGAACCGCCCCAGCGCGAGGGCGGCGCGCTCCCCGCGGGCTTCGCGGGCCAGCTCCTCGACGCGCTCGTGGTAGCCCTCGACCACGGCGTACGCGCACTCCGTGACGCGCTCGATGGCATCGTCTGCCCACTCCTCGGCTTCGAGGTCGCCGGGGTGCGCGTCGGCCAGCTCAATGAGCTGTTCGGCGGCCTGCTGGCACTCGGCGAGCGCGGGGTGGCCGGCGGCCGCGGCGAGCGCGGCCGCGTCCTGGGCTTCCTGATCGGCGGCGTCGGCGGCGAAGTCCGTGCCGGGGTAGAGCATGCTCAGCGCCCCGTCGGCGGGCACGCCGGAGGCATGGGTGTTGCCCATGATCTACGTCCTTGGTGTCGTTGAGGTTTCTCGGTGCGGGCCCGGGGCCCGGCGCCGGAAGGGGATTCCCGCCCCCTTCCGACATGGACCATACTCTCAAGTTTTGCGGTGCAGGTCAACTCTCGACACGTCAGAAACCGCAGGTCAAAGGCTTATTTGCCGGGAATTCCGGTGCGCCGATCACCCCCGGAACGCCCTTCGTGGAACGCCCTTCGCGGAACGCCGCACGACGCCCCGCTGGAGGGCCCCGGTCCGTGAACTCACCTAGATGTGCTGTCTCATGAGGTTGGTTACGGCTGAACCTCGTTCGTCGCGCGATGCGGTGGACGGCGCGCGCCCGCCCCAGGAAGGGGCGGGCGAGGTGGATCAGATGTTGCGGGGGTCTCTGTCGCAGCCCGCTCCGTCAGCGGCCCGCGATGCGGTCTCGTAGGCACGTCGGGCGTCGGCGGCCCCGGCGGCGAGCTGCTCCGCGATGACGCGCGCGGCGGCGGCTGCCGTCTCCATTTGGAGTGCTGCGGCGTACAGAGCACCGATCGGGTCGGGCGCGGACTCCAGGGCGGTCACCGGGTCAGCCCCTGTCGACGACGATCACCGGCTGGCGCTTCGGGTACGTGACCTTGTCGCCGCTGGAGTAGGTAACGACGACCGTGTCCGCCTGATCCTCGACACGGTCCACGAGGTACGGGAACGGGTCGCCCTCGCGGACGACGCGGTCGTTGCGGGTGAGGCTGTCGGCGGTGGCAATGCTGGTCATGTCCGTCTCCCCTGCTCGGTACCCGTTTATGTTTAACAAGAATGCCCCACCCATTGCCCACCGTCAACCCATCGGGGCAGATGGGTGCTAGATTCTGTTAAACACAAACCGAGGGGGAGCGATGGGACGACCCGCCACCGGGCAGACCAAGGTCATGGGCTTCCGACCGCCCAAGCCGCTGCGCGACGAGTTCGAGTCCCTGGCGAAGGCCGAAGACCGCTCGCCCTCGGACGCGCTCATCGAAGCCATGCACGACTGGGTCAAGAAGAAGCAGCGCGAGCACGACGTTGCGCCGCGATCCAACAGAGGCGAGCTGGAGTCTGCTGACCTGCGCTGACGGATCGTTGTCAGTGCCACCGTTCACCATGGACGGTCACCAGCGAGTTGACGGTGACATACCTAGAGGCGAGACCGGGATCCGGGAAGACCGGCGACCGGGCCGCCTTGGCCACCGCCCCTACCGCGGGGCGTCATTGCCAAGCCTTGCGGCCTGGGTGACGATCCGTTTCCAGGTGCCTACGGACTGGCCGTGGCACTCGGCCAAGGCGGCAGCCACCTCACCGGCTTTCCGGCCGGGCATCGCGGCCAGCGCCTCGGCGGCCAGCCGGACGCGTGGGTCGGGCGCCTGCGCCGCGCGAGTCCGTGGGGCGCGTCTGGTGCCGAACCCGCTGACGGGGTTGTCGACCCACTTCCAGAGCTGGGCCCGGGTGCGGTACTCGCGGGTGCGGGTGGGCAGCTCCTCGACACGGACCGGGTCGGGCCACTCCGGCGGGGGGTTCTTGGAGTACTGGGTGATGCGGGCGGGATCGACTCCGAGCACGCGGGCCTGTCCCGCCGGCGGAAGTTCCTCATCCGGGTCGCCGCTGCGGTCGACGCCGGACAGATCGCGGCGCCGCTCTCGGTACTGCTTGAGCCACGTATCCCACGCCTCCAGGTCCCAGTGCATGACGCCGTCGATCGTGCGGGGCTCGGGGTGGCCATTGGCCCGCCGGTCGTGCCACAGCCTCTTCAAGGTCATCGCGCTGTAGCCGCTGTGCTCGATCAGGTCCTCGCGGTGCGCCCACTGGCGGCCGTCGACGGTCTTCACGGGTGTGCTCCTGGTGGTGTTGGTCGTAGGTACGATGGTGACTGGTTCGGTTATGGGCCTGTTGAGGGCCCTCGGTGGCCGGACCGCCGGCCCGGCGGGATTCCCACGCTTTTGCGCCCCGCCGGGCCGCTCGACGTCCGGCGCCGGGCGGCCCCGGGCTCGCGGGCCGCCGTCAAAACAGGGTGTACTGCGCCTCGTCGACAGGCTGGCATCCCCGCGTACGGCTTCCTCGGCACGCGGAGCCGGGCTCCGGCCGCCGGCCGGAGCCCGGCTCCTCCGGTCCGCCCTCACCCTCGACCGGTTCCGCAGGCTCGATGGTGACCGAGCCGTCCTTGGGGCAGGGGCACCGGCACCACCACACGCACGGCGCGTCGTCGGGCCGGACGATGAGCTTGGCAACGCACTGTCCCCGGGGGTTGTGCACCCACTCGACGTTGTCGTCCACGTGCGGGCCGCCCTCCTGCCGGTGGACGCACAGCTCGCACCGGCCACTGAGGCAGTTCCAGCACGTGCCGCGCTCGCACGTCGACCAGCGCCAGAAACCGAACGGATACTTCTTGTCGATCTCGGTGAAGAACGCGGGCCACACCTGCTCACGCACCCACGCGCCCTCGTCCTCGCTCATGGGCGAGGGGTTGGGCACGGGGTCGATGATGCCCATGATCAAGCCCCCCTGGAGGTTCAGGGCGGCGGTGTTTTGTACGGTCGCGCGCTCCTGCGGTGTCAGCGTGCGCTGCGGGCGGCGGATGACGTGGTTCATGCTGCGGTCCTTCGGCAGTTGAGGGGTTCGGTGGGGTGTGCGGCCCCGGCGGGGAAGCGGGATTCCCGCCCCGCTCCCCCGCCGGGCGACCGGCCGGTGGGTCCGGTCAGCGCTGCGTGGCGAGCCAGTCGGCGATGAACGCGGCGGCCTCCACGGAGTCCGTGACGCAGTCGACCGGGTCGGTGCCGTTCCCGGAGCCGTAGAGCCGGTCACCGGCGGGTTCGCCGTTCTCGTCGTGCAGGAACATCACCCACCCGGTGTGGGCGGCCGGGGCGCGCTCAATGGACGGGCTGCGGTCAGCGATCAGCAGATGCGGGCGGGCGTAGACCTCCAGCGCGGGGGTGGCCCGGTCCAGCGGGATCGCCCAGCTCGGGCTCATGCCGTCGGTGTGCACGGTGATGCCCTGCTCGGCCAGGGCGGCGCGCAGCATGGCGCCCGCCGTGAACAGCGCGTACTGCCGGTCCGTCTGGACCCTCTGCCACGGCCACAGGTCACCGATCCGGTAGCGCCCCTCGGCGTCGGGGGTGACCGTCTCGCTGCCCTCCTCGCCGCGGTAGCGCTCGTCCCAGGTGAAGACCAGGTTGGGGCCGTCCCATGCGGCGGTCAGACCGCATCCGGCGTCTTCCACGTTCAGGTCGAACACGATCTGCTCGGCGGTGACACGGGTGACGCTGATCGGCTCGTAGGGCCCCCAGGGAGCGGGAACGGGGGTGGCGGCGTACGGGCCGTGTGCGCTGCCATCCACGGTGTACAGCTCGATGTTCATGACTGCCTTCCTGCGTTGAGGTGTTCGGTGTGGTGCTCGGCCCCGGCGGGGAGCGGGATTCCCGCCCTGCTCCCCGGCCGGCGGCGGCCGGGCGGTGTGGTGCGGCCGGTGCCGCCGGGCCCGGGGAGATCCGGGCCCGGCGGGCGGCGGGCTACTTCTGGTAGGCGGGGATCAGCTCGCGGACCTTGTCCTCGCCGATGCATCCGCCGTCGTGGCGGTGGGCGGACGGCGGGTTGCCGTTGCGCCCGCGGAGGTGGCTCCAGTAACGGACGCCGGACCAGCCGCACAGCTCGCAGCGCAGGTACCAGGGGTTGTCCGACCCCGGGAAGCCGTGGGCCACGGCGCTCCAGCGGTGTTCGGCCAGTCCGGCGAACGCGGTGTTGGCGCCTTTGATGTTGCGCGGGCTGGCGGGCATCCGCGGGTGCAGCAGGGGCACCGGGCCGGTCAGCGGCTTCGGGGCCTCGGCTCGGATCTGCTCCAGCGCGACGGCGGTGATGCGCCCGGCGGCGTACTCCTCGGCGAGGTACGCGGCGGCCATGTCGATGCCGTGGGTGCCGGTCGGCGGGCGGCGGAGGTTGTGCTCGCCTTCGCTGGTGGCGACCAGCCAGTCACGGTGCCAGCGGAAGGCCTGCCCGATGACCCGGTCCTCCCCGATGATCACGGGGTAGCGGCACTGGATGTCCGGCTCTCCGATGCGGGTTTCCAGGGTGGCGCTCATGGTTGTGCTCCTTGTTGAGGTTTTTCGGTGATGGGCCCCGGCGGGGGGCGGGATTCCCGCCCCGCCCCCGCCGGTCGTCGGTCGTTACGACTGGGTGGCGTGCTCGATCTCGTGCGCCTGGTAGCGGCCGATGTACTGGCCGCCCCAGGTGACGCAGCAGTACCACTTGTTCGGCGCGTACTCGTAGGTGAGCCAGCCCTCGACCACGCCGTCTTCCGGCAGGTCTGCGACCTGGCCTCCGGCTCGCCGCACGGCGTCGCCCTTGCTGAACCCTTCGCGGCTGTCCATGCGTCCGGTCTTCATGAGAACCCTTCGTTGAGGTTTTCGGTGAGGGCCCGGGGGCCCGGTGCCGGGAGGGGATTCCCGCCCCCTTCCGACATGGACCATACTCTCAAGTTTTGGGGTCCAAGTCAACCTTCGACACCCGCAAACCCGCAGGTCAGAGCCCATTTTCTGGAAGTTTTCGGTGCGGCGGCCCGCTCCATCTCCGCAGGGCTGCCCCCGCCCATGCCTGGCCTCGACGGCGAGTGGACTGGACCGCGCGCCACGACGATGCCCGCGGCGCTGGATAGCGATGCCGGGCCCGGCCACATCGCGGCAGCAGCCGCTCCCCCTCGGCCCGCGACCGGTTCGCAGGTCCGCTCACGCGCATGCATCCGGGACGGCGGCGGTACGGCGGCCTGCCCCAACATCGGTAATACCTGGGCAAAACGGAATAGCCACCGGGCCCACCCCTCCCGTAGCCAGCCCGGTTCGACAGGACCATCGAGCTGCCGCAGACGGCGGCGGTGGTGTCACGTAAACCGCCCACAGTCTCCGCACCCCGGCCCCTCCGGCCGTGCCGCGGCCGGGCGGCGCGCACCGCCCGGCCGCGGCGTGCGGGATCAGGGGCGCGAGGGTGGCACCGCGTCACCTCCCGGCGGCGCAGCGAGGCAGGCGACGACGAAGGCGCGCATTTCGCGGCCGCGGTCGTCCAGGGCCGCCTGGGCGGCCGCCTTCAGGTCGGCAGGGGGGCGGACGGTCAGGGGGGGTCCGAAGCTCCGCACGCCCGCGGCGGCGGACCGGTGGACCTGGCTGATCATCGCCGCCCACACCCAACTCCGCCTCGCCCGGCCCCTGGTCGCCGACCTTCGTCGTCCATGGGAAAAGCTGGCCGAGCCCGGCCGACTCACCCCGGCCCGTGTCCGCCGGGGGTTCAGGAACCTCCGCCCGAACCTGTCCTGTCCGGCCCGTGCGCCAAAACCCAACCGGCCCGGCCCCGGCAGGCCGCTCGGCTCGAAGAACCGGCGCCCCGCCACCCGCTATGACGTCGGCAAGACCACCAGACGCCCCGAAAGCATCACCGAACGCGACCAGCTCAGACGCTGAACACGGCTTCAGAAGGGAACGACCAGCCCGGCTTCTCGCAATCGAAGCAATGCTCTGCCCATGCACTCGGCGGCCGAGGTCCCATCGGCTCTCATCCCACCATCCAGGGGCCCGCCAGAGGCCGCGAATGTCCACGCCGGCCGACCGTCACGCATGCGCTCCGCGTCGACCCGGATCATGGCACCTACACCCTGCTCGCCGAGCCATTCCAGGATGAGCAGCGTCGCGTCCTCGACGCCGCTGTCGAGATCCACCTTGGGCCGCCGCCCCATTCCCTTGGCCATGGCCACAACCCTACTCAGGGGCTGGATCGGCCTTGTCGCACGCTTTCAGGCGGCTCAGACCTTAAAGAACTTCCCAATAGCGTGCGTCAAGCAGCTGCGGGGGTCGGGAGACGAAGTTCGTAGGATGTGTTGTCACGGATCATGGCCCAGAGGACGTTGAGACGTCGGCGGGCCAGTGCCAGCACGGCCTGGATGTGAGTCTTCCCCTCGTTGCGTTTGCGCTGGTAGTAGCGCTGCGAGACGGGACAGCAGCGGAGGCTGGCCATCGCGGCGAGGTAGCAGGCCCGCAGCAGGCCGCGGTGGTAGCGGCGGGGCCGGTGCAGATTGCCGCGGACGCGGCCGGAATCGCGCGGTACTGGGGCCAGACCAGCGAAGCCCGCCAGCCGGTCCGGGGTGCCAAACGCTGTCAGGTCGCCGCCAGCAGCTGCCGGAAGAACTCCATGCGGCGCTCCCCGGACAATGCGGCGCCGATGCCGTCGGCGTTGCGCGGCACCCGCTCCGGCCCGTGCGGATGGATCGGCTGTGCGGTCATCGCGTGGCGCCCCTTTCCCTCTGCTTCGAGTCTGCCGTGCCCGTACGCCCGCGGGCGACCGTATGCGCGGGAGCGCTGGCTTTCTGCGTCTCGAAGTACACGGTGGCGGCCGCCGAGACGGCCACGTCGACATTCGCCAGCACACCGGCCAGCCGCCTGCCGACGACGGCTGTGACCTTCCCGGCGGGCAGCGATCCAGTCAGCGCATCGACGTCGGACAGGCCGGTGAACAGCGGTGGGTGTGTTGTAGGTTCTCGCGGCCCGTGTCATCTTCCGGGCCTCTGGCCTGGGTGTTCCTTGGGTGTCTCACGCCGTGTCATCCGCTGGATTCTCAGCTCTGTGTCATTTCCTTGCCGCTTCGGGCGGATCCGCCCGAAGCGGCGAGTCTCTGACCTGCGCTGTCTCACGATGATGTCGTATATGACAGCCATACGACATCGGCCGTGAGATTACGACACGGGGCGTGAGACCCTACATGCTGTGTAGGGTCTCGCCGCTCGTGGCACAGGCCATGACCGCTGACCAGGGGCGCTGTCGCTGTCTCAGGCCGATGGCACAGCCGCTCAGTCTCACGAACGTGGCACTTCCCGTAGCTTCGGGCGGATCCGCCCGAAGCTACGAGTCGGTGACCTGCGGCATCCCTGTTCGATGCCGCATTCGATGCCAAGATCGTGAGACTGTGCCACGGTTCATGAGACCCCACAGCTGCCGTCACGTCGCCGCCATGTCGACGAACCGGCTGTAGTGCAACTGGTTGGCGATGGTGATGGTGGCGGTGGGTCCGTTGCGGTGCTTGTCGATGATGAGGTCGACCTCCCCGCCCCGCGGGCTGTCCTTCTCGTAGGCGTCGTCCCGGTACAGCAGGGCGACGATGTCGGCGTCCTGCTCCAGCGATCCGGATTCGCGCAGGTCGGCCTTGTTGGGCCGCTTGTCCGCACGCATCTCGGGCCCGCGGTTGAGCTGGGCGAGGGCCAGGATGGGCAGATGCAGTTCCTTGGCGAGCCGCTTGATGCTGTTGCTGATCTCCGACACCTCCCGCTCGCGGGAGTCCGGGCGCCGGCCGCCGAGCGTGATGAGCTGAAGGTAGTCGATGACGACCAGGCCGAGGTCGGGTTGGCGGGACTTCAGGCGGCGGAGCTTGGCCTGGATGGTGCCGAGGGTGTTCGCGGACTCGTTGATGAACAGCGGGGCCTCGCTGACCCGGGGCAGGGTGCGGGCGATCCGGGTCCAGTCCTCGTCGGTGGTGGTGCCGTTGCGCAGGTGGTGCAAGGCGACCCTGGCCTCGGCGGACAGCAGGCGCATGTTCAGCTCGTCGATGCCCATCTCCAGCGAGATGAAGGCGGCCGGGACGTTCTGCTTGATCGCGCAGGCCCGGACGAGGTCCATGGCGAAGGTGGACTTGCCCATGCCGGGGCGGCCGGCGACCACGACCATCTGCCCGGGCTGCAGGCCGCTGGTGAGGGAGTCGAGGTCGGTGAAGCCGGTGGACAGGCCCGCCAGCCCAGTGCCGTTCTTGGCGTTGTCGATCAGGTCGAGGGTGCGTTCCATGGTCTGGCGCGGCAGCAGGAAGTCGTCTTCCTTGCCCCTGCCTTCGACGACGGCCGCGACCGTGGCGGCCGCCTCAGCGACGATGTCGTCGATGTCGCCTTCGGCGGCGTAGCCGGACTGCGTGATGGCGATGCCGGCTTCGACCAGGCGCCGCAGGATCGCTGCTTCGCGCACGATCTCGGCGTGGTCGACGCCGTTGGCGGGCGTGTGGACGGCGGCGATCAGCCCGTGGAGGTAGTCGTGGCCGCCGATGCGGGCGAGTTCTCCGCGCCGCTGCAGTTCCGCGCCGAGGACGATCGGGTCGCACGGCTGGCCTTGGGCATGCAGGTCGACGATGGTGCGGTGGATGGTCTGGTGGACCGGCCAGTAGTAGTCCTCGTCCTGGACGACATCCTGGCAGTCGATGGCGGCCTGTGCCGAGAGCATCATGCTGCCCAGTACCGACTGCTCGGCGTCCTTGTTGCACGGCGGCTGCCGTACGAGAGTGGCCTGCTTGAACGCCTCCTGCGACGTGGCATCTCCGGTGTCGGGGCGTTCCTGCCGCCGCGGCCGGCGGCCGCCCTCGGCGTGCTGCGGGGGTACTACAGTCATCGGTGATCTCCTGATGAGGTCGTGCGGCGCCCGGGCCGGCCAAGGTCTTCCGGGCGCCGTTTGCGTTGTCAGAAGGCGGGCTGCTTCAGCGACGCGAACAGCTCGCGCAGACTCGCGGTGTTCGCCGCAACTTCATCAGCGGAGGGCGACGCCTCCGGCTCGGCGGCGGAGGAGGGGCTGTCGGCGGCGGGCGGGGCATCGTGCTTGCACAGCACGGCCTTGCCGTCCCGCTCGAGCTGGCCGTACGCGTCGCACCAGTCACACGCATCGATCGCCTGCTGCCGGGAGGACTCCGTCGCTGCGGGCCGGGTAGGCGCAGGGAGGTCGTCCAGAAGACCGCGGTAGATCGATGCCGGGGAACGCACCACCGTGAGGTCGCACCGGGCGATCAGGAAACGGCGCAGCTCCGAGAGCATCCAGCCGTTTGCCATCGCGTCCAGCACCAACGGCACCTGGGACCGGACAGCCTTCGGACCGAGGCGGCCGGGCAGGTGGGTCAGGAAGTCCGTCGCGGCCTTGCGCCGTGCGGCGGCCTGCACCTCCTGCGTGGAGACCTCCGCCGAAGCAGCGGCACCAGCAGCGTCGGGGTTGGTCTTGGTGGGCGCAGCCTTCTCTCTCTCCGTTCCCGAGCCACCGGTAGCGAACGGGTCGTCTGTGACGGACGGGGAGAGAGAGTTTTCAAGAACAGTCTCTTCCTTAAAAAGAGCCCCGCCCTGACCGGCCCCCGGAAAAGGGGGGGTCGGTCGCGAGGTGGTGTTTTCCCTGGTCGGACCGGCACCCGCATTTTGGGGGGCCGGTGAGGGCGGGGCCGGTGAGGAAGCGGCGGCCTTCCCCTGCTTGCGCGGGTCCAGGCGCTCCGGCTCGACGCGGATCGCTTTGACGTTGCCGCTGGCCAAGATGGCGTCGACCATCTCCGCGACGTCCTCCGCAGTGAAGCGGTGGGTGTCGACGCTGAAGGTCGTGTACCAGGAGCCGCCCCGCTTCACGACGGGCTTGCCGGACTCATCCAGCACCTGCTCGCCGGCCTCGTCGAGCACCTGCTCGCTGGTCGCCCGCTGGACCTTGAACTTGACGACGAACGCGTGGTCGACGAGGGCCCGCATCGCCTTGGACAGGGCGGTCTCGCCCTCGGCGTACTCGGCGCACAGCGACTCGACGGTGACGTCCTCACCGCTCTGGGCGCGGATCAGGCGAGTGAGCAGACCGACGGCCAGGAGCGACGGCAGCTCGTCGATCGCGTCGTTCTCGATGGCGGCGAACCGCTGGGGCCTGGAAGGGCGCTTCAGCATCACGCCACCGCCTTGGCGGCCGTGATGGACGGGGAGGTGGTGCTCTCGGGCACGGGCGTCTTCGTCACACGGCCGTTGTATGCGTCAAAGCGGACACCGCCGTCGTGGCAGGTCAGGGCACTGTTCTTCGTCTGTGTCTGAGTCACGGCGCTGGTGTAGGTGGCGCCGGACGTTACTGTCGCGGGCTGCCGTGACGGGTGGTGGTGGCGGGGGTGGCGCATGGGTTGTGCGGTCCCTTTCGGGGTACAGGAGCCGCACGTCGAACGATCACCAGATGGAGGCAGGGAACACACTGGACGTGCTGTCCAGCGTGTCTGCGGGTAGCTATTCTGGTGTGTGGTAGCCGGGCCCCTGGGGCTTGGTGCCCGGCGTTACCGCCGACGTACGACTCGGAACTGGGCAAGGTTCTGCGGAGTCGACTTAGATGGCCGTCCCTGTTGGCGCAGGGGCGGCCATCGTCATGTTCACGGGGGCTGAGGCATGGACAGCATGGTCCGGGCCCTTCTCCGGTTCGGGAAACCGGGAATCACGTGGGAAAGGTGCAGCGAGCGGGGGGTGCACCTGGTGGCGTGGTGTGTGGAACGCGTTTGCGAGCGCCGGGGTTCCGTCATCCCGTTCTCCGGGAGAGAACCCGCGTCCGGGCGGCGTGTCGTATCGCCTCTGCTGCGCCCACACGACCGTGGTTACGCGTAGCCTGCAGACCACGCAGGCACCTCCACATCTGCTTCAGGTGCTTGATCGCGCGTCGGGCTTCCACACACCAACGTTGCGACCGGCAGGCTCCCGCACGCGGGGGCCTGCTCGCGTATGTGGGGCCATCTTCCTCCTCCTGCGGGCACAGGAAGGTCAGCCCTTAGCATCCGGCGCGTCGAGATCAAGGGCGACTCGGCGCGCTCGCGTGAGGTAGGCGAGGGCAGTCCCGAGGTGTTCGTACAGCTCGGGACTGGCACTGGGCTCCGTTTCCACGTCGCGGGCGGCGGCCGCCGCAGCGGCTGCCCGCTTGAGCTGTACAGCCGCGGGTTCCGGGACGACTGCCGTACGGCTGTGAGCGTGCAGGGCCTCGGCGATCATTGCGAGGCTGGCGTCGGTGGGCAGCGGAGCAGGACCAGCCGATGCGGTCCGTGCGGTGAGCCACCCCGTATCGGTGAGCGCCGAACGCAGCTCGTTGACGATCTCGGTGGCCGACAGGCGTGGGGTGCTCATCCGATCGATCTCCTGTTGGAAGAGGCAGGTAGGGCCCCGGACTCAGCCGGGGCCCTAAGCGAATCAGGCCAGGGGGGCGGCGTACCGCAGCTTCCAGCCGTTGCTGAGGACGTGCTGGGTGACCTCGACGACGCGGCCCTGAGCGCGGCCCACGTGATTGATCGTGAGGACCGAGGCGCCGTTCGGCAGGCCCAACGCGGTGGCCTCGTCGTCGGTGGCGGTGCGCAGCTCGACGTCCTCCGTCGCGTCCGGGCCTTGGTCGAAACCGGCTTCCCTCATGCGGCTGATGATGCCGCCGACGCCCGTGTCGAGCTGCTCGATGCCGGCGGCCTCGGCCACGTCGACCGGGATGAACGTTTTCGCCAGCTGGATGAGGCGGTCACCGTCGTACATCTTGCGGGCGCGGACTACTACCTCACCCTGGGAGCCCAGGAGTTCGGCGACGTCGGCCGGGGCGGTCTCACGCCGGACCTCCACTTCGGCGCGAGGGGCGCCGCCGCTGCGGCGGATCTCGGCGTCATACGCGCCGTGCGCGCCAGCCTCCTCCCGGTTCTCGGTCCGGTACCGGCTGCGGGCGTCGCGCAGGATGACGCCGTTGGTGCCGATCGTGTTGCTAGCCATGCGAACTGCTCCTTTGGTTGGTGATGGTTCTCTGGTGACCAGCGCAGTTGTGCGGACTACGAGCCGATGACCCACTCGTACGCGAGCCGCCACTTGGTGCGCGGCATGACGTGAAGGCAGACCTCGACAATTCGTCCTTCCGCCGTGAGGCCCTGGTGCGTCAGCTCTAGGACGGCCTGGTCGGTGGGGATCCCGAGGCTGGCGGCCTCCTGCTCGGACGGCGGGCGGACCTCGATCTCCTCGCGCAGGCGAACTTGCGCGTACCCGGCCTCCGCCAGCCTGGACTTGCTTCCGCCGGGCCCGGTGTTCTGCTGGGCCAGCTGAGGGCACTGGTCGGCGATGTCCGGGGGGAACCAGGAGGTTGCGAGTTGTACGACTTCGCTGACCTCGGTGTTGTCGGGCGAGACGACGGGCATGACCCGCTCCCGCTTGAGCGCCTTCGATGCGTGGTGGAGACCGAGCAGATCAGCGATGCGCTTCGGCGGACGCTCCCGCGCGATCACGACGGGGGTTGGCTTGGGGACCAAGCCCATACGGCGGATCTCCGCGTCGAAGGCGCCGACGGCGCCGCCCTCGGCCCGCGCGTTTGGCAGGTACCGGCCGGTGCTGTCACGCAACACCTTCCCGAGCACGAGGCTCACGTACGTCCCCTTGCCGCGGCGGGAGAAAACTAGCCCCTGGTCCTCCAGCAGCCCGTATACATCGCGTGCGGTCTGGTACGCGATTCCCTCCGCTGCCTGTAGGTCGGGGACGCTCGGGAGCGCAGACCCGGGCGGGTATACGCCCCGCTCGATCATCGCCGCGATGCTCGCGGCGATGCGCGGCACCTTCCCGGGCTCCTTCTTGGTCATGCCTCTCTCCGTCTCGGGCTCGATATGGGACTCCCTCCCACGACTGGGCCCAGCATGACATGTCTAGTTGTCTTCCGGAAGTTGGGATGCCCCGTCAGCGTCCTTTTGACGAAAAGAAGCAGGTCAATCGGTACGACTCGCGCAGGATGACTAGACAGGTTGACACGGTTGGATTGGGGTGGGTTAATCGAAGTGCCCGGCGGCCTAACTAGTTAACCAGTGGGTTGGCTGGACACCTAGGGCACAGCTGTGCCGTTCCTCAACTCCATACGTCTGGCTGTCCGGCTTACATGCTGGCTCGGGGTGACGAGTTCGACGCGGTCCTTCGAGAGCGGCAGCCAGGTGCGCCATCCCGCAGCTATTGCGCTGCCCTCCGGTCGGGAAACCCGCTGTGATCTGCGGATCTGCGAATTCCTGACCGAAGGAGAACGCAATCGCAAGGGAGAACACCATGCGTCACAACGGACGTACACCACTGCTGGCCAGCCAGATGCGGCCGGAACACCTCAACCTCAGGGACGGCGAGCCTCGCATGGCGGTCTGCCCGGATTGCAAGACCTGGCGGCGCCTCAAGCGATCGATGGTCATGCCGCACCGTGACCCCATCGGCGCGCCCAAGAGCGAAGATCGCCGCTATCGCGGTGACGCGGAAACGCTCCGGTCGTCGACCGGTCCCCGCTGTGACGGAAGTGCGCAGCGCATCACGATGGACATCACACCCGAGCAGTGGAGCGAGAAATTGCTGGCCGCGGAGAGCACCGCGTCCGGGACGCGCTCCAAGCGCACCGTGCGCAAACCGAAGCCCGCACCCACGCCCGCGGCGACCCAGATGAACATCGCGACCCGGGCGATGCGCGAACGGCTCGTTGAGCACGTGGGTGACTGTTCCCGGTGCCAGGCCGCCGGGCGGTGCGCCACCGCCGTCGAACTGCGGCTGCGTATCCGCCGGGTCAGGCAGGCCACGGTACCCGCGTCGATGTACGGGCAGCTGCGTGCCGGCCTTCATCAGCACCGCGCCGGTTGCCCGGCCTGCGAGAGCGGCGACCCGTGCACCGTCGGTAAGGCGTTCGCCGCGCGGCTGCCGGAACAGCCTCTTCTGCACGTCGCCTGACCAGCCAGAACAACCACGGCCGCCTCTGCGCAGAGGCGGCCGTTTGCTCAATAGGGCGGGTCCGGAGGGCCAACGGCCCGAGGTTCGAATCCTTCCCCGCTCACGGCGCCGCGATCGATCGCGATCGACGGCGCACAGCCCCCGGTACGGCGCTGGAGACGCCATGTGTGCCGGGGGCTGTCACGGACCACCTGATCTCACAAGGAGCTGATCCGCATGTCCATCATCTCAGCCGCCATCCCGCTGCGTCCCGCGGCACTGACCGATGGCGTTGAGGACGTCGTCTCCGAGGCCTGGAGTGTCTACGAGGACGTCAAGAGCCTGGCCCGGGTCGGTGTCGACGTCTCCGTCAACGTGAATCCCGGCACCATCACCGCCGACCTCACCGTCAGCGCTGCGGCCGCCCACCTCCTGCCTGCTCTGATCGTGGAGCTGGAGGACAGCGGCATCACCCGCACCCCGGGCGGCGCTCGCATCCTCGGCACGATGTGCGAGGGCCGCGTCCACCTCTGCATCACCGTCGACAGCGCCGAGATCACCGTTGAGAGGATCGAGGCCCTGGTCGCCTCCGTCGACACCGACCTCGACGCCGTCCCGGCCGACGCGAGGTCCGTGGCGGGGTGGACGGCATGACCGAGGAAGAGCGCAGGGAGCTGGACCGCAAGGTCGACGAGGCGAACAGCCGCTCCGCGCACAAGTACGGCAAGACCGGGGTCGTCGCATGAGGGCCGCCGGAACGCCGATGAAGAAGCTGCTTCCGGTGCGGGTGCGTCTCGTGCGGGACTCCACCCTCGCCGAGCTGCGCGCCCACCTCGTCCACCACGCCGCCGCTCTGTTCGTCCTGACGCTGAAGGACGACGAGCTGCGGCGGCTGCGGGCCCGGGTGGGCCAGCAGTCCCGGCTCCTGGACGCGGCGACCGACGATCTGACGGTCGCCCGGCTGCGCCGGACCCGAGCCGTCGACCTGCTGGAGGCGCTCGGCGCCGACGGGCTGCCGCCCGCCGCGGCCGCGCAGATCCGCGCCGCCTGCCGCGTCCTGGAACACGGCGGTGAGGAGGGGCCGGGATGACCGGCTCCCCCTCCTCACCCGCCGCCCGCTGGCTGGGCAGCACCTGGCGCCGCCTGCTACGCACCACCGACCAGCTGCACCCGGCCGCGCTCGCCGCGCTGGCCCTGCTCGGGACCGGCCTCGGCTACGGGGCTGGCCATCTCCTGGAGCCGGTGCTGCGCGCCGTCGTCGACGTCCTGGTGGCGTCGGCGGCGGCCGCGCCCGGCCTGCTCGGCGCCGTTCTGATCGGACGCTGCGCCGTCCACCACGCTCTTCGCCTCTCCCGCCGTATCTCCGCCCGCCGCCGTGCGGGTGTCAGGGGGTTCTCCGCATGAACTGGCTTATCAGCCCGCGCCGCTACACCCGCCTCCTCGCCGACTGGCTGCACGCCGAGGCCCGCATCGAGGCCGTCCAGCTGCGACTGGCCCGCGTAAAGAACCAACGGGACCTTGCCGACTGGCGCGTCGGCGTTCTGGCCGAGCGCGTCGACGGGCAGGCCCGCCGGATCGAGGAACTGGAGAGCGCGGTGGCCGCAGAGCGGGCCCGTGCCGAGCGGTTCGGCACCGACCTGGACACCGCCGACAGCGACCTCGCCGAACTGCGCCGAATCCGGGCGCTACTGGAGGGCGCGCTCGACTACTACACCGACGCCGTCGACCGGCCCGTCCACGTACTGGTGCGCGACGGCCGCCTGCACAGCGTCCACCGCTCGAAGGCCGCTGCCGGGCAGGCCGTACGCCGCGCCGATCCCGACGTGCCGGACCTGATGACGTGGGCGTCCCGCCAGGGCGCCATCCCGGCCACTGGCTGGTGGCACTCGGCGCCTGCTCTGCCGCAGGTGCCGCCGGCGCCGCAGGCCGCGGACATCGAGGCGTACTACCGGGCCCTGGAGGCCCGCAGGCCCGCCGCTCCGCCGGTACCGATCGACGGGCATGACAGCCACGACCCGGACGTCCTCGCCGCGCACCTCGCCGACGGCTGCGCGGACTGCGCGCAGGCGCTGTCCCAGGTGGGCAACCTCGTCCTGGTCCGCGCTCATCAGGCCGCCCGCGACGCCGGGGCTCTGAAGTCGGCGGAGCGGATCCGCGAGGAGATGCTGCGCCGCGTGCGCGCCGAGCAGACCGCCGAGGTGACGGTATGAGCAGGCGCTACTGGATCGCCCGTACCGTGGATTTCGCGGTGCACGGCATCGCCCCGCTGCTCGTGCTCACCGGCGCGGCCGTCGGCGCCTCCCTGATCCCGGCGCTCGGGGCGCAGGGGCCGTCGGATCTCATCGATCTCCACTCGACGGGCGGCACGTACCCGCTGCTGGCCGGGCTCGCCGTCCTGCTGCTGTGGTGGCTGTTCGCCGAGCCGTGGGCGTGCGAGGTGATCGAGCGCTGGTACCTCAAGGGCGCGACGGCCGCCGAGTACCTGGCCTACCTGGGGCTGGAGGAGTCCTGGCGCATCCCGGCGGACACCGCCGCGGACTTCCGCCAGGAGCACGGCGACCCGGTCGACGAGCGGTGGGACGCGACGGCCTACGAGATCCACCAGAACCTCGCCCCGCGCGAGAAGGACAGCGCTGGGGCCCGCAGTACCCAGGACTGACCACGCCAAGGTGACCGCCCGACCGGGCGGTCACCTCCGTACGTAGACAAGGAGTTGATGGCGTGGCCGCCCGTACCGCGACCCGCAGCAAGACCCCCCGGAAGAAGACGGCCAAGGCGCCGCCGACGAAGACGACACCGCCGCCGCGCCGCCCGGCCGGGGCGGCGACCGTGCCGCCGAGCCCGGAGGTGCGGGAGGAGGCTGAGGCCCGCCTCGCGGACCTGCGCGATAGGGCCGCGGACCTGACAGACCGGGCCGCCGATGTCCTCGACGGCGCCCGGCAGCGCGCGGCCGACGAGGCGGCGCGGCTGCTCGTCGCCGCCGAGGAGCAGGCTCGTACGGTCCGCCGGGCGGCCGCCGCCGACGCTCGCCGGGTCCTGGCCGAGGCGGCCGGGGAGGCCGGGGACCGGCTGCGGCAGGCGACCGCCGAGGCGGACGCCGTCCGGACCGCCGCCGGGGACCAGGCGCAGGCGCTGCACGAAGGTGCCCGCCGCCAGGCCCGGCAGATGGCCACCTCGGCCCGCGCGGCCGCCGGCCGGGTGCGCTCGGACGCCGACCGCGCCGCCCGGGCCATCCGCGACCGCGCCGAGGACCAGGCCGCCGACCTGCTGGCCCAGGCCGAGCGGCAGGCCCAGCAGATCCTGGCGGAGGCCGCTGAGCAGGCCGAACGCGTGGCTGCGCTGCGCCGGTCGGCGGCCGAGGCCGCCTACCGCGACGCACTCGCCGACGCCGCGAAGATCCTGGACGAAGCCCAGAGCCAGGCAGCGGAGATCCACGCGGCGCGGTCCGCGCTCGACTCCGACCTGGAGCTGGCCCGCCGATCGGCCCGGCTGGAGCTGGACGAGGACCTCGCCGACCGGCGCCGCGCCATCGAGGCGGAGGCCGCCGGACTGCGGGACACGGCCCGGCGCGAGGCCGAGAACGACGCCGACACCATCCGGGCCCGGGCCGAACGGGAGGCCGGGCAGCTCGGCGAACGGGCGGCCGCCGAGGCGCAGACCCTGCGCCGGGAGACGGAAGCCCGGGCCCGCGCCGCGGTCGCGGACATCCGCCGCGATGCCGAACAGGAACTCCAGGCAGCCCAGCAGGCCCGTCAGGCTGCCAACCGGGAGCTGCGGGCCGCGCAGGAGGACCACCGGCTCGCCGAGCAGCGGGCGGCCAGCCTCAAGCGCCAGCACAGCGCGGGCGAGATCGCCAAGGCGGCCGCCTTGTGGGTGGGCCTGGCGGCGGTGATCGTCCTGACCGCCAGCGGGGAGTGGCAGTTCGCCCGGCTGGTCGGCCTGGGCGACACTCCGATCGGCGACGCGGGATGGGCCCTGCCGCTGGGCCTGGACGTCTACGCGATCACTGCGTTCCGCAAGCGCAAGGACGTGGGCTTTGCCCTCGGCCTGATGGCCGCCACCAACATCACTTTTCACGTGGCGGACCGGACCGGCGCCGGTATGACGGTGGTCAACGGTGAACAGCATCCGAGCGTCTGGCTGATCGTCATCGCTGTGATCGTCGTGGTCGCCATCGTCTGGCGCATCCACCAGCTTCAGGAAGGCGATCACGGCACCGCGAAGCCGAGCGCTCAGTCCGAGAGCGAGAGCGTGCCTGAGCGCGGTGCCGCGCCCGCTCGGTCCGGCGCTCAGCCGCACACCGCCGAGCGCGCTCACCGTACGGACACTGGGAGCGCTCACCGTACGGACACTGAGCGCGCTCACCGTACGGACACTGAGCGCGCTCACCGTACGGACACTGAGCGCGCTCAGGTCCCCACGGGTGAGCGCGCTCGGAACGCTGGCGATGAGCGCCCACCTGCTGGGCGCCCCAAGCGTGAGCGCCGTCAGGCCAAGCGCGCTCACACCGGCGAGCGCGCCGCGCTCAAGGAGCGCCAGGACGAGATCGTGCGCGGGCTCTACACAGCGGGCCGCCGCCCGGAGTGGACCGAGATCCGCGACGCACTGAGCGCCGCCGGGATGGGCGCTCCCTCCCGGCCGACCGCTCAGCGCATCCGCGACCGGGTCGAAGCAGCGCACCCGAACCTGAACCCCGCCGTCCGCCTCTGACGCGGACGGCGAGCACCACCGCCCTGCCGGGCCCGCCGCGCTCCGACCCGGCGGGCCCGGCCCCTCCCCCTGCACAACCACGCGAAAGGCATGACTCATGAGCGCGAACATGTGGACGCCGGATCGTCTTCAGGAGCCCTCGGGCCGGGCCATCCATCTGGAACAGCGGCGGGCCCAGCTCCACCCGATCGTCGACGACCTGCGCCGCCTGGCCCGCGAGATGGAGGCCGAGCTCAAAGAGGCCGGCGAGATCGAGGGCGACTGGCCGTACCAGGACCGGATCCGGGCCTGGCACGCCGTCAGGCCGCTGTTCAAGGCCGCGGACGACGTCGAGAAGGCGCTGACCGACCTGATCGCGTTCAACGCCAGGTACCAGCGCTCGTACGAGGAGCTGCCGCACAAGCGGGCCGAGAAGCGGGCCCAGAAGGCGCTGGCCAAGGGCCAGGGCCAGCCGCAGGCCATCGAGTCCGCGCCGGCGGGCGGTGAGACGGCGCCCGCCCCCACCGAGGAGGAAGAGAAGGGGCCGTTCAACACCGTCTTCCAGAGCCTGCGCAAGGGCGCCTGATGGCGGCGCAGACCAAGGCCGAGCGGGCCGCACTCAACCGGTTGGCGCACTTCGAGAAGCGCGAAGCGGAACGCGAGAAACGCGGCCCGCGCGGCCGGGCCGAGTCGTGGGCCGAGCGGGCCCGTTCCATCGCCGCGCAGCGGGAGCGGGCCGGTGACCCCGAGGCGTGGAACGACCTCGCGAGGACCCTGGCCACCTGGTGCAGTCGCTACGAAGCGTGACTGCACGCGTCAATCAATCCACCGTTCAAACCCGGCTGTGACGGCCTCGCACGCGCGTAATGCGGACGCGCGGACGCACGGGCGCGCGGACACGCGCGCGCGTACGCGAGGCCGTCACCGTCTGTCAACACCTTTGGAGGGAAAGTGAGCAACGACGACGACCGGCCGGATGGGGGGCGGGTGCTGCCGTTCCGGCCGACCGGGGGCGCACCGCCGCCTCCGCCTCCCCCGCCGCCGGGCCCTCCGCCGCCTGCGGCGCCGGAACCGGAACCGGAGGCTGACGCGGCCGACGAGGACGAGTGGCCGCAGTTGGAGATGCCCGCTCCTGCGGTGCCTCCCCCGCCGGTGCTGCCCGCGCCGCTGCTCGCCCAGAACACCGAGGCCGCGGTGTACGCCGACGGCGCCGGCGAGGAGGAGTACGAGTACGAGGAGGACGGCGACGGCCACGGCGCCGCGCAGGGCGCGATGGTGGTCGCGGTCGGCGCCGCCGTCGCCGCGCTGCGCGGCATGGCCGGCTGGCTCGCCGACCGCCGCCAGCGGTTCCAGGACGAGGCGCCGGTGCGTGAGGCCGCCGCCCGGGCCAAGGCCGAGCAGCTCAAGGCGCGGGCCGACCACGAGGTGGCCATGGCCAAGCTGCGCGACCAGAGCGTCCAGCAGCGCGCCAAGGCCGTCCAGTCCCCCACGGAGTTCGGCAAGAGCGCCGCCAAGGGCGGGGGTGGGGGCAAGAAGTCCTCGGGGGGCGGGTCCTCCGGTGGGTCGGGGTCCGGCACCGGAAGGGCGGGCGGCGGGTCCGGCAAGAAGTCCTCGGGGTCGGGTTCCTCCGGTGGGTCCGGCTCCGGCTCGCCGACATCGCCCGGCTCCGGCCGGACGGGGAAGGACCGGTCCGGTAAGACGAAGCCCACCAACGGCTCAGGCTCGGGCTCGGGCTCCGGGCTGAAGTCGTCGGACGGCAAGTCCGGCTCCGGCAAGTCCGGCTCGGGGAAGAACGGCTCCGGAGGGAACGGGGGCGGCAGGTCCGGTTCGTCGGGGTCGGGCAAGCACGGGTCCGGCAAGTCCGGCTCGGGGGTCAAGTCGCCGTCCGGCGGCAAGTCGCCCAGCTCCAGCGCCTCCAGCCCCGCGCTGGAGCGGTCCCGCAGCCGCCAGCAGCGGGCCGCGGACCGCCAGGGCGCAAAGTTGCAGCGGCACGCGGACCGGCAGGCCGCCCGGCTGGAGAACCGCGCCAAGGACCGTGACGCGGCCCGGGACCGTAAGGACGGCGCGAAACGCGACCGCCAGGCCGCAAAGGACAAGATCCGCAACGCGCGGCGGAAGGCGAACGAGAACCGTAAGGAGCAGGTCCGCGACGCCCGGTTCGGGGCCAAGCAGCAGCAGCGCCAGGACCGCGCCGAGAACCGCCGCAAGAAGAAGGAGGATGCGGCGGCCGCCAAGGCGGCCCGCACCACGCTGCCCAAGTTCGCGATGGACCAGGCGCAGCAGCGGCTGGAGCGGCGCCGCAAGCATCTCGACCCGCCCGTGTTGAGCAAGAACAACAAGGACGCCGCGGATTCGTCGAAGGTCGACCTGACGAAGGCGCCCAAGAGCCCGCCGAAGATCAACCTGACGAAAACCCCGAAGGCGCCCAACGGCCCCTCCCCTACTTCGCGGCCCGGAGCGGCGGGCGGCGGGGCAGCGCCGCAGCCGCCGAAGGTCGACCTGAAGAAGAAGCCGAAGGCACCGAAGGGGACGTCGGCGGCGCCGCCCAAGGGCTCCACCGCCACCTCGCCGCCGCCTGGGGCAACGCACACTCCGGGCGGGAAGCCCGGCGCGCGTCCCTGGCGGGGCAGGAAGAAGGCAGGCGGCAAGAAGGCCAAGATGCCGAAGGCGGCCAGCTACAAGGGGCGCGGCGGTACGCGGCGCGGTGCGGGGGCGGCGGGCTCCCCGCCGGGCTCGCCGGGATCCCGCTCGCGCAGGCAGCGCCAGCAGAGTCCGCCGCCGCGCGATACGCCGCGTACGGACGGCGAGTGGCTGCGTCCCCCGCCCGGCATGACGGCCACCTACACCGTCACGATCACCCGGCCCGAGAAGCAGAAGCCGCCGCGCCCGGCGGGGCCCGCCGCACTGACCCGGGGCCGCCCGGCCCTGCCGGCCGCAGCCGCCCCGGAGCCAGCCGGAGCCGCCCCCGGCCCGGACGCCCCCGCGGCGCCGGCGCCCGGGACGGCGACCACCGCACCGGCCGCCGGCGGGCCGGTCGTCTCCGAGCCGTCCGGCCCGTCACCAGCACCACAGAAAGGAGCGCGCCCCATGAGCGGAGCGTCGCCGGTACCGGTTGAGAGTGTCCAGTTCGAGGACGCGGAGATGACGGTCTACGACGTCATCGAGGCGGACGAGGACATGGCCGAGGAAATCCTCGCGGGCAGCGAGCACGTCAAGTACGTGGCGAGCCGCTGCGAGGACCTGAAGTCCTCGCTGGAGGAAGTGCGGGCGGAGCTGACCGCGAAATACGTGCCGGGCACACTGCTCGGCTGGTGCGTCCGCCTGATCGACCGGGCCGGGGTCGTCGAGAGCAGGGCCGAGGCGCTGGCCGCGGGCCTGCCGCGGGCCTCGGAGGCCATCCGCCATGCCGGTCAGGTCGCCGCCGACTACGACAAGCACCCCGCCGACGTCGTCAAGGACATGGGCCACACCGCGCCCGCTGACGCCTCATACCACCAGGAGTAACCACATGGGACTGGAACTCGAACGCATCGGCGGCAAGATCGTCGACAGCGCCAAAGACGCCGTGACCTTCACCATCATCACGGCGCGGCTGGCCTCCGCGTCATTGTCGATGATGAGCCTCAGCAGGGCCGTGCGCGGCGCCTACGACTACGTCGAGGGCTGCGCTCAGCAGGTCCTGACGATCGCGGAGACGGCCGGACGCCTCAACGTGGACCAGGCCGTCATCAGCGCGCACGTCGACGCGGCGGCGGCCGCGCGCACCGTCCTGTCCGACGCCGAGGCCCTGGCCGCCGAAGCCCAGGAGATGGCCTCGGACTTCGAGAACGCCAAGAACGATCACGAGGCCGACTACGGCCCGGTGCACGAGGCCATGACCACCAAACCGGGCCAGGTCGCCGACCGCACGTACTACAGCAACCGGTAGCCAGCGAAGCACTGACGGCACCGGAAGCACCGCCACCCCCTGAGGGCGGCCCGGAGCTTCCGGGCCGCCCTCCCGATACCTGGGAGAGCCGAGAATGCTGGACCGCGTACGTGACCGTACGGGCCGTATCGCCACCCTCGCCGGCACCACCGTCTTGTCCGGCGGCCTGTTCACGGACGCGGCGATGCTGCCGGGCCTGGCCGCCGCGGCGGCCGCCGCCGGGATCGGCCTGGCCACCAACCTCAAGATCCTGCGTGGGCCGCGCGCCGTACGGGCGACGGCCGTCGCCCTCTACGCCGCCCCGCACGCCGGATGCGCCGCCCTCCTGGTCGGCGAACACCTCATCCCGCAGGGCAGCGGCCCGGCCTGGCTGATGGGGCAGGCCAGCGCCGTGGCGCTGTGGACCGGCGCCACCTGGTACCTGCGCCCCGGACGCCTGGCCCGCACGGTCGTCGACGAGGCCAAGGCCCAGGAAGTGGCCGAGGCCGCCGAGGAGACGGCCGAGGAAGAGGCGTCGGAGGAGGCGCCCGCACTGGCAGCCCAGCCGGAGCCCGCCAGCAAAGCGGCTCGCTGGTGGGCCACCGTGGTGGCCGCCGAGGACGGTCCCGCACCGGGCACCGTGCTGCTGGCCCACGAGCAGATCAGCGACCGGTGCGTGGCCCTGGTCATCGGCTCGGCCGTCCCCGGCGCCCCCGTCCCCGAGATCAAGCCCGCCGGTCTGTCGGCCCTCACCGACCTCCCGGAGCCCCTGATCGCGATAGAGCCGGTGCCCGGCCGCGGCGCCGGCGTCAGGCTCGTGCTCCTCGGCGAGCGCCCGCAGCCCGTCACGGCCAAGGGCAGTGACGACGAGGAGACCTGGACGGTGATCGCCCAGGGGGCGATGCCCGGTGTGGAGCTGGTCGAGGCGAACACCTACACCGTGAAGGAGCTGACCTGATGGCGGCCGCCGTCGTCAAGGAATACGTATTGCGCACACCGCCGGGCGGCATCAAAAGATACGACCACGATGCGTTGTGCGACCTGCTGGAAGTCGATGACAGATCCCGGGTCATTTTCGAGCAGGGCGTCGGGCGGGAGGCGATCGTCCGGATCTACCCGGCCAATCCGCTGATGAACATGCGCCCGATCCGGCCGGACGACCTGCTGATGGACGCGGACGGCCACATCGTGCTCGGCGCCTACTACGACGCCGAGCCCCTGAAATTCCGCCTGTTCGACCCCGACACCGGCAACGCGCAGCGCGGCGCCATCTTCGGCACGACCGGCGCGGGGAAATCCCGGCTGGTGCAGGCCATCCTGATTGCCTGTAAGCGCTCCGGCATTGTGGTGCACCTGGCCGACCTCAAGCACGGCCAGAGTGTCCCCGAAGCCAGGGGGCAGGTCGCCACCCGCGTCACCACGCAGTACGAGACCATCCTCATGCTGCGCGGCCTGGTCGCCGAGGCGGAGCGGCGCATGAAGGCATACGCCGAGATGGGGCGCAGCGGCTTCGTCCTGGGGCGCCCCGACCCGCTGGTGTACGGCATCGTCGACGAAGCCAACCGCCTTCTGGAAAAAACCGCGCCTTTTCGCGAAGAAGGGGCCGCGCTCATCAAAGAATTGGGCCGCACGGGGCGCAGCGTGGGCGTCGGCATCATCATCGCCGCCCAGGCCGGACACCTCGACGAGCTCGGCGGCAGCGACACGCTGCGGGCCATGCTCAAAGAGGGCGAGGTCATTCTGCTGCGCTGGTCGTCCGGCATGATGCAGCAGCTGGTCGGCGACGGCCTGGTCCCCCGGGGCGAGGCCCTCCAGCCCATCCCGAAGGAGGTCGGCAAGGTCCGCCGCATCCGCCGGTTCAACGAGCCGGTCAAAAGCGGTGTTGAGAAGGTGAATTCCCAAGGGATGCTCTATCACCTCAGCGGACCGCGTCCGGTGAGTATGGCCCGCACTTTCAGGGTCGGCTCGATTGCGCCCTGCGAAGGGCACGATCCGCTGACCCTGGCCCTGTACGGAGACGAGCCCCCGCCGGGCGAGGGGCTTTACCTCCCGGCCTACATGACGCCCAAGGAAATCAAGGCGGTCGGCGAGATGCCCGACGATCCGGCATCGCCGCACGCGGGCGCAGTACCAGAACCGGCCGAGGAGATGACGGCGCCGGCATCCACCGCCGACCGCATCCTCGCCCTCCTGCCGCCCGAGGGTATGACCGAGCCGGATCTGCTGGACGCGCTGAACGCGGACGGCGGCCGCCCGGTCAAGCGCGGCTCCCTGCGCACCACGCTCAGCACCCTGCGCAAACAGGGCCGTGTGGCCCGCCCGGACGGCTCCGGCCGCGTCGTGCCCGTACCCGCAGCCGACTGATCCACCGCCACAGCAGGGCCCCGGAGACCGCCGGGGCCCTGCCCTTGCCGAGCCCCGCCCACTCCCCCACCACACGCGAAGGAGCATCAGTGAAGCACGTTCCTGGCCCGCGGCTCGACGAATCCGAGGCGGCCGCCGAGGCCCGCCTGCTCATCGAGGCCGTCGAAGACGCCTACCGGGCGAAGACCCTGACGGCGTACCGCGACCCCACTCCCGTGCCCGCCATCGGCACCGCCCCGCCCGTACCGCAGCCCGGCCGGCCCCCGATGAGCCAGAAAGCCACCGACCTCAGCGGCCTCCTGCTCGCCGGCAGCGTCGCCACCGTCTCGCTCGGCGGCTCGGTCTCCCTGGTGCTGTGGACCGCGGGCCACGTCGACCCGGTCGTCGTGGGCCTCGTCGCCGGGGCGCCCGCCGCATTCCTCGCCGCCTTGAGCCGCGTGTTCAAGCGCGCCAAGGAGGCCACCGCGGCCGCGCCGCCCGAGATCCACAACCACTACAACGCGCCCGTCCTCCAGGACCACCGCACCGTCACCAGCCAGACGCGCGGCATCGTCGCCCGCACCCGCAACGAACTGCGCGGCTGAAACCCAGTTCACGGCCCATCTGGCCCATTAGCCCCAACACCCTTAACCGGCCGGGGTCGTCTCGTGATGCCCGGCCGCCGACCGCACCCCGCGCCACCTGAACCCCAGCTCGCCCCGTACGTACACCACGACGGCCGCCACACGGCGGCCCGGAAGGGAAACACCATGGAGATCGAACTCGCCCGTCGTACGACCGCCTGCCTCCCCGTCCCCGTCCCTGCTCCGCGGCCGCCGGCCGACGCGGCCTCCGGCCGGGTCGCCGCTCCCCTGGCGACCGGGGACCTGCCCGCCGTCGAGCAGATTCTGGAGGCCGCGGTCTCCCTGATGATCGAGCTGGCCGACCGTCAGGAGGCCGAGAGCCTTCTGGAGACCCTGCACCAGCGTCTGGGTGCCGCGCAGATCGCCGAGGGCCGGGAGCCCGCCACGATCCCGGTACTCATCGAGGAGATGACCCTCCTCAAGAGCGCTGTCCAGCGGCTCCGCGCCTACACCTCCCGTACGGACCTCGTGCCGCTCGCTGCGCAGGGGCGTCGGATCCTGCGCTACCTGCACGTCGGTCTCGGCCACGGCCGCGCCGCCCGTGCCCTACGCGGCCTGCCGGTCTGGGCCGACACCACCCGTACACCGCGCTGAGCGCCATGACGGCCCCGCTGAGCACCGTGGTCATCGTTTCGTACGGGACCGCGCACCGCGACGCCCCGCAGGCCCTGCGGCCGGTCGTCGTCGATGCCGGATTGCTGCCCCGTCCGGCCGCCGTCTCGCGCTCGGGCCAGCAGCTCGGCGGCCGCGACCCGGCCATCCGCCGCTCCATCACCCGCAGCCCCGAGGGGCAGCTCGTCGTCGGCCGGGCGCTGGCCCGCATCCGCCAGCGCATCGGCCCCGGCGGCCAGGTCGACGTCCACGTCCGCAGCCCCGACGGCCGCCTCCGGGCGCCCGCCGTGGCCGAGGAGATCGCCGAGCAGCTACGCGCGCTCGGGATCCCGGTCCAGATCACCCACCTCGGCCGTCCCGATTCGTCAGCGTCCCGCTGACACCCCTTGCTGCCGCCCGCTCCGGACCCGGGCGGGCGGCAGCCGCACACACCGTCCCGAGATCCGTCAGGCGAGGAGACAACGACCATGAACCGGACGACCGTTTTGACCGCTGTCCTCCAGGCCCACGCCGGCCGCTGCGTGTGCCAGGGTGCGTGCGGCAAGGAGCACACGGGCCAGCAGTGCAACGCCAGGCACAGCGGCAAGGGCAAGCCGCTGCTGGCCGCTCCGCAGGCTCCGCACGCCACCGATACGCAGAACGCGGCCGCCCCGGTCGAGACCCTGCGCCCCTGGTGCTGGGACTGCTGGCGAGGCGCCCTGGCTGCCGCGCGGGCCCGCGCCGCCGAACAGCGCCGCCAGGCGATGGAAGAGATGCAGATCGGCCTCTTCGACGTCGTGTAGGGCGATCCGCTGTTTCCTGACCGACAGATGACGACCCGTCCGCCCAGGCGTTGCCTGGGCCACCCTCACGCAGTCCAGGAGGACCTGCCTGTATGCACGACATCGAATCGGCCCTGGCCGCAGCCACGTTCGCGGCGGTGTTCGTCGCGCTCTACATCGGCCATCTCCTCGGCGACCACGTCGCGCAAAGCAGCGCGCAGGCTGAGGCAAAGGACGCCCGGGGGTGGCCGGGGCGGCTCGCCTGCGCCAGCCATGTCGCCACCCTCACGCTGACCAAAGCCGGGATCCTGGGGGCAGTCATTCTGACGCTGCACCTGCCGGTGACCATCTCGGGGCTCGTCGTGGGCGGCGCGCTGGACATCGCCTCGCACTACTGGGCGGACAGGCGATTTACGCTGCTCGGCCTGGTGCGGGCCATCCGCCGCGGCGGCTATCTCGACTACTGCACCGTCGTGCGCAAGCCCGGCAAGGCCGAGGACGCCACCGGGCCCGGCACCGCCGCCTATGAAATCGACCAGGCGTGGCACGTCCTGTGGCTCGGTATCGCCGCGCTCCTGGTCGCCGTCATCTGATCTCGGGGCCGCCGCCGTCTGGTTCGCTCGTCTGGTGGGAACTCCTCCAGGAGCCGGGGCGACCCGTTCACTGCGCTGTTCGCCCGGGCCTGCGCCCAGTACCTGAGCTGGCCCCCACGAAAGCGGGCCCCGTCCTCGGACGGGGCCCGCTTTCGTGTTGTCGCTGTCAGGCGGCGGCTGCCGATCCTGCCGGCGCGTCCTCGCCGGACGCCGTGCCCGCAGGCGCTGCCGTGTCCTCCGGCTCGCTTTCGGGGGCGATGATGACCTCGATCCCGGTCGTCTCCGACAGGGCCTCGATCAGGGCGCGTGCGGCCTGACGGGTCTTTTTCGGATTGTGCTCCATGGCCGCGTGCAGGGCCTGGGAGTCGAAGGCCTTGCACGCCTTGGCGAGCGCCCGGACCGTTTTGACGGGGTCCACGGCGGGCTGCTGCCCCTGCTCCCCCTCCAGGGAAGCGAGGTAGTCCACCACGGCCTCCTCGGTCTTCCTTTGGTGGCCCACTGCGTCCGCGGGCAGGGCCTCGACGGCGCCTTTGACGAGCGCCGCCGTCACAGCCGCGCCCGTGACCTTCAGCAGGGCCAGATACAGGTAGGTCGCCGCCTTGACGCTGTGCTCCTCGACCAGCGGGACCAGCGCCCAGGCCTGCCCGTAGCCCAGCTTTTTGGAAACAATTGTTTCCAAACCACCGCCTGGCCTCGCGAGGAACAGAGCCTCGGCCACGCGCCAGGTCCGGATCAGCTTGCCCGCGTACTGCGGCGTGATATCCCACTTGGCCTGCGTGTACTCCTCGAAGGTGGCGAACTCCGCCCGGTACAGGCGGGCATCGCGCACCACCTGTAGCGCCTTGCCGGCGGCCCAGAAGGCGAACCGCAGGTTCTCGATGGCGGCCTCGCACTTGAGGAGCATGTCCTGCTCCCGGGCGATGAGGGCCGGAGTATCGGTGAGCTGCGTGGTGGGGAGCTTGTCGGCTTCGCCGATCGCCCGGGCCAGCTCCACGACGTTGTCCGGCCGCCCAGGGCCCACGGGGGCCTTGCCCGTGTTGATTGCCCTACCCATCAGAGCATCTGCTCCATCGTCAGTGCCACGCGCATGAAGTCCTCCCGGGCGTTCAGGGCTGTGCCGCTCATCTTGTACTCGGTCACCAGAGTCCCGTTTTCGTAGGCGTGCTCGTGGATGGTGTACCGGCGGATCGGGTCGGCGACACGCGGGTAGTCCCGCTCGTCGATGAACGACTTGACCTTGTCGAGCTGCTTCTCGCTCTTGTCCTTGCCCGGGTCGTGCATGTTGATCACGACGAGGAACGGGATGCGTCGCGGCTTGAGGATCTGCTCGATGGTGAATTCGGCTTCGTCCCAGGTGATTTTGGACGGGGTGATCGGCACCAGTGCCAGGTCCGTCACCTCCAGAACCTCGCGCAGGGCGTCGGCTGTGCGGCTATCGCCCAGAGGGTCAGCGCCCCAGGCGGCATCGGGGTCGACGTCCATGAAGCCCGGTGTATCGACCAGGATACGGCGCCGCTCGGGATCGGCCACGACCTCCGGGAGAATGCCCAGCTTGCCGTGGGTGACGAAGTAGTCGAAAGGCAGGGCTTCCTCGCGGACGGCGGCGCACCATTTCTCCAGCGTGCCCTGCACGTCGATGCCGGCCGCGACAACCGGGGAGCCCGCGGAGTCGTCTGCGTTCGACAGCACTGCCGACCGGCCCGCGCACGCGGCCACATTGACCGCGATGGTGGACTTGCCTGCGCCGCCCTTCTGCTGGATGACGGTGACTACTTTTGCCGTTCTTCCAGCCCTGGCGGCCGTATCGGTGGCCGCTTGGAGCGTGGTTGTCATTGCTTGGCCTTCCATATTCCGTGATTTCACCGTGCGGTGCGGCTACTCGGATCGCAGACAGCATGCCAGACGATCACGAAGGCGCTGCGCACCGCGCCCGGCGGACCGCGCAGACCTGTTCGAATTCGAATCGAACGGATTGGAAACTGTTGTTTCTATCCAGGGAGTTCCGGCTGTGACCTGCCGGTGACCCGGTCGATCGCGGCGCGAATCACGTCACCCGTGGTCAGGACCTGCCCGCGCAGCCTGTCCCGGATCTCCAGTGCGGACTGCGGAGCGGACAGATTTCCGGCGGCGGCCGCGAGGGCGAGCTCGGGCGGAATGCCGTCCCGGTCGGCCTCGCGCAGGGCCACATCCACGCCGTCGCCCCACCGGTCGGCCCACTCCTGAAGCGCTTCCACGGCCGCCTGGCTCGTCCAGTAGGCAGCGCGGCGTACGGTCTCACCTATCTCGTGCGGCAGATTCACCGCTACACGGCAGGTGTATCCGCCCTCGCCCATCGGCCGGCTCGGGGGAGTGCCCCAGCGGCGGCCCGGGGCATCCACTTTGTTTTTTGGTGGTTCCGGCCACTCGCGGTCCAAACCGCGCTCCCGCAGCTCCTCGCGGACCGCACGGGTCACGATGTCGTCCCGGGTGCCGCCGAACTCGCCGCTGCGCCGCATCCGGGCGACCTGCGCCCGGATGTCACGGCGGACGGCGGCGGCCGCGCGCCGCGACAGGCCGGGCACGAGCAGCTCCCGTCGGCGTTCGGCGATCCAGTCCTCCTCGCGTTCCCGCTCCTTCTTGGCGTGATCGTTGAGTCGCGTCAAAGCCGCCTTGGTCACCGCCACGTAGAACGACGCTTTCGCCATGTTCGCCATGGAGGGAATGTAGCCAGATAACTGTCCCAGCCTGTGCAGCGGTCGGCGCTCTGGGCATAGCCCTAATCGATAGAAGTGCGGTGACCTTGGTCGGTAAGGTCCGGTCCGTACGGGGTGGCGCGGGCTCACCGACGCGCCAAGCGGGGTGTTACGGGGAGGGCGCATGGGGGAGCGGAGCGCGGAGGCGGAGACCGGACCCGAGACGGATCCGGCTGTCTCGCCTGGTCCGCTGCCGCTGCCCGAAAAGGCGCAGCCGGTGGAGGGGGTGCCGGGTTACCACGCCCTTGTCAAGGGCGGCGCGGTCACCGTGTTCGGTCCGGACGGCGCCGAGATCGCCTCCGCTGCCCGCCGGGGGTACAACGACGCCCTGGTGGGCCGGGTCGGCGACACGCGGCTGGTCAGCGACGGGCTCGGGGACGGGATGCTGACGTCGTTCGCAGTCCTGGCCGCGCGTCACCACCGGGCGGTGGCCGATCCGGGCGTCCGCGACCGGGTGTGGGTGCGGTGGGAGGAAGACGGCGTAGCCGCGGTGTACGGCACCCACAAGCACGACGGCGATGACCGGCGGGCGGTCAAGGCCGGGAACCTGTACTGGTCGGGGCAGCGTCAGGGGTGGGCGACGGGACGGAAGTGGAACCCGGGCACCCGCGACCGCAACCTCGCGCAGGTGCTGCTGGCGTTCTCCCGCCAGGATCGCAACGTCATGGTGCTGGGGCCGGACCAGACCCCGGAGGGCTTGTTCGCCTCGCCGACAGTGACCACGCTCGCGGCCGCGGCCATCCCGGAGCAGCAGGAGCCGCTGACGGCCGCGCCGCCCGTTTCCGCACCGGAGCCGGAGCCGGAGGACTTCACAGGTCTCTCGTACGAGGACCTGGTGGCGGCGGAGGATGCGGCCGCCACAGAGCGGTCGCGGCGGTACACCACCGCGGTGGAGGCCCGGTACCAGCGCCTGCGCGAGGAGCGCGGCAAGCGGCTGCTGGACCGGGTGGCGACGGCGGCGGCAGTCACCGAGCTGGGCAACGAGGAACTGGCCGCCGAGTATGAGTGGTGGCAGAAGACGCTCCACAAGACGCCGTTCCCCTCTTCGGATGAGAAGTACCGGACGCTGGAGCGCCGCAACAAGGCGGTGCGCACCGAGCGGTACGCCCGCACCGCCCGGATCCTTCTGGCGGGCCCTGCGGCAGCGGACCTGGACGATGAGGCGCTGGAGAGCGCCTGCGAGCAGATCGGCCCGGTGTGGACGCGCCTGCCGGGCGATCACGAGCTGAACGGGCAGGTCGCCGACTACCGCAGGAGCCTCCAGGGCGAACGGGTCGCCCGGCGGGCGCGGTCCTACAGTGAGCGGACGCCGGTGGGCGAGATGACGCTGGAGGACCTGGCCGCCGAGAGCGCCGACCTGGCGTCGCCGCTGGGGGCCAGTAACGAGCAGTCCGCCTACTCCTACAGCGAGGCGGTCAAGGACGCCCGGGCAAAGCGACTGAAGCTCGTGGACGCGGAGTGGCACCAGCGGAATCTGGAGCAGCACCCGGACGCCGCGCGCGCGGTCCTGGGCTCGGAACTCAGCGGCAAGCGGCCGGTCCTGATCGACGGCTCGGAGCGCTCCTACGGCTACGTGGAGCGCCAGGGGAAGAAGTTCCGGGCCCTGGCCAGCTGGGACCAGCGCAGCAGCATCGGGGACTTCGATTCCGGGCCAGCGGCGATGGCCGCACTCGTGCGGCGCTACGACCAGGACCCGAAGACGCTGCCGCGGCGCACCTGGGGCAACGCGCGGGAGGTGGACCTGCCGAACAGTTGCTACGACCCGCTGGTGTCGTGGCTTCGCCGCAGGCCTGGGGAGCCCTCCCGCGAGTATGCGCGCGTGCTGGAGATCCTTACCCCGTATGAGCTGCCGACGCAGACGAAGAAGATCAACCCGCTCACGAACAAGGTGATGCGGGCCTATCCGTTCTACTTCGAGGAGGGGCTGCTCGGGGAGCTGGCGCGGATCGCGGAGCGGACCACGGAGGACCTGCGCGAGCAGTCCCTCAACGAGCAGCTGCCCAAGCGGGAGCGGGAGGCAGCCAAGCGGCGCATCCCGGCGATGGGCGCCGCGCTCATCGGCATCAACGCGGTGATTAAGCAGGTGCGTGACGCCGGCGGCGACGTGGAGCGGCGCGGCGTGGACCAGGGACGGCTGGCGGCACAGATGGCAGCGCTGGCCAGTACCGTCGACGAGCGAGAGGAAGGCGAGAACGATGGCGGCAAACAGCCAGTACGCGACGCTGCTGCGGCGGCACTGGGAGGAGTTCCGGCCCCGGGAGCTGGCGGCGATGGAGGACCCGGAGAAGTACTTCCGGACGCTGGGGACGCAGATGGGCGAGGCGATCGCGGCGGCGGAGGAGGACCTGGAGGAGGCGCTGGAGCCGGAGACGGAGTACCAGGCCCGGGTCGGGCAGATGGCGCAGATCTCGGCGACGGCGCGGGAGCAGGTCCTGCGCGAGATGCTGCCGCCGCCGGAGGACGCGGAGGACCAGGCGGCGCCGCTGAGTCCGGAAGCGGTGGAGCTGGCGGCGATCCGCAGGGAGCTGGAGAACCTGTAGCGACGCGGCGGTTCCGCCCTGACCCGGCGGACCTGCCGCGCGGCCCGCTGGCCCGCGCCGAGGCGAACCTCGAAGCCATCAAGGTGCTGCGGACGCTGGAGCGCGAGAACCGCGGCACCACCGTCGACGAGGCGCGCACCCTGGCCCGCTGGTCGGGGTGGGGCTCGGTGCCGGCGGTGTTCCTGGACGAGCCGGACCCCGACGAGCCGATCTACGCACCCGGCGGGGACCGGGAGGGCGGCTTCGAGACAGACCACGCACAGTGGGAGTCGTACTCCCGGGTGCGCGGCGAGCTGCGGGACCTGCTGGACCCCTTCGAGTGGCGGGCAGCGTCCCGGGCCGTGCTCTCGGCCCACTACACCCCGCAGTCCGTCGCCGAGTCGATGTGGCAGGGCCTGGCCGCGTTCGGCTTCGACGGCGGGGAGGTGCTGGAGGCCGGGTGCGGCTCCGGCGCCTTCTTCGGGGTCGCCCCGCCGGCCGCCCGGCTGACCGGGGTCGAGCTGGACCCCACCACCGCGGCGATCGCCGGACGGATCTACCCGCACGCCAATGTGCTGGCGGAGTCGTTCACCGACACCGACGCCCCGCTCGGCACGTTCGACGCGGTGATCGGCAACGTTCCCTTCGCGCAGGCCCCGTTCGGTGAGCGGCGCTACCGGGCGGGCGGCCACTCCCTGCACAACGGGTTCATCATCAAGCAGCTCGCGCTGCTGCGGCCGGGCGCCTACATGGCCGTGATCACCTCGCGGTGGACGCTGGACGGCGAGGACACCGCCGCCCGCCGCGACATGTCCCGCTGGGGCGACCTGGCGGCCGCCTACCGGCTGCCCAAGGGCACCTTCGGCGAGACCGCCGACACCGACGTCGTCGCCGACGTGCTCGTCTTCCGCCGCCGCGCGGAGGGCGAGGAACCGCGCGATCAGAGCTGGATCGAGGCGCCGGAGCGGGAGCTGAGCGGCAACGCCGTGACCGTGAACGCGTACTTCACCGAGCACCCCGAGAACGTGCTGGGCCGCCTCACGACCGAGACGGGACCGTACGGGCCGCGGGTGACCGTGCAGGGCGACCCCGGCGAGGCTCCCCAGCTGCTGCGCGAGCGGATGGAGGCCACCGCCGCCGCGGCCGTCGCCGACGGCCTGGGCTACGTCCACCACGAGGACTGGCCCCACCGCGAGCCCCTCCTCCTCCAGACCGCCCGGCTCAAGCACGCCACCGACTTCACCGGCCGCCTCTACACCGACGACCAGGCGCGGATCTGGCAGCACGTCAACGGCGCGGACCCCGTCCGGGTCATCACCGCGGACGGCGTCGCGGGCACCGAGCAGCTGCGGATGCTGCTGTCACTGCGCGACGTCGCCGGTGAATTGCAGGAGCTGGACCGCACCGGCCATGACCCGGACCGGGCGCGCGAGATCCGCGACCAGCTCGCCCGGCTGCACGCCGCCTACACCGCCAAGCACGGGCCGCTGTCGCGCCCCCGGCAGACCCGGCTGGCGCTGCCGACCGAGGAGGCGGCGGCCGCCGCTCGCGCTGCCGGCGTCACCCTGGAGGACGGCGACCGGCTCCCCACGGGCTGGGGCTGGTTCCGCCAGGACCCGCACGCCGCCGTCGTCCTGGGCCTGGAGCACTGGGACCGGGCGAACGACCGGGCGGTGCCCTCCGAGGTCCTGACCCGGCGGCCGGGTACCCGGCGCGGCGACCTGGAGCCCACCGACGACCCGAAGACGGCACTGACGGCCGTGATGGGCGCCACCGGCCGCGTGGATCTGCCGCTGATCGCCTCGCTGCTGGGCACCACCGCCGAAGAGGCCCGCCTGCGGCTGGGCACCGAGGTCTTCGACAACCCGGTCACCAAGAAGCTGGAGCACGCCGGGGCGTACCTGTCCGGGGCGGTGCGGCAGAAGCTGGAGCAGGCCCGCGAGGCGGCCGCCACCGACCCGAAGTACGCGGTGAACGTCGCCGCCCTGGAAGTGGTCCAGCCGCCGCCGAAGCGGCTGGGGCAGTTCACCGCCCAGCTCGGCGCCCACTGGATTCCCGCGCCGCTGGTACAGGGCTTCCTGCGCGAGTACCTCGGCGACCCGACCCTCCAGGTCAGCCACAACGAGCGCTACGGCTGGTCGCTGGCCGCGGGCAAGGTGCCCGACGCGATCAACGCGTTGAAGGGCACCGAGCGGCGCTCGGCGGTGCACATCGCCAAGGCCCTCCTCGGCAAGGCGTCGATGGTCGTCAACCATCTGGACGGCAGTGGCGTCGACGAGGACGCCACCCGTGCGATGCGCTACAAGGCCGACGCCATGCGTTCGGCGTTCGAGGAGTACTGCACCGCGAGCACCCTGCGGGTCACCCAGCTCACCGACGCCTACAACCGGCAGATGAACGGGCACGTCGTCCGCAGCTACGACGGCCTCGCCCCGACCCTGGAAGGGTTCACCACCGAGCGGACGCCGCACCCGTGGCAGCTCTCGGGCGCCGCGCGGATGCAGTACGAGCGCGGCGTGATCCTGGCGCACGAAATGGGCCTGGGGAAGACCACCACGATGGTCATGGGCTCCCAAGCCCTCAAGGCCTCCGGGCAGATCAGCAAGCCGTTCGCGGTCGTCCAGCCGGGCCTGGGCAGGCAGTGGCTGGATGAGGCCAAGCTGCTCTACCCCAACGCCGACATCCGCCTGATCACCTCCGACGACCTCGCCGACGGCAACCGGCGCCCGGTTCTGGAGTGGCTGCGCGCCAACACCCCGGACCTGGTCATCTTCACCGAGGGCGCGTTCCAGTCGATCCGGATGAGTCCCGAACAGCAGGAGCTGTACGTCTTCCGCGAGCTTGAGTCGCTCAAGGAGCAGCTGGAGCGCGAGCGCGGGGTGCCGCACAACGCCTTCGCGCTGATGAAGCTGGAACAGCGTCTGGCCACAGTAGAGGCCCGTATCCGGCGCAACGACGCGCCGATGCGCACTCCGGGCGAGGTGTACTGGGAGGACCTGGGGTTCGACTACGCCTGCATCGACGAGGCGCACCGGTTCACGGCCGTGGGTTTCCGCTCGAAGGAGGCCGGTGGCGAGACCGCGAGCGTCCGCGCGGTGGATCTGCACCAGAAGCTCAGCTGGCACCACCGGATGGCGGAGTACGACGGCGGCCGCCCCACCGTGACCCTCGGCACCGGCACGCCGATGGAGAACTCCATCTTCGAGCAGTACTCGTGCCTCGAACTGGCGACGCCGTGGCTGCTGGACCAGTTCGGGGTCCACGGCCCTGACCTGTGGGCGGAGAACTTCGGGCAGACGGTCCAGCGCATCGAGCAGGCGCCGGACGGCAGCGGCCTGACGATCGTGGAGCGGTTCTCCCGGTTCGTGTCGAAGTCCACGATGAAGACGATGTGGGGGCTGGCCACCGACACCAAGACCGGTGACGAGGTCGGTATCGAGCGGCCCCGGGTCGCCGGCGGCGCCCCGCAGCTGGTGCTGGTGGAGCCGACCGCCGACCAGCGGAGCCGGCTTCAGTCCCTGGTTGTGCGGGGGCAGGCGATCCACGCCGGGGACGTCACCCGCGACGAGGACAACATGCTGGCCGTCTCCGGCGAGGGCCGCGCGGTCGCCCTGGACCCCCGGCTGGTGGACGCAAACGCACCCGCGGGCAACAAGCTCGTACAGGCGGCCGACATCATCGCGGCCGGCTACCACGCCCACAAGGACCGCACCTACGCCGTCTCCAGCCGCGACGACACCCTGCACCCGGTCCCCGGCGGCCTGTTCTTCGTCTTCTGCAACAGCGGTACCCCCGGCGGCAACAACAAGGGCGGCTTCGACGCGTACGCCGAGCTGCGTGACCTGCTCGCCGATCGCGGCGTCCCCCGCGACATGGTCCAGTTCGCGCAGGAACACCGGACCCCGGAGCAGAAAGCTGAGATGACCAAGGCCGCCAACAACGGCGGCATCGCGGTCCTCATGGGCTCCAGCGAAGTCCTCGGTACGGGCTTCAACGGGCAGAACCGGGCCTACGCTCTGATGCATCTGGACCAGGACTGGACCCCGGCGATGATGATGCAGCGCAACTCCCGCGCGCTGCGGCCGGGCAATCAGCACGAGGAGGTGAGCATCTACTTCCTGGCCACCAAGGGCAGCATGGACGCCTGGCAGGTCGGACTGCTCACCTCGAAGGCGGAAGGCCTGCGCGACATTCAGCGGCCGCCCGGCGTCGGTGACGACGACGGCGACACCGTCGAAGAGATCGGCGCGAGCGACTGGGACTACGCCACGATGGCCGCCGAGATCGGCGGCAACCCGTACATGCGGCAGTTCATGGAAGCCAAGATCCACCTCCAGGGCCTGGAGGCCGACCGCCGGAACGCGGCCGCCGACCGCGTCCGCCAACTGGAGCTGCTGGGCACCAAGGAAGGCGAACTGGCCGGTACTCGGCTGGCCATCGCGGCCCGCGAGAAGGCCCTGCCGAAGATCACCGAGACGATCCGCGGCGACGCCTTCCGCATCCGTATCGGCGGGCGCGAGTACGAGAAGTTCGGCGAGGCCGCCCCGGTCCTGCGCCAGGTCGTCACCGAGGCCGTGCGCGCCCACCAGCGCGAGGGCATCGGCCCGTGGAAGAAGCTGGGCACCTTCGGCGGCCTCGACTTCGCCGTCCGGCCGGAGGTCGCCCACGGCAGCGGCGAGGTCCGTGCGTACGTCGGGTTCCCTGAGCTGCGCCACAGCGAATCGCGGTGCTCCGTGGAGGACCTGGTCAAGGGCAACATCGGGGCCACCATGCTGGGTCGCCTGGCCACTGCCCTCGAAAAGGCCGAGGACCATCAGCTGATGGACCGTGAGCGCCTGCCCGGCCTGGAGAAGGAGGTGGAGGTCCTGAGGGCCTGGCAGGAAGCGGTGAACTACGGGCCCGCCATCGAGCACGCACGGCGCCGGGTCGAGCTGCTCGACGGGATCGTCGGCGCGATCACCGAGCGGGACAAGATCCCTGAGCTGACCGAATCCATGCTCGACCCGAAGAAGTACCCCACCGAGAACAGCCGCAAGAAGGCCCTCCAGGAGAACGCGGAGAAGCGGGCACCTCACCAGGCCAACGTGGTCGCGGCGGCTCACAAGTTGTTCACGTTCGACAATGAGAACCCCGCCCCCGAGCCCGTGGTGCTCGTCAACCCCTGGACGGAGGACAACGACACCGACGAGGCCGTTGAGCAGTGGCGGGAACGGCAACGGATCATCGTTCAGCAGAACCGGGAGGCTGGGGTGGGCGCCCCGATCACGGCGGACGAGCCTGCTCCTGCACCCGAGGACGGCGCTGACGATGCCGCGGCCGCCGAGCCCGTCGGCGAGCGCACCGAGGGTCAGGCTCCGGCGCCGGAGCCGGGCGGCGACAGCACCGAGGAACCGGCGACTGAGACCACCGAGCCGCCCGGCGACGGGTACGGGACGGCCGACCTGTACGACGAGTTCGGCCTCACGCAGCCCACACGTGTCCCGGCGCCGGTGCCGCAGGACGAACCCGACCCGGAAACGGAGACCGAGGAATCCGCCGGCGTGCCGGACGGACAGATGACCGTGGACGAGGTGCAGGCTTCCCCTGAGCGGAATACGGAGGCCGGTGACGAGCGCGGGCATGCGGCTGCTGAGGAGCGCAGGGCCGCCGACCACGACGCCGCCGCGGTGCTACGGCACTACGAGCCGCTCCTTGCGGTAGTCGGGCTCAGCGGTGCCGACGCGGTCTCCTACCTCACCGGCGAAAAGACCCCCGAACACGCCGGTCAGCCCGCCTCCGAGGATCCCTTTGACCGTCTGCTGGACGACATCGCGCGCCGCGCAGACCGGGTCGGGGATATCTCCCAACGCGGCCGCGAGATCACCATCCGGGACGTCAGCGAGGACCGCCATACCCTGCACCGGCACCTGACGGACCTTGCCCTGGGGGTTGCCGACGTACGGCAGGAACGAGAGCCGTACGGGATCGACCTGGCGAGCATCCTGGCCGCCCCCGGCTCCCGATTCACGCTGCCCGACACCCCGCAATGGCGCCTGGCCGCGGCTGTCCCCACCGGCAAAGTCGTCGTCGCCCATGATCCGCAGACGGGGTATGCCGTCTTCAACACCTACCGCCGGCGCAAGGCCGGGGAAGTACTGCGAGCACAGGGGTTCCGGTGGGACCCCAGTGCCGTACCCGAGGGCGTATGGCGGCCCAGGGCGGACCACTCCGAGGACGAGCAGCATCAGGCAGTCCGCAGACTGCTCGACGCTCTGACCGGGGCGGGCATCGCGTACGCCGTACATGGCCAGATGCCCGGCCACTCGGCAGAACCGGCACCGGAGAGGCCACTTGCTCCCGGCCCGGCGGACGCCGCTGAGGCCTCGGATGACCAGACGACCGGGGAAGAGGCCCAGCCCGAAGCAGCCCCCGCCAAGCCGGAGGCTGCCGCCAAACCCGACCACGGGCGGGTACGTCTGACCAGTGCCGACGGACGGCTGGTGTTCACCCTGCACGTGGTCCCTGCCGACGCCGGGTTCCACCAGGCGGCCGTGGACGGCTACCAGCGGCGTCGCAGCGAATTCGCTGCCGTCGTCGAAGCCAAGAACCAACAGGCAGCCCAGACGCCCGCCGAACAAGCGGACCAGCTGAACCGGTGGCGCCAGACCTACAAGACGGCCAACGGCCTGAAGCCGTTCGGGCCGCCGCCCTCCCTGCGCCTGCCCCAGCGGGAGGACGCCCCGGGGCTGATCCCCGCGGAGTACGACATCGGCTCGTGGGTGACCTGGCGGGACGGGCCGGACGGACAGCAGGTGACCGGACAGGTGATGTCGCCCGGCCCGGGCAAGGACACGTGGTACGTCAGCACCGACCGGACCGGCGTCACCGGCGAGTACCACGTCCTCAGCCGGAGCGGGAAGAAGGACACCGGCTACACCTACGCCCTCAACGGCGCCGCTACGGACCTTCGGCCCGTCGACGGGCCTCCGGAACAGGTGCCGTTCGAGGACCTGCCCCCCGTGGACTCCGTCCCCGCCCAGCCCCTCACGTCGTACGCCGACCATGTGCCGGGCAAGGGCCTGGCCGTGGTGCGCGAGCCGATCCCGGTGACGGTCGACGAGATCACACCGCGCGGGCCGGAGCTGGTTTTCGACGTCCTCGCGGACGGCGTGCCGTTCGTGGTCACGGTGGCCCGTCACGACTCCAGCGGCGTCCGGATCTTCACTCCTCGCATCGAGATCGACGGCGAAACGGTCCTGACGTTCCGCAGCGCGGAGAGCCGAGGCGGGGCGGTCGAGATCTGCGAGCGTGTGGCCCGGGAGGCCCGCGAGGAAGCTGCCAAGCCTCTCCGCGCGCGCCACCGCGACTACGACTTCGCTCCGGCTGCCGTTGGAAGGTGCGCGCGGCACAACCTGCACGCGGACGATGCCGAACCCCAGCCGCTTTACCGTGTCGGCGACAGCGACCCTCTGTGCATCGAACACGTCGTGTCCACCTTCGACGTGGAGATGTCCGAGGTCAGCAAACTCGCCCGCGTCCACCAGATCTGGGGGACCCGCGTGGTTGCCGAACCCGCGGCCGCCGCCCCGCCGGCCGATGTCGAGCCGCCGGAAGATGCCGTCGCACAGGAGAAGGCGGGCGCCGATGCATCGCAGGATCCGCACGAGGTCGCCTGCGAGGCGCTCCAGGGCGGCAACCGGATCACAGTCGTCGTGAGCGGCAGGAGCATTGAATGGGACGGGGAGGCCTGGGGACTGCCCGTGCCGGAAACGGCCACCGTCACCGGCACCGTCTATCCCGGGTACCGCGACTACCACCAGAGGACCACGCTGCTCGACGCCGTGATCCGCGACCAGACCGGCAAGGAGGTGACCGCCGCAGATAGCGTCTTCATCCGGCAGATGCCCGCGCAGGCGCGGCTCCTCCCGGCCGAACACCGCGAGGACCTGCGCCCGGAGACCCGCACCGTGGCACAGGTCCGGCTGGGCGACCTCATCGCAGAGGGCGGCACGCGAGGCGAGACCATCACCGAACTACGGTTCGCGGACGGCAATCGCCGGGGCAGCGTCCTAGCGTTCTCCACCCGCGACGTGGCCAAGGGCACCAGCAACAGTTTCGCCCTGAACCTCACGGACAAGGTCCGAGTTGTGCCCCGCGAGCGTAGGACACCGCAGGACGTCGCCGCGGTGTTCGGCCGCCACAGCAGCCACCACCAGGTGGCATCGGAGGTCCAACGGACCTACGACCTGCACGCCGCTGTCACGGAGGCGGCGGAGCGCGTGTGGCCGAACGGCACCGGCCCCCAGGACGAACTCCGCGCCCTCAGCGAGGCAATCGGGGCGATTGACGCCACCGCCAGGGAGGCGGACGCCTACCGGGCCAACGCCGCGGCGATGCAGACCGCGGCGGCCGCCGCCGCGGCGCTGTTCGCCGCCACCGAGGACGACCTCCTCAACCACTACGTCGGCCTGGACCTGCACCGGCTGCGCCAGCACCTGGACGCGCAGGCCCACCGGCTGAGTGCGTCCGCCGCGCGCCTGGACGAACGCGCGGCCGCCGCGACGTCGGCGAAGACAAGCCCCGCCGCCGAGCGCCACGGCACAGAGGACCAGCCCGCTTCGGACCGGCCCACCGACCGCACGAAGGAAGGAAGGAGCGTGGATTCCCGCAGCACCGACACGGAACAGCTCGGGCTGTTCGGCGACGTGGCCCCAGATACGCCGGACGACCGGACGGATGCCGATACGGACCGGCCAGCGGGCACGGACAGTGCGCCGGCAGGAGGTGGCGGCCCGCAGGAGCCGCAGTCCGACGCGGCGGCCGCGCCGCCGCATCCTCCCGCCCCGACCACGGCGGAGGTCTCCAGCGAGACACCGGCACAGGCCTCTTCCGGGGGCGAGCCGCAGCCCGCGGCCCAGGGCGCCGACGCCGCTGCACCCCCGGCCGGTGAAACGGACCTCGTCGCGGCCGCGCACTCGATCGCCCCCGCCCCCTACTGGCGGATCGTCGGAGCGGAGACCGCCGACCAGGCCGCAGCCCGGTTCGGCGGCCCCGAGCGGCTGCACGCCTTCGCCGCCCGCGTACAGATGGTGCCCGCCCCGTCGCCGCTCACCGCGACCAGCGCCGACATCTGGCTGGACGGCCGCATGATCGGCAGGATCGCCGACATCGCCGACATCGCCGACTCCGGCCCCTCGGACGCGGCGCCGCTGTGGAACGCAGAGCCGGTCTTCGGTACCGGCGACCGCCGTCTGGCGCGCTTCCGCAGCCAGGAAGCGGCCTTGGCCGAACTGGCGGTACAAGCCCTGCGTGAGGGCCCGCCGGCCCCCGACCGCCTGAACGAGGCCATGACCGCCTCGTTCACCGAGTACCTGGTGCGCCCCGCGGTCGGGCTGCCGCAGCTGCCCGAGGCGATGCAGGCGGATCCGGCGGCCGTTGCCCGGTACGCCGAACTGGCGGCCGTCCTGGAGGCCTTCGGGCAAGGCCGCAGCCGCGGCACCACCATCGCCGAGGACCTGGCCACCGCACACGACAGCCTGCTGTGGCTGGCGGCCGCCCAGCCCGACGGCGACGTGCGCCGGGGCCTGCACAGCCGGGCGGACATGATCAGCGTCTTCCTCAACGTCTTCCGTCCCGAGGACCCGCGGGCCGCACAGAACCGCACCAGCAGCCCGCTCGATGCTGCGGCGCCCGCCGACAACGAGGCCGCAGCCCCTGTGCCGGACAGCGCCGAAGCCGAGCCACAGGAAGCAGAAGCACAGCTTGACCTCTTCCCGACGGAAGCACCGGCTCCGGCCCCGCGGCCGCGGCGCGCGCACCGGCGGCCGGGCGGGCGCGAGCCCGAGCCCGCCGCCCCGCCTGGCACCGACGGCGCTCCGGAGGAGGGGCGCCTGGGCGTGTACGGGCACGCCGACCGGGGCGAGTGCGACCGCTGCGGCACCCCCGACACCGACCGCTACACCCTCGTGTGGCACTGGTACGGCACCGATGAGTCCAGCGCTGACCTGGCGGCCGAATGCGGTCCCTGCACCGAGGCGACCGTGGGCGTGCCCGCACCCCAGGCTGCCCGTCTCGCCGACCGCGCTGAGGCGCAGCGCGGTGGCCGCGGCATCCAGCCGAAGCCCCGGCTGCACGACGATGTCATGGTGCGCCGGACAGCGGACAACGAATGGACCTCGGTCCACGTGCCCACCGGGAAGCGGTACCGCACTGCACGGGAGTCGGCCAGCAGCCACAGCGGCTTCGTCACCCGCGACCTGTACGGCGTCTCCCAGGGAGTGAGCGCTGGCATCTCCGGCGTACGGCCGGTTGTCGAGCGGGCCGTACTGGGCCGCACGGCGGAGACTCACCCCACCACTGGCGACACCATGGCCCACTTCGGCTACCGCGAGGCTGCCAAGAAGCTGGTGCTGCACGACGGCGAGGCCCTGGTACCCCAGGACACCGGGCCGCGCAGGAGCGGCCCGTACGACCACGGCCCGCGCTGGGAGCTGACCATTGGCGCGGCCGCGTACGTCGTGGAGATGGTCTACCAGCAGGGGCAGCCCGGAGACGACGGCCACCGGCTGGCCGTCACGGGCCCGGACCACACCAGCGGCCGCTACGAGCAGTGGGACGCCGTACTGGAGTGGACCCGCGAGCACGCCCGCAGCACCACGGCCCAGCCGCCGAGCACGCTGACCGCCGCGCCGGTCGTACAGGCGGACCCACCACAGCCCAAGGCGGACCCGGACCAGGAGGAGCAGACGGTGGCACAGACGCAGGAAGCCCCGTTCGGCGACGAGGCGGCGCACGAAGCCGCCCCCGCAGCAAAAGCGGCGCCGGTTGAGCCCCTTACCCCGCCGGGCACAGGGCCCGACCGGCAGGACGCGGGCACAGCTGAGCGCCAGGAGGCGCCCGAACCGCAGCCCTTCACCGAAGTCGCCCCGTTTCCGGCGGACCCGGCCTACACACTCCTCCGGTTGCGCCCGGACGGTCAGCGTCCCGAGGCGTGGGAGCTGCGGTACGCCGGGACGGCCGCAGCCACGCTGCACCGGTCCATCGACGGGCGCTGGTTCGCCCGGATGGCGGCGGACGGCCTGCCCGCGGACATCACCTCCATGACCACCGGGCCGCTGGAGGCCGCACACCAAGGAGCGATCCTTTACGCCGTGCTCACCGGCACGGCCTACGGCGAGCAGCCTGCCCCGGTGACCGACGGCACCGTCCAGGAGCGAGCTGCGGTGCTGCGCAGCACCCTGCGGGACACGGCACTGCGGCACCGCGACGCCATCACCGCCGCAGCCGGCGACATCTGGCAGCCCCACGCGGTGCCCCCGCCGTACCGCGTACTCGCCGAGGAACTGGGGCAGGTGGCGCAGGACGTGGACGAGAGCTACACCGCCCGCCAGATGACCCGCGCCCTGGACACGATCCGGCAGGCGGCTACGGCCGGACACCAGGCCTTGCCCGCCGGTGGTGCCGCCGTGCGGATGGCGCTCGCCTTCCCGCTGGCGCACCTGCTGTACGACACCGCACGGATGCAGGGGCAGCTCCAGGCCACCCTGGACACGCTGCAAGCCGAACGGGCGGCCGCCGCCTCCGCTTCACCGGCCGTGCAGAGCCAACCGGCCGAGCACCCCACCGCCGCCGTTGACACGGCGGACGGCCTGTCGCCCGCCGCCGACCCCGCACCGGCGCCGGCCACCACAGACCGCGACTCGGCCACCGATTCGGAGAGGCAGATGGCCACACCGCTGCCCACTGACACTGACAACTTCGTGACGGTCGAAGACCCGCCCGAGCCCCAACCCTTCACCGACGCCGCTCCGCTCGCCGCCGACCCTGCCTACCAGCTCCACCTGACCGGGCGAGACGGGCAGGGAGTCGAATCGGGCGCACTGCGCCGCGGCGACACGACCATCGCCACCCTGCACCGGTCCGCGACCGGGCACTGGAGCGCACGCCTGACGGCCGAGAACCTGCTGCCCGATGTCACGCCTGCGGCCGACTCCCCGCAGGACACAGCGGACCAGGCCGCCATCCTGTTCTCGGCGCTCACCGGGACGCCCTACCGGGACCAGCCCGCTCCGGCCGTCACCAACGGGGCGCTGTCCCCGGCGGACATGCTGCGCACCGAGCTGCGGGACGCTGCGCTCCGCCACCAGGCCACGATCACGGCGGCGGCCGCGCGGGTGGCGGCGGACTACGAACAAAATCCCTACTACCAGGAACTGGCGGACCGGCTCGGCGACATGGCCAGAGCCGTGATGGATGCTCACGGATCCCGGCAGATGGCCGCCCACCTCACCGCCGTCCAGCAGGCGGTCAACGCCTGGGGTGCCGCCCTGCCCGCGGACGCCTCGCGCGACGAGCGCCAGCACCTGGCGTTCCCGCTCGCCCACCTGCTGTACGACATCACACGAAATCGCGATCTCCTCCAGGCCACCCTGGAGGCCATGCAGGCCCAACAGGCTGCCGTCCGTGAAACTGCCGACGCGGTGGCGCCCGAGCGGCCGGCCGAGCCCGCGCCCGCCGCAGTGCAGACAGAGCGGGAGGCCGCCCGTCCCCAGGCGCCCGCGCCTGCCGATCCCGTCGCGCTCAATGCCAGCTACCTCGCTGACTACCGGGCTGGACGCTCGCCACGCGACGAAGCGGCCGCCGCGGCCTACCGCGAATGGCAGCAGCTGGATGGAGAGGACCAGCAAGACGCTGCCGCGGCGCGCGATCTGGAGAATGAGTTTGAGCAGTACACGGGGCCTCTGGGCTGGAGCGAGTGGCTGGATCAGCGGACAGCCGTCCGTACAGCGGAGGCCGCCATGGCGGCGTCCGCCGGGCCGCAGCAGGCCACCCCGGAGTCCGGAAGCCCTGAAGTCTCCAACTCACAGAGGGCCGGTACAGCGCGGGAGGAAGCACTGCCGGACGGTGCCGCGGCTCCCGAGGGTGACGGTGATCCGGCCCCCGATGCCGCCGTCGACGGTCTCCGCCGGGCCCTGGCAGATGCTCTGCGGGCCAGTCAGCCGGAGGCGGCGGTGCCGTCCGGCGAGGTGCCGCTGTGGACCGAAACGGAGGCCTCGCTCGCGGCGTCGGACACCACGGCGACGGAGCCCTTGACCGACGTCCGTGCCGAGTGGCAGGCGGTCATCGACGCCTGGACCGAACACGTGCCGCCGGAGCACGGCACGGCCCAGGACCTGGTCGCCGATCTCGACGCCGACCTCACCGTGCTTCAGCGCGCTTTCACCGAGGCCGTCGCGCCGCCCGCGCCGGCAACACCGTCCGCCGCCCCGGGCCAGACGGACACCCCCACCGAGGAGCCGACGGAAGCAGAGGTGCCCGCGCCCGGCCCGCAGCAGGCCGCCGCCGTCAACACCGCTCTGCAGCAGGCCGATACGCACACCGCCGTACTCCAGGACCTTCCGGAGTGGCAGAAGATCCAAACAGTGCGCGGTGCGGTGGGGCATCTGTTCCGCGTCATGAGGGAGCGGGCCGGGGAGCATTTCGACCGGTTGATGGGGGACACCCGCGTCGGCGAGTTCCTTCGCAGGGTCTCGATCCGCGCCTGCGAACGAATCGCCCAGTGGGCGCAGGCGGGGGCGGAACGCCTGCGGCGGCGGGGCGACGGAGCCGAGCCTGACGCACCGGCCGCCGAGGCACTGCACAACGTCGCAGATGCTGCGGCTGCCTACAGCTCCCCCGGCGGGCCGCCGCCGGCGTCGCGGGACGCCGCGGCCACCACGGTGGACATTCCGGCGATGCGCAAGCTGGGGGAGGCCCTGAACCGGCCGATGCCGGGCACCGGTAAGCGGGTCTCCGCAGCGGCCGCGCGCGGCCGGTCGACCACCACGGCGAAGCGGGCACCGAAGAGGCCCACCGGCAGCGAGCAGGCCGGACACCTCCGGGGAGGCGGCCCTGAGCAGCAGGCCACCCGCAAACCCAACCAGCGCTGACCGGGCGCCTGGTTCCCGGCAGGAAGCAGCCGCCGCGGCGATCGTGGGGCCGCCTTTCAGCGTCCACGATCGCCCGGGGTCACCGGCGGGCGCTTCGCCCGCCGGGCTCCAGCGCCGGTGATCGCGCGTCGCCACCGGGCCACAGCGCGCCGCAGCTCGGCCCATGTGACCGAGCCGAATGGAAGCAGTGGTGCCATCAGTCGTGGATCGTAGCGCAGACGTACGACCGCGCCTCCCATTGGACGCACAGCCGCGAACCGTCCGGGAAGCGGCGGTTTTTGAGGTTCCAGGCCACGTCGGTCCAGGTACTGCCCGCGGCCCGGTGCACCCGGCCGCGCTGCCAGCCGGTCACGCTGTCGTGGTCGCGGCCGCGCCGCACCAGCGTCAACCGCGCGGAGGCGTGGTGGGAGCCGTTCCATGCGGATGACGCCCGTTTGACGTGCAGGCCGTCGCCGACCACACGGAAGACGACCGGGCCGTCGTGAATGGTGGCGGACGCCGCGGCGTCCGGAGCCGCCAGCCCGAGCAGAGCCAGAGCGACGGCGATAGCAGTGGTGATCCTTCGCATGCCCAGCCCAACGGTCGTCCCCGGCTCGGGAGTCGGCCCGTTCTGGAAAGGTCACTCTGTGGTGATCAGATCACCTCTCCGGCGTCAGCGGCGCGAATCCTGGTGGTAAGTCTGGCCAGATAACCCGCGCGGGTCCGCTGGTCACCAAAAGGCCAGATGGTCAAGGTTGCTTGAACAGTGCGGGACGGTGGCGGGTTCGGGCAACGGCCAGCACGGAAGAAGAGCACTGAAGCGGGATTCGACAGGCCCAGTGACTCCCCTTCGCACCGACATTGATCTCGGTGGCACCGCGCGCAGCTGCGCTCAACTCACCTCTTAAGAGGTGAGAATTCAGGGTGAGTCGCTACCGGGCGGCGCCCTGCTCCCTCGCCTCGGAGCGGCAAGGAGAGGACACTGTCCAGACATGAGCCGCGATCAGGCGAGCCCAGAACGGGGAGGTCACCCGGGCCGAAGCTGAGGATCTGGCCCCCTTCTCGACCATGGATCAGGGTGATGCCGGCGACGAGGACGAGGGGGACGACGACGATGACAGCTGACTGGCCGCCCGAGCTGGCCGAGCGGTTCGGGCGCCGCATCCTCGCCCGCACCTATCAGCCCGGGCGGCTGCGCGCCGTCACCCTGCGGCCCGGACCGCCCCGGGCCGCTCATCTGGATCCCGAGCTGCCTCGTGCGGTGCTGCGCTGCACCGGCGCTCGGGGCGGATGGAAGCTCGTCGCGGTCGTCGACAACCTCGCCGCCGCGCAGGCCCTGATGCATCCTCGTCCGGCCGAGGAGGACGGTGTCGAGCTGGAGCCGTGGTGAAGAACCGCGTGCGGCTACGCGTCGGCGGCCTCGATGCGGCCTCGATGCGGCCCCGTGACGGGGCCGGCTCGCGGTCGGACGGTGCGGCTGCGCTGCGGTGGGCGACGCGCAGACCGGGCTGTGGCCACCAGTACGCGCGGTGCACGGTGCCGGGTCCTGTCCTTCGTTCGGGACGGACCCAGCGTATCCGGCCGTGGTGTCCGTACCCGTACTCCGGCTGTCCTCCTGCTCGATCCGGTGGCGGGTGCCACCGGCTCCGGCTGCGGACGGAAAGCGTCACGGACTGGCTTTCGAGGGCTTGTGGGATGTCGGGGCATAGCGCCCGAATCGGGGCCACTACGCTGTCGGCAGCGGCAGGACGCGCACGCCGCACGCCTTCCATGTCCGCCGGCACCCACGCTGCTGGCCGACGGCCAAGGACCCCCGAGACCTCGGTGCGGGCCCGCGGAGTTTCACCAGTCACCGTCCATCGTGTGCCATGGAGCCGACGAGAGGCGTGGGGTCTCGGCAGAGAGGCTGTCATGACCAAGAACGGGGCCAACGGGCCCAAGGAACGGGCGCGGGCCCGGCAGGACCGCAGCGGAGCCAAGTACACCGAGGCCCGGCGCAGTGGCGCGGCGTCCGGCAGCAGCGGTCCGGAGCCACGTCTGATCGTCACCAAAGTCGTCTTCGGCGGCGGGGAGTCGGTGCCCTGGGAGGCGCCGCGCACCTGGCGGTGCCATCACTGCGGCGCCGTCGGCGCCGACCCGGCGGGCACGGACGCGTGCTTGTTCGTGCTGGCGGACGGCGTGACGTACCTGCGGGCGCACTGCGCGCACTGCCTGCCCCACCCGGACACCCCGGAGTTTCCCGCAGGCTGGCGCTGGGGTGATCCGAAGCCGCCGCAGTGGGCGCACTACCGCTCCGAGGAGGGAAGCAGGCGCGGGCGGCTCGTCGATGCCGTCCGCAGCGGCACCGTGGCGGGAGTCTGGCTGGATATGTACCGCTGTTCGGTGTGCGGCGGGGCATGGAGCATCGGGCCGCGGGTGAAACTGCCGTGCGGCATCCTCTACGACTCGTCGACCGACCTGTACGAGCACCCCTGCTCACCGTGCATGGCATCCCTGACGGATGAGGAGCTGGGCCGAGCCCACTACAACCGGTCGCGGCAGCTGTAGCAAAACCGCCCCGGGCTTCGCGCCGTGGCTGCCGGGGGCCTTCGCCGGCCCCCGGACCCCCGCTTCCGTGGCACCGCCCGACGCGGCAAGGTCTCCGGGGGCTAGTGCCGGTGCGCGCCGGGCGGCACCACGGCCTCCGCCCCCCGGCCGCTGTCAGAAGTCGGGTGGCCCGGAAGGATCGCACCTCCGGGCCATCCGACTTCTCACAAGGGCCGCAGGAGCCTCCACGAAATCGGTCCCCCTGCGGTGTACGTGACAAGTAGCGCCGTCTTTTGTCCTTGGGCGCCATCCAGTGTCAGTGGGTGCCTTTACTGTTGAAGGTGGCCGCCGTACGTCGGCCTGACTCCGAGTCAGCCCCGCCCACGCCGGGGCGGCGACCGAGGACAAAGGGGCTCCGACTCACGTACCGCATCCATCTGCCCGTGGTCACGCACTCACGGCGGAGATGCGTGGGCTCTTCGCCGGCCGAAGGAAATGTGCCCGTGACCAGCAACAAGCAGTTCAAAAAGGATGCCCACGAGCTCGCGGCCCAGGAGGGCATCTCCTACACCGACGCCTGCTGGCGGCTGCGGAAGGCGGCCGCTGCGCCGTCCGACGCGGAGCGCTACGGGTGGGCGCAGGTCGCCGTGGACGCACTGTCCGCGATCGTCGCCGCGCACAAGGTCGTGCCCGTGACGGTGCTCTGGGACGAGAGTGCCCGCACGACCATGGTCCAGCGGGACGAGGGAGTGCGGTGGGGAGTGGCCGAGGCCGCCGTCGACGGCTACGTCGTCCGGGAAGTCGCCGACTGCATGAAGGCGGTGACCAAGGGCACGCGGGTGCCGGTGCCGCACCGGCTGCCCGACGGCCGGGTCGAGGTCGCCGCGGTGTGGCCCATCGTGTGGCACTCCAGCGACCAGCCGTTCTGGCGGTTCGTGCACAACGGATGGTCCCTCGAAAAGCCAGGGGACTTCCCGCACGGCCTCGACCCGGTGTGCCCCAGCCGCGACCTGCCGTACGAGGTGCGCACCTACGACGTCCCGGACGGCGTCCTCGGCGAGGACCACTTCGGCGGCGCACCGGGCTGGTGGACCCAGGCCTGGTGCACCGATCTGGACAAGGCCCGGGAGCTGGCCGACGCGCTGGTCGCCTACCGGCTGGCCCCCAGCGCGCGGCCCGCCGGCGGCGACTGCGGGCATCTGCGGGCGGAGGTCTGGGAGCACGTCACAGCGGACCTGGGAACGCTGCCGGTCCGTGTCCACCGGGCCGACGCGGCCCCGGACCGCCCCCTGGTGCCCCGGCTGCCGTACGACGCCCCGACGCCCGGGCGGCCGCCGTCCGCCCCGGCCACGCCCGAACCCTCCTGGTACCCGGGCGAGAAGCACCCGCCGACCTACGAACTGAAGGTGTGGCGCGAGGAAACCGGGTGGATCTCGTTCGCCTGGGTCACCGGCGGCTGTTCGGGCGGGAGCCTGGCGGCGACGCTGCTGCGCGTCGGCACCGGCGGGCCGTACCCGTTCGCCGAGACCTGGGGGCCACGGCACCCGGACGCCTGGGCCCACGACTGGACGCAGGAGGGGCGCGCGCTGGCCGGCTACCACCCGGACATGCCACACGCGGAATCCTCCGCCCGGTCCGACGCCCGTCTTCGGGCGAAGGAGGAGCGCCTCGTTGCTGCGCTCGCAGAGCGCAGCAACGGCGCGCTGACCGTCGACCAGGCCGCCGACCGGCTGCGGGCCGGGGGCCAGGGGTATCGGGACTTCCTCCACATCGGTGCGGCGTGCATCGCCCGCGCCCTCAACGAGGCCCGGCGCGCGGCGGAAGGCGAGGAGCGGCTGCGGCTGCGCGCGGCCCTGGACGCTCTGGAGCGGCGCCACGAGATCGTCGACGGGGTCGCCGACCTCACCGACGCCTACCTGGCCACCAACCCGGATGCGCACTTCACGGCCGGGGCGCACGTGTACGTACGCCGGGCCCTGTCGGAGTACCTGCACCCCGGTTCGGGCCACGGCGTCCCCGGGCTGCCCCCCGCCTGAGCACGACCGGGAGCCCCGTCGGCGTCCTCCCGCCCGGCGGGGCTCCCCGCGACTGCGCACCAGGATCCTCCGGTGCGTTCGGGGTTCTTGCTGAACACCGGATGCCCAGCCACTCGGCTGCACTACGCTCCGTGGCGTGACGCATACGCAACTTCCTGCTCGGCCCGGTACTCCCGAAGCTGGGGGGAGGGGGGGAGGGGGGGGTGGGGGGCGAAGTGGGAGGGAGGGGGGGGGGGGGGGGGGTTGGGGTTGAGGGGGGGGGGTGGGGGGGGGGTTCCCGTACGTTG
>NZ_JBVIBD010000030.1:64950-86675 GCF_055573595.1 Streptomyces sp. NPDC030165 | reverse complement strand
GGACGAACTCCCACTCGGCATCTGAGAGCTCATGTCGACGTATCACCCGACCATGATCCACCATGCAAGATCATTTGAAGACACCGCCTAGGGCGCTCCTGACCGGAGGGGGCGGCCGGGGCCGGGCGGCCGAGGGCCGTCAGGCGCTTCGGCCCGGGACCGCCGGGCCGAAGCGGGCCGTGACGCGTGCGCCGCCCCCGGCCGCCGTGCCGCACTCCAGCGAGCCGCCCGACTCCTCCGCCGCCCGGCGCACGATGTCCAGGCCCAGGCCCGTCGAGCCGCCGCCGCTGCGGCCGCGCTCCGGGACGTGCCCGGCGGGGAATCCGGGACCGTCGTCCTCGACGGTGAGACGGCAGCCGCCACCGTTCTCGCGGGCGACCGTGACGCGCAGCCCGGCGCCGTCCGGGGTGTGGTCGAAGACGTTGCCGATCAGGGCGTCCACGGCCGCGGCCAGCCCGGCCGCGTCGGCCCGTACGACGACGGGATCGTCAGGAGCCTGAAACCCCAGCTCGCGGCCCTGGTCCTCCGCCAGCGGGCGCCAGAAGTCGGCACGTTCGCGGGCGGCGGCGGCCAGATCGGCGCGGGCCGGGTGCTGCGCGGCGCGGGCCGGTGACATGCCCGCCTCCGTGCCCGCCGTACCCCGCCGGGCCGCGCGCAGCGGTTCGCGTGCCGTACGGATGATGTCGTCGACGCTGCGCTCCAGCGCCGCCACGTCCGCCGCGATCCGCTCCGCCTCCGCCGGGTCGCGCAGCCCCTCCGCGTCCAGGCGCAGCGCGGCGACGGGGGTGCGCAGCCGGTGCGCGAGGTCGGCCGCGTTCTCCCGTTCCGCGGCCAGGAAGCCGTCGATACGGTCCGCCAGGTGGTTCACCTCGCGCGCCACCGCACGGAGCTCGGGCGGACCGGACGGCTCGGCGCGGGCCGCCAGGTCACCCGCGGCCAGCCGGTCGGCGACCTGGGACAGACGGCGCGCCGAGCCGACCAGTCGGGCACCGAGCCGGTCGGCGACCAGCAGCCCGAGCAGGACCAGCGCCACCCCGATCCCGGCGATCTCCAGCGACGAGGCCAGCGTGCCCGCGTACAGCTGGCTCTCCGACAGGGCGACGAGAACGACCGCGGTGCCGCCCGCCACCCCCTGCACGGGCACCAGGACGGTACGGCCCCCTGAGGGCGGCTCGTACGTGAACGCCCTCCCGTAGCGGGCCAGCCGGACCGCGTCGGTGACGGGCGCGGCGGGCCCGAGCACCGCTCCGTCGGCGAGCACGACCGAGGTACGGGGGAGGCCGGGGCCGTTGGCCGAGTCGACGATGCCCGCGGCGGCCCGGCGCGCGTCCGGAGTCCCGCCGGAGCCGCCACCCTGTGCCCCGCCCGGCGCGCCGGCCAGCGCCTGACCGACTCCGGTGGCCAGCGAGTGGGCGCGCGAGGTGGCGTCGGCGGTGGCCCGGTCGGCGGCGTGGCTGCGGGTGAGCAGGGCGAGCGGGACCAGCAGGGCGGCGAGGACGAGCGCGGTGGTCGCGGCGGTCAGGAGGAGCAGGCTGCGGCGCATGGTTACGGCTTACGGGGCGGGGTGCCGCCCTCGGGGGCGGGGTGCGGGGCGTGCGCGGGGCCCGGGGCGTTCGCCGGGATCGCGCCGTCCGCCGGGGCCGGGCCGCCCGCCGCGTCCGGGGTGTTCGAAGGGGCCGGGTCACCCGAAAGGGCCGGGTCGTCCGAAGGGGCGTCCGAAGGCGCCGGGACGTCGGAAGGGCCCGGACCTTCTCCCGCCTCCGTGTCCGGCGCCGCCAGTTTGACCCCCACCGTCCGGACCGTGTGCAGATAGCGCGGCCGCTGCGCCGTCTCGCCCAGTTTCCGGCGCAGCCACGACAGGTGGACGTCCACCGTCTTGTCGGCGCCGCCCAGCGGCTGCTGCCACACCTCCGCCAGCAGTTCCCGCCGGGAGATCACCTGGCCCGCGCGGCGCGCCAGGTAGGCGAGCAGGTCGAACTCGCGCGGCGTCAGGTCGAGCGGCGCGCCGTCCAGGGACACCTCGCGCGCGGCCGCGTCCACGCGCAGGCCGCCGACCCGCAGTGCGGGCTCCGGTTCGGCGGTGCCGAGGCGGCGCAGCACCGCCTTGATGCGGGCGTCCAACTGAGCAGCGCCGAAGGGCTTGACGATGTAGTCGTCGGCACCGTCACCGAGGACCGCGACCATGTCCGGCTCCTCGTCGCGCGCGGTGGCGACGATCACCGGTACGTCGCTGACGGCCCGCAGCATCCGCAGCACCTGCGCCCCGTCCACGTCCGGCAGTCCGAGGTCCAGGACGACGAGGTCCGGGCGGTCCGTCACGGCGGCGTCCAGGCCGGACATGCCGGTCGCCGCGGTGGCCACGGCATGGCCGCGGTCGCGCAGCGCGCGCAGCAGCGCGCCGCGGAGCTGGGGGTCGTCCTCGACGACGAGGAGGTGGGACATGCCCGTCACCGTAACCAGGCGCGCCGCCGCGGCGGGAGACGACGCGGGCGGACGGCACGTGCCGGGCCAGGGGTTTGTCCGCGCCTTAACCGGACGTTAGGAAAGGGTGCGGGAGGGTGGCGGCGACGGTGACACCGGACGTACGGCCCCCCCGGGGGCCGTACGGCACGACGGCAGGAAGGACGGCGCGATGGCGTGGCGCAGTGTGGCGGCGACGGCGGCCTGGGTGTGTGCGGTGGCCGCGGCGGGCGGTCTCGGCGCCTGGTCGCTGGCGAGTGCCGACACCGGTGAGCGCAACGCGCGGGCCGTGCCGCTGGACGACGGGGGCGTACGGGACAAACTCGCCGCGGCCCGCGCCGCCTCGCCGGAACCGGGCTCCCCGAAGCCGGGGCCGGGTTCCGGTTCGTCCTCCGGCCCGGCTGGGTCCGGCCCACCGTCCGGCACCGCACCCGGCCCCGCCTCCGGTACCGCCCCCGGTTCCCCGTCGGCCCGGCCCGCCGGCGGCGGAACGGTTCGCCTGGCCGGAGGCAGCGCCACCGCCGAGTGCCGTACGGACGGCCGCGTCTACCTGACGGTCTGGAGCCCGGCCACCGGTTACCGCGCGGACGACGTACGGCGCGGTCCGGCCGCCACCGCCGCGATCGAGTTCGAGCCGCTCGACGACCACTCCGACGACGACCACGCGTACACGCTCCACTGCGGGGCGGACGGCCGCCCGCAGGCCGTGCCCGCCCCGGACGACGACGATGACGACTGAGCCGCCGCCCTGAGCCGCCACGACTCGGAAACATCCTCCGCCTCGTCCGCCCCACCCGTCCTGGAGCTTCCTACAGCCCCACCGACAGACTGTCTGCGCCCGTGGTGAGCGCCATACACAGTGTCGGTACCTCGCGTCACGCGGTGCTCCGTAGGCTGAAGGCGTCCGCCGTACCGTGCCCCCTGGCGGGCCCGAGCGATCCGAGGTAGTGACCGTGACCACGACGCAACCCGACCCGGCAGCCGGCGCGGCGGTGCAGGCCGCCGACCGCGCGCACGTCTTCCACTCCTGGTCCGCGCAGGGTCTGATCGACCCGCTGCCGGTCGCCGGCGCCGAGGGCTCGTACTTCTGGGACTACGACGGCAACCGCTACCTCGACTTCTCCTCCCAGCTGGTCAACACCAACATCGGCCACCAGCACCCGAAGGTCGTCGCCGCGATCCAGGAGCAGGCCGGCAAGCTGTGCACCCTCGCGCCGGGCTTCGCCGTGGACGTCCGCTCCGAGGCCGCCCGGCTGGTCGCCGAGCGCACCCCCGGCGACCTCGACAAGATCTTCTTCACCAACGGCGGCGCGGAGGCCGTGGAGAACGCGGTCCGCATGGCCCGCCTGCACACCGGCCGCGCCAAGGTGCTCTCCACCTACCGCTCGTACCACGGCGCCACCGCCGCCGCGATCAACCTGACCGGCGACCCGCGCCGCTGGCCCTCCGACACCGCCTCGGCCGGTGTCGTGCACTTCTGGGGACCCTTCCTGTACCGGTCACCCTTCCACGCGGAGAACGAGGCCCAGGAGTGCGAGCGCGCCCTCGCGCACCTGGAGGACACCATCGCCTTCGAGGGGCCGCAGTCGATCGCCGCGGTCATCCTGGAGACCGTCCCCGGCACCGCCGGGATCATGGTTCCCCCGCCCGGCTACCTGGCTGGCGTCCGCGAGATCTGCGACCGGTACGGCATCGTCTTCATCCTCGACGAGGTCATGGCGGGCTTCGGCCGTACGGGCCGCTGGTTCGCCGCCGACCACTTCGGTGTCACGCCTGACCTGCTGACCTTCGCCAAGGGCGTCAACTCCGGCTACGTACCGCTGGGTGGCGTCGCCATCTCCGCCGAGATCGCCGCCACCTTCGACCAGCGTCCCTACCCGGGCGGCCTGACCTACTCCGGGCACCCGCTGGCCTGCGCTTCCGCCGTCGCCACGATCAACGCGATGGCCGAGGAGAAGATCGTGGAGAACGCCGCGGAGATCGGCGAGCGGGTCATCGGACCCGGACTGCGCGCCCTCGCGGAGCGGCACCCCTCGGTCGGCGAGGTGCGCGGACTGGGCGTCTTCTGGGCGCTGGAGCTGGTCAAGGACAAGGAGACGCGCGAGCCGCTGGTCCCGTACAACGCGTCGGGCGCGGCCAACGCCCCGATGGCCGAGTTCGCGGCGGCCTGCAAGCGCGGCGGCCTGTGGCCCTTCGTGAACATGAACCGTACGCACGTCGTCCCGGCCTGCACCGTCTCGGAGGCCGAGGCGAAGGAGGGCCTGGCGGTCCTGGACGCGGCCCTGTCGGCGGCGGACGCGCACACGCGCTGAATCCGGGGGGGCGGGGCCGCCGGACCGGCCCGGCGGCCCCCCCCGTCCCGGGCCGCCCCCGCGCCACCGTCGCCCCGCCCGTCCCCCTCGCCTATCGTGAGGGCGAGGGCCGCTCTCCTTGCGCGGTCTACGGACCATGCGGTCGCACGGGCCCCCGGGGCCCACGCGGCCGCCGAAGGAGACGGACACGATGCCCGCCGGCCCAGGCAGCGCAGTCATACGGCGCAACACGCTGCGCCAGCAGATCGCCGACGCGCTGCGCGACGAGGTGCTGGCCGGACGGCTGCCCTGCGGAGACCAGTTCACGGTCAAGGAGATCGCCGAGCAGTACGGGGTCTCCGCGACACCCGTACGCGAGGCGCTGCTCGACCTGTGCGCCCAGGGTCTCCTCGACGTCGAACAGCACCGCGGCTTCCGCGTGCACGCCTTCACGGCCGAGGACTACCGGGCCATGGTCGAGGCGCGCACCCTGATCGTCGAGGGCATCTTCCGCACCCGCGCGAAACGGGCGCTGAGCACCGCGTCGCCCGCGGTGCTGATGTCCATCAGGCGCCGCGCTGAGGAGGCCGAACGGGCCGCGCGGGCCGGTGACTTGGACGTACTGATCGGGTACGACCTGCGCTTCTGGCGCGAACTGGGCAGTCTGGTGGGAAACCCGTACATCAGTGACTTCCTGGACCGGGTGCGGGTCCAGAGCTGGGTCTTCGCCGTACCGCTGCTGCGGCGCGAGGCGGACCTGCGCGGCCGGCTGTGGCACGGCCACCGCGATCTGGTCGGCGCCGTCGTCCGGCACGACCTGCCCGAGGCGCAGCGGCTGGTGCGCGAGTACAACGAGCACTCCCTCGCTCTCGTCGGTGGCCCCGGGTAGCACTACGCTGTCCCGACCGCCCCCCACCCGACCGGAAGCGAGCCTCATCTCGTGGCATGTGACCTGTGGCTGGTCCCCCTTGTCGATGTGCTGTGCCACAGCCCCGACAACCCCTTCTCCGAAGAGATCGCCGCCTACGACCAGGCGCTCACGGAGGCGGGACTGCCGCCCGTCCCCGTCTTCAGCTACATGCCCGGCCTGTCCGGGGACGTCGCCCCCGTAGCGGGCTTCGACTACGACGCGCTGCACTTCCTGCGGCGCGCGTACCTGCTGCGGATCTGCGGGCTCGAAGTGACGCCGGTGGACGAACTGGGCGGGGACTACGAGCAGTTGCTGGAGATGTTCGAGACCACGGCCCAGGAGTCCCACCTGGTCTGGCACTACGACCACGCCGGGGCGTACGTTCCGGTCGATTTCCCGCACCCGCTGGCCACCGACGAACTGCTGGAGGGCGGCGGTCCGCTGGGCTCCGCGCACGGCCTGCTGCGCGATCTCGAACTGGTCGCGCCATCCATCGGTATCGATCCGGCCAATCCGCCGGCCGCGCCGCAGCCGCCCTCGCGGCCCACCACGCTGGAGGAACGGGTGGAGGGGCCGCCCCTCGATGACGGCCCGTTCGCGCGGGAACGGCACGTCTGGCTGGGGCTGCACGCCGCGGCGACCCGCAGTCTGGGCCAAGGGTCGATGATCGTGTTCAGTTGATGGTGGCCGGTGGCCGGTGGCCGGTGGCTGGTGGCCGGTGGCCGGTGGTTGGTGACCGCACGTGCACCGGCGCGCGCCATTCGCGCCCGCCCGGCGTGCGAGCGGTGTACGCCTCAGCGCGGTGACTCGGGTGGCCGCTGCCGCGGCATGTTCGGGCGGGTGCCCGGCGGGAGCGTGATCCGGCCGGGCTGCGGGCCGCCGGGCTCCGGGCGCTGACCCCACTGCGCGGTAGCCCGCGCGGCCGGCGGCAGCGGGCCCGGGCGGAACTGGGCCATCCAGTCGGCGGTCTCGGCCCGCACCAGCTCCGCGATGTCCTCGTTGAACCGGCGCAGGACACCCAGGCAGCGCTCCGCCGCCTCGCCCGCCGTGCCCTCCGTAGGGCCGAGGACCTCGCGCACGTTCTCCGAGGCCCAGTCGAACTGGAGGGCCTCCAGCCGCCGTTGCACCGCCTGCGCTGTCGCCACGTCCCGCATCCAGCCCGCGGTCACCCCGAAGAACCGGTCGCCGGCCACGCACGCGGCCGCCACCAGCAGCGCCAGATACCCCCACTTCGCGCCCCCGGGCGCCACCCCGGTCAGATCGAGCAGCGGCATCAGGCCGCCCGTCGCCACGCCGGCCGCGGCCCCCAGGCGCAGCGCCCGCGCACCGCGCCGTTTGGCCACCCGGTCGTGCAGGTACCAGGAGGCGGCCCGCAGGGCACCCTCCTCGACCCAGTGGTACAGCTCGTCGAGGCGCTCAGCCGGCTCGCCCCAGTCCCCGAGCGGGAAGGGGCGGCTCCCCAGATCACCGCGGCCGCCCCCGCGCTCCTCCCGAGGGAGCCCCTCGGGCTGCATCTCCGGCTGACTCACCCGTGCACTCCCTCATGCAGATACGTGCGGTGCGCGCGGTACGTACGAGACGGCCGGTGCGCATCCACCTTCCTACCGCCGAACGGTGGGCCTCGCCCCCAAGATCGCTTTATTTCCGCCCGGAAGTGGTGCGGAATCAGGTATAGGGCCATGCCCGCTCTCACTCGAAAGAGTGGCTACTGCCCGGCGTCGTACGGTTTCCCCGCCTTCCGCCCGTCTCGTCCCCCGCGGGCCCCGCCCGGCCGTACGGGGCCCGCGGGGGCGCCGCCCCGCCCCGGCGCCGGCGGCGACTAGGCTGCTCACGTGAAGGTCCTCGTCATCGGCGGCGGCGCCCGCGAACACGCCCTGTGCCGCTCACTGTCCCTCGACCCCGACGTCACCGCGCTGCACTGCGCCCCCGGCAACGCCGGCATCGCGGAAGTGGCCGAGCTGCACACCGTCGATGCCGTCGACGGCGCGGCCGTGGCAGACCTGGCGCAGCGCCTGGAAGCGGACCTCGTGGTGGTCGGCCCCGAGGCGCCGCTGGTCGCCGGGGTCGCCGACGCCGTCCGCGAGCGCGGCATCCCGGTCTTCGGGCCGTCCGCGCAGGCGGCCGAACTGGAGGGCTCCAAGGCGTTCGCCAAGGACGTGATGGCCGCCGCGGGGGTGCCCACCGCCCGCAGCTACCTGTGCACCACCCCGGAGGAGATCGACGCGGCGCTGGACGCGTTCGGCGCTCCGTACGTGGTCAAGGACGACGGCCTGGCGGCCGGCAAGGGCGTCGTGGTCACCGAGGACATCGAGGCCGCCCGCGCCCATGCGCTGGCCTGCGCGGGGGCACCTCCCGCGCCGTCCGGGCGGCGCGGGAGCGTCGTCATCGAGGAGTTCCTGGACGGCCCCGAGGTCTCCCTGTTCGCCGTCACCGACGGCGAGACCGTCGTACCGCTGCAGCCCGCCCAGGACTTCAAGCGCGCCCACGACGCCGACCAGGGACCGAACACCGGCGGCATGGGCGCCTACAGCCCGCTGCCGTGGGCCGACCCCAAGCTGGTCGACGAGGTGCTGCAGACCGTCCTGCAGCCCACCGTCGACGAACTGCGCCGCCGCGGCACGCCCTTCTCCGGGCTGCTGTACGCGGGCCTGGCGATCACCTCGCGCGGCGTGCGCGTCATCGAGTTCAACGCGCGCTTCGGCGACCCGGAGACCCAGGTCGTGCTGGCCCGGCTGCGTACCCCGCTGTCCGCGCTGCTGCGCGCCGCCGCGACCGGCACGCTCGCCGCGCTGCCGCCGCTGCGCTGGAGCGACGACGCCGCGGTGACGGTCGTGGTGGCCTCGCACAACTACCCCGGTACGCCGCGCACCGGCGACCCGATCGGCGGCCTGACCGAGGTGGCGGAGAAGGACGCGCCCGGCGCGTACGTCCTGCACGCCGGCACGAAGCAGGACGCCGCCACCGGCGAGGTCGTCAGCGCGGGCGGCCGGGTGCTGTCCGTGACGGCCGTCGGCGCCGACCTGGCCGCGGCCCGGGAGCGCGCCTACCGGGCGCTCGGCCGGATCACGCTGGACGGGTCGCACCACCGTACGGACATCGCGGCGCGGGCGGCAGGGGAGAGCTGAGGGGCGGCGTACGGCCCTGGCCGGCTCCCCGCCTGCTGCTGTTCTGCCCCCGGGCCCGCCCGGGGGCAGTGTGCGGTCGGGGGCCGCTCCGCGCCCGCTACGTCCCGTTCCGGACGACCTGGGCGACCCGGACGAATGTGGCCGGGATGGGGCTCCCGGCTTTACCCAAAGCCATTCCATCGAGTGACCGCACCGCCATCCGGCTGACGGGGAGGGAAGCCCCAACTAGGGTTCCCCGCAAGCGTCGAGCGGCGCCCGTGCCGCCCCGCGGCCCGGCTGCCGCGACGGCGTCCGGCAAGTGGCTCACCGGCATTGCGATGTCAGTGGCCGGTGCCACAGTGGTGGAGAGTGAGCAACGCCGCCGGAAGCCGTCAGCGGCCCCGGCACCGTTGCCCCGCTCTTGTCGTCCCGTGTTCTCTTCGTCCCGTTGATCAGGGCAGCAGGGGGTGTACAGGCTGGTGGCAGGTCCGGAAGCAGGAGCAGAGGCGGCGCGCGCCCGCGCGCTCGCGGTGCTGCGGATCCGCGGCGCGGCGCTGGGCGTGGCCCTGGTGCCCGCGGCGGTGGCCGTGGTGCTGCTCGTCGGCGGCCTCACCGGCCGGATCGGCCGCGCCGACCCGGTCACGAGTTCCAGCGGCTGGGACACGGCGCGCTGGGCCGTGACGGGCCTCGCGCTGGTCGTGCTGCTGCTGGCGGCGCTGGTCACGACCGTCATCGTGCGGGCCCGGCCCGCGCTGAGCCCGTCGGTCCCGATAGCGGAGTCCTCGGCCCCCGACCTGTACCGCCTGGTACGGGACCTGGCCGACCGCCTGGGGGTGCCCGCGCCGTCCGCGATAGCCCTGACGCCCGACTGCGACAGCTGGCTGGAGGACCGTACCCACCGGGCGCACGCCCCGCCACGCGGCCGCGCGGCGCGCGGGGGCGTGGGGGAGGCGGCGGGCGCGGGAGCGCGTGACGGCGCGCGCGACGTGCAGGCGCCGGTCCTGGTGATCGGATCGCCGTTCATGTGGTGGATGCGGGTCGCCGAGCTGCGGGCGCTGCTGGCGCCCGTCGTGGCCGGCACCGGCCCCTCCGCCAACCCGGACATAGCCGCGGCCCGCCGCTTCGTACGGGGCCTGGACGCCGCGGTGGCGGTCTCCGCGCGCGCCAGGAGCCCGCTGGCCGCACCGGCGCCCGCGTTCGTCGGCTGGGTCGCGCGGCTGCTGCTGCGGGCCTGCCGCGAGCACGCCCTGGAGATGGAGCGGTGCGTGGCCGCCGCCGCGTCCGAGCGCGCCCAGAGCGTGGACTACGGCCTGCGCATCGTCGCCCAGGAGCAGGTCGGCCTGGCGTACGCGGGCTGGGACCGCCTGCTGACCCGGGTCGCGCTGCCCGCCTGGCGGATGGGCCGCTGGCCCTCCCGGCTGGACGCCGGGGTGGTCTCCGCGCTCACCGAACTGTCCCGCCGCGACCGTCTGGCCGAAGGTTTCGCCTCCCGCCTGGGCGAGCGCCCGGCGTGCGACCTCCTGGAGGAGCCCGGCGCCGTGGACCGCGCCGCCTCCCTCCTGGCCGCCCGGCTCTTCCACGGCGGCCCGGCCGAGCCGGGACCCGACTGGTCCCCGGTCGGCTGGCAGCAGTATCCGGAAGAGGTCGTGGACCGCAAGTGGCGCCAGGAAGCGGCCCGGCTGCACCGGGTCCTGGACGCGCTCCCGCTGGTCCCGGGCGACGGCGCGCGGTCCTCGCGCCCCCCGGCGGCGCCGGAGCGGCCCGCCCGGTCCGCTCGGTCTGCCCCATCCGAGTTCCCCATACCCCGCCCGGTCCCCGGGGACCTGACGGTGGAGCCGCCCGGGCCCGACCCCCAGCCGCGACCCGACCCCCACCCCCAGCCGCGACCCGTGGCCCGTCCCCACCCCCACCCGGAGCTCCAGCCGGAGCCGGCGTCCGAGCCGGAGCCCGAGCCGTCCGCCCCGTCCGTCGACCCCGGCCCGGAGAGCTCCGGCCCGACGCTGATACGGGTCATCGAACGCCTGATGGCGCACGAGCGCGCGGGTGACCTCGTCGCCGCCCGGCTCGGTGCCGAGGTGGCGCGTGAGGAGCGCGCGGAGGCGGAGCGCCAGGCGGCCCGCAAGACCGCGGCCGACGGCCCGGACGCGGGCGTGCCGGGCGTCACCTGGGGCGACGGTCTCGCCGACGGGCTCCCGCTGTTCCCGATGCAGCCCCCGCGCACGGGCCGTGAGCTGCTCGCCGACCACGTGACCGCGATGGTGTGCTGTGCCGCCGTGGACACCGCCGGCGCCGCCCCCGGCCTGGACTGGCTCGACGGGCCGGTCCTGCTGGTCGACGGCGTGCGCCGTTCGGACCTGGGCCACCCGGTGCTCCGGCTCGTCGACGACGGTGACGCCGGTCCGCTGGGCGACTGGCTCGGCGAGGTCGGGGTGCGGCCCGAGAAGCCGGTCCGGCTCGTGTGAGGGGCGCCAAGGGCGCGCAGGGAGCGTACGGGGGCGCATTCGGGGGCATGAAGAAGCCGAGTGCGCCTGTTGTCGGCACCTGCTGAGCATCACCCGCACGACCGGGCTGAATGTTCCCCTCCCGTTCGTCGTTCATGGCCGGAACCCTCGCGAATTCACGACGAAGGGTGACGGTGCAAGTGCGTAATGTGATGTGCTGGGGGTGGCCCCAGTCGTTCAATCGAGCACGAAATCTGAGTGCCGCGGCGGCCTGCTCAGTCGGCGGGGGGACGCAGGGAGGGGAGTACGAGGTGGGGACGGAGCAGATCCGGCGCTGGGAGTCGGGAGCGCTTGCGCACGCGGTCACGGATCCGTTCGGCCAGGGCCCGCTGCCCTGGCTGCGCGGCAGTGAGAACTACTTCGACTCCGGTCAGGTGGTCCCCTGGTACGTCGACCCGGCGGTGGCCCCCGGCGAGAAGCGCCTGCCCTCGCCCCGCTCCAGCGCGGGCCCCCGCACGGCCGATGACGTACGGCAGCAGATCAAGGGCTTCGTGAGCACCGGCGCGGTGGCCCCCGGCGAGGCCATCGACTTCCGCGTCTCGGTCGACCCGCCGCAGCCCTTCAGCATCGACATCTACCGCATCGGCCACTACGCGGGCACCGGCGCCGCCAAGATCACCACCAGTCCCCGGCTGGCCGGCATCGTGCAGCCCGCGCCGCTCGCCGCCGACCGCACGGTCTCCTGCCACCACTGGTGGCTGTCCTGGCGCCTCCAGGTCCCGACGTACTGGAAGCTGGGCGCCTACGTCGCCGTCCTGACCACCGCCGACGGCCACCGCAGCCACGTCCCCTTCACGGTCCGCGACGCCCACCCCGCCGACCTCCTGCTGCTCCTGCCCGACATCACCTGGCAGGCCTACAACCTCTACCCGGAGGACGGCCGCACCGGCGCCAGCCTGTACCACGCCTGGGACCCGGACGGTTCGCTGCTCGGCGAGGCGGACGCCGCCACCACCGTCTCCTTCGACCGCCCGTACGCGGGCGCCGGCCTGCCGCTGCATGTGGGCCACGCCTACGACTTCATCCGCTGGGCCGAGCGCTACGGCTACGACCTCGCGTACGCCGACGCCCGCGACCTGCACGCCGGGCTGGTCGACCCGTCCCGCTACCGCGGTCTGGTCTTCCCCGGCCACGACGAGTACTGGTCCCAGCCCATGCGCCGGACCGCCGAACTGGCCCGCGACAGTGGCACCTCGCTCGTCTTCCTGTCCGCCAACACCATGTACTGGCAGGTCGAACTGGCCCCGTCGCCTGCCGGTCCGGATTCGCTGCTCAGCTGCCGAAAACGGCAGGGGCCCGGCCGTCCGGCCCTGTGGCGCGAGGCCGGAGACCCGGAGCAGCAGCTGATGGGCATCCAGTACGCCGGCAGGGTCCCGGAGCCCGCGCCGCTGGTCGTCCGCAACGCCGACCACTGGATGTGGGAGGCGACCGGAGCCCACGAGGGCGACGAACTGCCGGGCCTCGTCGCCGGCGAGGCCGACCGCTACTTCCCCCGCACGCCCCTGCCCGAGCACAGCCACCGGATCCTGCTGGCGCACTCCCCGTACGAGGACAGCGAGGGCACCCGCCGCCACCAGGAGACGTCGCTGTACCGGGCCCTGAGCGGCGCCCTGGTCTTCGCGTCCGGCACCTTCGCCTGGTCACCGGCCCTGGACCGCCCGGGCCATGTCGACGAGCGCGTCCAGCGCGCCACGGCCAATCTGCTCGACCGGATCTGCAAGCGCGACTGAACCGGAGCGGCGGGGGCCTGTCCCGGGGGCTGCGGACCCGGTACGACGGACCCGGTACGAACGGGCCCGCCACCGACACGCCCCGCCGATACCGCTCCCGACGCTAGCGCGCCGCGAACGGCCCCAGCTCCCGTGCCAGTGCCACCGTCAGGGCGCGGAAGATCCGCACCTCGGGGTTGGGGTCGCCCGCCCGCGTCGCGAGCACGCTGTGCGCGCACGGCGCGTCCAGCACCGGCACGTACACCGTCCCGGGCCACGGGTAGTAACGGGCGAAGGACTTCAGCCCGGAGCCCGCCCCGCGGCCCGCCGCGACGCTCGTCAGCACGTCGTGCGGGGTCAGCGCGCAGTCCGGGGCGCGGCGCTCGCCCTCGTCGAAGTACAGGTAGTCGGTGAACGGCCGCGGGGTGTGCCGGGGCAGCCGCAGGTACGGCAGGTCGATGATGTCCGCGACCCGTACGCCCGTCGCCGCCGCGTCCGCCAGCTGCGAGGCGGCCGGGACCGCGACGATCCGCTGCTCGGTGGTCAGGACGTCCACCTCGATGTCCTCGCTCTGGATCGCGGGCCGTACGAAGGCGACGTCCACCCGGTCCTCGCGGAGCGCGCTGCAGTGCTCGGTGAAGGTCAGCTGGACCAGCTTCAGCGGGACGTCCGGGCGGGCCCGGCGGAAGGCGTTGACGGCCGCCGGTGTGACCTCGGCCGAACCGTGCCCCATCACCCCCACCCGCAGGCCGCGAGCCGTCAGGGACGACGCCGCCGAGGCGCGCTGCGCCGCCTCGGTCACGTCCTCCACGGCGGCGTTCGCGGCGGCCAGCAGCGTACGGGCGTGGGAGGCCAGCCGCTGCCCGGCGGCAGTCGGCCGTACGGGGCCGTTGCCGCGGTCCAGCAGCCGGGTGCCGAGCTCGCGCTCCAGCTGCTGCACGTGCTGGGTGACCGCGGCCGGCGACAGGAAGAGCCGCGATGCGGCCCGTCCGAAGTGTCCTTCCTCGACCACCGCCAAGAAGGAAGACAGCCGTCGCAGGTCCATAGGTGCCACGATAAAACGCGCGGGCGTCCGGCTCGGGGGGCCGTTCACGATTCCTGAACGGAGGCGGCGCCGGAGGCCTCCGGCCTCGTACAACGGCTCTCATGAGCACGCCCGCCGCCGACCCCGGTACCGATCCCCGCATCGAAGCCCGCGCCGATTCCCCTGCCGATCACCGCATCGCTCCCTCTACCGATCACTGCACCGGCCCCCGCACCGGCCCCCGCACCGACTCCCGCCCCCGCCCCCACCGCCACTGGCTGCGCGCCGGCTGGCTGATGACCGCCTCCGGCTGGAGCGCCAACCAGTTCTCCGCCCTCCTCGGCGCCTACCGTGACGACCTGGGCCTGACCACGGCCACCACCACTGCCCTCTTCGCGGTGTACGTCCTCGGCCTGATCCCCGGGCTGCTGCTGGGCGGCCCGCTGGCCGACCGGCGCGGCCGGCGCCCGGTCGTCTTCACCGCGCTCGCCACCGCCGCCGTCGCGACCTGCCTGCTGATGGCGGGCCCGGCCGCCGCCTGGCTGCTGTGGCCGGGCCGTTTCCTGACCGGCCTCGGCGCGGGCGCCCTGCTCACCGCGGGCAGCGTCTGGATCAAGGAGCTCTCGTCCGCCCCGTACGACCCGGCCACCCCGCCCGGCACGGCGGCCCGCCGCTCCGGACTCTTCCTCTCGGCGGGCTTCGCCTCCGGCGGGCTGGCCGCCGCGCTGATCGCCCAGTGGGCGCCGCACCCGATGGTCACCGCGTACATCCCGCATCTGGTGCTCTCGGCGGTGGCCGCGGTGGCGGCCGCCCGTGCGCCGGAAACGGGCCGTACCGGGGCAGCACCCGGCCCAGTCGTCGGCGAGGCACGGACGACCGCCACCGCCGAGACGCGCTCCGCCGCCCACCAGCCGTCCGGTGCGCCCTTCCGGCGGCTGGTCGTCCCGGTGGCACCCTGGGTGTTCGCTGCCCCCACCATCGCCTTCGTGACGCTCCCCGGGCTCGTCGGCGCCCGTCTGGACGGCTGGCAGACCGTGTACGCGGGTGTCGCCACCGCCGTGACCCCCGGCGCCGGGCTCCTCGTGGCGCCCCTCGCCCGCCGGCTCGCCGCCCGGCACCGCTTCGCCACCGCCGCGGCCGGGCTGGCGGCCGTCGCGCTCGGCCTGGTCGTCGCCGCCGTCGCCGTCGCGGCCAGCCAGCCCGTCGTGGCGCTGATCGCCGCCATGGTGCTCGGCGGCGGTTACGGGCTCTGTGTGGCGTACGGGCTGACCGAGGTCGCCGCCCTGGCGCCGCCGCACCGGCTGGCCCGCCTGACCGCCCGCTTCTGGACCCTCGCCTACCTGGGCTTCTTCGCCCCGTACGTGATCACTCTGCTCAGCGCGCTGGTCCCGCCGCCCGCCGTCCTCACGGGCGCCGCGGTGCTGGCCGTCCTCACCCTCGGTGCGGTCACCCGCGCGGCGCGCCGCGACCGAGTCTGAGCCGGGTCCGCCCGGTCCTGGCCCGGCCTGACCCGCCCGTGCCCGGCGCCCCACCCCGAACGGCCGCCCGCAACCGGCCACCTCAGACCCTGCGACGCCGTTCCCATCCCGCATGCGGAAGAATCGGGGCGAGGGGCCTGGATCAACCTACGCGGAGGCAGCGTGTCCGGTTTTGTAGAAAAGCCCGAGGCAGTGGAGGTACCGGGGCTCACCCACCTCCACACCGGCAAGGTGCGCGACCTCTACCAGAACGTCGACGGCGAGCTGATCATGGTCGCCAGCGACCGTATGTCCGCCTACGACTGGGTGCTGCCCACCGAGATCCCCGACAAGGGACGCGTGCTGACCCAGCTCTCCCTGTGGTGGTTCGACCAGCTCGCCGACCTCGTCCCCAACCACGTGCTGTCCACGGACCTGCCCCCCGGCGCCCCCGCGGACTGGGAGGGCCGTACGACGGTCTGCACGTCGCTGGCCATGGTCCCGGTGGAGTGCGTCGCCCGTGGCTACCTCACCGGCTCCGGCCTCGCGGAGTACGAGCAGACCCGTACGGTCTGCGGGCTGGCGCTGCCGGAGGGGCTGTCCGACGGCTCGGAGCTGCCCGGGCCGATCTTCACCCCCGCCACCAAGGCCGCCGTCGGGGAGCACGACGAGAACGTCCCGTACGAGGAGGTCGCCCGCCAGGTCGGCGCCGAGGTCGCCGCCCAGCTCCGGCAGACCACCCTCGCCGTGTACGGGCGCGCCCGCGACATCGCCCGCGAACGCGGCATCGTCCTGGCGGACACCAAGTTCGAGTTCGGCTTCGACGGCGAGCAGCGGCTGACGCTGGCGGACGAGGTCCTCACCCCGGACTCCTCGCGCTTCTGGCCGGCGGACGAGTGGCAGCCGGGCCGGTCCCAGCCGTCCTTCGACAAGCAGTTCGTCCGCGACTGGCTGACCTCGCCCGCCTCCGGCTGGGACCGCAGGAGCGAGCAGCCGCCCCCGGCCCTGCCCCGGGAGACGGTCGAGCGCACCCGAGCCAAGTACATCGAGGCGTACGAGCGGCTCACCGGGCTGGCCTGGTCGTGACGTACGGGCGGGGAGTGACACCACTCCCCGCCCGCGCCGCCGGTAATGCCCGTACCGCTGGTACCGCCAGTGCTGCCCGTACCGTCGGTACCGCCCGTATGGCGAAAGGCCCCGGTCGCGATGACCGGGGCCTTTTACCTGAGCGGACGACGAGGCTCGAACTCGCGACCTCAACCTTGGCAAGGTTGCGCTCTACCAACTGAGCTACGTCCGCCTGCCCCGCGCTCTGCGGCGCGGTGCGGGCTCCACTATAGCCAACCTCGGGCGCGGGCGATGCGCGCTGCCGCGTGACGGTTCTCCGCGCACAGCTTCGCGGCGGCCGAGGAGAGGTAGTTGCGCACCGTTCCCGGCGACAGCGCGGCCCGCTCCGCGATCTCCGCGATGGGCGCGCCGTTCTCCGCGTACTCCAGCACCTCCGCCTCCCGTACGGTCAGCGGCGAGTCCCCGGCGCTGATCGCGTCGGCCGCCAACTCCGGGTCCACATAACGGTTTCCGGCGTGCACCGTGCGGATGATCTCGGCCAGCCGCTGGGCCGAGACGGTCTTCGGGACGAACCCCCGCACCCCCGCCTCCAAGGCCCGCTTCAGATGGCCGGGGCGACCGTGACTGGTCACGATCATGGTCCGGCAGCCGGGCAGCCGGCTGCGCAGGGATGTGGCCACCGCCACACCGTCCAGCCCCGGCATCTGCAGATCCAGTACGGCGATGTCGGGACGGTGGGCCAGTGCCATCGCCAGCGCCTCCGGTCCGGAAGCGGCCTCCGCCACCACCTGGAGGTCGTCCTCCAGCGCCAGCAGCGCCGCCAGCGCACCCCGGATCAGATGCTCGTCGTCAGCGAGCAGCACCCGCAGCGGCGCCGGAGCCCCGGCCGAGCCCGGAGCCCGTGCCTCGTCCGGGACCCCTGTCACGTCCGGGACCCCGGCCGAGTCCGGAGCCCCAGCCGCTTCGGGACCCTCCGCCGCGTCCGGCCCACCTGCCGCTCCCGGAGCCTCCGCCGCGCCCGGTCCCTGACCGCTCTCGCCCTCCGGCACCCGCTCGGACATCCGCCCCGGCTCCTCCGCCCGCTGCGCCTCCGCCATGGTCTCCGCTTCCCTCACGTCGTTCCGTCCCCGCGGCCGGGGCTCCCGGTGGTGCCCGGCGCCTCACGGCCGGTCCGTGCCCGCGCCGCCCGGTCCGTCCTCACAGCGATCCCCGCGTCCCGGCGGCCCGCCCGTCCACGGCGGCCTCCGGCACGTACCCGTCCAGCTCGTCCTTCTCCAGCGGTACGTGGGCCCGCAGCCAGAAACGTCCGTCCGGCCGGGGGCCGACGGTCAGGGTGCCGCCGAGGGCGGCGAGCCGTTCCCGCAGGCCGGCGATGCCGCTGCCGCCGCCGCGGTGCACGGCGTCCGCCACCACGCCGTCGTTCTCCATCGTGAACACCACCGCCGGACCGGGCCCCGCCGCCGTGGCCGCCCGCCCGGCACCGGCCGGGCCGGTGCCGGTGACCCGCAGCGTCAGCCAGCAGGTGGCCGCGTTCGCGTGCCGCAGTACGTTGGTGGTGCCTTCCCGTACGACCCAGGCCAGCACCGACTGCACCTGCTGCGGCACCCCGGCACTGTCCTCCTGGTCGATGAGGCACTCCACCCCGGCCGCCCGGAGCACCGCCCGGGCCCCGGCCAGCTCCACCTGAAGGTCGGCCTCCCGGTAGGCGCGCACCACGTCCCGTACCTCCCGCTGGGAGTCCTGGGCCAGCTGCTGCACCTCCGCCATCTGGTCGGCGGCCTCCGGACGGCCCTTGCGAGCCAGCCGTACCCCCAGCTCGCTCTTGAGGGCGATCACGGCCAGGTTGCGGCCGACCACGTCGTGCATGTCGCGTGCGAACCGCAGCCGCTCCTCGGTGACGGCCAGCCGTGCCTGATCGCCCTTGGCCTCGTCCAGCTCGCGCATCGCGGCGAGGATCCAGGCCCAGCTGCGGCACGTCAGCGCGGCGAAGGCCGCGGAGAAGGCGAAGGCGAACGGCAGGCCCCACGCGTACTTGAGCGGGACGCCCGCAAGGGCCAGCCCCGCCACGGTGAGCGCCGAGGCCACGACGCAGGCCACCGCCTGCCAGCGCTTCCTGATCACCAGGGAGAGGAGCGATCCGGCGGGCAGGGCGGGGAACAGCATCGCCGTGGAGTAGAGCGACACACGTATCGGCAGGCTGGTGGCGAAGGCCGTCACCAGGACGACCGACACGGCCGACAGCACCCCCGAGGCGGCGATCAGCCGCCACGGCGCGGGGGTGCCGTACACGTAGTGCGAGAGTCCGCGTCGTACGCCGGGTACGTAGACCCCGCACTGCACGAGCCCCAGCACCACCGCCGGCAGGATCAGCGTCGGAGAGCGGTGCGCGTCGGCCGCCGCGGTCAGGAGCGGCGCCGCGAGCCAGCCGATCCACATCAGCCACGGCGAGACGTACAGCGTCCACCGCGCCCACAGATAGACCTGCGCGACCCTGCCGCGCCCCCGCAACTTGCGCAGCTGCCCGTGGAACACCGGCCCCGCACCCCCGTCGTCCACATTGCCGTACATCGTCAGTGCCGTGGCTCCCAGCGGAACCACCGACGTACAGCAAACACCGCGAGCCCGGCCCAGACCAACGCGATGACCAGTCGCTTCACCGTTTCGGTGAGGTCGCCGTCGGCGAGCCAGCCGTCCCGTATCAGCCCCATCACCGGGGAGAGCGGCAGCAGCTCCAGGACGGTGGCGACCTTGTCGGGGAGGATGTCCAGCGGCACGATCATCCCGGAGCCGCCCATCGAGACGAAGACGAACGGCATCGTGGTCAGCTGGGCCGCCTCGGCGGTCTTGGTGATGCCCGTGGAGGCGGCGGCCATCGCCACCGATATCAGCATGCCCAGGAGCACGCCCAGCACGACCAGGTGCGGGGCCCGGGGAGCGCCCGTGTGCAGGACGAGTCCGCCGAGCACCGCCAGCAGGACGATCTGCGCCAGCCCGAGGAGCACCGCCGGCAGCGCCGACCCGGCCAGGATCTCCCGGTCCGTCAGCTCACCGCAGCGCAGCCGCTTGAGCACCAGCTCCTCGCGCCGCGTCACCAGCGATCCGGTGACGGACGAGTACACCGCGAAGAGCAGGACGAAGCCGATGGTTCCCGGCAGCAGCACCGTGCCGACCGACAGGCCGTTGGCCTGCAGCGGCATCTCGGAGACCGCCTGCTGCATGGCGAAAGCCATGATCAGCGGCATCAGCAGCGTCATGAACAGCGCGGTCTTGTTACGGCCCAGGAGGGTCAGTTCGGCGCGGAACAGCGCGGTCAGCCGCTCCCGCGCTCCCGTACGGGCGGCCGTCGCGGAGCCCGTACCGGGCCGTTGTCCGACGGCCTTGACGTCGGTGACGCTCACTTGTCCTCCAAACCCTTGGCGATCCGCAGGAACGCCTCTTCCAGCGATGCCGAGCGGGCGTCCAGCCCCCGCAGCTCGACTCCCTCGTCCCGCGCCCAGGTCAGCACGCCGGTCGCGGCCCGTTGCAGGTCGGAGGTCCGCAGCCGCAGGATCCGGCCCGCCGTCTCGTGTCCCTCGACGCCCAGCTCCGGCAGCGGCGGCAGGTCGTCGACCGTGTAACCGGGGGGCAGTTCGAAGGAGATCTGCGCGGGGTGGGTGGCCACCACGTCCGCGACGGTGCCGGCCGTCGCGATCCGGCCCTGGTGCATGATCGCGAGGCGGTCGGCCAGCTCCTGGGCCTCTTCCAGGTAGTGCGTGGTCAGCACGACCGTCGTGCCGCCCGCCCGCAGTTCGCGGATCAACTCCCAGGTCGTGTGGCGGGCTTCGGTGTCCAGGCCGGTGGTCGGCTCGTCGAGGAAGAGCACCTCGGGCCGTCCCAGCGTCGCCGTGGCCAGGTCCAGCCGCCGCCGCTCGCCGCCGGAGAGCTGCTTGACCCGTACGTCCTTGCGCTTGGTCATGCCGACGGTGGCCAGCGCCTCCTCGGCCGGCCGGGCGCCGGTGGTGGCACCGGCCCACATCCGTACGGTCTCCTCCACGGTCAACTCCGCGGGGAACCCGCCTTCCTGGAGCATCGCGCCGACCCGCGGCCGGACCTTCGCGCGCTCCGTGTACGGGTTGTGTCCCAGCACCCGCACCGTGCCGCCGGTCGGCGCGGCCAGGCCCTCCAGGAGCTCCAGGGTGGAGGTCTTGCCCGCCCCGTTCGTCCCCAGCAGGGCGAACAGCTCGCCGCGGTCCACGGAGAAGTCGATGCCCCGCACCGCCTCGAAGGCCGTCGCGCCCTTCTTGCCGCCCTGGGCCTTCCGGCCGCCCCCGGACGGTCCGTACCGTCTGCGCAGGCCCGTGACGTCTATCACGCGCTCGCTCGTGTCCCCGATGTTCATGCTTCAAGGCTCCCGCCGGAACCGGGCGCCGGGCAGTGCGGCTTGTCATCACCGCAGATGACAAATGTCAGGAAGGGCGGGGGAAGGGCGTCCGGAGGGAGACGGAACCGTGCCCGGGCGGTCGGGGTCCGGTCCGCGGCGGGCGGAGCCCGGTCCGCGGCGGGCGGAGCCCGGTCCGGCGCGCGGCCGGGCCCGGATGCGCAAAGACAAAAGACCCCGGTCGCGATGACCGGGGTCTCTTTCCTGAGCGGACGACGAGGCTCGAACTCGCGACCTCAACCTTGGCAAGGTTGCGCTCTACCAACTGAGCTACGTCCGCATGCATCCGTCCGGCTTTCACCGGGCGGCGCGACAGCTACTTTACCTGATCCACCGGAGTGGTCGGTACTGCCGGAGCGGGTGACAGGGATCGCACACTGCGCCTCCCCCTTGGAAAGGGGGCGCTCTACTACTGAGCTACACCCGCATGACCACCATCAATCGGCTCGTGAGAACCGGTTGATGCTGTCAGAGCGGGTGACAGGGATCGCACACTGCGCCTCCCTCTTGGAAAGAGGGCGCTCTACTACTGAGCTACACCCGCGTGACTCCTCGGGATCCGGCCTTTCGGCCTCGCCCCTCGGCGTGCTCCAGACTCTAGCTGATCAACGGGGGTGCTGTGCAACTCCGCTGCGGGACAGCCGAAACCGGCCCGTGGGCCGGCCGCCGCCCGGCGCCCGGCGTCTCCCCCCGGGGCGCCCCTACCCCCCGGACCCACACCCACCCAGGGAAGGAGGGGAGGGGGGGAAGAGGGGGGGGGGAGGGGGGCGTGGGGGGGGGTGTG
>NZ_JBVIBD010000030.1:0-64940 GCF_055573595.1 Streptomyces sp. NPDC030165 | reverse complement strand
GTGGCTTTTTGTGACGTCCTGTGGGGGGACACAGCAACTGGTCTCGGGGTCCTCCCACCCCTTGCCGCCTGGTTTCCCTTTGGGTCCCTCGTTCCCCCCGTGTCCCCGTGCCCCCGGGGGCACGGGGGCACGGGGGCACCGGGGGAGACGCCGGGGGGCCCGGGCAGGGGCGGCGGCCGGTCCGGGTCAGCTGTTGGCCGCGTCGAAAGCCTCGTAGACCTTCTTCGGGATCCGGCCGCGCGGAGGCACGTCCATGTGGTGGGAACGGGCCCAGGCGCGCACGGCGGCGGGGTCCGCGGTCACGGAGGTGTGGTGGTACGCCTTGCCGGACTTCGACCGCTTGCGGCCGGCCTCCACGAACGGGGCGAGGGCGCCGCGCAGTTTCTTCGCATTGGCGGGATTGAGGTCGATCTCGTACCACTTCCCGTCCAAACCGAAGGTGACCGTCTCTGCGGCTTCTCCGCCTTCGATGTCATCGGAGAGCGTGACTACTACGCGCTGCGCCACGGATATCGGTCCTTTCGAGCAGCAACCCCGCCTTGACATGGGGGGATGCTGCAGATCCGGCTGATTGGGATCAATGCATTTTCATTTGTACAGCGGCAGGCATTGCATGGTGAAGCCCAGTTAATTTCCTCAGCGTGTCCTTCCGCAATGCGGACCCTAGGTCTTTTCTGAGATTTTCCCCACCACTTACCGCGGCCGACGTCGTACCGTGACCGCGCCGTCACGATATCTATGCGCGTAGATTTTCGAACACGGTACTGTGATGGCACCGCCTTACGCACCACACCACCGGGAGTGCCAGTGGCACGCGTCGTAGTCGACGTCATGCTCAAGCCGGAGATCCTCGACCCGCAGGGGCAGGCGGTGCAGCGCGCACTGCCACGCCTGGGATTCGAGGGGATCGGCGACGTCCGTCAGGGCAAGCGATTCGAACTTGAGGTGGAGGGTCCGGTCGACGACGCCGCCCTCGCCCGTATCCACGAGATGGCCGAGACCTTCCTGGCCAACACCGTCATCGAAGACTTCACCGTCCACGTCGAGGACCGGGCCGGATCATGACCCACCCGTCGCCCACCACCGCCCCGAGCGGAGGCCCTTCGGGCCGCGGCAACACTCGCATCGGCGTCGTGACCTTTCCGGGCACGCTGGACGACCGTGACACCCAGCGGGCCGTGCGGCTCGCCGGGGCCGAGGCGGTGCCGCTGTGGCACCGCGACAAGGACCTCAAGCAGGTCGACGCCGTGGTGCTGCCCGGCGGCTTCTCCTACGGCGACTACCTGCGGGCCGGCGCCATCTCCCGCTTCTCGCCGGTCATGGACACCGTGATCGAACAGGCCAAGGGCGGCCTGCCGGTCCTGGGCATCTGCAACGGCTTCCAGGTCCTGACCGAGACGCATCTGCTGCCCGGCGCCATGCTGCGCAACGACAGCCTGCACTTCATCTGCCGCGACCAGAAGCTGCGGGTGGAGAACGCGGACACCGCCTGGACCGCCGACTACACGGCCGGCCAGGAGATCTCCGTACCGCTGAAGAACATCGACGGCCGGTACGTCGCCGACGAGCGCACGCTCGACATGCTGGAGGCCGAGGGCCGGGTCGCCTTCCGCTACCTGACCGAGGGCGACACCGCCGACGGATACGGCAACCCCAACGGCTCGCTCCGCGACATCGCCGGCATCACCAACGAGGCGGGCAACGTCGTCGGCCTCATGCCGCACCCGGAGCACGCCGTCGAGCCGCTGATCGGAACCGGCCGCACGGACGGCCTCGGATTCTTCACCTCGATCCTGAAGAAATTGGTCAACGCATGACGCTCGACACGGTCAAGCACGCAGCCGAGACGCCGGACACCGACCAGCCGTGGGCCGAACTGGGCCTGAAGCAGGACGAGTACGAGCGCGTCCGCGAGATCCTCGGCCGCCGTCCCACCGGCGCCGAACTCGCCATGTACTCCGTCATGTGGTCCGAGCACTGCTCCTACAAGAGCAGCAAGGTCCACCTGAAGCAGTTCGGCCAGAAGGTCCCCGAGAACGACGCGATGCTCGTCGGCATCGGCGAGAACGCGGGCGTCGTGGACGTCGGCCAGGGCTACGCGGTCACCTTCAAGGTCGAGTCACACAATCACCCCTCCTACGTCGAGCCGTACCAGGGCGCGGCGACCGGTGTGGGCGGCATCGTGCGCGACATCATCGCCATGGGCGCCCGCCCGGTCGCGGTGGTGGACCCGCTGCGTTTCGGCGCGGCCGACCACCCCGACACCAGGCGGGTGCTGCCGGGCGTCGTCGCGGGCATCGGCGGGTACGGCAACTGCCTGGGCCTGCCCAACATCGGCGGCGAGGTCGTCTTCGACTCCTGCTACCAGGGCAACCCGCTGGTCAACGCCGGTGCCATCGGTGTGATGCGGCACGAGGACATCCACCTGGCCAAGGCGTCCGGCGCCGGCAACAAGGTGATCCTCTACGGCGCCCGCACCGGCGGTGACGGCATCGGCGGCGCCTCCATCCTGGCCTCGGAGACCTTCGACACGGCGCCCGACAGTGCCGACGGCACGGGCAAGCCGTCGAAGCGCCCGGCCGTCCAGGTCGGCGACCCCTTCCAGGAGAAGCTGCTCATCGAGTGCACCCTGGAGGCCTTCGCCGAGAAGCTCGTCGTCGGCATCCAGGACCTCGGCGCGGCCGGCCTGTCCTGCGCCACCAGCGAGCTGGCCTCGAACGGCTCCGGCGGCATGCGCGTGGAGCTGGACGACGTACCGCTGCGCGACTCCACGCTCTCGCCCGAGGAAATCCTCATGAGCGAGTCGCAGGAACGCATGTGCGCCGTCGTGGAGCCGCAGAAGGTGGAGCGGTTCCTGGCCATCTGCGAGAAGTGGGACGTCACCGCAACCGTCATCGGTGAGGTCACCGACGGCGACCGGCTGGAGATCTTCTGGCACGGCGAGAAGATCGTCGACGTCGACCCGAAGACCGTCGCCCACGAAGGCCCGGTCTACGAGCGTCCCTACGCCCGCCCCGACTGGCAGGACGACCTCCAGGCCGACGACGCGGGCAAGCTGCCGCGGCCGCAGACCGGCGAGGAGCTGCGCGAGCAGGTCCTGAAGCTGGTCGCCTCGCCCAACCAGGCCTCCAAGTCCTGGATCACCAGCCAGTACGACCACTTCGTGCAGGGCGGCACCGTGCTGGCCCAGCCGGAGGACGCCGGCATGATCCGCATCGACGAGGCGTCCGGGCTGGGCGTGGCCATCGCCACCGACGGCAACGGCCGCTACGCCAAGCTGGACCCGTACCACGGGGCGCAGCTGGCGCTGGCGGAGTCCTACCGCAATGTCGCGGCGACCGGCGCCAGGCCGCTGGCGGTCTCGGACTGCCTGAACTTCGGCTCGCCGGAGGACCCGGCGGTGATGTGGCAGTTCGCCGAGGCCGTGCGCGGGCTCGCCGACGGCTGCCTGGAGCTGGGCACCCCGGTCACCGGCGGCAACGTCTCCCTCTACAACCAGACCGGTGAGGCGGCCATCCACCCGACGCCGGTGGTCGCGGTGCTCGGTGTCATCGATGACGTCGCGCGTCGTACGCCGGTGGCGTTCGCCGACGAGGGGCATCTGGTCTACCTCCTGGGTGAGACCCGGGACGAGCTGGGTGGTTCGGCCTGGTCCCAGGTCGTCCACGGCCACCTGGGCGGTCTGCCGCCGCGGGTGGATCTGGGCCGGGAGAAGCTGCTGGCCGAGATCCTGATCGCGGCGTCCCGTGACGGGATGGTGGATGCGGCGCACGACCTGTCCGACGGCGGCCTGATCCAGGCCCTGGCCGAGTCGTGCCTGCGGGGCGGCAAGGGTGCCCGGATCGTCGTCCCCGACGGGCTGGACCCCTTCGTCCTGCTGTTCTCGGAGTCGGCGGGCCGCGCGGTCGTCGCGGTGCCGCGCAGTGAGGAGCTGCGCTTCAGCGACATGTGCGCCGCGCGTGGCCTGCCGGCCGCCCGCATCGGCGTGGTCGACGGCGACGCGATCGATGTCCAGGGCCAGTTCACCCTCCCGCTGAGTGACCTCCGGGAAGCTCACGAGGCGACGATTCCGGCTCTGTTCGGCTGACCCCGGGCCGGGGCGCCGCAGTTGGCGCCTCCGCCTCCGCACGGTGGCCCGTCCCTTCCGGGGGCGGGCCACCGCCGTTACGGGAGCCGCCCGAGCCGCAGCCCCATCCCACCGGATCCCCAGCTCAGCCACTGACGGGGGCTTTGCCGGCCGTGGCCTTGTCGGTTGCGGCCTTGCCGGCCGTGGCTTCCCCGACCACGGGCCCCCTGACCGTGGCCTCCCCGTCCATGGCCTCCCCGACCGGGGTCTTCCCGGTATCGGCCTGCCCGGTAGCGGCTTCCCCAGCAGTCGCTTCGCCGCGTATGCGCAGGGACAGGAGCAGTGCCAGCACCAGCACGGCCGTCGAGCAGAGGAAGACCGCGGATATGGAGGAGCTGAAGGCGTCCACCGCGTGGGTGTGGGCCTGGCCCTTCAGGGTCGGTATGGCGCTGGTGGAGCCGCCGGGGCCGCGGTCGGCGTAGACGCGGGCCAGGATCGTTCCGAAGAGGGCCGCGCCCAGTGAACTGCCCAGGGTCTGGAAGAAGCGGACGCCGGTCGTCGCCACCCCGAGCTGGTGGCGCGGTGCGGCCTGCTGGACCAGCACGATCAGCCGGCCGAGTGTCTGGCCGAACCCGGCGCCGAGCAGGAAGAGTTGGGCCCGTACGGTCCACAGACCGGTGTCGGTGCCGTCCGTCGCGAGCAGGAGCGTGGCCACGGCGGCGCAGGCCGTACCGCTGATCACGGAGGCCTTATCCGACCAGCCGCGGGCGCCGAGCCGGCCCGTCACCAGGCCCGAGCCGGCCATGCCGAGCGCCACCGGAATCATGAACAGGCTCGCCGAGGCGGGTTCGATGCCGCGCGCCAGCTGGAGATAGATCATCACGTAGACCAGCGAGCCCATCAGGGCCACTCCGACCAGGCCCTGGACGGCGAAGGCGGTTCGCAGCGTACGGATGCGGAACATCGTCAGGGGGAGCAGTGGTTCGGCGGCGGCGGTCTGCCGCCACAGGAACAGTGCGAGCAGCGCCACCGCCCCGCCTGCCAGCCCCAGGATCACCGGCGAGCCCCAGGCGTGGTCCCGGCCGCCCCACTCCGTCACGAGCAGCAGTGCCGTGGAGAACGCGGCAGCCAGGGCCGCTCCGAGGAAGTCGATGCGCCGTCGCTCGCCGTGCCGGGGGAGCTCGAGGACGAGCGCGGAGGTGACGAGTACGACGAGGCCGACCGGCAGGTTGACGTAGAAGATCCAGCGCCAGTCCGCGTGCTCGGCGAGCAGTCCGCCGACGACCGGGCCCAAAGCCATGCCGGCCCCCGCGACCAGCCCGCCTGCCCCGGCCCCCTTGCCCGCTCCGCGCCGTCCCGGCCCGGCGAGCTGGGCGATGACGACCATGGTGACGCTCATCAGCCCGCCACCGCCCAGGCCCTGCACCGCCCGGAAGGCGATCAACTGGCCCATGTCCTGCGCGGCCCCGCACAGCGCCGAACCGAGCAGGAAGGTGGCGACGGCCCCGAGGAAGACCCGCTTGGCGCCGAAGGAGTCGCAGAGTTTTCCGTACAGGGGCAGCGCGGCGGTGGCGGCGAGTGAGAACGCGCTGATGAGCCATGGGATGCGGTCGACGCCGTGCAGCGGGTCCAGTTCGCGGACGATCGGGACCGTCGCGGCCGAGACGATGTTCTGGTCGAGGACGGCGAGCAGCATCGTCGCGAGGCAGACCGCGAAGCCGGCCTTGCGCTGGGCCGGCGTCATGCCGCCCGGCCTGCCGGTGCCCGGTCCGTCGGTACCGGGCCCGTCGGCGGAGGGGCCGGACGCGCCAGGCCCGGCGCCACCGGCGGCGGCGCGACCGATGGCGCGACCGGCAGCGGAGCGGCCCGATGAGGTGCGTGAAACAGCGGTGGAAGCGTTCATGGCAGCCACCATGCCCGCGAAGCGTGGACCGAGTCAATATTTTGCCCGGTATTATTTTTTGCCCTGGTACAGTAGTGCCATGGCCGAGGAGCTGGGACTGCGCGAGCGCAAGAAACTGCAGACGGAGCGGCGCGTCTGGCGGACCGCCGTCGAACTGTTCCTGGAGCGGGGCTTCGAGAAGGTCTCCGTCCAGGAGATCGCCGCCGCTGCCGAGGTCTCCAAGATGACCGTCTTCAACTACTACGGCTCCAAGGAGGATCTGGTCCTCAAGCCGATGGAGCACCACGCCGGCGATGTGGCCCAAGCGGTGCACACCCGTGACCGGGGGGAGTCCGCGGTCGCGGCCGTCTGCCGCCAGTTCGTCGAGATGCTGGAGCTGCGCGACCCCTCCGTCGGCCTGTGCGACAAGGCGGAGGTGCTCAGCATCCGCCGGCTGATCGTGGAGACGCCGGCCCTGCTGCTGCGCGCGTACGCCAACCGGCTGCACGGCCTCCAGCAGCTCGCCGAGGTACTGGAGCAGGAGTCCGGCGGCGACCGGATGGACGCGCAGGTCGCGGCGGGCCAGCTGATGGCCGCCCGGAACGCGCTCATCAACGAGAACCACCGCAGGCTGCTGGCCGGTGAGTCCGCCGACGCGGTGTACCCGGACGCGGTCGCCGCCGCCCACCGGGCTTTCAGCCTGGTGGAGCGAGGGCTGGGGGATTACGCCGCGCGGCCCGCCGAGTAGCCTCGACGCCATGCCAAGTGCCCGCAAGCCGTCCGGCAGGTCCCGCGTCCGCAGCTACGACTCCGCCAAGACCCGCGCCGCCGTCATCGCACAGTTCGGACACGTACGCACCGCCGTGGAGCGGCTGGCTCCCGAGCAGTTCGCGTTGCCGACCCGACTGGGTGACTGGACGGTCCGCGAACTGGCCGCCCATCTGGCCATGGCGATCGAGCAGGTCCCCGCGGCGCTCGCGCAGCCCGCGCCGCCCGCCCAGGAAGTCACCCTCGCCACCTGGCCGTCCGCGACCCGCGCCTTGGCCGCGAAGGTCGACGAGATCGCCCGCGAGACGGCGGTCGGCGGCGAGCCGTCCCACCTCCTGGACCGCGCCGCCGCCCGGTACGCCGAAGCCGTCCCGGTGGCCCCCGACGACCGGCTGCTGGCGGCCCGTATCGGCGCGATGCGCCTGGATGACTTCCTGGTGGCCCGCTGCGTCGAACTGGTCGTGCACACCGACGACCTGGCGGCCGCCACCGGCCTGGAGATCCCGTTCGACCGCCAGGCCCTGGCCACCGCCACCCGGCTGCTCGCCGACGCGCTCGCCGCCAAGGCGCCCGGCGGTTCCGTCGAGGTCCGGGTGCCGCCGTTCGCCGTCGTCCAGTGCGTCGAGGGCCCGCGGCACACCCGGGGCACGCCGCCGAACGTCGTCGAGACCGATCCGCTGACCTGGCTCCGCCTTGCCACCGGGCGTACGGCCTGGCCCGCGGCGCTCGCAGCGGCCGCCGTGAGCGCCAGCGGCGAGCGGGCCGACCTCGCGCCGTACCTGCCCCTCATGGGCTGAGCCCGGGACCGGCCCTCCCCGGAGCCGCGCACGAGCCCGCCCCCGAAAGCCCCGGGCAGCCCCTCATCCCTCCGGATACGGCAGCAACGTCGCGTCCACCGCTTCCCAGGCCGCCCGCAGTTCCGCCAGCCGCCGTCCCTCCGCCCCCGCCCGGTCCGCCTGCTCGCGGGGGTCCTCGGTCACGTGGAAGAGCTGGTCCCGGCCCTTCGTACCGCGGTAGTACTTCCAGTCACCCCGGCGCAGCGCCCGTTCGCCCCGGGTGCGCCAGAAGAGGTCCCGCTCGGCGAGCCGTTCGCCGCGCAGGAGGTAGCCCGCCAGGCTCGTACCGTCCAGGGGGTACGCGCGGTGCGGCCGGGCTCCGGCGACCTCCAGGAGGGTTGCCGTCCAGTCGGGGCTGAAGTGCGGCTCGTGGCTGACCTGGCCGCCGTCGATGCGGGCCGGCCAGCGAACGATCGCCGGGATGCGGATGCCGCCCTCCTGGAGGGTGAACTTGTTGCCGCTCAGCGGCCAGTTGTAGGACCAGCGCTCGCCGCCGTTGTCGCTCCCGAAGAAGACCAGGGTGTCCTGATCCTGCCCGGAGCGCTTCAGGGCGGCCAGTACGGTGCCCACGGACCGGTCCAAGTCCTCGACCATCTCCCGGTACTTCGCCAGCGAGCCACCGTCCCGGTGCTGGAGTGCGCTCTTGTCACCTGCCGTGATGCGGCGGACGATCTCCGCGCTCGCGGCCTGGTCGCCGTCCGCGACCCATGGCCAGTGCGGGGTGGTGTAGTTCAGGTTGAGCAGCCAGGGCCGGGTCCGGCGTTCGCCCACGAAGTCGACGGCGCGTTCGGTGATGATCCGTGTGTAGTAGCGCAGATCGCGGTACTCGGTGTCGCCTTCGGTGACGTTGCCTTCGTAAAGGTCGTACTCCCCGGCCAGGCCGAGCTTGGAGTAGTACTCCAGCGCGCCGCCGAAGTTCCCGAAGAAGGTCTCCCAGCCGGACTTGGTGGGGCTGTGGTCGGGCAGGTAGCCGCAGTGCCACTTGCCGATCAGTCCGGTGGCGTACCCCGCGTCGCGCAGCAGGGAGGCGAGGGTGGGGTGGTCCGGTTCCAGGCCGACGGACCGGTCCGCGATGGGCTCGGCCAGCCCGCCTTCGGTACGGCCGGGGAACCGTCCGGTGTAGAGCGAGAACCGGGTGGGTGAGCAGGTCGCCGACCCCGAGTACGCCTGGGTGAAGCGCACGCCCTGTCGGGCCAGGCGGTCCAGGTGCGGCGTACGGATGTGCGGTGACCCGTACGAGGACAGGTCGGCCCAGCCGAGGTCGTCACCGAGGATGAACAGGATGTTCGGGCGGCGTTCCGGCCGGCGGCCGGTGGCCGCGCGGAACGGCCGCTCCTGGTGGGCGGGCCCGGCTGCGGCGGCCGGACCCCCGGTACCCACGGCCAGGGTGCCGGTGGCGGCAGTCGCGCCGACCAGGCCGCCGAAGGCGCGGCGGGAGATGCCGACCCTAGGAGAAACCCGCTCTTCCCTGGAAGAACTCTCTCTGGACGCACCCTTCCTGGAGGCACCCTCTCTGGAGGCACCCTCTCTGGAGGAATCGGGGTGGGGCGAAGGCGTGCGGGCAGCGTCGGAACGCGTCACGGGACAGGACCTTCCGGAAGGGGGCGCAGGCGGGGAGCGCCATGGACGGGCGCGGAGAGCGCCATGGGTGAGCGCGGGGAGAGACGCGAGAAGCCGGGGTCGAAAAGCCCGGAAATCACCGGAACGCTCGCCGCGGCCCCACCTCCGTACGGCGGAGTGGCGCATCTCACCTCAGACCCGGTGCGGGCCGTCGGAGAGGCGGTACGGCGCACGCCGGCCCCGGACCGGAACCGGCCGGACCTCGCGTGAAGAGAACGTGAAGACAGATGCGGGGGTGAGCGGCGTTCAGCCGCGCCGCGCGCAGCGACAGATGGCGCTGGCGACGCGACCGAGGTCGACGTGGCGGCGCTGCACCAGGGGCTGCGGGCTCTGCATGACGCATGATCCTGTCCGTGAGTGCATGCCCACGTCAAGCACTCGGCCACCTGGAGCAGGCGCCCCGGACCCGGTCCCGGTTCGATCCCCGGTTCGGATGAATCGCGGACCTGCCCTAGACTCAGTGATGTGCCACGTGGTGACGGACGACTCAGCCACGACCTGCTCCCCGGAGAGAAGGGCCCCCAGGACGCATGTGGCGTCTTCGGTGTCTGGGCTCCGGGTGAAGAGGTCGCCAAACTCACCTATTTCGGGCTGTATGCCCTGCAGCACCGCGGACAGGAGTCCGCGGGCATCGCAGTGAGCAACGGCTCCCAAATCCTCGTGTTCAAGGACATGGGCCTGGTTTCCCAGGTCTTCGACGAGACTTCCCTCGGCTCCCTCCAGGGCCACATCGCTGTGGGCCACGCCCGCTACTCCACCACCGGTGCCTCGGTGTGGGAGAACGCCCAGCCGACGTTCCGCGCGACTGCGCACGGCTCGATCGCCCTGGGGCACAACGGCAACCTGGTCAACACCGCCGAGCTGGCCGAGATGGTCGCCGCACTGCCCCGTGAGGGCGGCCGCGCGACCCAGGTCGCGGCGACCAACGACACCGACCTCGTGACGGCCCTGCTGGCCGGCCAGGTCGACGAGGACGGCAAGCCGCTGACCGTCGAGGAGGCCGCGCCGCGCGTCCTGCCCAAGGTCTCCGGCGCCTTCTCGCTGTGCTTCATGGACGAGCACACCCTGTACGCCGCCCGTGACCCGCAGGGCATCCGCCCGCTGGTCCTCGGCCGCCTGGAGCGCGGCTGGGTGGTCGCCTCCGAGACGGCCGCCCTGGACATCTGCGGCGCCAGCTTCATCCGCGAGATCGAGCCGGGCGAGCTGATCGCCGTCGACGAGAACGGCCTGCGCAGCTCCCGCTTCGCCGAGGCCAAGCCCAAGGGCTGCGTCTTCGAGTACGTCTACCTGGCGCGTCCCGACACCGACATCGCGGGCCGCAACGTGTACCTCTCCCGGGTGGAGATGGGCCGCAAGCTGGCAGCCGAGGCGCCCGCCGACGCCGACCTCGTCATAGCGACCCCGGAGTCCGGCACGCCGGCCGCGGTCGGCTACGCCGAGGCCAGCGGCATCCCGTACGGCGTCGGCCTGGTGAAGAACTCCTACGTGGGCCGGACCTTCATCCAGCCCTCGCAGACCATCCGCCAGCTCGGCATCCGCCTCAAGCTCAACCCGCTCAAGGAAGTCATCCGCGGCAAGCGCCTGGTGGTCGTCGACGACTCGATCGTCCGCGGCAACACCCAGCGTGCCCTGGTCCGGATGCTCCGGGAGGCCGGCGCCGCCGAGGTCCACATCCGGATCTCCTCGCCGCCGATCAAGTGGCCGTGCTTCTACGGCATCGACTTCGCCACCCGCGCCGAGCTGATCGCCAACGGTCTGACCGTGGATGAGATCGGCACGTCGCTGGGCGCCGACTCGCTGGCGTACATCTCGATCGACGGCATGATCGAGTCGACGACGATCGCCAAGCCGGACCTGTGCCGCGCCTGCTTCGACGGCCAGTACCCGGTCGATCTGCCCGACCCGGAGCTGCTGGGCAAGCACCTCCTGGAGGCGGAGACCGCGGGCCAGGCCAAGCCGGACCTGGACGGCGTCGAGACGCTGACGGCCGGGGTCGGCGGCGCCGACGCGCTGCGCCGCCCGTAGAGCTCGTACACACCGACAGGAAGATCTCAACGCCATGTCTGCCGAGTCTTTTGAGCATGCCCAGCACGCGGGCACCAGCGCCAGCTACGCAGCAGCCGGCGTGGACATCGAAGCGGGCGACCGCGCCGTCGATCTGATGAAGCAGTGGGTCAAGAAGGCCACCCGCCCCGAGGTCGTCGGCGGCCTCGGCGGGTTCGCCGGCCTCTTCGACGCCTCGGCCCTCAAGCGGTACGAGCGGCCGCTGCTCGCCTCGGCCACCGACGGCGTCGGTACCAAGGTCGACATCGCCCGCCGGATGGGGGTGTACGACACCATCGGCCACGACCTGGTCGGCATGGTCGTCGACGACCTGGTCGTCTGCGGTGCCGAGCCGCTGTTCATGACCGACTACATCTGCGTCGGCAAGGTCTACCCGGAGCGGGTCGCGGCGATCGTCAAGGGCATCGCCGAGGGCTGTGTGCTGGCCGGCTGCGCGCTGGTCGGCGGCGAGACCGCGGAGCACCCGGGGCTGCTCGGGGCCGACGACTTCGACGTCGCGGGCGCCGGTACGGGCGTTGTCGAGGCGGATCAGGTGCTGGGCGCGGATCGTATCCGTACGGGTGACGTCGTCATCGCGATGGAGTCCTCCGGTCTTCACTCGAACGGGTACTCACTCGTCCGTCACGTACTGTTCGACCGGGCCGGGATGTCCCTGGACCAGCGGGTCGAGGAACTCGGCCGCACGCTCGGCGAGGAACTGCTGGAGCCCACCAAGATCTACTCGCTGGACTGCCTGGCGCTGACCCGTACGGCCGAGGTGCACGCCTTCTCGCACATCACCGGCGGCGGCTTGGCCAACAACCTGGCCCGGGTCGTCCCGGACGGCCTGCACGCCACGGTCGACCGGTCCACCTGGACCCCGGACCCGATCTTCGACCTGGTCGGCACGGCCGGCGACGTCGAGCGGCTGGAGCTGGAGAAGACCTTGAACATGGGCGTCGGCATGATGGCCGTCGTCCCGCCGGAGTCGGTCGACGTGGCGCTGGCCACTCTCGCGGACCGCGGCGTGGAGGCCTGGGTCAGCGGCGAGATCGTCGAGCGTGGTGACCACACCGAGGCAGTGACCCTGACCGGTGACTACTCTGCCTGAGCCGGCCGCCCGCAGGGCAGCACAGAACCCGGTCCGAGGTGACTACCCCGGACCGGGTCCGTGGAAATGCTGTGCACACCGTGCACGCACGACAGAGGAGACGTCGTACGTCAGGCGCGACGACGCTGCTGGGACGAGTTGCCCTCGTCCTCGTCATCGTCGTCTCGGTTGTAAAGGTCGGCGTACCGCGCGTACGGGTCGTCGTCCTCGTCATCCTCGAACGGCTCGCCGTTCGGCGGCTGCTGCTGTGCCGGCTGTTGCGGCGATGCACCCAGCTCTTCGGCCAGGCGTGAGAGATCAGTCCCACCGCTGTTGTACTTCAGCTGGCGGGCGACCTTCGTCTGCTTGGCCTTGGCCCGGCCGCGCCCCATGGCTCGACCCCCTCAACGACGGGGCTCGACGGCCCCAGAGTCTTGACACGCGTTCATGATTCAGAGCGGACTCTCGACAGAGAGACCGGCCCGTAGGGCTTCAACGGTACCTGCTTCCGCGGCCATACGGTACGTCGCCCGCATCACCGACCGCTCGGCATGACCGGCAGGACGCCCCGTCCCCGCTGGTCAGCTGCGATTTTAACCTGTCCGCCCGGGCGACCCGCCGACGGGTGGTGAGGGATGTCTCCTTCACCGCTCGTGATCCCTTACGGAGCGCTCGGAGATCGTTACGCGAGCGCTCCGCGGCGCATTTTCCGTACGTACCGTGACGGTGGCCGGTACGGTCCGTGACCGGCGCGGTGTCCGCAGGGTCGTACGGGTCCTCTCGGGACCTTCCGTGAGCATGACCGGATCGCGATCGGCTTCGGTCGGACCCGAGCATTGTCGGACATTGATGAGCGGAAACGGTCGCAGCCCGAGCCACGACCGGCTGGAAAATTGGCCTGAACCGAGCGGTACCGGCCGGGCCGGCGCCACCGGCGGGCAGTGGCGCCGGGCATGTCAGGCCCGCCGGGCGTCCGCCATGCGCTGCTCGGCCAGCCGGTCCGCCGCCGCGGCGGGCGGAATGCCGTCCTCCTTCGCACGAGCGAATATCGCCAGCGTGGTGTCGAAGATCTTCGCCGCCTTCGTCCTGCAACGGTCGAAGTCGAAGCCGTGCAACTCGTCGGCCACCTGGATGACGCCACCGGCGTTCACCACGTAGTCCGGCGCGTAGAGGATGCCGCGGTCCGAGAGGTCCTTCTCGACGCCGGGGTGCGCCAGCTGGTTGTTGGCCGCGCCGCAGACCACCTTCGCGGTCAGCGCCGGGACGGTCTCGTCGTTCAGCGCGCTGCCGAGGGCGCACGGCGCGTACACGTCCAGGCCCGCCGTACGGATCAGCGACCCGGTGTCCGGGACCACACTCACCTGCGGGTGCCGGCTGCGGACGCGCTCGATCGACTCGGCACGCACGTCAGTGATCACGACCTCCGCGCCGTCCTGGAGGAGGTGTTCGACCAAGTGGTGGCCCACCTTGCCGACGCCCGCCACGCCGACCTTGCGGCCGCGCAGCGTCGGGTCGCCCCACAGGTGCTGCGCCGAGGCGCGCATTCCCTGGAAGACACCGAAGGCGGTCAGTACGGAGGAGTCGCCGGCGCCGCCGTTCTCGGGGGAGCGGCCGGTGGTCCACCGGTTGGTGCGGGCGACGACGTCCATGTCCGCGACGTACGTGCCGACGTCGCACGCGGTCACGTAGCGGCCGCCGAGGGAAGCCACGAACCGGCCGTAAGCGAGCAGGAGTTCTTCGGTCTTGATCAGCTCGGGGTCACCGATGATCACGGCCTTGCCGCCACCGTGGTCGAGACCGGCGAGGGCGTTCTTGTACGACATGCCACGGGAGAGGTTCAGGGCGTCCAGCACGGCCTCGTCCTCCGAGGCGTACGCGTGGAAGCGGGTGCCGCCGAGGGCCGGGCCCAGGGAGGTGTCGTGGATGGCGATGACGGCCCGCAGGCCGCTGGCGCGGTCCTGGCAGAGCACGACTTGCTCGTGGCCACCCTGCTCGGAACGGAACAGAGTGTGCAGGACGCCTCCGTCAACGCTGACGGGGGAGGGACGTACGTCGGTCACGGTGGTGACTCCCATAAGTCGCGGAGGACGCCCTCCGAGGACTCCGGATTGCTTGTGGCAGGAGGAGGGGCGGAGGGCCGGTCGGGAAGAGAGTAAGACCTGGGAGGCACGCTGATCGGTGCAGTGCGGAGGATCACCCTCTCCTGAGGGACGGGCGTGGGACGATTTGCCGTATCCCGAGCCGGGTGGCGTGAGCCAACTCCCGGTACTTTGCACCTCTTTGCCAATCTTTGCGGTAGTTCTGCGGACGTCACGTTGTAGGAGACAAAGGAGCGGGCGTGGCCTTGGCGTCGTCGGTGATGGTCCCGTACGCGGCATATCTGCGGGTCTACGAGCCGCTGGCAGCGTTTCCCGAACCGGAGCGCTCCTACTGGGCGCGCTATGCCCGGCGCGCGGAGACCCCCACGGTTCAGGACGAACTTCGGCGGTCTCTGGCCGATTTGCTGCCGACCCCGCCCGTGCCGGTACCGGTCCACGAGAGCAGCGACGCCTTCGTCACGGTCGTGGACGGCGTGACGTGCGTCTGCCCCTGGCGTACGCGGCTGCGCGGCTGGCAGGCCCTGGAGGAGTTGTCCGAGCTGCTCCCGGCGCCCGTGCTGGACGCGGCGCTGCCGCCGGTGGTACGGCGTCAGGCGGCCGCGGACTACGAGGAGTGGCTGGAGCGCAATCCGGACGCCCGGCCCTGGATCCGCACCGCCACCTGGCACGTACCGGTGCGCTGGTTCGCGCTCTTCGGCGACGGCGAGCGGGAGTACACCAAGAGCGAGCACGGCCCGGTGCTGCGGTACCGCACACCCATGGTGCAGGCGCGGCGCCGGGTGGCGCGGGGCCTGCGCACGCTGCGCGACTCCCTGGAGGAAGGGCCGCTGATCGACGGCCTGGTGGACGTGGGCCGCTGGCTGGAGGAGTTCCATCCGCGGGCGCTGGTGGAGCTGGACTACGGCGGGCTGGTGCACGCGGTGCCCGAGGGGCAGCTCGCCGAGGACCGGTCGGCCGCCGAGGTGGCGGAGGGGCTGGCGGCACTGCGCGAAGGGGACAGCGACCGGGCCGGCGAGGCGTACGAGAAGCTGTCGGACCGGTGGCGCGAGGTGCGCGAGCGTCAGTTCGCCAGCTGAGACGGGGTCTTCCGTCCCTCGGCAGGACGACAAAATGATCTGCGACCGACGAGGCTCGTGCACACTACTGGTGCGGAGGTGCAGGACGTAGGTCCCGATCCGGGCGATTGCCTCAAGCGTGACCTAAAGCACTGACTTCGGGCCTTGCGGCCAAGCCATACCCTCGTGCCAAAATAGGACAAGGAGCCTGACAAGGGCCCCTTCCGCCCCGCTAAGGGCGGATAGTTCGGTATTGCGCTCCTTGGTGGGTCTGATGGCGGCTGATCACCGTGTGACTGATCGTCACGGTGGTGTGACTGTCCGCTATGGCATGGTCCATCGGCTTCCGCCGAGGTTGAACACCTGAGAGGGCAATTCCATCGGTTTGGCCGACGTGGCTGGACAGATGGTGTAGTTGTAGTGCCGAGGACAAGCCGTTCGTCCTATAACCGACTCGGCCCGCGTCCGCCATTTCGGGCAACGCGGGTCAAGGTGCAGAATTTAGAGGAAAGAACCGTGATGGTTCGGTTCTCCCGAGGAGGCCGCTCATGACCGCTCGCACCCCTGACGCCGAGCCGCTGCTTACCCCCGCCGAGGTCGCCACGATGTTCCGCGTGGACCCGAAGACGGTGACCCGCTGGGCCAAGGCAGGCAAGCTCACGTCCATCCGTACGCTCGGAGGACACCGGCGCTACCGCGAAGCCGAGGTTCGCGCTCTGCTCGCGGGCATTCCGCAGCAGCGCAGCGAAAGCTGAACAACCGCATGACCGGGCTGTTTTCGGGCCCCCCAACCCGACCTCGGCCCATGGAGCCCCACCCGGCTCCACTCAGCACCACCTAGCACCATACGACGCGGAGCCTGCCCCAACAGGCCCCACACCCGCATCATCTGGGTACGTCATCGATCGCGCTGGACTCCGCCGGGTCCAGCGCGATCTTTTTGTGCGCGCCAAGGCTCGTACGGGCGGCCGGTCCGGCCGGCCGCACACCGCCCGCGAGGGCTGCCGGGGGCGGGCCCCGTTGTTCTCCGGTCCGGTCCAAGGGCTGCCGGGTGAGCGGTGCAATTGCACATATTAAATTGACCGGGTGTAGGGCGACCGTAAGATTCCCGGTTCCTGAAACCCGGACGGTGACACCCGTCACAGCCCGATAAGGTTGTGGCGCCGACGCCGCTGCGATAGTGGGCCCACGCGCCCATCCCTGCTCAACAGCCTCCCACCGCAGGGCTGGTGGGAAAGCCGCCGTTGGTCACCGGGCCGGGGGACTTTGGTCCCCGCCCGCCTCCACGGGCGCCGCGGCGGGCGTACCGGCCGCCGTGCGCGGGGCTTCGGTGGACGCCGGGTCCGTACTCGGCGCGGCTCCAGAAGCCGTGGAGGGCCCCCTGGAGGGCTTCGCAGGCGTCGGGGCGGCGGAGTCGGCGGCCGGGGCGCCGGCGGCGCGGCCGCGGGGCTCCATGGCAAGCCGCAGCAGGCGGGCGCAGACGGGGCAGTGGCGGGTCAGGTGGCGATAGCCCGTGGCGGCCGACAGGTGGGCCCGCAGCAGCGCCCTCGTCTCATGCCTGGCGGCTGACGACATCGCACACCCCTCCCGGCCCCGCGCCCTTTCCTCGTGACTACCGGTGGTACGTGCCCCAGTCAATACGCGCACCGGCCCAGGCCCGTACGACCCGGACCTTCAGGCCACGGGATGGAACGCCGCTCCCGTCCACACTCCCCAGGCGCCGGGCGACGCAAACGGCCCGCGTCCGGGAGGGAGACGGGCCGGACGGCGCGGCAGGCCGGGCACTTGTCAAAGCAACGCAATCGGCCCGCATCCCTGAGGGATGCGGGCCGATATCTGCGGTCCTGACGGGATTTGAACCCGCGGCCTCCACCTTGACAGGGTGGCGAGCACTCCAAACTGCTCCACAGGACCTTGGTGCCGCTTCCGCTTGCGCGGTGCTGCGAAGCAAGACTCTACAGCAGGTCAGGGGGTGCGGTCGAACTCGGTCCCGGAGGCCCGCCCGGGAGGGGCCCCGGGACCGGTCACGCCTTGGGCACCGCCGCGTCCACGGCCTTCACGATCCGCTTGTCGGAGACCGGGTACGCCGTACCGAGCGCGTGCGCGAAGTAGCTCACCCGCAGCTCCTCGATCATCCAGCGGATCTCCCGGGCCCCGGCCGGCACCGGCCGGCCCTGGGGGTACTGCTCCAGCAGCCAGGCGTACTCGTCCTGCATCTCCTTGACCTTCGCCATCCGGGCGCGGTCCCGCTCGGCGTTGTTGGGGAGCTGCTGGAGGCGGCGGTCCACTGCGACCAGGTAGCGCATCAGGTCCGGCAGGCGCTTGGCGCCGTGCGCGGTCACGAAGCCCGGCTTGATCAGGGCGGCGAGCTGCTCCTTGATGTCGGTGAGGGACGGGAGCAGCGAGGCGAAGGTGGTGGCCTTCAGGCGGCGCTCGCACGCCTGCCAGGCCGCCAGCACCTCCCGTACCTGCTGGACCGTCTTCATCGTCGCGTCCACCAGGTCGGCGCGGACCGCGTCGAAAAGCTTGCGGAAGGACTCCTCGTCCCAGGCCGGGCCGCCGTGTGCGGCGATCAGCCGGTCGGCCGCGGCGGTCACGCAGTCCTCGAAGAGGGCCTGTATGGAGCCGTGGGGGTTGGCCGACAGCGCCAGCTTCTGTTGATTGGTGAGCTTGCCCTGCGCGAACTTGGCTGGGTTGCTCGGAATATTCAACAAGATCAAACGGCGGGTGCCGGTCCACATCGCCGTCTGCTGTTCCGCCTCGGTGTCGAAGAGGCGTACGGCCACGCTCGTGCCCTCGTCCACCAGCGCCGGGTACGCCTTCAGCGGCTGGCCCCCGCGCCGGGTCTCGAACGTGCGGGGCAGCGTGCCGAGCGTCCAGGACGTCAGGCCGGTGCGCTGTTCCAGGCCGCCCGGGGCGCCGGCCGCGGCCGCGGTGTCCCCGCCGCCCTTGGCGGGCCGTTCGGCGGCCTGGGCGAAGGCCTTGCTGAGGGCCGCCTGTGTCTTCGGCTTGAGTTTCAGGCGCAGCGCTTCGAGGTCCTTGGCCTCGGCCAGCTTGCGGCGGCGCTCGTCGATCACCCGGAACGTGATCTTCAGGTGGTCCGGGACCTTGGCCAGGTCGAAGTCGGCCGGGTCGACCGGGACGCCGACCATCCGCTGGAGCCCGGCCGCCAGGGACGTGGTCAGCGCGCCCTGGAGGGGCACCGTCGAGTCCAGGAAACGGGCGGCGAAGTTCGGTGCCGGTACGTAGTTGCGGCGGATCGGTTTGGGCAGCGAACGGATCAGTTCGGTCACCAGTTGTTCGCGCAGGCCCGGGATCTGCCAGTCGAAGCCTTCGGAAGAGACCTGGTTGAGCACCTGGAGGGGGATGTGGACGGTCACGCCGTCCGCGTCCGCGCCCGGCTCGAACTGGTACGTGACGCGGAACTTCAGCTTCCCCTGCCGCCAGGAGTCCGGATAGTCGTCCTTGGTGACGGCCTCGGCGGACTCGTTGATGAGCATGGAGTGCTCGAAGTTGAGCAGGTCCGGCTCGTCATGGCGCTTCTTCTTCCACCACGAGTCGAAATGGGCGCCCGATACGACGTCTTCGGGCAGCCGCTGGTCGTAGAAGTCGAAGAGCGTCTCGTCGTCCACGAGGATGTCGCGCCGCCGGGCGCGGTGCTCCAGCTCCTCGACCTCGCCGAGCAGCTTGCGGTTGTCGTGGAAGAACTGGTGGTGGGTGCGCCAGTCGCCCTCGACCAGGGCGTTGCGGATGAACAGGTCCCGGGAGGTCTCCGGGTCGATCCGCCCGTAGTTCACCTTCCGCTGGGCGACGATCGGTACGCCGTACAGCGTCACCCGCTCGTACGCCATCACCGCGGCCATCTTCTGTTCCCAGTGCGGCTCGCTGTACGTCCGCTTCACCAGGTGCTGGGCCAGCGGCTCGATCCACTCGGGTTCGATCTTCGCGTTCACCCGCGCCCAGAGGCGGGACGTTTCGACCAGCTCCGCCGACATGACCCAGCGCGGCGGCTTCTTGAAGAGCGCCGAGCCGGGGAAGACCGCGAACTTCGCGCTGCGGGCGCCCAGGTACTCGTTCTTGGCGTCCGTGTCCTTCAGCCCGATGTGCGAAAGCAAACCAGAAAGGAGGGAGGTGTGAATGGGGTCGGGGGCCGCGTCCTGCTCGCTGAGATGGACACCCATCGTCTTGGCGACCGTCCGCAGCTGCGAGTAGATGTCCTGCCACTCGCGTATGCGCAGGTAGTTCAGGTACTCGTTGCGGCACATCCGGCGGAACGCCGAGGACGACAGCGCCTTCTGCTGCTCGCGCACATACCGCCACAGGTTCAGGTACGCCAGGAAGTCGCTGGTCTCGTCCTTGAAGCGGGCGTGCTGCTGGTCGGCCTGCTGCTGCTTGTCGGCGGGCCGCTCCCGGGGGTCCTGGATGGACAGCGCCGCCGCGATCACCATGACTTCGCGTACGCACCCGTTGCGATCGGCCTCCAGCACCATCCGGGCCAGCCGCGGGTCCACCGGCAGCTGGGAGAGCTTCCGCCCCATCTGGGTGAGCCGCTTCTTGGGGTCCTTCTGCTTCGGGTCCAGCGCGCCCAGCTCGTGCAGCAGGTCGACGCCGTCCTTGATGTTGCGGCGGTCCGGCGGGTCGATGAACGGGAACTTCTCGATGTCACCGAGGCCGGCCGCGGTCATCTGCAGGATGACGGAGGCCAGGTTGGTGCGCAGGATCTCGGCGTCGGTGAACTCCGGCCGGGCGAGGAAGTCCTCCTCCGAGTACAGCCGGATGCAGATGCCGTCGCTGGTCCGGCCGCAGCGGCCCTTGCGCTGGTTGGCGCTGGCCTGCGAGACGGGCTCGATCGGCAGCCGCTGGACCTTGGTGCGGTAGCTGTAGCGCGAGATCCGGGCCATGCCGGGGTCGATCACGTACCGGATGCCCGGCACGGTCAGCGAGGTCTCCGCGACGTTGGTCGCGAGCACGATCCGGCGGCCGGTGTGGCGCTGGAAGACGCGGTGCTGCTCGGCGTGCGACAGACGCGCGTACAGCGGCAGCACCTCGGTCTGCGGCAGGTTCTTCTTGTTGAGCGCGTCCGCCGTGTCGCGGATCTCGCGCTCACCCGAGAGGAAGACCAGGATGTCGCCGGGGCCCTCGCCCCGCAGCTCGTCCACGGCGTCGCAGATCGCGGTGATCTGGTCGCGGTCGCTGTCGGTGCCGCCCTCCTCCAGGAGCGGGCGATAGCGGACCTCGACCGGGTACGTACGGCCGGAGACCTCGACGATCGGCGCGCTGGGGGCCTCCTCCCCGTCGCCGCCCCCGTCCGCCTGTACGGAGGTGAAGGAGCCGAAGTGCCGGGCGAATCGTTCCGGGTCGATGGTCGCGGAGGTGATGACGACCTTCAGGTCCGGGCGCCTGGGCAGCAGCTGGGCCAGGTACCCGAGGATGAAGTCGATGTTGAGGCTGCGCTCGTGGGCCTCGTCGATGATGATCGTGTCGTACTGGCGCAGCTCACGGTCGGTCTGGATCTCCGCGAGGAGGATGCCGTCCGTCATCAGCTTCACGAGCGTCTCGGAGCCGACCTGGTCGGTGAAGCGCACCTTCCAGCCGACCGCCTCGCCCAGCGGGGTCCTCAGCTCCTCGGCGACCCGCTCGGCGACCGTACGGGCGGCGATCCGGCGCGGCTGGGTGTGCCCGATCAGGCCGCGTACGCCGCGGCCCAGCTCCAGGCAGATCTTGGGGATCTGGGTCGTCTTGCCGGACCCGGTCTCACCCGCGACGATCACGACCTGGTGGTCGCGGATCGCTTCGAGGATCTCGTCCTTCTTCTGGCTGACCGGCAGCTGCTCCGGATACGTGATCGCGGGCACCGCGGCGCGGCGCTGCCCGACCCGCAGCTCCGCCTCCTCGATCCCGGCGGCGATCTCGGCGAGCACGGCCGCGCGGGCCTCGGGCTTACGGATCCGGCGCGCGCCGTCGAGCCGGCGCCCCAGCCGCTGCTGGTCGCGCAGCATCAGCTCGGGCAGCCGCTCCAGGAGAGCGGGCAGGGAGGGGGCGGCACCGTCGGGCCGGGCGGAGGCAGGCTGACTGGACATACGCGACCCAGGATCTCACCTCCGCGAATACGGTGGCGAACGAATTGCCGCCGGTGCGCGGACGGGAGGGGTTGTGCGGCGCTCAGGGGGAGAGGCCGCAGGGGGCATACGGCGTGCCACGGAGCGCGTGAGGACGGAGCTGCGGGGCGCCCCTGGGGAGCCCTCCCGGCCGCCCCCGGCAGGTCTCGCGCACGGTGGGCCGACCACCAGGGGAATGTCCGGGTTAGGTGCTTTAGCGTGGCCTTATGGCTGATCAGCACGGTGACCTTCCCCAACCGCACGGCGCCCACGGGCGGCCTCCCACCAAGGCCGAGAGATGGGCCGCGTTCAAGAAGTCGCCGTTCCTGCCCGCCACCGTGCTGGTCCTCATCCTCGCCGTCGCCGCCGGCCTCTTCGCGGGCTCGTACACGTACACCATGGCCAACCCGACCCCGCGGCACATCCCGACCGCCGTGGTCGGCCCGCCGGACTCCCCGCACGGCAAGGCGTTCGTCGGCGGCATGGAGAAGGCCCTGAACGCCTCCCTCCAGCTGCACACGTACGACTCGTACGCCGCGGCCGAGAAGGGCATCGAGGAGCAGGAGGTCTTCGCGATCCTGCGGGTTCGGGACAAGAGCATGGAGCTGGACGTGGCCGGGGCGGCGGGCGCCCAGGTCGCGCAGGTGCTGGAGCAGGCGGGCCCCAAGGTGGGGCAGGCGGTCGGCGTGCCGGTCGAGGTCAAGGACCTCAAGCCGCTCCAGGAGGGCGACCCGCGCGGGCTCGCCCTCTTCTACATCTCGCTCGCCGCCGTGATCATCGGGTTCGTCGGCGCGATCCAGCTGAGCGTGCACGCGCGCGGGCTCAATCCTCTGGAACGGATCGCCTTCACCGTCCTGTACGCGCTGCTGGGCGCCTTCGCGATCGCCGCGGTCGTGGACTGGCTGCTGGGCGCGCTGGACCTGCCGTTCGTGGAGTCCTGGCTGATCCTGGCGCTGACGATGTTCACGTCCGGCATGGTCTTCACGATGTTCAACACCCTGATCGGGCGCTGGGCGATGATCCCGACGTGGGGCCTGATGGTGCTGCTGGGCAACCCGTCCTCGGGCGGCGCGGTCTCCTGGCCGCTGCTGCCGTCCGCCCTCGGGCACATCGGCCGCTGGCTGCCCCCGGGCGCCTCGGTCAACGCGCAGCACACGGCCGTCTACTTCGGCGCTTCGCAGCACCTCTTCCCGTTCCTGGTGCTGGCCGGCTGGGCGCTGGTCTCCTGCGCGGTCTTCTGGACCTGGCGGCACCGGCACCCGGGCGGGCGTGAGGTGGGCGCGCTCGCGTCGGGGGTGCACCGGGCGGGCGCACCGGGCGCGCCGGGCGCCTGACGTACGCGGGGCCGGTCCTCGGGGCCGGCCCCGGTATCCGCCGTACGGGTGGACGGGGGCCGGGTGGAGACGGGCGGACCGAGACGGAAGCTGCCCCGAGCCCACGAAGAAGGCCCCGATCCGAAGATCGGGGCCTTCTTCCACTGCTGGTGGCTGGGGCCGGGGTCGAACCGGCGACCTATCGCTTTTCAGGCGATCGCTCGTACCAACTGAGCTACCCAGCCACAGCGGTCCTGACGGGATTTGAACCCGCGGCCTCCACCTTGACAGGGTGGCGAGCACTCCAAACTGCTCCACAGGACCTTGCACTGTGCGAGATCAAGCGTACCTGGTCTCGCACACGGTAATGCGTGCCCCCAACGGGATTCGAACCCGTGCTACCGCCTTGAAAGGGCGGCGTCCTGGGCCACTAGACGATGAGGGCTGATGGCCCGCCTCGGTGCCTTGTGGGGCGCCGTCGGGGACGTGAGAAGCATATGGGATGCAGGGACCGTTCGCCAAAACGGTTTGTTCGAGCCCGGCGGCGGAGGCGTTCGGGCGGGGTGACCGGGGCGGGTGGCGCGCCGTGTGCCCCAGCCGCCCGGGGGGCCTACGGGGAGCCCGGGGAGGGCGAGCCGGGCGGGGCCGAAGGGGCTCCCGGGGAACGTGTAGCCGGGGACCCGGCTCCCGGCGACGCCGTGGTGCTCGGCGACGGCGTGGCCCCCGGCCGGTTCTCCTGCGGCAGGTGGCGGCTGACCTCGGCCTTCGACAGTCCCAGCCCGCCGAGCGTGATCTCGTCCCACGCCTGGAGGCGCCGGGTCTCGCGGTCCAGGTAGAGGACGGACGCCTGCACCGGAGCGGGCTTCTTGCCCTGCACCGCGCGCAGCCCGCCACCGCCCGTGGAACCCTCGATCATCAGCCGGGTGCCCCGGGGGAGCACGCTGTTCTCGCGATGGTGGACGTGGCCGGCCAGCGCCAGCGGGACCAGGCCGTCCGCCTCGGACACCGCGACCGGGTTGTGCGCGAGCGCGACGTCCACAGGTGTGCCCGCGAGCCGCTGCGTACGGAGCGAGTCGGCCAGCTTGCCGCCCGCCGTGCGCTCGGAGAAGTCCCCCTCCGCGACGACCGAGCGGTCCGGCGTGAACTGCGGATCGCCGACCCCCGCGATCCGCAGCCCGCCGACGCTGACCGCCCGCCCGTCGTCGAGGACCGTGGCGTTCTTCCGGGTGGCGAGGTACTTCTGCGTGGTGGCGGAGTCGTGGTTGCCGCGCACCCAGACGTACGGCGCGCCGAGCGTGGCGACCGGGTCCAGGAAGGCGTTCTCGGCGGCCGAGCCGTGGTCCATGGTGTCGCCGGTGTCGATGATCACGTCGATCTTGTACTGCTTCACCAGCGACTTGATGATCTGCCAGGCCGCCGGGTTGAGGTGGATGTCGGAGACGTGCAGCACCCGGATCGTGGTGGGGTCGGGCGCGTACGCGGGCAGGGTCGAGGTGGCTTCGTACAGCTTGGTCACGTTCGTCACCAGGCGCGCCAACTCCCGCTGGTACACGTCGAACTCGCTGACGATGTTGCGGGCGTTGCCGACCACCGAGGGCGCGGAGGACAGCAGCCCGGAGAACTTCGGCTCCAGGACGGACTTCGGGTTCCAGGTGGCGTACGCGGCGGCGCCCGACGAGGCCAGCAGCGCGAGCGCCAGGCCGCCCGCGGCCAGCGCGCGGCGCGGCCGCCGGTAGACGGCCAGGCCCAGCGCGGTGGCGCCGGAGACGACCGCGACGCAGGAGCGGAAGGCGAGGGTGCCGGTGCCGCTGACGACGTCGCGGGTGACCTGCTCCTGGAGGCCGGCGAACCGTTCGGGGTGGTCGACCAGGGCCTGGGCCCGTACGGGGTCCAGCCGGTCGACGTCGACGTCGAGGCGTATCGGGGCGTAGTGGCTGCGCAGCTCCAGGGCGCCCAGCGGCGAGACATTGATCTTCGTGCCGCCGGAGAACGACGGGCGCAGTGTCATGTTCGTGTCCACAGGCCCCACGGGGGCGTGGACGCTGCCGACGATCAGCAGGCCCAGCCAGGCACCGAGCAGGGTGACGGCGATCAGGCCGAGGGCGCGGGCGTACGGGTGCGGGGTGTGGGTGAGGGTGCTGGTGGGGGCGGTGTGGTGGGAGCGGTAGTCGCGGAGGACGGCGGCGGGGAAGCCCCGTACCCGGGCGAGCGAGGCACGGAGCAGCCGGAGCACGGGAGAGCCGGGGGCGTCGTCCCCGGGCGGCGCGACACGGGCCATTGGGCGCGTATTCCCGGGCGCCGCGCCCGCCATGCCCGGGAACGGGCCCCGGCCGCGGCTTCCGGGTACCGGCCCGTCGGCGGTTCCGCTCGGTACCGCTGCCGCGCGGTGGCGTGGCGGACAATGGGTGGTGTGCTGGAGATGACGCGCGAGGAGTTCGAGGAACTGGTGGCCGAGGCGCTGGACCGGATCCCGCCGGAGCTGACACGGCTGATGGACAACGTGGCGGTGTTCGTCGAGGACGAACCACCGGCCGAGGACCCCGACCTCCTGGGGCTGTACGAGGGGACGCCGCTGACCGACCGCGGTGAGTGGTACGCGGGCGTGCTGCCCGACCGGATCACGGTCTACCGCAACCCGACCCTGCGGATGTGCGACACCCGGGAGGACGTGGTGGCGGAGACCGAAGTGACCGTCGTCCACGATACCCCGTCGTACACCTCTTCGGGTGACCTTCGCCCGGTCGGGTGACGCCCCGAAGGGCCTACCGCTACCCCCAGCCCAGTTCGTGGAGCCGCTCGTCCTCGATGCCGAAATGGTGCGCCACCTCGTGGACCACGGTCGTGGCCACCTCGTCCACGACTTCTTCCTTCGTCTCGCACATGCGCAACGTGGGCCCCATGTAGATGGTGATGCGATCGGGCAGTACGCCCGCGTACCACTCGCCGCGCTCGGTCAGGGGCGTTCCCTCGTACAGGCCCAGCAACTCCGGATCGTCCGCGGGTGGCTCGTCCTCCACGAATACGGCCACGTTGTCCATGATCCGCGTCAGCTCGGACGGGATCAGGTCGAGGGCGTCACTTACCAACTCTTCGAAGGTTTCGCGCGTCATCTCCAGCACACGGTCATTGTCCGGGACAGCGGCCCGCTGGCGCCCTCCGGGCAACGAGAAGGCCCCGCCCCGGCTGCCGATGACGGCAGCGCTCGGACGGGGCCAGTGCGAAGGTCACTGCGGGACGTGAGCGCGGGCGCTCTGCTCTCGCAGGTCGGTCAGCCGTCGCTGATACAGCATTCCGACGGCGTGAGCGCCCCTCTCTCGGCTGGGGGTGGCTTGCTCGATCAGGTGGTGGGCCGCCGCCTTCAGGTGCGCCGCCCACGCCAAGACGTGCTGCTGAGCGGTTCGCCCACACTCCTGGGGCTCACCAGGGAGACACAGCGGGAGATCAGGACCGACCTTGTTCGCGGCGTGGCGGATGTACCGGGCGATGACGGTCCACTCTTCCTCGGTTCGCTGTACGGCACTGGCGTTGCCGTCAGAACCCCACGCGCCGAAGTCGTCGCCGTGATCGTGCATGTGCGCGCTCCCTGGTGATCTCAGCGGGTCAGGCAGGTGCGCCGATCGTAACCGCCCCGGCCACGGCGTCAGCCTCCCTTGGGTCGCAATGCCCCACAGAGGGGACGCACGGCGAGCACGGTCCGCACATGGGCAGGAATTGCGGAGGTGTGCAGGACTGCGCCCCTTGGCCGTGCACGGCGGTGATGCCGGCCGTCACCTCGGTCATCTGTGTGCCGCCCCAGATGTCGGCGAGTGGCGTTTCCCGCACGTTGCCCATGGTCAGGAACCGGCCCAGGACGCACGGCCACACGTCCCCCGTCGGACCGATGGCGCACTTCTCGTGAGCGCAGTGCCCGCACAGGTCGGCGATCGTCGGTGCGGCCCCTCGGCTGGCCCGTCCGAACGCCCGGGCTCGGTCACCTCCCACCGTGCCCACGCCAAGGTCCATAAGGTCTCTGGCCGCTTCCTGGACGCGCTGCTCCTGGCGCACCGCGACCACGCCGCCGCGCACCGGGATGTCCAGGCTGAGCGCCTTTTGGATGTTCCTTCGGGTCCGGCGGTGTGATCCCCGGAGGTTGGTCACCTTGTCGTGGTCGTCGGCCATGTCGGAGTAGTACGACGTGGCGAGCTTGACCCCGCAGTCCGTGAAGGTCGCCCACAGGTGATCGCGGACGTGGGTGAGGTTGGAGAACACCTCCACGGACAGGCCCGCCTCGTGGGCGTGCCTGATCAGGCTCGACAGGTGCGGGTACAGCGTCGGTTCTCCGCCGATGAACTGCACGTCCAGCGCGCCCAAGGCCGCGAGCTGGTCAATGGTGCGTTTCCAGTCCTGGAGGGTCATCGTGCCGTGCGTCCCCTTCGGGGACGAGTCCGCATAGCAGTGATCACAGAACTCGTTGCAGAATCCCGTGACCTCCAGCCATGCGAATTTCAGCCGGTTCCGGGCATGGCTCATCGCCGCCTCCTTGCGACTGTGGATGAGAGATTGCCCGCCCCTCAAGCGGGTTGCGCAGCGTGGGGGAACACAGTGTTGCGCGCCGTCAGGCCACCGCGAGAGGGGCGGGGGCTAGCGGGCCGTGCGTTCCTGTTGCGGCCCTTCGGACGGAAGCGGCGGGATCGCCGCCCGTCCCTCGTTCAGCTCCAGACGGCGCACCAGGGCCACGTCCTTGAACGTCCGGGCGAACGTCGGGTGCCCCGTACGACCCGTGTGCGTCATCATCGCCAGATCGGCCGCCTTCAGGTCGGCGGTCGTCTCCAGCACCCACGGGCATCCGCCGTTCAGGCAGCGCGCCGATACAGTGATCTTGCTACGCGGGTGTGTGCCGATGGCGTGCTTCACGGCGCGGATCACGCTGCGGGCGCTCACGGGCGTACCGCCGGAGCGTCGAGCGGCAGCCCCGTCACGCGCGGCTGGTGCGGGTGGTTGCGGATCTCCAGGGAGCAGTCCACAGCCCGGGACTGGTTCGTGTAACCGTCCGTCGTGCCGTTTCCCGTCCGGTATGCCTGCCGCCACGCGGCAGCGTGCGCGCACACCTTGCAGCCTTCAACCGGCGCGGGTTCGAGCGATAGAGACCGTACGGGGAGATCTACCGGCGGTTCCGAATAGTTGTGGTGAGACACGAAGTAGGCACGGCTCACGGCCGGCCCCCAACCGGGCGGGTCCAAGTCAGCGCCCGCGCGTGCTCTTCATCAGTGGGCTTGCGCAATTGGTCGGGCTTGACCGCCCACTCCGCGCCACCACCAGGGGGCACGAGGTACGCAGACCCTTCGAACAGCCTGCGTACCTCTCCGATTCGGCCGGTCGCCTTGTCCACCGCGTACGTGCCCGTGGTGGGGGCCCAGTCGTAGGCCATGGTTTATCGCCGTCCCCTCGTGTGGTCCGATGGCTCCACGCTAGGAACGGCAACTTCCCATTGTCTGTGGCACTTCGAAGGCCCGATAACGGGAAGTGCCACAAACGCTAGAGCGGCAGGCCCACCACGTCGGCCATGGTTCGCATGTCCGACGTCAACGTCCGCCGCCCCCGGATCACCCGGCCGAGGATGTCACGCGCATAACGCTGGTTCGGCAGCCACTCCGGGCTGTCAGCGCGAATCTGTTCCAGCTTGCTGAATGCCTCGGCATAGTCGCCGGTCTTGGCGTACGCGTCGGCCACGTCCAGCAAATGGCGGTTCCGGTTGTTCGACGTGGGCTTCAGGCTGAAGACGGGCACACGTTCGGCGATGCGCAACACCATGTCGGGTCGGTCGATCACGCTGGCGTTCTCGGCGGCCTTGAGCTTGACCGTGGTCGGCCCGAACGTGCGAAGGAAGTCGTTGTTCGGGGTGTGTTCGCGCCCCAGTGCAACTGCGGCTGCTGTGGCGAGTTTCAAAGCGTCTTCCGCCGCCCCAGGCTGCGAGTTCCGGACGGCCGCAGCGGACACGCGAAGGAGCATCCAGCCCCACGTACTCAGCTCCTCCGGGGTCGCACGGGATATCCGGGGCTCGGTTTCGTCGGCCCACTTCACGGCCAGGTCGTACGCCTTGCCCAACTCGCCCTGGCGTAGCCGCAGCCAGCACAGCGTGTGCACCGTGGCCGCGCCCTCCATGCGGTCCGTCGCGTCGTCCAGAGCGCGCTCCAGGGCCGTTTCGGCGGCTTGGAACTGGCGGGTCTGGACCATGAGCCATCCGGCAAGTTGCAGGAGCCGTACCCGGACCGCACGGCCCTCTGAGCCGAGCGCGTCAGCGTCCCGCAGCAGGGACGGCAGCAGTACGGACAGTGCCGTGTACTGATCGCCGGAGAACAGGGGCGTTGCGTCTCGTAGGGCGGCGCGTACCCCGCTGACAGTTGGCGGTTCATCGTTCAGCCCCAGGGCGATGGGGGGACTCTCCAGCGCGCCTCGAACAGCCGCCCACCTTGCCACTGTGTCGGCGCTGGCATCCTCCGGGTTCGGTTCACCAGCCAGGCGCATGGTCGGCACCCTGAGCGCGTGCGCGAGCTTGCGCAGTGTCTCCAGTCGGGCTGTCTCCCGTTCCCCCTGTTCGAGCTTCCGGATGATCGAAAGGGAGACTCCCGATGCCTCCGCCAACTCACGCTGTGACAGCCCGCGACGCTTGCGGACTTCCTTGATCCTCTGCCCCGCAGTGGTCATGCTCCGAGCGTACGGCGCAGGCCGTGCCCCAGGGACATGCAAAAGGCCCCGCGCCCGCCCAGTGAAGGGCAGAAACGGGGCCATGGGCTCGAAGAAGCGCGACAGCACAGTAAAGCCAAGGAGTCCCGTTGCAGGCATGGAAGCGCCGGCCAGGGGAGTGCGTTCGGACCAAAGAGGCACGGGCCACCAGAGCCCTGGTAACAGGCGTTTTCCGGGAGTCGCTAACCCGGCGTACCCGCTGGTCACAGCGTGGTTGACACGTGGGGCTTCGGCTTCTGACGGACCTTGGAACCCGTACAGGGTCTGGACTGCTATCACGCTTCGGTCTTCCGGCCCGGCCGAAGGGGGTCACCCCCCAGGGCGGGCCGCTCGCAACAGGCTCCGTGCTCATAGCGTCCTTATGGAACGACGCGAAGAAGACGCCGAGCCGCCGTCACGCAGCCTTGGTCAGGCTGACGCGCTGGATCGCAGCCGGATGCGGGAACGCATGCGCCGCCCGCATCGTGGCCTTGATCGCCACCTGGTCTCGGGTGAACCGGACGTGCTTGGACACGTCCAGGGTCACGTCCCGACGCATGACCACCATCACGCGGTCACGCGGGATGCCCCAGACGGTTCCGGCGGTCACGGCGTTGGAAACGTACAGCGGGACGCCCAGGATGGTTCGCCGGGTCGGCGTGGTCGGGTCGGAGCCCAGGAGCGGGACGTTGCTGTCCTTGGTCTGCTTGAGCTGGGCCAGGGTCAGCGCGTCCACCGGGTTCGCGGCGAACGCCGTGATCGTGGCGCCTACGTCCTCCGCCCGGTTGATGGCCTCCTGAAAGGCGTCCAGGTTGGTGAACTTGGTACCGGCGTTCACGGTGCCCACGCCGTCCACGGCCTCCAGGCCCGCCGGATTCGGGGCAGAGAGGTTGCCGAAGAACGAGCGGTCCAGGGCCCCGGCGATAGAGCGGGCCAGGCCGTCACCCACGAGCTTCTGTGCGTCGGGGTCGCTGTCCTCGGCCAGCTCGGACGACACGATGGACAGGCCGGCGCACTTGGCCGGGACGATCTCCAGCTCGCCCATGACGGCATCCGTGGCGGCGATCTCCTCCCCCTCCGCCACGAAGGACGCGCCCGCGTCGGTGTGCACGATGGGGATGTGGACCGTGGTGCGGTCAGTCTTCAGCTTGCTGGCGACCTGGAGCGCGACGCTCTGCCGCTCCACGGGCTGGACGATCAGCGGGCCGTAGTCGTCGGGGGTGATGCCGGAGACGCCGGGCGTGGTGGTGAGGAGTGACACGGAGGTTCCTTTGCTGGGGGTTGCTGATCAGAGGGCGGAGCGGAACAGGCCGCCCCAGGTGGCCCGCCCCTCGTCGGATGGAGTCAGTCCCCCGCGTCCGACGCTGGGAGGGAGGGCCTGAAGGAAGGCCCGATCGACGGCGCCGGCCACGGCCTCCAGGCGCTCCAGGGGAAAGTCCGCACCCAGCGCCTGGACGATCTCCGGCGTCACGTATCGGTGGCGCTGGAGGAGGCCGTCCACAGCCTCTTGGCGCTCCCGGGCGTCACGCTCCCGACGCAGTTGTGCCAGCTCCTCACGGAGCCGTGCAGCTTCCTCCGCCGCCGTGTCGCCAGGCTCTGGTGGGGCCGGAGGGACACCGGCCGGGGCGGACGGAAGAAAGCCCTCCTGCTCAGACACGAACGCTCTCCGTCTCATGCTTGGCGCCGTAGATGGGCCGCAGGGCGGAGCGGACTTCCACGTCCGTGATCACGCCGTTCGTGAACGCCCGCTCCACAGTCGTGTTCAGGTCTCGGGAGGTCGCGTCCCGCAGGGCGTAAAACTCCGCGGATCGTTCGCGGTCGCCCTGGCCGTTCGCCAGGTGGAGGGCATCCGAAAGCGCGGCGATCAGGCGGCGCAGAAGATTGATTCGGTCGGTCAGCATAGGAAGGCTCCAGGCCAAGCGGATTTGGGTAAAAAGAAACCTCGCGACCTGGAGGACCAGGACGCGAGGTTGAGTGGCCAGTTGGTCCGCGCCAGAGGTGCGCTCCCGGGTGCCGCCGGGTGGGGAAGTCGGTAGACAAGTGCCCACATTCAAATGAACTGAGAGGTGTTACAGGAAGTCCCCCGTCGTGACTGCCGACGGGGGAAGCAGAAAGCCTGCTTCTCGTACCTTCTTTCTCTATGCGCGTATAGAGAAGTAGTACTGAGAAGCGGGTTCTCTGCTTCCATTGATGGGTAGGAGGCTTGTTGCATCTATGTGGAAATCCGCCAACAGCAAAGGCCCGCCGCTCCGCTAAGGGAGAGGCGGGCCCGTGAGCTGGCGACCGCTAAGGCGGCTATTCAGACAGGCTCAGCGAAACGCCGATGTCTGTCGGCTCCGGGTCGCCGACCCACCAGAAACGGAACCGGTCCAAGGATGGCTTGACGCCGGACTTCGGAGCCTTGAAGAGCCAGGCGCGTTCCAGGACCAGGCCGATGATGTCGCGCTTGGTTGACAGGGGCCAGTCCGCCCACGCCTCTTCGAAAATCGTGGCGTCCCGGAGGAACGTGATGTCCAAGGCCGTGCCGGTCGGCAAGGACTGTAGTTCCTTCTCATAGGTCGACAGGCGCTCGTTCGCGGCGTCGTAGCGACCCCGGAACCGCATCTCACCCCGTGCCCCCTGGAAAAGCCCGCCCAGCTTCTCTTCCTCCAGGCGGTCCAGGAACTGTTCCTCCTCTTGGATCAGCGCCTCCAGGTCCCGGCGCCGGGCCGCGTGCTCAGGGTGGCGAAGGTCATTCCAGCGTTCCGCGATGGCCAGGAGGGCGGGGTGGTCGTCATCCAGGGCGTTCAACCGCGTAACCACGGCCTGGGTCACGAAGTGATCAGCATGGGTGCCCTTCATCAGGGTGCCGGGGCATCGCCCGCTGAAGTGGCGACGGATGCACCGGTAGCGGGGCCAGGGCTCGCCCTTCCGGATGAAGTACGCGTCGTAAGACTCTCGGGAGCCACATTCGCCGCAGTAGAGGTAATCGGACAGGAGGCCGGTCACCAGGCGGCCCGTGTCCTTGGACTTGGTGCTGGGCACCGCCGACCGCTTCCAGTGGGTGGGGACGCGTTCTCCGAACATGGGTCTCAGCCGCGTCCAGTCAGCCAGGGAAATGATCTCCGGGCCCACGCGGACCATTTCGCCGGTCTCAGGGTGCCGGTAGATCCCGCCCTTGTGCGGCAGGTAGCCGGTCATCACGGGAGAGGTGACCAGTTGGCGCACCACTGGCCAGGACCACGAGTTGGGCGACTTCAGAGGCTTCTCACGGAGCTTCTGGGCCTTCAGGGGTTCCCCCTTGGCCTCCAACCGGGCAATGCGGATCTTGCGGCTTGCCCAGCGGGGGGCGTCGTGGCCCTGGGCGTTCACCCATGCGGCGACGGAGCGGAGGGATGCCGGTTCCGTGGAATCCAGGAGCTTCCCCACGATGGCGCGTATGACCTTGGCCTCCTCCTCGTGGATCTCCAGCTTCCGTTCCGGGGTGACCAGGAAGCCGTACGGTCGGGAGCCCATCCAGCGACCAGCGTCCCGTTCATCCGCCCGGAGGTCCGTGACCCGGAGGGATGTGTTCTTGCTCTCTTTGTGGGCCTGGTGGGCGGCCAGCATGAGCTGGAGTTCCCAGCCCTCCTGGTTCGAGTCGATGCCGTCCGCGATGGAGATGAAGCGGCATCCCGTGTCGTAGACGATGCGGATGATCTCTGATGCCTGGGGGATGCCCTGGCGGGTCGCCCGGTCCACCTTGAAGACGATCAGCACGTCTGCCAGGCGCTGGCGGAGCATGTCCAGGGCGTCGTCCCAGCCGGGCCGGGTCACATAGGTGTGGAATCCAGACTTGTCTTCATCTTTCAGGACCTTGATCACTTCCGCGCCTAGGTCGTCCGCCTTCTTGCGGCCTGCCTTCTCCTGGCGCGGGATGGATGTGGAAGTGTCCGTTAGGTCCGATATGCGTAGATACAGGATCGCGCGCAGTACGGCTGCTGCGGCGCGTGCGAACGGTTCCCGTGGTGACACGCAGTCCTCCCCTTGCCCTCAGTTCGGCCGTGGTCACGGCCTGGAAGTAGTGACTGAGGGGCATTTCTGCGTGCACGAGATCGCGCACCATTTCGGGATCGACGACGAGCGGCTGCACGCGCTGGGGTACGGCTGAGCCGCGGGGTGTCGGCCCGGCGCCGGGCGGTGGCCGGACCCGGGGCTGCCGGGCGGGTGCGGGGCGGGTGCGGGGCCGGTTCGGGGCATTCGCGGCGTTCGAGGTGGTGCCGGGGGCGTCCGGGGCGGTGATCAGGCCCGAACAGGTGCGATCTCGTGCGTACGGCGCGTGTCCTCGGGCGGTCGGCGGGAGTTGGGCAGGGCGTTCATCTCCGCAGTCTCCGCACCCCGGATCCGGAGGTCCCGCACGTGCGCCCGATCGCTTCCCCCCATACCGGCCCGGCTCTGAACCGGCTCGCCGCCGCTGTGGCCACCGCCTCCGCCCTGGCCGCGTCGCTGAGCGGCTGCATGAGCGTGAGCGACGCGGAACCGCCCAAGCCGTCGGGCTCGTCGTCGCGGCCCGACGGCGGGCCCGCGCCCGACGGCGGAACGGTCGACAGCCGCGGCGGGAGCCCGGACCGCAGGGGGCGTGCGGGCGGTGGGCACGGCGTGGAGGGGCACGCGGGGGCGCCCGCGAGCGATCACACGCCGTCGGCGGACGAGGCGGAGCCGGAACCGGAACCGGCGTCGGGCGCCGCGCCCGGCCCCGAGCAGCCCGGACCGCCCGGCAGCGGTCCCGCGGCGCCCGCTCCGACGCGCCCCGGCAGCGGCCGGCCCTCGTCGACGGCCCAGCCGCCCCGTACGACCCCGACCGTCAAGCCGACCCCGAGCGCGAGCCCGGACCCGCAGCCGAGTTCCCCCGCGCCGGCCCCGTCGTCCGCGCCGCCCGCACCCTCGAACCCGGAGACCGGGGGGTAGGGGCCATCGGGGCGGGCGGACGGCAGGGGCGAGGCGCCGGTCGCGCGGACGGCGCGGACGAGGGGGCCGGTGGCGGGCGGGGCCAGGGCGCACGGAGCGGGGCGCGGGGCCGGGGAGCCTCGGTGGGGAACGGGGGTTCGGGAGGGCATTTGCCTTCCGGGGGCCGGAGTGAGTATGGTGGTAGATCGTTTGATCCCATTTGCCCGGCGCATGATGCAGCGCCGTGTGGCGCGTTCTCTCCCTTGCCGTGGCTGACCGCATTGAGGCGGTCGTTTGTGAAGTCTCACGGAGTTTGGGCGCGTGCCTGTGCCGAGACTCCGGAAGGTTTCGCATTTCGCATGTCTGTTTCCACTGATCAGTCCGTCCTGCCCGCAGCCGATGAGCAGGCGGCTCCCCAGCAGGACCAGCCGCAGGACCAGGCCGTCCAGGCCGTCACCGATGCGCCGGCCGAGCTGTCCGAGTCGGCCGAGCCGACTGAAGCGGCCGAGCCGACCGAAGCGGGCGAGGCGGCCGCCGAGGACGCGGCCCCCGAGGTCACCTTCGCCGACCTCGGCCTCGACGACAAGATCGTCCGCAAGCTGGCCCAGAACGGTGTCACCACCCCGTTCCCCATCCAGGCCGCGACCATCCCGGACGCGCTGGCCGGCCGCGACATCCTCGGCCGTGGCCGCACCGGCTCCGGCAAGACCCTCTCCTTCGGCTTGCCGCTGCTGAGCCGCCTGGCCGGCGGCAGCACCGAGAAGAAGCGCCCGCGCGGCGTCATCCTCACCCCGACCCGTGAGCTGGCCATGCAGGTCAGCGACGCGCTGCAGCCGTACGGTGACGTCCTGGGCCTCAAGCTCAAGGTCGTCTGCGGCGGTACGTCCATGGGCAACCAGATCTACGCGCTGGAGCGCGGCGTCGACGTCCTCGTCGCCACCCCCGGCCGCCTGCGCGACATCATCAACCGCGGCGCCTGCTCGCTGGACGACGTCGAGACCGCCGTCCTGGACGAGGCCGACCAGATGGCCGACCTGGGCTTCCTGCCCGAGGTCACCGAGCTGCTCGACCTGATTCCGTCCGGCGGCCAGCGGATGCTGTTCTCCGCCACGATGGAGAACGAGATCGGCACCCTGGTCAAGCGCTACCTGACCGACCCGGCGACCCACGAGGTCGACAGCGCCCAGGGCAACGTCACGACCATGACCCACCACGTGCTGGTCGTGAAGCCGAAGGACAAGGCGCCGGTCACCGCCGCCATCGCCGCCCGCAAGGGCCGCACCATCATCTTCGTCCGCACCCAGCTCGGCGCCGACCGCGTCGCCGAGCAGCTGTGCGACTCCGGTGTGCGCGCCGACGCGCTGCACGGCGGCATGACGCAGGGTGCGCGGACCCGCACGCTGGCCGACTTCAAGGACGGGTACGTCAACGTCCTCGTCGCCACCGACGTCGCCGCCCGCGGCATCCACGTCGACGGCATCGACCTGGTCCTGAACGTGGACCCGGCCGGTGACCACAAGGACTACCTGCACCGTTCCGGCCGTACCGCCCGCGCGGGCCAGTCCGGCACGGTCGTCTCGCTGGCCCTGCCGCACCAGCGCCGCCAGATCTTCCGGCTGATGGAGGACGCGGGCGTGGACGCCTCGCGTCACATCGTCGGCGGCGCCGGCGCCTTCGACGAGGACGTGGCCAAGATCACCGGCGCCCGCTCGCTCACCGAGGTGCAGGCCGACTCGGCGACCAACTCCGCCAAGCAGGCCGAGCGCGAGGCCCAGGAGCTCTCCCGCGAGCTGGAGCGCGCGCAGCGCCGCGCCGCCGAGCTGCGCGAGGAGGCCAACCGGCTGACCGCCCGCGCCGCACGGGAGCGGGGCGAGGACCCGGAGGAGGCGGTGGCCGCCGCCGAGGCCGCCGTGGAGGAGGCCGCCGTACCGGCCCAGGCCGCCCCCGAGGCCGACGAGGCGCCGCGCCGCTCCACGCACCGCGACGAGCGGGGCAACTACGAGCGCCGGGACCGCCGGGACAACGAGCGCGGTGACCGCGGTGACCGTGGCGGCTTCCGTCGCGACGACCGTTCCGGTGGCGGCTTCAACCGTGACCGCCGTGACGACCGCGGTGACCGTGGCGACCGTGGCGGGTTCAACCGTGACCGCCGTGACGACCGCTCGGGTGGTGGCTTCCGCCGTGACGACCGTTCCGGTGGCGGCTTCAACCGTGACCGCCGCGACGACCGTGGCGAGCGCGGTGACCGTGGCGACCGTGGTGACCGCGGTGGGTTCCGCCGTGACGACCGCTCGGGCGGCGGCTTCAACCGTGACCGCCGTGACGACCGTTCCGGTGGCGGCTTCAACCGCGACCGTCGCGACGACCGCGGTGGTTTCAACCGGGACCGCGGCGACCGCCCGAACCGTTCCTTCAACCGTGACGACCGCTCCGGCAGCCGTCCGGGCGGCGGCTACCGCTCCGGTGGCGGCGACCGTCCGTACAATCGCGACCGCCGCGACGACCGCCCCTCCTCGGGCGGCTACCGCTCGGGTGGCGGCGACCGTCCGTACGGCCGCCGTGACGACCACCGTGGCCACGGCACCGGCTCCTTCGGCCGCCGCGAGGACAAGCCGCGCTGGAAGCGCAACGGCTGACGGAGACCGGGACGCCCGGCGGCGACCGAGCCGTCTGACGGATCTCGGGACGTCTGACGGGTCTCGGGACGCCTGACGGGCGCCGCTCTCTCCGACCGCGGGGCCCGCGCCGCACTTCCGTACTCCGGTACGGGGTGGGCGCGGGCCCCGCGTCTCAACTCCGCATCCCGCACGGCCCCTTGGCCGCGCACCCCGCCGTACGGCGGCTTCGCACGCCACGCCCGCCCCGAAGCGGACGCGGCGCCTCCGCCAGTCCGATGGCCAATGCCTTCGGGCTGCGGAGGGAACGCGGGCTATGCTGCTCGGTGCGGGCCATTAGCTCAATTGGCAGAGCAGTGGACTTTTAATCCATTGGTTCAGGGTTCGAGCCCCTGATGGCCCACCAGGTACGCGCCGGAAGCGAGCCCTCCGGCCCACCGCACAGCGCCCCCGCCGGAAGTCACCGGCCGGGGCGCTGTCGTGTTTCCGGGGCTGGAAGGCCGCTCCGGGACGTGCCTCTTCCGCGGCCCGTATGACCCGTCCGGCCCAATCCGATTCGCCGCCCGGCCCGGCAACGGAAAACCTTGGGACGGTGACGGTGGCCGTACGGACGGGCGCGCGGGAGTGGGAGGCAGGCCGGTGCGGGTGCGTCGAGGCGGCAGGGGCCGTACGGGCGAGCAGGAGCGCAAGCGCCGCCACTCCCGCATGTCCCCGTTCGGCCGGCAGCTGGTCTGCTGGCTGCCGCTGATCCTGCTCGTGGCGGGGCTCGTCTTCGACAGCGGCACGCCCGCCCGGTACACGGCCGCGCCCTTCTTCTCCGCCGCGCCCCTGGTGGCGGCACCGCTGTACTCGCTGCGCAGTACGGCCGTGATCGCGGCGGCCGCCGTCGTCGCCGAGACCTGGGTCGTGACGTACCACGGGGGCCGCGACGCCAACCAGTCCTTCACCGAGGGCCTGACCGTCCTGGTCGTCGCCGTTCTCGCGCTGGGCATCAACCGGGTCGTACGGATGAGCGATGCCCGGCTCGCCTCCGTGCGGGACGTCGCGGAGGCGGCCCAGCGGGCGGTGCTGCCGACGCCCGCCGAACGCATCGGCGGGCTGGCGGTCGCGGCGCGTTACGTGGCGGCGCAGGCGGACGCCCGGATCGGCGGCGACCTGTACGCGGTCCAGGACACCCCGTACGGCGTACGGCTGATCGTCGGCGACGTACGGGGCAAGGGACTGGAGGCGGTGGAGGCCGCCGTGATCGTCATCGGCGCCTTCCGTGAGGCCGCGGAGCAGGAAGCCAGTCTGGAGGCGGTGGCGGGGCGGCTGGAACGGGCACTGCAGCGCGAGGGCAGCCGGCGGGAGGGTCTGGACCAGTTCGAGGGCTTCACCACGGCCGTACTGGCGGAGCTGCCCTCGGACGAGCACGCGGCACTGCGCGTCCTGAACCGCGGCCACCCGGCGCCGCTGCTCCTCGCCCCCGACGGCGAACTGTGCGAACTGACCCCGAAGTCGCCCGCGCTGCCGCTCGGCATGAGCGAGGTGGCCGGCTGGCCGGACCGGGCGGACGAGACGGTCTGTCCCGCGGGCTCGATCCTGCTGCTCTTCACCGACGGCGTCACCGAGGCCCGGGACGCCGGCAACGTCTTCTACGAGCCGGCGAAGCGGCTGCGCGGGCGGGTCCGGGCCTGCGAGGGGCCGGAGGCGCTGCTGGACACGCTGGTGGCGGACGTGGCGGCGCACACGGGCGGGGAGACGGCGGACGACATGGCGCTGCTGGCGGTGCAGCGGCCCAAGAGGAGGTGAGGGGCGGGGGAGGGGACGGGAGGTGGTGAGGCCGGGGCGGATCGTGGTGGGGCAGAGCCGGGCCGTGGCGGGGGGCGTGGTGGGGCAGAGCCGGGTCTTGGCCGGGCGGCGTGGTGGGGGCGCGTCACAGCCACTGGAGGCTCTGCCCGTGCTGGCCGGCCAGGGCGACCGGCCGCTCGTCGAGGGCCAGGGTCTGCAGTCGTTCCGTCACCTGGAGGGGGTGCGCGGGCCGGGGCGTGGTGATCCACGGGAGGACGGCGGGGTGCTCGTTGGAGATCCAGTGCCCGGGGCGGACGCGTTCCCGGAGGACGGTCCGGACGAGCCGGGCGAACTCCTCGCGGCGCTCCAGAGGCAGGTACGTCAGCACGGAGGTGTGGAAGACGACGAGCGTCGCCTCGGGCGGGGCCTCGGCGGCCAGCGCGGGCAGCGCGTCGATCAGGTCGCCGCGTACGACACGGGGGCGCGGCGCGGACCGTACGGCCTCGACGGCGGCCCGCTGGCGCCGTACGCGCTCTTCGGAAGCGCCCGGCCAGATCAGGGCCTCCAGCCAGCGGACGTCGTCCGGGTCGGCCGGGTCGAGGGGGTTGAGGTCGATGCCCGCGCGCCAGGCGATGTCCGGCACGCGGTCGGGTACGGGGGTGCCCGGCCCCGTACGGCAGGGGAAGACCGCCGCGCTGTCCGGAGCGCCGAACTCCGGCCGGTCGTCGTAGCGGTAGCGGTAGCGGTCCGGGTGCAGGCACAGGCCCGCCGACGCGCCGACCTCCAGGAGGGCCAGCGGCTGTGGGAGCCGGGCGAGGAGGGGCAGCAGGGTCGCGCAGCGGGCCGGCTCGTTGGTCTGCGTCAGGCGCCGCATGACGACGGCCCTGACCTCCTCCCAGTGCCGCAGGGTCCATTCACGCCAGCCCCGGTACGCCGCGTCGCCGCGCGGCCCGTGTTCGGCGTACGGGCCGTCGAGGTAGCGGACCGCGGCGAACAGCAACTTGGGCTGCTGTTTGTTGCCCGCCGGCAGGGAGCGCGCGAGATGGTCGCAGAACTCGGGGTCGTGGCCGATCCGCGCGGCCAGCTCCTCATGGGCGTCGGACTGCCCCCGCGCCTGGTACCAGGCGAAGTCCACATATCGATCCGCCAGTGCCTGCGCGCTGTTGACGACCATGATCAGACGTTACTGCGCTCACGCGGGGTGAGCGCCGGGCACCCCTGTGCATAACAACTCCCGCACAATCGCGCATCACAGGTTTGAGGGCCGTCCGGCAACTCGCCCTGTTTGATGCCCTGATGGGCGTTTAAGTTCAGGCCAAAGCCACCCCAAAGCGCCCATGAGTTCGGTGGAACGCTTGGTATCGGGCCGTCGCGTCTATTACAGTCCGATAACGCAGCGCGGTCGTCCCAGCCGTCGCAAGAGGCGGCACCGTGCGCCGACGCCTAATCCCGTCAGCAGGTTCACAACTGAATCACCGTTGGGGCACCGCTGGACCGGCCCACGGGCCGGTGCCCTACCAGCGCGTGCCCTGGGAAACCGGGGAACCACCACGTTGGGGTGCGCCGGGCCGGACGGCCACCACCGATCTGTCGGAGGCGGTCCGCCACCGTCCACGGCAGACCTCCCTGCTCCGAACGTCCCAGCGCCTGAACGGCCCTGGAGGGCCTTCCCCTCCGGTGCCGGTCCGGCCTGGGGGCGGCCCCACCGCTGACCCGGTAGGCGAGAGGAAGGAAAGGAGTGCGCCCCCGTGGCGTCCAACAGCCCTGCCGGCTCTGTCCCTGAGGTTCCTTTCGGCGCTGTTCCTGGCGTGTCCGGTGTTCCCGGTGTATCCGGTGTTCCTGGTGTGTCCGGTGGCTCGGGGGCGTTCGCCGGGGCCGTTCCCGGTGGTTCCCCCGCCGGGCCTGAGGCGTCCGTGGCTGCCGGTACTGACGCGTTCGCCGCCGAGCCCGGTGCGTTCGACACCGGCACCTGGGAGGAGTGGAACCCCGCCGAGGACTCCGTACGGCCTGTACGCGGCAAGCACCGGGTGGCCGGAAGGCAGCGTGGTGGACTCGCCCGCGGCGGTACGGTCCTGGGCGTCGGCGTGATCGCGGCGGTCGGGGCCGGTGGCATGGCCACTGCCGAGGAGAAGCCGCAGCTCGCGATATCCCTGCCGGACGTCGGCGACCTGGCGGGCGATCTGGCGGACGACCTCGCGGCGCAACTGCCGGACGCCGACTCCCTCCCGGGCATCGGCGGCCTCATATCCGGCTCACCGGAAGCGGTGTCCTCGAACGCCGCGGGGCCCGCCACCCACTCCGCCCCCTCTTCACCCGGGGGCACCGGAGCCTCCGCCCCCCTCTCCCAGGCCGGCCTCACCCAGGCCGAGGCCGAACAGGGCATGGGCGCGGGCCAGTCGCTGAGCGACCGTATCCGCCGGCAGGCCGAGCGGCAGCAGAGCGCCGCCGAGGAGGAGGAACGCCGGGCCGCCGAGCAGGCCGCCGCCCAGAAGGCCGCATGGGACGCGGCCGCGCACCAGCAGCAGGCCGAGCAGGCCGCGGCCGCCAAGGAGTCGGCTGCGCGCGAGGCCCGGCGCGAGGCGGCGCAAACAGCCCGCAAGAAGGCAGAGGCCGAGCGCCGCGCCGAACTCGCCCGCAGCTACGTCTCCCCGCTCACCACCTACACCCTCACCGCCGGATTCGGCCAGGCCGGCGACCGCTGGGCGGCCAACCACACGGGTCTGGACTTCGCCGCCCCCACCGGCACCCCGGTCAAGGCTGTCCACGGCGGCACGATCACCCAGGCGGGCTGGGCCGGCGCGTACGGCTACCGGCTCGTCCTGACCCTGGACGACGGTACGGAACTGTGGTTCTGCCACCTGTCCTCCCTGGTGCGGACCACCGGCAAGGTCGCCGCCGGAGACGTCATCGGCCGGGTCGGCGCCACCGGAAACGTCACCGGACCACACCTCCACCTCGAAGTACGCCCCGGCGGCACCCCGGTCGACCCGAAGCCGTGGCTGCGCGAACACGGCATCGACGTCTGAGGGCCCGGACGTACCCGTACGTACCCGGATGTCTGGGGCCTGGATGCCTGAGACCTGGACGGCCGAAATCTGGACGTCCGAGATCGGGATGCCCGAGACTCAGACGCCCGAGTCCCGGGGCACCTCCTCCCGGCTCCTCGCCCCCCGACTCCCTGTTGCCTCCCGCCTCCTCAGCCCCCCGCCCCTCCACCCCTCCCACCCCTCCCAGCGCTCCCCCCTCCGCGACACGCGTGCCGCGCCGTGGGGCCGGCCTGCCCCGATGGCTCGTCGCCTCGTAAGAGAATCCCTCTCAACCTGGGCATTTCCCCCGCTTCGCGCGCTGTCCGCCGGGCACTCGGATGGATGCGCCGCCGGGGTGACCGGCCCCGGCCCGGTTCAGGAGGGTGCGATGAGTCCGAACGACAAGGCGGGGTACCAGTCAGGGCCGGAGCCGGGCGACGGAGCCGTACCGGCCGGGCACAGCGGCCCCCGTACCCCCGCAGGCACCCATCCGTCCACGGACACCCACCCGCCCACGGGCCCCCGAACCCCTGCCGACCCCCGAACCTCCGCCGACCCCCGCCCACCCGCCCCCGTCACCACCGACGTCCCAGCCCGCCTCGACCGCCTCCCCTGGTCGCACTGGCACTGGATGGTGGTCGTCGGCCTCGGCACGGTGTGGATCCTCGACGGTCTGGAAGTCACCGTCGTCGGCAACATCGCCGGGCGCCTGTCCGAGCACGGCAGCGGGCTTCCTGTCTCGTCCGCCCAGGTCACCGGTATCGCCGCCGCGCTGTATGTGGCCGGGGCCTGCCTGGGCGCGCTGTTCTTCGGGCGGCTCACCGACCTCTTCGGCCGTAAGAAGCTCTTTCTGATCACCCTGGCCGTCTACCTGGCCGCCACCGCCCTGACCGCGGTCTCCTTCTCCTCCTGGTGGTTCTTCCTCTTCCGCTTCCTGACCGGTTTCGGGATCGGCGGCGAATACGCGGCGATCAACTCCGCCATCGACGAGCTGATCCCGTCCGCCTACCGGGGCCGCGTCGACCTCGTCATCAACGGCAGCTTCTGGCTCGGCGCGATCGGCGGCTCCCTGCTGTCCATCCTGATGCTGGACACCAGCATCTTCCCCATCAACGTCGGCTGGCGGCTGACCTTCGCGCTCGGCGTCGTCCTCGGCCTGGTCATCCTCCTCGTACGCCGCCATGTGCCCGAGAGCCCACGGTGGCTGTTCATCCACGGTCGGGGAGACGAAGCGGACGGACTCGTCGCCTCCATCGAGAAACAGATCACCGACGAGAAGGGCGAGCCCCTCCCCGAGCCCGAGGGCGAGATCACCATCCACCCCCGCAAGAGCATCGGCTTCCTCGAAATCGCCCGCACCGTCTTCTCGCGCTACCGCCGCCGCGCCGTCCTCGGCCTCGCCCTCTTCATCGGCCAGGCGTTCCTCTACAACGCCGTCACCTTCGGCTTCGGCGCCATCCTGACCTCCTTCTACGACGTGTCGACCTCCAGCACCGGATATTTCTTCGCCGTCATGGCGGCCGGGAACTTCCTGGGCCCGCTGGCTCTCGGCAAGCTCTTCGACACGGTCGGCCGCCGCGTCATGATCTCCGGCACCTACCTGCTCTCCGGCATCCTCCTCTTCGCCACCGCCTGGCTCTTCGCCGCCGGCCACCTGACGGCCACCACGCTCACCGCCTGCTGGTGCGTGGTCCTCTTCTTCGCCTCGGCCGGCGCCAGCAGCGCGTACCTGACCGTCTCGGAGATCTTCCCCATGGAGACCCGGGCCATGGCCATCGCCTTCTTCTACGCGGTCGGTACGGCCGCGGGCGGCATCAGCGGCCCCCTGGTCTTCGCCGAACTGACGAAGACCGGCGTGATCGCCGACACGGCACTCGCCTTCTGCATCGGCGCCGCACTGATGAGCCTGGCCGGCCTCACCGCAGCCTTCCTGGCCGTACGCGCCGAACGCCGCTCCCTGGAAGACATCGCCAGCCCGCTGTCCAAGGCGCCCGACGTCTGACCCTTTGCCTTCCGTTTCCTCCCTTTGCCCGCCCTATGTCCTCCCCATGGCCTCCCCTTGCCCCGTGTTTCCCTCTGCCCGGCCGCGACATGGCTCCGCTCCCCTTAGGTTGGAAGATCATGACTGCGACACAGAAGACCCTCGGCTCCCTGTCCGTCTCGCCCCTCTCCCTCGGAGGCAACGTCTTCGGCTGGACCGCGGACGAGCCCCAGTCCTTCGCCGTCCTGGACGCGTACGTCGCCGGCGGCGGCAACTTCATCGACACCGCGGACGTGTACTCGGCCTGGGTGCCGGGCAACAAGGGCGGCGAATCCGAGACCGTCCTCGGCAACTGGCTCGCCTCCCGCGGCAACCGCGACGAGGTCGTCATCGCCACGAAGGTCGGCGCCCACCCGGACCACAAGGGCCTCGCCCCGGCCACGATCAAGGCCGCCGTCGACGCCTCCCTGACCCGCCTGCGCACCGACTACATCGACCTCTACTACACCCACTACGACGACGAGTCCCTTGACGTCTCCGACTTCCTCCCGGCCCTCGACGAACTGGTCAAGGCCGGCAAGGTCCGCGAGATCGCCGCGTCCAACATCTCGGCGCAGCGCCTGGAAGCGGCCCTGACCTTCTCCGCCGACGAGAACCTGGCCCGCTACGTAGCCGTCCAGCCCCACTACAACCTGGTCTCCCGCGACACGTACGAAGGCGAACTGGCCGACACCGCCGCCCGCCACGGCGTCTCCGCCGTCCCGTACTACGCCCTCGCGTCCGGCTTCCTCACCGGCAAGTACCGTCCGGACAGCAACGTCAGCAGCGCCCGGTCCGGAAAGGCCGCCGAATACCTGGCCACCGACCGCGGCCGCAAGGTCCTCGCCGCCCTGGACACGGTCGCCGCCGCCCACCAGGCCGAACACGCGACCGTAGCCCTCGCCTGGCTCGCCGCCCGGCCCACGGTCGCGGCCCCCATCGCCAGCGCCCGCACGGTCGACCAGCTCCCGGCCCTCATGGCCGCCGCCGACCTCCACCTCACCGCGGACGACCTGACCCTCCTCAACGAGGCCTCGGCCTGACCCCGCCTCCCACGCAAAGGGCGGTCGCATACCCCAGGTACGCGACCGCCCTGCACGTCAGAGGGCTTCCCTCTTCCCTACTTCCGCCGATCGGCAACCACCCAAGAAGCCGCCCCCACAACCCCCGCCACCGCGAACACCGACGGCCAGGCCCCCACCTTCTTGGCCAACGGATGCGACCCGGCAAACGCCGCCACATAAGCCCCGCTCAACGCCGCCGCAGCCTTCTTCCCCGCCTTCCTCTCCCACTCCCGAGCCGCCACAGCCCCCACAGCCGCCAACGCCACCCCACCAAGCGGCCGCTTCTTGGTCCAACGGGCTACGGCGTAACCGCCTACGAGCCCTGTCGCAGCGACCAATGCACTCGGCACCTTGGCCATGAGAATCCTCCCTCGTCAGTACACGTGTGCTCGAGACTACGCCGGTGACAGGCCGGTGCTTCGAGGCGCCGTGAGCGAGGTGGTGGGAAGCGGCAGGACGCCCTCAGTCACCGGGGCGCCTGTTCACGTGCTGATCGGACGAGGGCCGTCGCCGGCTGCTGCGAGCCGTCGAGACAGCTTCTGCGATGCGTTCCGTCACGGTCGCCGGATCCTCGTGCTCCCAGAAGCGGAGCACCATCCAGCCGGCTTCGGTCAGATGCTCCGTCGTTTCCTGGTCACGGGAGATGTTCCGGTCGAGTTTCTGGCGCCACCATTCCGCATTGGCCTTCGGGTGCGTGGCATGACGAGGGCAGCCGTGCCAGAAGCACCCGTCGATGAACACGGCCACGCGGGCGCCCGGGAACGCGATGTCGATCGTGCGTCGTTGCATGCCAGGCACGCGACGTTGAAGGCGGTACCGGACGCCCGATCTGTACAGAAGACGTCGTACGGCCATCTCGGGGTCGGTGTCCCTCCGCGCTTGCCGTTTCATGCGCGCGGAGACGCCGGGGGAGGACGGAACGGCAACCACGGCGTCATTGTGCCAGCGGTGTCGTCGGAACGGCGGCAACGCCTGGTCAGCGAGGTGGCAGGGGGAATTGATCGCGCCGGTACGCGGGCGGCACCGGCCGATGCGTCGTATGCAATGCCTGGAGCAGCGCCGGATGGGCCACCGGCTTGTGGTGCCACAGGTGGTTGAGGAGGGCGCGTTCCTGGGTGGGGAAGTCGGGGGTGGGGCCGGTGCGGTGGGCTCGGCGGCGGAGGAAGGCGAGGGAGGTGGCTACGGCGGCGTATTCGGTGACGGCGCGGGCGGCGGTGGGGCCGTGGGTGCGGCGGGCGATGTCGCGGGCGACCGAGCGGGTCTTGAGGGAGGACAGGGAGATCGGTTCGGTGGGGGAGAGCCAGCCGGTGGTGACGTACGGGGGGAGGTAGGTGCGCAGGGCGAGGAGTTCGCGGTGGCGGGCCCAGACGGCGAGCCAGGTGAGGGTCGCGAAGACGGGCAGCATGAAGAGGCCGTAGACCGTGATGAAGCCGAGGTCGCCGAGGGTGGTGGCGGCGTTCCAGATGGAGTGCAGGAGGACGGCGGTGGCCAGGCCGACGAAGGGCAGGGCCAGGCGCAGCGGCCGGCGGCGGGGGTAGCTGGTGGCGGCTATGCCGAAGGCGAGGCCGGTGAGCATGGTGAAGAGCGGGTGGGCGAACGGGGAGAGGATGATGCGTACGAAGAAGGTCGCGGCGGTCCGGGAGTCGAGGCCGGTGTGGCCCAGGGACTGGTCCTGGCCGAAGGCGTTGCCCAGGTAGAGAACGTTTTCGGTGAAGGCGAAGCCGGTGGCCGTGATGCCGGCCAGGACGAGGCCGTCCGTGACGCCGTCGAAGTTCTGGCGGCGGAAGAGGAAGAGCAGGACGACCGCGGCGGCCTTGACGGTCTCCTCGATGACCGGCGCGAAGACGGTCGCGCCCCAGGTCTGGGCGTCGTCGGGGGAGAGGGTGGAGAGGTTGTTCTCCAGCCAGTTCGTGGCGAAACCGTTGGCCAGGATCGCTACGAGGGTGGCGGCGCAGGCACCCCAGGCGAAGGCGAAGACGAGGTTGCGCCGGGGTTCGGGGTCTATGCGGTCCAGCCAGCAGAAGCCGGCTATGAGGACGGGTACGGGGAAGACGGCCAGGCCGAGGCCGACCAGGAAGCCCTGGGTGCCGGTCTGCTGGCGGACCATCGCCAGGATGATCACGCCGGAGAGGGCGAGGAGGGAGAAGAGGGCGATGGCGCGGGCTGTCTTGCTGTGCCAGGGCGCCGGGCGGCGGCGCGGTGCGTAGTGCCACTGCGCCGCCGCGGGCGACGCGGCGGGGGCGGCGTAGCGCGGGTCGGGTGCGTACGCCGGTTTCGGCGGAAGCGGAGGCGGCTGCGGCGGATTCACCCATCGACCCTAACCACCGCGGGGTGGACTATGCCGGGAGCCGCCGGAAGAGGAGGTCGTGGACGACGTGCCCCTTGTCCAGGCCCTGTCCTTCGAACTTGGTGAAGGGGCGGAAGTCCGGGCGCGGGGCGTAGCCGGGGTATTCGTTTTCGAGCGTGGGCTCGGCGGAGAGGACCTCCAGCATCTGTTCCGCGTACGGCTCCCAGTCGGTCGCGCAGTGGACGAGGGCGCCCGGGGCGAGCCGGGTCGTGACCAGGGAGAGGAACTCGGGCTGGATCAGGCGCCGCTTGTGGTGGCGCTTCTTGGGCCAGGGGTCGGGGAAGTAGACGCGCAGGCCGGCGAGGGATTCGGGGGCGAGCATCTCGCGGAGCAGGATGATCGCGTCGCCGTTGGCCACCCGGATGTTGCTCAGGCCGTTGCGTTCCGCGAGGCCGAGCAGGTTGCCCTGGCCCGGGGTGTGCACGTCGCAGGCGAGGATGCCGGTGTCCGGGTCGGCGGCGGCCATCTGCGCCGTGGCCTCGCCCATGCCGAAGCCGATCTCCAGGACGACCGGGCGGCCCTCGAAGAGCTGGTCCAGGTCGATCCTGGAGAGGCCGTCGATGTCCAGGCCCCACTTGGGCCAGAGGCGTCGCAGGGCGTCGGCCTGGCCGGGGGAGACCCGGCTGCGGCGCGGCTGGAAGGAACGGATTCGCCGCTCGTGGTGCGAGCCGGCCGGGTCGGCGGCCGGGCCGGTGCCTTCGGGGAACATCGGCTTGGGGGCGGGGCGGGTCACTCCGTGAGCGGCCTCGGCCGCAGCTTCGGGGCGCGGCCCGGTCTCCTGTCCAGGACGCTCGTCCTGGTACGAGGCGGCGTGGGGGCCGGTCTCGGTGGCAGGGCCGATCCTGGCGTCGGGGCCGGTCTCGGCGGCACGGCCAGGCTCGGCGGCAGGGCTGGGCTCGGGGGTGGCGGGGTTCTCGGACACAGTGGGTCGATTCTACGGGCGGGATGCGGCGTAACGGGGTGGGGCGGGGCGGCGGAGGCAGCTCTGACGTGGAGGCAAAGGCGGGTCTGCCCCCGCGCTCCGTCCGGGACTTTCCCGGCTCAGCCCGTCGTCTCCAGCATCGCCAGCGCCCGCCGGGCTATCTCCCTGCCGATCGGCAGGGAGGCCGTGGCGGCGGGGGACGGTGCGTTGAGGACGTGGACGGCGGACGGGGACTCGGTGATGAGGAAGTCGTCGGCGAGGGTGCCGTCGGGCAGGACGGCCTGGGCGCGGACGCCGGCGGGGGACGGGCGGAGGTCCTCCTCGCGGATCGCCGGCAGCAGACGGCGGACCGCTTCGGTGAAGGCGCGGCGGGAGAGGGAGCGGCGCAGTTCACCGGTGCCGTAGCGCCAGTGGCGGCGGGCTATCTGCCAGGAGCCGCGGTACGCCAGGGTGCCGGCCAGCTCGGCGGGGCGGACGGTGTGCCAGTCGTACCCCTCGCGGGCGAGGGCGGGCACGGCGTTGGGGCCGATGTGGACGGCGCCGTCGACACCGCGGGTGAGGTGGACGCCGAGGAACGGGAAGGCGGGGTCAGGGACCGGGTAGACCAGGCCGCGCACCAGGGAGGCGCGGGCCGGGGCGAGGGTGTAGTACTCGCCGCGGAAGGGGACGATGCGCATGGCCGGCGCGTCTCCCGCGAGGCGCGCGATGCGGTCGCAGTGCAGGCCGGCGCAGTTGACCAGGGTGCGGGCGCGGTAGACCGTACCGGCGGACGTGCGGACCGCGACGCGGCCGGGGCGGCGGCCGATGGCGGTGACCCGGCTGCCGTACGCGATGCGGGCGCCCGCGTCCGTGGCCAGGGCGGCGAGGCGCCGGGCGACCGCTCCGAAGTCGGCGATTCCGGTCGTACCGACGTGGATGGCGGCCAGGCCGCTGACTTCCGGCTCGTAGGTCGCGAGCTGGGCCGGGCCCAGCTCGCGGACGGGGATGCCGTGCTCGCGGCCGCGCTGGATGAGGCTGTGCAGGCGGGGCAGCTCGGAGCGGTCGGTGGCGACGATCAGCTTGCCGGTGACCTCGTGCGGGATGTCGTGGTCGAGGCAGAACTTGACCATCTCCGCGGAGCCCTCCAGCGCGAAGCGGGCCTTCAGGGAGCCGGGCGGGTAGTAGATGCCGCTGTGGATCACACCGCTGTTGCGGCCGGTCTGGTGGCGGGCGGGGCCGGGCTCCTTCTCCAGGACCGTCACACGGGTGCCGGGGGCGGCGCGCGTGATCGCGTAAGCCGTCGAGAGCCCGACGATGCCGGCACCGATCACCAGCACGTCGCAGTCGTACGCCGTCACAGCACCTCCCCTGGAATCAGACGTATCCCATCATGACTCGGGGGTCTGACAACGGGCCGGGAGAGCGGGCAGGTGGGGCGCCCGCGCGCCGGGCCGTGAGCTCCCGTGTCACGTGCACCCATACCCACACTCGTACGCGCCGTACGCGCCCCCGCACCTGCCCTACGCGCCCCCCCGCACTGCCGTACGCGCCCCCGCGCCCGCCCCTACGCCGGCGCCACGAGCAGCGGCCGCGCCCGTTCGCGCAGCTCCACGACGCGGGGCTCGTCGCCGTACGGCTCCAGGCGGTGCAGAAGATCGCGTACGTACTCGGTCGTGCGGGCCGACGAGATACGGCCGGCCACTTCCACCGCCCGGGTGCCGGCCGCGCACGCCGCGTCGAGGTTGCCGGACTCCAGCTCCGCCACCGCGGAGACGACCAGCCGCAGCCCGTGCGAGCGGACGTACTCCTCCGTGGGCCGGGACAGCGCCTGCTCCGTGAAGCGGCGTACCTGACGGGGCAGCCGCAGGTCGCGGTAGCACTCGGCGGCGTCGGCGGCGAAGCGCTCGTACGAGTAGAAGTCCAGCCAGGACGGGTCCGGATCGCCCTCGCGGGAGCGCTCCAGCCAGCCCTCGGCGGCCTTCAGCGCCACTTCGCAGGCGCGCGCCTCGTTGGCCTTGGCCTGTGCGCGGGCCTCCACCAGGCGGAAGAAGCTCATCGTGCGGGCCGTGGCCAGGCCGCGGTTGCGTTCCAGCGCGGCCTGCGCGAGGTCGACGCCCTCGTCGGCGAAGCCGCGGTAGGTCGCCTGGAGTGACATCGATGCCAGGACGTATCCCCCCAGTGGGACATCGGCGGCGGCCCGGGCCAGGCGCAGGGCCTGGATGTAGTAGCGCTGGGCCGCCTCCTGCTGCCCGGTGTCGAAGGCCATCCAGCCCGCGAGCCGGGTCAGCTCGGAGGTCGCGCCGAACAGTGCCCGGCCCACCTCGTCGCTGTACGAGGCGAGGAGCAGCGGCGCCGCGTCCACCCGCAGGCATTCGGGCACCATCGAGGAGCGCCAGTCGCCGCCGCCGTACTTGGAGTCCCAGCGGCGGGCGTCCTCGGCGGCCTCGCGGAGCTTGGTGACGTCGCTGTGGCCGACGTGCTGGGGCGCGGCGCTCTCCCCGGGGGCGCCGTCCTTGCCGGGCGCGCCGTTGCCGTCCCGCACCTCCCGCAGGTCAGGCGCTTCGCGTGCGACGGAGCTGTCGGCCGGGGATATCAGCCACCGCGAGGCGGGCGTCGCGTAGGCGCTCACCGAGAAGGATCCGGCCAGGCTCTGCCAGATGCCTCCGCCGCCACGGCGTCCGGCCAGGTCGAGGCGGTACAGCTCGGTCGCGGACCGGACCGCGGCACCCACGTCGCGCGGGAAGGCCAGGCCCACCTCCGGGGCCGGGTCGGCGTCGGCCAGGCCGATCTCGTGGAGCGGCACCGGACGGCCGAGCTTGCCGGCTATCGCGGCCGCGATCAGATGGGGCGCGGCGCCCTGCGGCACCATGCCCTTGGACACCCACCGGGCCACCGACGTCTTGTCGTAGCGAAGCGTCAACCCGCGCTGCGCCCCGAGGTCGTTGACCCGGCGGGCGAGCCCGGCATTGCTGATCCCCGCGAGGGCGAGAACGGTGCCGAGCTTCTCGTTCGGCCCGCGTATATCCCTTGACATGCGCACCCCTCGACACAGCGACGGCAGCCCCGGTACCCCGGGGCACGCGTCCACCCAGAGTAGTTCGCCGAATCCCTACCGTTAAGGCCCGATGTCCCGGATGGCGGGTTTCAAGTCCAAGCCGCCACAGGGGGTTTGGCATGTGCTCCGGGTACGTGTTGCCGTGCGCCCGTGTGTGCGCGCTGGCCGGGCTGGTGCGGGAGCGCTTCCATGAGACCTGCGTGGGTCGGCCCGCTGCACTGGATCCAGTGGGCTGGGGGACACCGCCGCCTCATTCCCCGCGGGTGGCGGTCCGGTCCGGGGGGCGAGTCCCGCCTCCCGGACTGTCGCATTGCGCGGGAAGGGCCCGCCGGGACGGCCTGGAGGGTGCCCGTTCGATCCCGGAGGTGTCCGGGAGGGGGCGCCCGGCCGTTCGGCGCGGCGTCCTGCGGGGCGTGCCCGGATGTTCGACAGGACAGTCCGGCGGGGGACGGGCCGGGCTGCGGCCGCCCTGGCCGGTATCGGGCCAACCGGGCTTTGCCGCACAGAGTTTGGCCGAAAATCGCCGTACGGGAGTTTGCCTTCGGGATCGGGGGCGGGGCGGGGCGGGTGCGCGGAAGGGACTTTTACGGAGCCGTACGGAGTCTCACAGAGGCGTACAGGCCCCTGCGGCCTCCTGCGCCGTCACCCAGCCGGCGCTGCCCCTCCTGCGGGAGAGGCGTGGGAGAAGGGCCCTTCATACACCACCGGACCCCCGACCGTGCGCCACTGGGCCCGAACTCTTCCTGGCGGCCGATCTCTTCCTGGCGTCCGAACCCTTCCTGCGTCCGAGCTCCTGTCCAGGGTGAATCCCTCCTCAGGCCCGAATTCCTCCTCGGGTCCGGTTCGTCCGGCCTGCCCGGCCCGTCGGCCCTTCCGTCCCGCCCGTCGGCCCGTCCGTCCCGTCCGCCCTCGGTAACGTCTTCCGAACACCCCCGTTCACACGCCCTCCGCGACACCTCCCGAACGCCGCTGTCGTGGCAGCATGGTCCGCACAACAGCTTGGCAACGGCTTGGAGATCCGCTGTGCGGGGCGGCGGTCCGGTCCACCCTGCCGACCATCAGGGGCGTTCCTGAGGTGGGCGGGCGTCCGCACGGCGGACGGACGGGGGCCGCCCGGCGGCGGCGAACAGGGTGGAGGCGGCGATGCGCTGGTTGGTGGGGTGGAGCAGTACCGCCACGGAACCGGCCCCCACCGAGGAGGCCCGTACGGTCCTCCCCGTAGGCGCTCAGCTTTTGTGGGGCGACCCCGATCCGCTGTGGGCGGTCGGCGACTGGCGCCCCGACGAGGTGCGCGTGGTCCAGGCCGACGCCGAGACCCGGCTCGCCGTCTTCGGCGTCTGCGGCGCAACCGACGACCAGTTGCGGGTCGGGCTCTTCGCGGCCCGCGGGGGCGCGTTGCGCCACCTCACCGCCTGGCCGGGCAGTTACACGGCCGTCGTCCAGGTCGGCAGGCGCGTGACCGTCACCGGTGACGTGGCGGGCGCGCGGCCGGTCTTCCACACCCCCTGGGCAGGCGGTACGGCGTATGCGACCGCCGCCCTCCCGCTCGCCGACCTGATCGAGGCGAGCCTGGACGTCGGGCACCTGGCCGCGTTGCTGGCCTGCCCGGACGCGCCCGAAGCGCTCGGCGCCGGGACCCCGTACGAGGGGGTGCGACGGGTACCGCCCGGCCACGCGCTCGTCCTCCGTGGGGGCAGCCGCGACATCACCTCCTACGAGCCGACGGCCTCACTCGCCGTCGCCGCGCCCCAACTGCCCCCCGAGCAGGCCGTCGATGGCGTCCGTGACGCGCTGGTCGATGCCGTACGGGCCCGGCTGTCCGGGCCGCGGCACGCCCCGGACCCGGACGGGCCGAGCGGCCTGGACCCGGGGCCCGTACCGGGCATGGGGCCGGCCGAACGGCGGGCCGCGCGCGGCGCCCCGGCCCCCGGTGTCGGCGCCGACCTCTCCGGAGGGAGCGCCTCCGCCACGCTGGCTCTGCTCGCGGCCGGGCTGCCCGGAGTGCCCGGTACGGTCAACGGGCGCGGCGAGCGCCTCCTGGCCGTCACCTTCAACGACCGTGCCACCCACGGGGGCCGCCCCTACCGGGAGGCCGAGCTGGAGCGGGCCCGCAGCATCGCCGCCAATCCGCGGCTCCACCACGTCGTCGTCGCGGCGGGCGAGGAGGCCCTGCCGTACGCGGACCTGGAGGGCGGGCCGCTCACGGACGAGCCGGGGCCGTCACTCATCACGGCCGGGCGCCACCGCCGGCGGCTGCTGGCGGGCAGCGCGGACCACTTCGTGGGCGCCGGGGCGCGACAGGTCCTGGACGCGCACCCGGCCCGCCTCGCCGACCTCCTCCTGGACCGCCGCAGACGCCATCTGCTGCGGCCCGTCACGGCACTGGCCAAGGCCGACGGGCCGCTGACGCAGTCCGCCCTGGTGCCGTTCACCGTGTACCGCGCCGCACGCAAGCTGGCCCGTATGCCCTACGGGGCGGGCATCGCCGACACGGCGACGCGCCTGAGAGAACGGCGGTTCACGGATGATCCGGTGACGGGCGGCGGGGCGGTGGACGCGTCCTTGGCGGCGCTCTCCTGGTGCCGGCCCGGGCCCGCGGCACGGTGGCTCACAGGGGAGGCGCTGGCTGAAGTATCGGTTCGTCTCGACGCGGCGGCGGCCCGGACACCGACCGTGGGGCGGCCGGGCGAACGCCGGGCACGCGCCGCGCTGGCCCGCCACGCCGCCGACCACCGGATCTTCGAGCAGGCCGCGGAGGTACGCAACCAACGGCTGCACGCCCCCTTCCTCGACAACCAGGTGGTGCTGGCCTGCCGCGCGCTCCCGGACACGCTGCGCGTCCAACCGGGGGCTCGGGCCGCCGTGTTGCGCGCCGTCCTGTCCGGCGCGGGCGTCCGCGACCTGCCGCCCGGCTGGGGTGCCACGTCCCACATCACGCACGCCGCAGCCGTACGGGCCGGGCTGCGCACCTCCATTGGTGACGTGGTCAGCCTCTTCGACACACCGCTGCTCGCCGACGCGGGCCTGGTCGAGGCACGGGTCGTACGGAAGGCCCTGCGGGCGGCGGCCGAGGGCGCCCCGCTCCCCCTCGACGGACTCGCCGAACTCGTCTCCACCGAACTGTGGCTGCGCCGCCTCCTCGCCCGCCGCGGCACCTGCTGGACCGGCACGTCCGCACCCCGCCAGCGGGCGGTTGCGGGCGGGGTGACACCGCGGCCGGGCCTTTGAGGGGTCAGCGGCAGGTGATCTGTGACTGGGCCCAGTCGCCCAGGAACATCACGGTGTGCGAGGAACCCGGCTCGACGACCAGGCGCAGCGTCTTGTGGCCCCGCAACGGCACATGTACCGGGACGGCGGGCTGACCGCCGTGTACCACTCCCGAGCGCCAGAGCCGCTGACCGTCCCCGTACACGGAGAAACGCAACTTTCCCAGGCCGAGTCCCATGTCGTCCACGCCGGCGAAGGCGTCGTACGCCGTGCACGGCCGGTTCAGGTCGATGGTCACGGACGACGGCGCGTGCACGGTCACCCCGTGCCGGAACGTCCGGCCGCCGATGCGCAGCCCCTGCCGCTGCCACATCCAGCTGCTGTCCGCCATGCGCACCTCGGGCTTGCTGCCGTCGCCCATGAAGTCCCACGTCAGCTTGTTGATCTGGTACGGGGACGGAGCGGGCGCCGGCGGGGTCGGCGTCGGCCGCGGGGTGTGCGGGGGCGGATCGGTGGGTGCGGGGGAGTGCGGCGGGGCGGGCGCGGGGGTGGGGGAGGTCCGCGTCGGCGCAGGTGTCGGTGTCGGCGTCGGTGTCGGTTCTGGTCGGGGTGAGGCGGTGGGGCCGGGCGACGGCTTCGAGGGGGTGGGGGCGGGCGTCGGGGGCGGTTGCTCCGGCGCGCGCTCCGGCGGCTGGGACGTGGGGGGTTGCGGCGCGGCCGAGGGCGCGCCGGGCTGCTTGGCCTGCGTCTGCGGCGCGGGCTGTGAATCGCCGATCAGCGCCAGGGCGAGCGCGGCGCCTGCGACGATCAGCACACCCGCGCCGATGGCCACCTTCGCGGGCGCGCCGAGCCCCTCACCCACCGCAGCACCGGCCCCACCCGCACCACCGGCCCCGCCAGCGCCTGCCCCCGCAGCCCCACCAGCCCCCGCGGCAGCACCGGTCCCACCAGCTCCTGCGGCACCACCGGCCCCTGCCCCCGCAGCCGCCCCTGCCCCGGCCCCCGCCCCCGTACCGCCGGCCGCCGCGGCCGCGCCGGCTCCCGCCGCAGCGCCCGCACCACCGAGCCCCACCACGGCCGCGGCCCCCTTGGCCGCGTATCCGGCGGCGAACCAGCCGATGACCGCCACCGGCAGGACGACGCGGATGTGCTCGTTGACGTCCGCGACCTCCGAGGCCGCCGTACGGCACCGGGCGCAGTCCTCCAGGTGCTTGCGCAGTCCGCGCTCGGCCCGCACCCGCAGCCCGCCGCGGGCGTACGCGCCGAGCCGGTCCGCATACCGGGCGCAGCCGCCCTCGGCGGTCAGCGCACGGTTCACATGCGCCTGGAGGTACGCCTGCTTCAGACCCTCGCGGGCGCGGTGGGCCAGTACGGCGGTGGCGTTGGCCGACAGCCCGAGCAGCGGCGCGACCTCGCTCGGCGACTCCTCCTCGATCGTGGTGTGCCACAGGACGGTCTGGTAGCGCTCCGGCAGGCTGCGGAACGCCCGTACGGCCAGGGACTGCTCGGCCTCGTGCATGGCGCGTACGTCCGCGCCGAGGTCGAGCGTGTCGTCGTCCAGCGCGTTACCGGCCGCCGATACCGCGAACACCGCGAAGTCCTCGACCAGTTGCTCGCGCTTCGCGGTCTTCCCCCAGGCGGCGGCCACCCGGCGGACGGTGGTGAGCAGGTAGGCGCGTACGGATGAATCGGGGCCGGAGCCGCCGCGTACCGCCTGGAGAGTGCGGGCGAAGACCTCGCCGGTCAGGTCGTCGGCGGTGTGGGCGTCGCGGCAGCACGTACGGGCGTAGCGGCGCACCGCGTCGGCGTGCCGGCGGTACAGCTCCTCGTATGCGCTGTCGTCCCCGCCCCGCATGCGGTCGATCAACTTGCCGTCGGATGACGGCGCCCCGGGCCGCTCCTCCGAGCCACCCTGCTCGGCGGGCTCCTCCGAGCCACGCGCCTCAGCAGATCCGTCCCGCCCGGCAGAGCCGTCCCGCCCGGCAGAGCCGTCCCGCCCGGCAGAGCCGTCCTGCGCGGCAGATCCGTCCCGCCCGGCAGAGCCGTCCCGACTGGCGCGACCACCCACCCCGGACGCCTTCAGGCGGCTCGGCTTCCGGTGGGCGCCACGGCCCTTCGCGCCCCGCGCGTCCCTCGGTCCCCGGGAGTCACTTCGTTCCCGCGCGTCTCCCAGGTCGGGGGTGTTCCCTCGCTCGCGCTGCGGCGGAACGCTTCGCTCGGCCGGGCCCGGCCGGTAATCGTCCTCGGCCCGGTCGTGCCGTTCCATGGGGCGCCCCGACGAGCCGGTGTCCGGCTCACTCGCCCGCTCCGGTCCGTACGACCGTTTCTGCCCGGGCACTTGGGGCTCCCGCGGTCCGTTCGCACCATCCGCCGTACCGCCCCTACCGCCTGTCCCACCCGCCCCGGCGTTCCCGCCGCGCCGCTCGTCCCGCCCGTCCACACCCATCGTCGAGGCCCCCGAACACGCCGTCACTGCGGTAACACCGCGCAAGCGTGCCACAGGCGGGCCCCGGACCTGTCCGGCAAGCGCACCAACCACTCGTACGGTGCGAGTTCATGACCGCGAGCACTAGAGGTCACTCGTACAGGGAATACTCGTCCGGCGCGCGCCCCGGCCGCACGGACGGCGGTCACGGCGCCCCCACTCATGTGCGAAGAAGCGCAAGAAGAACGGGGCGCGACACCGACCCACAGCCGGTCCCACGCCCCGCCCCATCCGACAAGCAGCCGGCAGACAGCAGCCGGCTATCGGCTATCAGCAAGCAGCAGACAACAGTCAGCCGCCAGCCGCCAGCTACACCTCCACCCGCCTCACTCAGCAGGCCGTGACCGCAGCCCCCCCAGCAGGATCTCCAGCAGCCGGGCCGAGGCGGCCTGCTGCTGGGCCGGGTCCGGCAGGGACGGCGCGCCCGTGGCGATGACGAGCAGTACGTCGGCGACCGTCACGTCCGCCCGCAGTTCGCCCGCGTCACGCGCCCGCTCGACGAGTTGCCCGACGACCTCCAGCAGCGCCTGGGCGCCACCGTCCGCCGCGGCCTCGCCGGGCCCGGACGGCGCGTCCAGCGTGTCGGCGGCGGCCGTACCGCGCGCGGACACGCCGTTCGGAGCGCTGGCGGGCACCCCGTTCGAGACCGTGGCCGGTACGTCCGTGACCTCGGCCTCGGGCGCGCCGCGCTGTGCCACGACGCGGAACTCGGCCGGTATGTCCGGCACATCCGGTGCCCCCGGTATGCCGGCCGACACGCTCGGCCCGCCGGCCGCCGTGCCGTCCGCCTCGTACGCCTGGCGCTGCTGCGGCACCCGCGGCTCGGCGTCACCGGGGCCGGCCGCGCCGTCCGGAGCCGGAGCGCTGGCGCTCACCCGCAATATGCTCGGCGGCAGCAGCCGCCCCGCGCCGGAGGCGACTGATGTCCGCAGGAAGCGCGAGAGCGCCGACCACGGGTCGTCCTCCTGGCCGAGCGCCGTACGCGCCTGGTCGGTGAGCCGGGAGGTCTCCTCCTCGGCTATTCGCCGGACCAGCACGTCCTTGCTCGGGAAGCGGCGGTACACCGTCCCCACCCCGACGCGGGCACGCCGCGCCACGTCTTCCATGGGCGCGCCGTACCCCAGCTCGCCGAAGACCTCGCGAGCCGCCCGCAGGACGTGCTCGAGATTGCGCTGCGCGTCGACCCGCAGTGGTGTGCTCCGGCCACCGGCACCGGAGTGCATGGTGTGCGGGTGTGTGTGCGTGGTGCCGTTTCCCCTGCCCTCCGCGGCGTGCGCGGTGGCAGTTACGGCAGTCGGCCATTGAGAGCCCTGAATGTGCATAGATGATCCCCCGGTAATGACGTCTCCCCCCGGAGACTCCCCGCCCTGACTGCTGGGGTGTAACGACGTGATGACGAGAGGCTGCACCCCAACGAGGTACGAACATAGTTGAGCCCAGGTCAAGAATGAAGAGGGCAGTTCCGCACAGTCCGTGCACCGATCGGAGTACGGGTCCCATCCGCCCCGATTCCATACCCTCCTTGCGCCGTATAACCACCACCTGACCTGCACTCCTGCACGCGACGGCGCGGAATCCGGCCCTCCGGGGCAATGTGCCGGACCGGTCATACATTTCGTCGAGCCTGTGGACAAAGGCGTGTCGCCGGTGCGTCATGGAACATGGCTGTGCCCTTCCGGGGGCACAGTGCCTGGTGGTGGCAAGCCAGTCGGCCGGCGGTGGCAACCCGCGTGGGCCGGCCTTTCGATGTCGCGAGGAGAACCTCTGTGAAGGAACCGGCGCGCATTCTCGTTGTCGGCGGGGGCTATGTGGGGATGTACACCGCCCTGCGCCTGCAGCGGAAACTGAAACAGGAACTGCGGCGGGGCGCCGTCGAGGTGGTCGTGGTGGACCCCGACCCGTACATGACGTACCAGCCGTTCCTGCCGGAGGCAGCGGCCGGCTCCATCTCGCCGCGGCATGTCGTCGTACCGCTGCGCCGGGTGCTGCCGCACTGCAAGATCATCGTCGGTGAGGTCACCGCGCTCGACCACGCCGCGCGGACCGCCACGGTCACGACTCCGGCCACCCAGGAGGACGGCACCGGCGGACTGCAACTCCCGTACGACGAGCTGGTGCTGGCCCCCGGGTCGGTCTCCCGCACCCTGCCGGTCCCCGGCCTCGCCGAGGGCGGCATCGGCTTCAAGACCGTCGAGGAGGCCATCGGCCTGCGCAACCACGTCCTGGAGCAGCTGGACATCGCCTCCTCGACCCGCGATCCCGCGATCCGCGACGCCGCCCTGACCTTCGTCTTCGTCGGCGGCGGGTACGCGGGGGTGGAAGCGCTCGCGGAACTGGAGGACATGGCGCGGTTCGCGGCGCGCTACTACCACAACGTCGAGCCCCGTGACATGAAGTGGATCCTGGTCGAGGCGACCGGCCGCATCCTGCCGGAGGTCGGCCCGGCGATGGGGCAGTACGCGGTACGGGAGCTGCGGGCGCGCAACATCGACGTACGGCTGGAAACTCGTCTGGAGTCGTACGAAGGGCGAGTCGCCGTCCTGAGTGACGGGGCGCGCTTCCCGGCTCGCACTCTCGTGTGGACCGCGGGCGTCAAATCGCACCCGGTCATCGCCGCTTCCGGCCTGCCGCGTACCGGGCGCGGCCGTCTCAAATGCACCGCCGCCCTGCGGGTCGACGGCGTCGGACACGCCTGGTCGGCGGGCGACGCCGCGGCGGTGCCGGATCTGACGGCGGAGCCGCCGGCCGAACCGGACGAGCCGCGCAAGGAGTGCGCGCCCAACGCCCAGCACGCCGTCCGCCAGGCGCGGGTGCTGGCCGACAACGTGGCGGCGACGGTGCGCGGCGGGCCCGTGGTGGACTACGCGCACAAGTACGCCGGATCGGTCGCCTCGCTCGGCCTGCACAAGGGGGTCGCGCATGTCTACGGGCGCCGCTTGAAGGGTTACCCGGCGTGGTTCATGCACCGCGTGTACCACCTGAGCCGGGTGCCCACGTTCAACCGGAAGGCGCGGGTGCTGGCCGAGTGGACGCTGGCCGGGCTGTTCAAGCGGGAAATCGTTTCTCTCGGCTCGCTGGAACACCCGCGCGCCGAGTTCGAGCTGGCGGCGGGCACCGGGCGGCACAACGAGCCGACCTGACCGGACGTCAGCCTGCCGCGCCGGTACGCCACGTCACCGTACGAACCCATCGGCTCGCCCCCCCCGGTCCGTACGAATCCGTCGATCCGTCACGCGTCCGTACGCCCCGTCGGTCCGCCCCGCCCCGTACGTTCCGTCGGCCCGCCACGCCCCCGTACCCGGAGCGAGGAACTCCACCTGGTGGCTCCGGCGTCTGACGGATGTCAGTCCGGTCGGCCACACTGGACGTGTGACCATGGGTGGGCTCGTATCTGCGAAGAGTGACAATCACGAGGATTCTGGACGTTTGCTGCAATCCGCCAGAGGGCGCCGAGCGTGCCCCCAGCCGACACCGCTCCCCGCGTCCGCCGGGCGGGCGTCCCTCCGGTGTGCGCGCGGGGAGTTCCACCGGGCCGACGGCCCGATCCCGCGCGACGACGCGAAGTAAGAGGTAGCCCTCCGTGAACTTCACGCGCTGGAGCGCCCGTCTCCCCGGCACACAGCGGCGCGGCGCCGCCCGGCCCGACCGTGCCGCGCCGACGGCCGCCGTGGTGCCGGCCGCGTCCGCCGCCCCGGCCCCGAGCGGCCCGCCGGGCCCGGGCCCCGCCGCGGTCCCCGCGGCCCGCGCCGAACACTCCGACTCCGACGCGGCCGGTGACGGCCCGTCCACCGGACCGGACCGCACGCCCAGCGTCGACGCGCTGTCCGTCCACGACATCCTGGGCAAGGTGCCCGCCCTGGTGGCGGTCGTGTACGGCCCCGAGCACCGCATCGCGTACGTCAACGGCGCGTATGCCACCGTCTTCGGCCCCCGCCCGCCCGGCGCCACCGCGCGCGAGGCACTGCCCGAACTGGACGCGCTCGGCCTGCTCCCGCTGATGGACCAGGTGCTGCGCAGCGGCCGCCCCCGTACGGTCAAGGCCCGCCGGGTGCCCGGCGGCGCCGGCGCCGACCAGTCCCGCGACGGGTACTACACCTTCACCTGCACGCCCATCGAGGTCGCGGCCAGCGGCCCGGCGCCCGACCCCGAGGTCGCCTGTGTGGCGCCGCACAAGGGCGTGCTCGTCTTCGGCGCGGACGTCACCGATCAGGTGGAGTCCACCGAACGGCTGCGCGCCAGCGAGGCACGCCAGCGCGCCGCCGCCGTGACGCTCCAGCGTTCCCTGCTGCCCCAGGAGCTGGAACAGCCCGACGACCTACGGGTCGCCGCGACGTACCAGCCCGGCGGCACGGACGCCGCGGTAGGCGGCGACTGGTACGACGTCATCACCCTCGGAGCCGGCCGCACGGCCCTCGTCATCGGGGACGTCATGGGCCGGGGCGTGCGCGCGGCAGCGGTCATGGGCCAGCTCCGTACGGCGGTCCGCGCCTACGCCCGGCTCGACCTGCCGCCCCACGAAGTCCTGCAACTGCTGGACGGGCTGGCCGCCGAGATCGACGCCAGCCAGATCGCGACCTGCGTCTACGCGGTCCACGACCCCAACGAGGGCCGCCTGGTCTACGCCTCCGCCGGCCACCTGCCCATCCTGGTGCGTGACGCCGAGGGCGTGGTCCACCGCGCCGCCGAGCCGACCGGCCCGCCGCTGGGCACCGGCGGCTGGCTGCACTCCTCCGGCAGCGTCCCGCTGGGTCCGGGTTCGACCGCTGTCCTCTATACGGACGGCCTGGTCGAACGCCGCGACAAGGACATCGATCACGGCGTGGAGGCCCTGGAGCGCGCCTTCGCGGGCGCGACCGGCGCGCCGGACATCATCTGCGGCCGCCTGCTGCGCGCACTCGGGATCAGCACCGACCACGACGACGACGTGGCCGTCCTGGTCCTCCAGCACCCCGCCCGTACGGGGCACGACGCCGAGCTGTTCCACAACGCCGCCCTCGAATTGCACGGCGGTACGGAAGCGGCGCCCCGCGCCCGCGCCTTCGCCTCCGGGGTGCTCGCCTCCTGGCGCTTCTCCCCGGAACTGCACGACCTCGGCGTCCTGGCCGCCAGCGAACTGGTCGCCAACTCGCTCCAGCACGGCACGCCACCGATGCGGCTGCGACTGCGGCGTACGGACCGCCGCCTGATCGTCGAGGTGACCGACGGCGACGACCACCTGCCGCGGCGCCGCCGGGCCGAGCCCGCCGACGAGGCCGGCCGCGGCATCTCGATCGTCGCGACGATCGCCTCGGCGTGGGGATCGCGGCGGACACCCGGGGGCGGCAAGGCCGTGTGGTGCGAGTTCGCGTTGCCGCGGGAGTAGGGGAACAGGGGGTGGGGCCGGTCCGGCACGTACGCGGCGCCACGTACACGTAAAAGAACGGACCGGCCCCGCTTGAGCAAGCAGGACCGGCCCGTACGGACCCGGCTGTTCCGCGCGGTTTACGCCACCGCCGTCACGGACTCACGCCGCGGCGCGCCCGCGTCGGCCGCCGCATCGGCCCCCGTGTCGGTGACCGTGCCCGCCGGCGCGTCCGGGGTGAAGGCCCGGATGTGCGGGTTGTCCTGCGCGGGGCTCAGCATCCGCCCCAGCCGCAGCGCCAGCACGCTGATGCCGACGGCGCAGAGCACCAGCATCCCGATGTACGGCGCGGACATCCCGTGGCCCACCATGAGGGCGCCCACCGCCGGGCCGATCGCCAGGGCCAGCTGCTTCACCAGGGCGAAGACCGAGTTGTACTGGCCCACCATCGAGGCCGGTGCCAGGTCCGCCACCAGGGGGGCCACCGTCGGCGACAGCATCGACTCCCCTATACCGAACAGGGCGTAGGTCGAGATCAGCAGAGTGGTGGCCACCGCGTGCGCACCGTGCACCAGGCCCGACAGTCCCGCCGCCAGCCACGCGACGGTCCAGATCAGCCCGACCACGGCCATCACCCGGCTGCGCCGCCGCCGCTCGACCAGTTTCAGGACCACGAACTGGGCCGCCACGATCGCCGCCGTGTTGGCGGCGAGCGCGATACCGAGCGTGGACGGCGAGATCCGCGTGACCTCGGTGGCGTACGCCGCGAGCCCCGACTCGAACTGCCCGTAGCAGGCGAAGAACAGCACGAAGCCCAGCAGGCAGAGCCACATCATGCGGCGGTCGGCGAACAGGGCGCGCCAGGCGCCCTTGGCCCGGGCCTCGCTGGGCACCGGGTCGTCGACCCGCGGCGTCCGGGGCAGCCGTACGGTCGCGACGGCCGCGCCCAGCACCAGGAACATCACGGCCTCGATCGCGAAGAGCCGGACGAAGCTGCCGGCCGCCGACTCGTCGACCAGCAGGCCGCCGATGAGTCCGCCGATGCCCAGGCCCAGGTTGTTCAGGAAGAACTGGGTGGCGAAAGCCCGCGAGCGGGTGACCGTCGTGGAGCACCAGACGATCATCGTGGCCAGGGCGGGCTGGATGACCGCGATACCGGCACCGAGGGCGATGGCGGAGGCGATCACCAGGGGCTCCGTGGTGGACAGGCCCAGCCCGAGCGACCCGACGGCCGCGGTGACGGCACCCACGACAGCCACCGGCAGCGGACCCTTCCGGTCGATCGCCCGACCGGTCAAGGGCAGCACGACGAGCGCGGCGACGGCCAGCATCGCGAGCACGACACCGGCCGTACTCGCGCCGAGGTCCCGCACCTTCGCCACATAGACGTAGAGATACGGAACCGTGAAGCCGTTGCCGAACGCGCTCAGCGCGTTGCCCAGCTGGATCCGGCGCAGCGCGGCGCCCATCGCGGTGGTCACACTCACCTACCTAGGTCAGATCGAGGGGGACTGGACAGTCACACCCTGAAGACTTCAACACTAAAGTTCGAAGCTAAAGAGTACATGCCGAAGGACTTCAACGCCAATGAGGTACGTGTCATACTTCCCGGCATGTCAGAGCCCTCAGATGCGGCCCCCAGCCCTGCGGAGCCGAGCCTCGAGGAACAGATCGCGGCCTACCAGCGCGAGTTCCAAGGCCTCGACCCCCAGGTGGAGCAGGTCGTCTCCGCACTGCAGCGCCTCAACCGCCGGATGAACGTCGCTTACGGGCGGCAGACCGCCACCCTCAACATGAGCAACGCGGAGTGGGAGGTGCTCAAGGCCCTCGTCGTCGCGGGGGCGCCCTATCAGATGGGCCCCGGCGAGCTGGCCAAGCGCCTCGGCCTCACGCCGGCCGCCATGACCCATCGCATCGACCGGATGGCGAGCGAGGGGCTGGTGACACGGGAGCGCGACGAGGCCAACCGCGTGCGGGTGATCGTCGAGCTCACCCAGGAAGGCCGCGAGAAGTGGGTCGAGGCGATGCGGATGGCCTCGGTCTTCGAGGAGGACCTGCTCCAGGACCTCTCCACCGAGGAGCGCGGCCAGCTCGGGGAGATGCTGACCCGCCTGCTGTGCCGCGTCGAGGACGCCCAGCCGGACGCCGACGGCCGGCTGAACGACCTCGACTGAAGCGGGGCAAAACCGGTTGACCGGAGGTGGTTGACATGGGTTGCCGACGTACGTAGAGTTCTTCGAGTTGCCACGGAGCTGTAACGGTTCTGCGGTAGCCCCTCACGCCGCACCGGCGGCACAACCACTACTGCACGACTCCCGAATGGGATGAATTTCGGCATGCCGAAATTCGGACCAGTGACTCGATTATGTGTCACCGGGAAAAAGCACTAAAGTAGTGATCACGCCGGAAGGCGCGAACACCCCCCCGACGGGGAATCGGATTCACATTCGAGCCGTCAGCTTCTTTCACCGGAAGCCCGGAACGGAAATCGGATCTGATAGAGTCGGAAAGGCCGGAAAGCGAAAGCCGGACGGCCGCCCCGCTCCAGCAGGGGCCGGATACGGAAAGCGGAAACGCCGAACGGATCTGGTAAGGTTGGAACCGCGCAGAAGCCGAAAGGCCGAAACGCACC
>NZ_JBVIBD010000029.1:68995-88934 GCF_055573595.1 Streptomyces sp. NPDC030165 | reverse complement strand
GTAGTGCCGGTCGAAGGTGAGGATCAGGGGGCGGCGCAGGCGCCAGGCCAGGGCGGCGTTGACGGTGTCGGCCAGGCCGAGGGCGTGGCCCTCGTGGGTGGTCATTAGGGCTTCGGCTTCGGCGAGCAGGTCGCCGTCCACGTCGGCGATCTGTGTGCGGCCGAGGCGGGCCAGGGTGGTCAGGTGGCGTACCGCGCCGAGCGCGGCCCGCTCGCTGGCCTGCCGGGTCAGCAGGTAGTCCAGTTCGGCCAGGCACAGGGGGGAGATGACCAGCGTGCGGGGCATGCCCAGCACTTCGCGGGCGGCGCGGTGGTTACGGTCCCGGGCGTTGAAGACCGCGAGCAGGACCGAGGTGTCGGCGACGGCGAAGGCCGGCGCAGTGGTCACCGGCGCAGGTACGTGTGGGTGTGTTCGGACAGGTCCGGTGGGCCGTCGAACAATGCGGGCCAGTCGGGTACGGCCGGGTCGTCTGCGAGTGCCGTGTCGGGGACGACGACTTGGCCGGCGGCCCACTGGATGGTGACCGCTTCCGGGGACTGGCCGGTGACCGCTGCCAGCTGGCGCAGGTAGTCCGCGGTGGCGCCTGTGGCCGTGACGTGCGCGGTGATGCTGGGCCCCTCCTCGGGCGGCAGCTCCGGCGGCGGCTGGTCGCTCATTCGGCACCTCCTGTCGTCGTCGCTCCTCCAGTGTGCCGGGACGGCGAGCCACTAACCCAGAGATCCGGTCAACCCGCCTCATGCGGGCCTTTGGTGCGGAGCCGCCACGGCCGCTGCTCCGGCTTCACGCGCTGCACGCTCCGCTCGGGCCCGGCGCAGGGCCGCGGCGTGGGAGACGTCGGCCTGGCGGCGGCGCTCGGTGCGGGCCTGCTCGATCGGAGCCGGCTGGCCGTCGGCCACTGCCTCCGGCTCGGGGAACGCCTGGAGGCTGAGCGCCCGCATCGCCCGGATCTGGCGCTCCACCGCCTTCGCGATCGACGGGTCGGCGCGGCTCGGTGGCACGACGGCCTGTGGTGCGCGGCGAACGCCTGATGGAAGCCGGGAGATCCCATCTCGCGCGTCTTCACCAGCGCCTGCGGAGCGTCCAGCGCGGCGGCCCGGGCTTCCGGCGCGGTCCGTGGCGCGGGCGAGATCCCTAGGGGCAGGACCCGCACGGTGCGGACCGCGTCGGTGCGGACCGTGCTGTTCGCCGTGGCGATGATCCGCGCGGTGATCAGGCTCAGCTGAGTGACGTAGCCGAGGAGTCCGGGCGCAGATCCAGATGCCCGGTCCCCGGATGGAACGCGACAGCCGGGACGTGGTGGAGGCAGCGGCGGAGCGACGGCTCACGAGCTGCGCGGTGGCGCACCAGGCGCGTGAACCTCCCACACCGGAACCTGTGCGGCATGTGCGTACCGCAGGTCGGCAGCGAGGCGGCGGGCCGAGGTCGGGTCGGCTGGGACAAGGGCGAGGATCGTGTCGGCGCCCAGGTCGATCATCTGTCGGTTCAGGCGTCGCCCTGCGGTCCGGCAGAACGTCGTCCGGTCTGCCCGCTGCACGCGGTGTTCCGGGTCCGCGGCGGGGCAGTCGGGTGCGCAGGTATCCCAGTCGGGAGCATGTCCTTCGGCGCTGTGCCCGGCGAACCGTGCCCAGACGGCCACCTGGGCACCGAGGGCGCAGTCCATCGCGTGCACGAACACGGAGGAGGTCGTGGTGCCGTACAGCTGGGTGACGTCGTGCCAGGCGGTCTCCAACGACGCGGTCAGCAGTTCGTGGTGCGGCCAGTGCGCCGGCCCGAGGACCAGGAGGCGAAGGGGCGCGGCCGCCGCGACGAGCCCCGCTACGGCCAGCTCGGGATACGCCGCGTTCAGGCGCGCCGTCACCGGCTGGCCGAGCAGCTTCATCTGGATCGACCAGGCCCGTGTCAGGCACCGCACGTGCAGCCGCCTGCCGGCGTCGAGCCGGACGGGCTGCACCCAGTAGGCCAGATCTTCGCCGACCGCCTCACGCCACCAGGCGTTCAGCTCGGACGGTTCCTGGGGAATCTGGTTCATTACGCGACCTCTCCGGCCACGCGGTGGCGGGCGCACTATTCGCTCCCGGCAGCCAGCCCGGAGCCTGGAGCGCGAGGAGCTTGGTCTTCCACCTGGTTTGGCCGAGTCAGTCGAAGACGCCGGTGAGCGCGACGCCGGACAGCCGGACGGACCGCTGGAGCGGCAGCCAGGCGGTGCGGGCCGCCGGGTTCTCATTCAGCACCAGGGGCCCCTGCCCGCTGTGCACGGGTACGCCGGCCGCGACAGTGCCGACGTTCCAGCCCCACCGCGTGTAGACGGGAACCAGGTCGTGGCGTTCCGCCGCAAGGTTGGTGACCAGCAGCCGATATCCATCGGCGCGTGCCTGGTCGCTGAGCACGGTGACCAGAGTGCGGCCGATGCCCCGCCCCTGGAGGTCAGGGCGAACGCCCAGGGCGTCCAGCCACAGCAGCCGGCGCAGCGCTGTCTCCTTGGCCACTCCGGCGTCGGGCAGGTCCAGAGCCTTGCCGATGGCCAGGGCGACCGCGGCGGGTTCGCCGTCGACCTCGGCCATCAGCCCTCGGGCGTAGGAGTTTTCCGGCGAGGGATGATGCAGGTACAGGTCGAGTGTGGGGGCACTGAACGGTTGGACCGCTCCGGTGAGCAGTTGCCTGACCGTGGGCGCATCCTCCGGGGTCAGGGTGCGGGTTACCACAGCGGTGCGGGGCCGAGTGGGTCGCGTGCGGTGCTGTGCTCGGCGGCGTGAGGCTCTTCCCATCCGGACAGGATGGCACGAGCCTATGACGGTCTTCCCGGGAAGTGTCCGAGGAACACCGAGTACGGCACCACCGTCTGTCCCTACCGCACAGCCCGCATCTGCTCCTGAAGATGAGCGGCAGGTTGCGGGGTGCGCTGCGCGAGCCGACCGGCCGGGGCGAACCGGAGGAAGCGCGAAAGGAACTGCGGTGCCTCGTCCGGACCGAGCTCGACGCTCCCCGGACGGCCCACCGGCCCCTTCTTCCTGGCGGCCGACGCCTCTGCCGCCGCGCACTGCGTGTGAGCCGAGCAGCAGCGTGCACACCGTCCTCGGTGGCTTGCCCACGCTCGGCAGGCGTCAACGGCGGTGACGGTCGCCTTCTGTCCCTTCGGGCCCGTGCTCCTCGGTATCGGAGGCAGCAGGCGCCCCGGGCCCGCCTTATTAATGCGGTCTTCAGTCAGCACCGCGCCTTCGTCACCTCGTGCCAGCCACGCAAGGCCGATGACACATCACTGCCTCAGCGGTTCTCGTGCCTGACGCGGGTTGGGTCGCTTGCCTTGCCGCCGCACTCGTTGCAGTCAGTGCGACGCAGGTCAAGTTGACGAAAAGGTGGACGCGATACCACCGGATGCACGACGATGTTCGACTATGCGAAACCAAGACGAAGCAGAGCGGGCAAGGCAATCGGAAAGCAGTTCCCCACGCAGATTCCTTCTTATTTTCTTCGCAACGGCAGCCAGTATAGTCATAGCCCTTCTCGGCGTTATCGCAATGGAGGCTGAGCAAGAAAGCTACAGAAGGTTCGGCTTCGGGGCGATGGGAGTCGGTGTAGAGCTTTGTATTGTGGCTCTCCTAGTACGGCAATTAGGCACTCGCGAAGAACGTCGGGTCGATGAGGGGCGCCAACGGGTACGAGCTGCGGAACGAGACCTTGAAGCAGCTCTGCGCATCACCCACGCAGGTCGCGAAGGCCCCGGCGTCGCAACCGCCCCAGACGACCTGGAGCCTGACACCGGACTGCCGTACCGTGAGCCCCTGGCGCAGCCCACACCCACCCCAATGCGGCTGGCACTGCCGGAACTGTGGGCGGTGACCCATAGCCGTTTGGACCTGTATCACGATATCGCAACGGGCCAGGCAAGGCGATCTTTTCGCAATGCGCAGTTTGCCATGGTGGCGGGCTTTGTTTTGCTCGTCGCCTTCGTCACTGTCGCCCTGAATGCGAGTACCACGACCGGCAGTGTCATTGCTGGCGCCCTGGGGGCGGTATCGGCAGCGCTCGCAGGTTTCGTGAGCCGCACATTCGTCCGGTCCCAAGAAGTTGCAGCAACTCATCTCCGGGCATATTTCGACCAGCCGCTGGAATTCTCCCGGTACCTGGCAGCCGAGCGGCTGATCAGAGACGCCGAGCTGGATGATTCCCAGCGAGCGGACGTCGTGACGGCTCTGGTTCAGGCAATGGTCTCCAGCCCTCCAGCTTCGGCACCGAGTGTGAACGGCCAAGCCCCGAGTGGCGGGGCCTGACCACGCAAGGAGCCGACCAGCGATGGGCCCACCTGATTCCGGGCCCTCATCCCAGCTCCGACCTAGGCACGTATAAAGGCCGGATGCTGTGACCAGCATCCACCGTGCCGACGGCTACAGGTGGTGTCCTACGCGCGCGGGATACGAACACATGGTCCCATTACTCTGATCACTTGGTGAGCGTTGTCAGTGGTGTCGGGATACTGGAGGCTTCGCCGACGTTGCCGTGGGGGGACCGTGGACCGTATACACCTCGAGCTTGAGACCGACGATCCTGATGAGGCGGCCGCCTATCAGGCGTACTGGCATCTTGCGGAGGACGCGGAGTCCTGGGTGCAGACCGTCGCCGCTGTGCGAGAAGCCCACGGGTTGAAGCCGCAGGACATGACCCGCATCGTGCAGACCTGCGGGCGGGCTCTCGTCATGGACGTGATCTGTCCCCAGTGCGAACGACCCTACGAGGTGGCCAACCGCACCGAGTTCGGGCAGGTCATCCGTCAGGGCAATACCCAGTGCGGCTCGTGCCGGGCGGCGGTGGAGGCCGAGCGTGCCCGAACGGCAGCAGAGCGGGACGCGCGGCGCCGCAAGCAGATCCGGGAAGCGTTTCCCGTCTACTGTGATGCTCCGCTGGAGCCGGCTGACCTTACTCTCTTCCAGGCCGTTGCTCTGCACGCTCTGTTCAGTGACCCCGCGGTGGAGGACGCAGGGCTCACCACCCCGTCGGACATCTGGCCCAAGGAGCGCCGCTGGGCGCCTGACACTTTGCGCTGGGACTATGAGCGCCGTCTGCTGCACGCCGACCTGCAGACGATTCAGCCGCACCCGGATTCCCATCCCAATGCCTTCGTGACGGACGGGGACAAGGTTGAGGGCACCTTCTATCTCGGCCGGGTGAGTTATCACCTGCTCGGGCCGGAGGATGTTTTGGCCGATCGGGCCCCGCGGCTCCTGGGCGCGCTCAACCGCGTCTTCCGGGAGGGGCCCTGGCCCGCTCCCTGGCTGGATCAGTGGCAGAAGTTGTGGAGCGAGCTGGCCCTGGCCGACGCCGCTGCCTACCTCGACATGAAGCTGGGCGAACATCACCTTGAGATGAAGCAGGGCGAGGGCACCCGCGCCGCGTTGGAAGACGCGCTCGCCACCTTCAGCCTCGGGCAGGTGTTCAATTTCATCTACCGGGCGGCCAAGGATTCCGCGGCCTACTACCAGCGCGGCGGGGTGAACAAGCGGCAGGCCGCCAACAGCACCGTCGGCCGGATCAGCGCCTCCGCCGACCGGGCACGCGCCAACGGCTGGGACGTCAAGCCCTTCGGCCGACCGTGGAACCTGCCGCTCTCGGCTATCGGCGAGGTGTTCTTCAGCAAGGTCATGTGGCAGGCCGACATGATGGAGAAACCGGCTCGGCAGGCTCAGCCGCCGGTACACGCCTGGCCGGCCGCAGCCGATGCCCAGGGACCCGATGCACCAGAGCCTGATCCGACCGGGCCGCAGGCGCACCCCTGGGCCACTGCGGCACCGGACGATGATGCCCCCTGGCCGAAGGCCAGCGAGCTGTTCAGGTTCGAGCCGGGATCAGTCACCGCGCTGGTTTCCTTGCCCACGGCGGGCAGGTCGACGATGGCCTTGAACATTGCCCTGCACCACGCCGAACAGGGACGGAGCGTACTGTTCACCTGCGGCGAGCTCAGCAAGCGGGACATGCGGGAAAAGATCGTGGCAGCCAAGTACGGCTTCGATCTCGCGCGGCGGGAGGAACCGCCAGGCGGCTGGGAGGACTTCAAGGCACGCTCCGTCGAAGAAGTCAGCCGGCTCAAGCTCTACACCCAGGACAGAAAGTCGGAAGAGCCGGTAGAGAAGTACTTCAAGGCGGGCCGTATCGCCGCGGCCGGCGACCGGAGCACGCTGGATTTGTGGGTGCTCGACACCGTCCAGCACTTCAGCCAGATCACCGACGACGGCCTTGACCTGGCGAGCAGCATGTCGCAGATCCAGCGGATCGCCGAGGAATACCAGGTCCCTGTCCTGGTGACAGCGCGCGCCCTCACCGACGAGGAGGGCGAGGAGATGAGCATCCAGCACGTTCCCTCGGCAGTGGCACAGGGCGCCGAGACAGTGCTGGAGCTCCACCGCAACGGCATCTACTGGACCAGCGGCCCGCACGCGAAGGAAGCCACCGTACGCGTCCTGAAGTCCCCCCGGGTCAAGGTGGGGGCCTCCTGCCCCCTGCTCCTGGAACCCTCGTACTGCCGGTTCATTGCTCCGTCCGCCTGATCACGGCTTCGTCACACGCCCTCGCGCTGGTGCTCGGGGGTGCAGCCGTTTCCAGGACGGCAAGATCCTCTACCTCCGTGGCCTCCTGCCGACGGCCGCGGTCCACCTGCGTCCGTGAATGCTGTCCCGGTCTCGCATTGCGATTTCGACCGCCTGGAGAGGCTTTCTGGCGTATATCTATGCCATGACGGGCCATCAGCAGAGTTCGGGCTTCCATTGGGACGGCACGCCGCGTCGACCGCATATGCCGCGGAACATGCGGGTCTGGGGCAGCAACGCCTCGCAGGAACTGCGGGCCAACGCGCAGGCACAGTGCGTGTACTGCGGGCATCCGATGGAGTACTTCGACCGGTTCGATGGCGGGCGCATCCCCATGCTGACGGTTGAGCTGCCCTCCGCCCGGCTCCCCGAACGGTACCGGTGGCACATCCAGGGCGGAGTGGCCTACCGCGGCGACGGCGGACTGGACCGGTGCCGGCTGCCGCACCCGGTGGTGTGCCCGACGGCCGAGCACCAGGACGACGACGAGGACCTGAACGACGTCCGCCGCCGACTGGGGGTCGCGACACGCAACGCGATCAATGCGGGGCTGTTCACCCCGCGAGTCCAGGGCACGGACGAGACCGAGGTCGCCGAGCAGCACATCAAGATCGAAGACGGTGCGCAACGCCACGTGGTGCGGCACGCCACCAGCCTCTGGCTGGCCCCCACCACCGTGGATGCGCTCAGGTGCGTCGCACGCGCCGCCGGGACCACGGACGAGCGGTGCGACACAGCAGTGCTGGCCGGGCAGCCCGGAGAGGGCGGCTGGGAAGAAGTGGACATCCCCACTCCGCGAGGGCGCGAAGGACAGCGCGTGCTGGCGGCCGGAGACACGATGTGGGTATGGACCGTGCACGTACTGGACTTCTCCAGCCTGCAGCGGTGGATCCGGCAGCGCTGTCCCAATCACTGGCCGCCCAACAGCGTCACCGACGCGCTCCCGGCCGAGTGGGTCCATTTCGACCCCGTCCGGCACGGAACGCACATCCTGCATCGCCGTCCGGCCGACCTGGTGCCCGCGCCGCGGCACGAAGACCCCTTCCGGCTGGAGTTCAGCCCGCAGCGGACCGACTGCGCGGTGACGGGCTGCCGCAACGGCACCGTCCTCCCGGTGGAGGAAGGCTGGGTCTGCTACAGCTGCGAGCGTAAGCACCGCCGCCGGGCGGCAACCCATCGCAAGTGGCAAGCCGGCGCCGACGCGCCCGAGTGAAACTGCCCTCCTGCCGTAAGCAGTCCGCCGTGCCGGCACCGTCACCACCAGATGCCTCCGCACTCCGGCGCGCCTGGCCAAGAGCTATCTGGCAGCCCCGCCGTGCCGCCGTCACCCTGCGGTTATGGGGGACACGTCCGAACCGCGCACCTGCCGAGGCTGCAGTACCGCCGACGTCGGCGTTACCTGGCGCGGAGACCCGTTCGGCGCGCTGTGCAGCACCTGCTGGGCCGCACCGAAGCCGGCGTCGACCACCGGCAGGCCGAAGCCGAAGACGCCGACGCGCCCGCCCCGCCCGCACCACCACTCTGCCGCGCGTGCGGGCGTGAACAAGACCGCTTCCCGACCGGATACGGCCACTGGATCCTCCTCGAACCCGACATCCGGCCGGCCGCGCGCGATGTCCCCGAAGGCCGCCGCTGGGTCGTCTGCGACGACGGGGCCGCCGTCAACTGGGTCGGTGCCTCCCCGCCGGCGTACTGCCGTATCGCCCACCGCCCCGTCTGCTCCAAGAGCCTGCGCCCCGAAAAGCTGCCCCGCGTCTTCCTCGCCGTCTGGGAGCTCAACACCAGCTACGAACGCCGCATCTACGCACAGGACGCCCTGCCGTTCACCGACGAGGAGCAGTGACCCGGGCGTCACACGCCGCACAGTGCCGCCGGGCCGGGACGAACAACTGATACGTGTGATCAGCCGCGTCGTACACCACCCACGCCCTGATCCCGCCCAGCCGCAGACCGAACGCCAGCCCCTCCAGCCCCTTCCGGGCCTCCGCATCATCGGCCGGCCACTTGCACGAAAACGCCTTAGCCGCCATCACACACCCCACTGCCTTCTGCTCGATCACGAAACTCCATCACGGCCCACCCCATGCGAAGCCCGGTTCCGCCGTTCCCGCCCCGCCCGGCCGCACATGCCCTACGGACCACACGGCGACGCCAGGTGTGCGACCGCTGATGGGATGCTCTGCGCTGCCCGCAGCCGGATGCGGCCCGTCTCCCGGGACGCCGCCTCCGCGCCGCCCGCGCTGCCGGGGATGCTCCCTCAGGCCGGCTCACTGCCGCACCGCGGTGGTGTGCGCGGCCAGGGCGCGCCGGTAGCCGGCCGAGGCGTTCTCCCGGGTCCGCACGGGAGCGTCAGCCGCCGGTGCGGACCCGGGCGCCTGCTGTGCGGCGCGCACCCGCGCCGCGGCCGCCGCATACGCATCCAGTGCCGGCCGCTGGCCCGCGAGCTGCCCGGACCGAGCCTCGATACTGCGCAGGATCTGGGTACGGGTCTTGAACAGGTGGCGAGCGGTGGCGTGCCGGGCCTGCTGGGCAGCGTGGGCAGCGGCGGCCTTCGCGGCCTGGCGGGTCGGGTAGCGGTGCCGGGAGCGCATCGTCGCCTCGTAGGCCATGCGGGCCTCGGTGTCGGCTTCGGGGAAGCGCGCGAGCAGGGCCAGGGCTGAGGCGCGGTAGTCGGCGGCGGCGCTCTCCGCAGTAAGCCGGGCCATCACGGCCAAGGTGCGTTCGGTGCCGCCGGCGGCGCGGGCCTGCTGACACTTGAGGCGGATCTCCTCACGCACCTCGGCAACCACCTGGCTACGTACGGCCTCGATGTCGGCCGGGTCGTCGAGGTCGGCGGTGGCGGCGGTCGCGCAGAGCATCGCTTCGTCCAGGTGGTTCTCCACGGCCTGGCCGTCGCGGCACACCGGGCACAGACCGCCTGCCTCCGGTGCCCCGCACCCCTGGCACGGCCGTGCCCGCCGAGCCTGCTCGGCGATCTCCGCCTCGGCCTGGGCGCGCAGCGCGGCCGTCGCACGAGCGGCCTCGGCCTCGACGGCCTGCCGACGGCGCTGCTCATCCCGGGCCAAGTCCGCGGCCACCACGTCACGCAGCCGACCCTCCACCGCCTGCCGACGGGTCTCGGAGTCGGCATCGGGCAGCTCGGCGCGGACCTGACCGGCGACGCGGGCACGGCGCTGGCGCCGGTCGGTGAGCAGGTCGACGCAGCGTTCGCACGCGTCGCCGGTGTGCATCAGGGTGCCCTCGTCGCAGCGGGCGTCGAAGCACTGGCTGGAGCGGGGCAGGCCGCGGCCGAGCAGCCAGCCGACCGGGTCGGTCACCGCGTCCGGCCCGCCGGCCTGGGCCGCCAGACGCCGCGTCAGCCGCGCGGCCAGGACCCCGGCGGCGCGGTCCGGGCCGACGACGCCCGCGGCGTAGCGCAGTTCACGGCGGACCGCTTGTTCGACCAGGCGGCGGGCACCGGCACGGTCCAGCCGGTCCCAGAGCACCCGCACCGGCTCCAGGACCGCTTCGAGGTCGCCGCGCGGCCGCGGAACTTTCCCCCGCGGACCGCTGGCGCACCCCAGACCGGACCTGGTGCGGGACATACGCGCATGCTCCTGCCCCGCCGAGGGGGTCTCGGTCGAGGCTTGGCCCGCTACGGCCGCCTGGGGCTGTCCGTTCTGCTGAGGGATGGGGACGGGAAGACTGTTCGGCTTGTCCCCGCGCAGCGGGCCGCCCATACCGCCAGCAAGCCGCAGCCGGGCACCACCCTGGTCGTCCGCTGACCGGTCCTCGCGCGCACCCGCGCGTCCCGGCAGATCACCGCACCCCACACGGCCGTAGCCGGAAAACCCACCAACACCTGCACACTCCCCCACCTCAGTAACCACACCAGGGTGGTCAGCGTGAAGGCTTGCCGCAGCGTCGGGCTCTGCAACACCAGCCTCATCCGCCACAGGCGCCCCGCTGACCTGCGAATCCGTCTCCGTCTCCGGTGTCCCACCTGCCCCTGCCGCAACGTCGGGGTCTGAAGAGTCGGACTTCCGGTCCTCCGCACGGTCCTCCCGGACGACGCCGGCCGCCGTGCGGCCGTGCGCGGCGGCGACCGCCGGCACCACCAGCCGCGTACGGTGAGCGAGATCAGATGCGGTCTGCACCCGCACCCGGCGCACCAGCCCCCGGGCCTCCAAGCGCTCCAGCACCCGCTCCCCCGCCGACGCCTTACAGCCCAGCAGCCGCGCCACCGTCGCCGCCGCCCGGCCGCGCCGGATGTCCACCGCACCGCCGCACTGCCGCACCCGCCCGGTCTCCCGCGCCTCCAGCACCAGCAGCAGCAGCGCCAAACGGTCCGTCGCCGCGCCCCGGCCGGTACGCGAACCGAGCAGCCCGGCCGGTGTCACCCGGCCGTCCCGGTGCGTCCAGCCCGGCGCCATCACGGCCTCCATCAGCCGCAGCAGCGTCGCGTACTCCTTCTTCGACAGGTTCAGCGGATGCCCGACCACGTCCTGCGCCGCCCACAGCGGCAGCACCCGGCACTCCAGTCCGTCGTCCTGGCCGAACTCGCCCTCCGCCGTATCGACGGAGACCACGCCCGAACGACGCAGCACCGGCAGCACCGCGGAGGCGACGTACGACGCGGACAGACCGAGCCACCGACCCAGCTCCGATGTACGGATCTCCACCACACCGGTCTCCGACGGCGTCCGCGACGCCAGCACCAGCACCGCCAGACGCACCGCATCCGGCACACCCTCCAGACCGGGGACGTCCAGCAGCGCGCGTACCGCGCCCCGCAGTCGCGCACGCGCATGCCTGCCCAGCGCCAACGGATGCCCCGCCGCACGCTTCGACATCCGCTCGCCCTGAGCCGGAACAGGCCCCAGACGCGTACGCCTACGCCGCGGCTCCGGCACACGGAACTCGAACGCGGCCACCGCCGCAGCCGCGCTCACCGGCACACCCCCGCCACAACGGACAGGCGTACGGACGTCGGCCGAGGCCTGACGGACGGGCTCAGAGCAGGAAAGACGGAGGTCAAGGTCGTCATCTGCCGACCTTCACCCGCTGCGCCTGTGGATAGATTTCCGCGAGCCGCCGCTCCCGTCCCGCGAATCACCGTGTTGCGGACCGGTCCCGCCTGGCGGGAACACCGGGGCACCGGGGCCGCCGCCGGAGAGGTCCGCCGAACCACCGCTCGCACGCTCCGGCGCCACCACCCACGCCGGCCGACGACGGGCACAGCCCGTACCGCCGCCGCGCGCGGCACAGCGAAAACCGACCGCACGATCGGACAAAACGGGCATTTTGTGGGTGGGGGTGGCGCGTTACACGCCATTTGGGCATGGGGCTGCTGGCCTAGGGCAGCGCGATGCTGCATTATGGGTACGTCCTCACTCCTAGGGGTGGGTACGACAAAGCCCCACTTCGGTAGGGCTGGTTCTGGGGAGAACCTGATATTTCGGCCGATCAGCCGGCGCCAACCGTCTGATCAGGGCCCCGGCCCGGTCGCCAAACCGAGCCGTGACATGAAGGCCGCGACGGGTGCGCCAACACCCAGCGGCCAGGGCGGCAAGGCCGCCCAGTAGACCTAACTCATCTCAACCTCCGCGGAAGCGGTGTGCCCGCACGCGGACCGGTGCGGAAGAGCAGAAAAGACACCCAGCCGGAGCGACGTCTGCGTCGCTGCTACGGCGGGTGCCTTGGTGTGTGCCTGCTGGAGGGTACGGGTACCCTGAACCACGACGTGACCTCCTTCGACTTTAGGTCGCGTGGTGCCCCGCAGCTTGCTCAAGGCTGCGGGGCTCAAGTCTGTATAGGGGATATTCGAGATCACTCTACCCCCACAGCACACTCCTGAGGGAACGCACCGCATACCGTGTCGCTGTGCCCCCGTAGGCTCCTGACACACCGACAACTCCACATTCACCGGCGGCCTCTCCCCCGCCCCGCAACCACCCACGGCATGATGATCACCATGGACACGCCCGACCAGCCGATCACCAGCTACGCCACACCTGCCAGACGCCGCGGGTACGTACGCGCCATGCACCAGATCGCAGCCGGCCGCACCCCCGGGACCCCGGTTCGCGTGTACCTCAGCGCGCCCCCCGAATTCCTCACGCGCCCCAGCTGGCAGCACCGCATCGACACCATCCGCGCAGCGCTCCCCACCGGCAGCGAACTCCTCACCTACCAGGACGCCTTCGACCCGGCCGCGGACTACCACGCGCAGTGGGCCGCCCTCGCCGAGACCCTCGACGGACTCGTCGTCACCGGAACCCGACGCGACAAACGACGCCCCCGCGAGCAGACCCTCGGACCCATCGCACGCCAAGAGCTGATCACCATGGTCAGCGCCGGCCGCCCCGTGCTCCTGCACCGGACGGAGTACGGGCTCGTACCCGTACTCGACTGCCGGCCCAAACGCATCGGGCAAGAGCCTCACCAGCGGTTGCGCCTTACCATCCCCCGAGGCTGGTCGGCAAGCGAACCCACCCTGCAGGCCGCCCTCGCAGCTCTCGATCCGGTCGGCTCCACCACCGCCAGGGAGGTGCCGAGGCAAGGCGAACCCAAGAAGCCCGACCACCTTGCTCGCCCCTTCGCCGCAGCACCTCGTCAGCCGTAGAAACAGGCCCCCGTCAGGGCCCGAGCACACCGAAGGCGGCGGATACAGTCCGGGAACATGTCCCGCCTCGTGCTCCTCGACCGGCAGGTAGCGTTCAGCGAGACGGTCATCCTGATCGCCTACGTTGAGGAGTAACACCTGGAACGTCCTCCTTCCGGTGAAATGCGGCAGTCAGCCGTATCGGCGAGTCGTTGCGCCGGTACTCGTGCCGACTGGTCGGCCGTCCCCTGTGCGGGTGGGCCAGACGATGGTGCGGCGTAGCCTGACCATGTCGAGACCGACCGTCCCTCGTGCGCGTGGACTAGACACTTGGTGACGTGGGCTTTTTACTCACGCGACTGCGTGCCCAGCGTGGCCGGGGACGCCAGCGGGTCACTCCGCTGGGGTGGCACCGCGCCCGGAGGCTCGGTGTCTTCTCGCTTCAGCGCACTACGCCTTCCGCCCTGCGGGACGAGAGGTCTTACAGGTGCTCGGCGAGCGTTTCGTGTCTCCCCTGTGTCAGAGGCGACAGGCAGATCACAGATCACGGCGTGGCGGGCGATGTTCCGGGCTGCGTTTTCGTCCCGGTCCGTCGCCAGTCCGCAGCCGCCGCAGTGGAACGTCCTGTCCGTGAGCGTCAGGCGTGGGTTTTGCCATCCGCACGCGGAGCAGGTCTTGCTGGAGGGAAACCAGCGGTCCAGGACCGCGAGCTTCGATCCGTACCAGCGGGTCTTGTAGGTGAGCTGCTGGCGAACTTCACCGGGCGCGGCGTCAAGGATTGCCCGGTTCAGCCCAGCCTTCTGCCGGACCCGCTTGCCGGGGGTGTCACGGGTGCCGCGGGCGGAGCGGGTCATCCCGGCGACGTGCAGGTCCTCCACCGCCACCGTCGAGAACCGGGTCGCGAGCTGTTTGGTCATCGCGTGCAGCGCCGTGGCCCGTCGCACTGCCACCTCGTGGTGCAGGCGGCCGACACGATGCCGCGCTTTCTGTCGGCGTGCCGAGCCCTTCTGCGTCCGGGACAGGGACTTCTGCGCCTTCACGAGCTGCTTCTCAGCCCTCATAAGGTGCCGCGGGTTGTCCACGAACCGGCTCTCCGGCACCCTCGCATCGAGGGGCTGGGAGAGCGCGGCGAGGTACTTCACGCCGAGATCGACACCGATAGTGCCGCGCCGGGCCTGGGCCTTCGTCGGCTTGCCGGGCAGCTCAACGACGACCTTGCACAGCACCGACGCATACCAGCGATGCCCACCCCGCGAGACAGTCACCGACTGCACCTGCGCACGGCCACGATCCAGCAGCCGCACCAGACGCTTCGCGGAGTCGCACAGCCGCACTTCACCCACCGTCGGCAGCCGCAACCTGCGGTACCCCACCGGCCGGATCCCGGGCCGCTTCACATCGTGATGCAGCCGAAACGCATCCCGACAGCGGCCCTTCTTCTTGAACCGGGGATAGCCCACCGCGCGGCCGGCCCGCTTCCCAGCCAGAGAGGCGAGCCAGTTCTGCCACGCCCGGTCCGCGTCGATGAACGCCGACTGAAACGCGTGCGTGTTCACCTCATGCCACCACGGACACGGCCGCTCCGGCCCCAGCGCGCCCTCCGGCAGGCCGCCCTTGCGTGAATCGCCTTTGATCAGGTTCAGGTGCTTCTGGATCTGAGGCTTCGACGGCACCGGCACCTTCACTCGCCGCCGCGCCTCCGCCTCCGGCACCCCCTGGTCGACGAGTGCTTGGACCTGGGACCGCCACTCCTTGTGGGCGGCCACCTTCATCCCCAGCGCGTGATTGAACGCCCACCGCGCTGCGCCGGCGTGCCGGAGCAGCACCTCCACTTGGGCAGGACGAGGATCCAGCGTGAAACGGAACGCCTTGAGGACTTCCTGCTGCACGGCTATGAACCCCCTCTAGCCTCGGGGTGATGCTCCGACACTCCTGCGCAACCGTACTCATTTAGGTGGCACAGTTGCAATGTGGAGGTTGCTTGCTGCGCCCACTCGGATTGCTTACTCTGGCGCGTGGTCGTCGTAATGTCGCTTTAGTGGGCATTCCATTCGTGGGCGAGCACGGAATGCAGGACGCTGTCGCGCCAGGCGCCGTTCGTGTACACGTGATCGCGGAGCACGCCTTCCTTGGTGAACCCAAGTTTCTCCACCAGCGTGATCGAGGCTGTGTTGTCCGGCCCGATGGCAGCGCTGATGCGGTGTAGCCCCAGCTCGGCGAAGGCGTACGAGGTGAGCGCACGGGCGGCGTCGGTTGCGTACCCGTGTCCCCACTCCGTGGCAGCGATGGCGTAGCCAAGCTTCCCGGCCTTGACACCAGCCAAGCCGATCCGTGCGAACCCGATCACGCGTGTTTCGTCAGCAGGTTTAGCCACGGCGAGGTAGAACTCGGTTCGCGGCTCCTGTTGGGCACGTTCGAGCGTCCCCTTAATCATGGCGGCGGCCTGGGCGCGGTCGCGGCTGTCGAAGGACAGCCACGCCGTGACCTTGTCGTCCCCGACGATCCCGAGGACATCGTCGATGTCTTCCAGGGTGAACTCGCGCAGGACCACCTGGCTTCCGACGATGCGGATCGGGTACGTCAACAGACTCTCCTAACGGGGGAGGGATTTGAGGGGAGTACGGGTGAACATTTCGATTTGTTCCTGCAGCTCCGAACCAGCCTCGGCGAGAGGCGAGTCACGCAGGGCGCGGTGGACGCGCTGAGTGCAGGTGATGATGCCGTTGATCCTCTGCTCGGGCACCAGGTCGAGGACGGGGGAAACGGCCTCGGCCGCGCCTTCGAGTTCGCCCATCTGGATCCGGGTAATGGCCAGGGCACTGCGAGAGCCGGCCTGGTCGCCGAAGGCCCACTCCGGTGAGGAGGCGTCCTCATACGCTCCCACCGCCTGCTGCGCGTAGTCGGTCGCAGTGGCGGATTGGGACGGGAGCCAGGACAGAGCTTCGGCCGCATAGTAGAGCTGGCGTGCCCGGCCGAAAGCACAGAGACCGCCGAGTTCATCGACCTCGTCCTCCTGAACAGACTCCCAGGCGGCTTCGGCCCTCTCGATCGCGGAGCGGGTCGCGTTGGCATTTCCGAGCGCGGCCCAGGCGCGGGCTTCACTAACGGGCAGCCACACGCTGGACGTGTTGTTCGCCGCGAACTCGGCCCCCGACTGGGCATAGCGAACAGATTCCCGCGTACGGCCCGCCCAGTACGAAACGAGGCTCTGAAGGCCGCGGATCCACGCGCGAAGGCCGTTGTGGTCGGCGTTGTCGGCGCAGACGAATGCAGTGCGGGCCTGGGTGAGCGCAGCATGGGGATCGGAGAGGTCGTGGCTGGCCTTGGCCAGCAGCCCACCGGTCACGCCGGCGAGGAAGTAAAGCTGGCGCGCTTGTGCAGGACGACGCTGCTGCTCGAGCAGCGTGAACAGGGTGTCCTGGGTGGTGAGGAGATCGGGGAGTAGCTCGGTCAGGGGCTGCTGCGGGTACTCCGTAGCCAGCCGCTGGACATCTGCGTGGACCTGGTCCAGGACATCCGGAGTGAGGTCGGTCTGCCCTGCCGCGAGGGCGAAGCTTTTGGCTCGCTGCGCTGCCATTGCGATTAGCTCCTTGTCCGCCGTAGGTCGGCTGGTGGGGAGGACCAGCCCCTTGGGTCCATCCGCCGCTGGCAGCGGCCCGTTCCACGGAGCCAGGAGTTCATCCAGCGGCTTTCCGAACATGTTCTGCAGAACACGGCGCATGACGGGAGTGGTGCCGGCGCGCTGCCCGCTTGCGAGGCGGCGAAGGTGCCGCGAGCTCAGGGTGACGTTCTCCCCTAGCTCTGCGGCGAGGTTCCCGAAGTCCTGTACGACCTCGTCGTACGTCTTTGGCTGCTCGCGCAGTAAGCACTCCAGCAGGGTGCGTGGATCTCCCTGGCGCGCGTTGCCGGCCACCGGTCCTCCCGAGTCACGTTTCAGCGCTCTGCATTCCGAGTGTCATCCGCAGACGTCGGTAATGCAGCAGAGCAGAGCCCCTGGTCCGGCAGCGGTCCTCTTCATGTCCGGTACTGGTCCGGGACCAGGCCGCTGCTGGACCTCGTGTGGTCATGCTCCCTCATCAGACCGTAGGGATTAAGCAGTTGAGGCAGATGAGGCAAATGGTCACGTGGAGGGAGGAGCCAAGATGCGAGATGGGGCAACAAGCTCACGGTTGATGGGGCACTCGATACTGCAGCTCGTACAGGTGTCCGGCCTTGACCATCACCGAGACCTCGATGGGCAATTTCGTGTCCGTGGTGACGATCCGGAACGTCCGCAGGACGGGTACGTCCTCGGGGAGCTCCAGGAGACGCACTTCCTCGGGGGTTGGAACGCGTACGGACACTCGGTCGACGGCGTTCTTCGGCGGGTTGCCCATCTCGGCGAGGAGAGCTGCGGCGCCGCCTTTGATGGGGCGCCGATGGACCAGCGCTGTGCCGTGGGCGATGTCCGCTGGATAGTAGGAGTGAACAAGCTCGGCCGGTTCCCCATCGAGCAGCATGAGGTGGCAGCGCAAGACCGCGGTGCTGCCCTTGTCGAGGCCGAAGACTTCCGCCACCTGAGCCGGCGGTTCGTCCTCGGTGACATTGAGGAGCGCGGTGCTCGCCTGCCGCTTGCGCTTCGCGGATTCAGTGATCCAGCTGTACGGCGCACCCTCTGGAGAGGGAGGCATGTACGAGGCGGGATCGACGACCTGCTGAGTCGTTCCCGAGACGAAGACGCCCGCGCCAGCCTTGCCGACAAGGAGCTGCTCGTCCTTGAGGAGCTTCAGAGCGCGCTGGATCGTCTGGTTGACGACGCCGTACTTAGTGATCAGGTCACGGACGGACGGAACCTTGCTTGCCGGTGCCATGTCTCCGGACAGAATCAGGGCACGCAGCTCGGCAGCGATCTGTTTGTGGCTGGGCCGGGTGTCCTCATGTGGTCTCGCCATTCAGCTGATCCGTATCCGGTAGTGCGGGCGCCCCTGCGTCTTCATGGTCATGGGTGTTGCGAGGCTGGTTCGGTCAACGGCGAGCCGCGCCAGGACCCAACAGGGCTGCCAAGCGGCAGCGTGGCACGCTCGGCTTCTCGGCGCGAGAGGTCTTCGCTGTGGCCACGGCCCGGCTCGCGCGTGAAGCGCGGGGATGACTTGCGCGTCCGCTCCCCCGCCATACGCCCCTCCTTGATCGCGGTCCCCGTACGCCCAGGTTATATCGCCTTGCTAACTGAGTCAGTACGGCAAGGAGCATCTGAAGCTATTGCAACTGTACTGGTTTGATGAGTACAGTAGTTCTGTGCTCATGGAGAGCGCGCCCGATCGAAGCGAGGTCGTCATGCTGCGCGTAAAAGAAGTCGCCGCCGCCCTCGGCGTGCACCCCGCCACGGTCTACCGGCTGATCAAAGACGGTGAACTCGAGGCGGTCCGCAGCGGCCGTCCACGACAGAAGGGCACCAAGACCCGCGGCGGAGCGATCCGCATTCCGCCCGAGGCGCTCGAAGCACACCTCGCCAGGGCGGCCATCGCCACTGGCGGGTAGTGGGTGAAGGTCCGCATCTGAGCTTCACTGCACTTTCGCCGGGCTTTCGGGCCCGGCTCCCCCACCCGGAACCGCCCTCGGGCGGCGTCGGATGAGGGAGCCGGAACGTCGGTTCCTCAGAAGAGCACCACCGCAGGATGCCCCTTCCCCTTGACGGGGAGGGCCGGGGTTGATGGCTCCACCAAATCCCCCGGGTCAGTCCCCTGGCTGTCTGGCTCCTGCTGCACGTCGCAGCGCAGATGCGTTGTCCGCTCGTCAGGATGCCGGGGTCTACCTGTGTGGCCTGACGGGCGGAGAGAGCACCGCGACGCTCCCTCCCCCAGCCCTGACATGGGAGTCCTCATGACGATGACGTCCACGATGCCGACGGCCCGGAAGCGCCGCCGCAAAACTCGCACCAAGGCGGTCAACCACCGCCCGGCGATCGTCGCCTCCGGCCTCAAGGTCAATGAGATCGACCTGACCCCTGGCAAGGAGCACGTGGTCTGCCCCGACTGCTCCTGCTGGTGCCCGATTACCGGCATGCTGGGCACCCCGAAACTGGTCCCGCACCACGTCAGCCGCGCCGGCACCACCGCGCCGCGCCGTTGCTCCCCTGGGAGTAACCGCCGGGTCACCATCGACATTGCGGTCGACGCGTGGCGTACGAGGTTGACCGAGGCGGTCCCGACCACCGCGTCCCGTCGTGCCACCAAGGTGCTCCCCAAGCCGCTTCCGGCTCCGGTCGCCCCGGTCGCCCGTATCCACGCGGGAGTCACCCTGAAGACGGCTCGGCAGGCCTATCTCACCCACATCGAGGAATGCATGCGATGCGGCACCGGCCAGCACTGCACGCACGGAGGTGTCCTCGCCCACCGCTACGTCCTCGTACGCAATGAGGAGCTTGCTCGCCGCGAGGCCCGCAAGCAGTCGGCACCGGCTGGCTGCAAGGCGCAGTGGACCCAGCGCGGCGGCGAGACGGTGGAGATGGCGAACAACCAGTGCCGTCCCCGCTGGGACGGCACGGTCTCCGAGTTCCGCGGTCCCCAGGTTCCGCTGGAGCCGCAGGACGTGGAGGCGTACGAACGACGCCAGGCCGCACTGGCAGAGCTATACGCGCGGAGGAAATCGGCCACGTCAGGCGTCTGATCCGCGCACCGAGACGAACAGCCACGGCCCCTGGGCACCCCCACCCCGGGGGGGTGAGGGGGGGTGGTTGTTTTTCCGTCAAACGGACGCCCCCCGGGAAGCGTCCCCCCCCCGGGGTAACGTCCCCCACCGGACA